>CAVRAD010000018.1:0-438586 GCA_963718845.1 uncultured Acidobacteriota bacterium
TTTTATGCCGATATCGGCATAAGCACCACACTTGTGCTCGTCTATGCCATCTTGCTGCCGGCGAACTGGAACAGATCCAATTTCTATTGGGTCATGTTTCTGTGCAAACTACTGAAAAAATACTTGGGCTGCAAACAAAAACTCCGCGAGGCCGTAAACGACCTAATTGGATTGGACGCCGCATAAGAGCTTGTTCTTTTATGGATTGGCCAGACTGTAGTAATCTGGATTTTTCAATGCAGATCAGAATCGCGGGTTCAATACTCGCATTGGTAAAACTTTCGTTCCGAATAATTATAAGATTGCATTGGCAAGCGCAGCCGGGCCGCTGGAACCTGATCCTTGGCGCTCATGGGGGGGCCTTGACTATGTCACGCGCGACACTCTCAATCATGGTGATTGATGTCCCCAGGCGCAACGGTTTCGATGGAGTCGGTTTCCCATAAGCCGACTTGGGAGTTTGCATTAACCTCATGCCCTCAGCAGAATTGCAGCAATACTTCAGCGCGAGCCGGCTGCCTCGCCCCGCCTTCTTGCGCCAGTTGGCCCAAAACAAAGCTGCGATGAAAAACGCTGGCACCGCAATCGTTAAGATCCAAATCAAACGCATCGGCAGCGGAACCGGGCGTGACATTGATAGGTCCCACGCCACATACGCCAATCCCGAAAGCCGTAGAGCGCGGATCCAATCCATTCCCACCGCCAGGCCAGGATCAAAGCTCCAATCAGCGCGAAAACCGGAATTTGATGTATGATAAACGCCAGCATCGTCTGCCAGAAACTATGATGCCCATCGAAAACATCCAAGGCAAAAATGCTCAGAAAAGCGATGAAAGCGATAGACAGATGCGCGGCGCCCAGAATAACGCCTGTTTGGAAAAGTCGGACATATTCGTCTCCTGACTTGAGATATAACATTCTGGCTTCATGAAAATTTCAACCATTACGTTTAGCTTATCTGTCGCTCCAATCTATATAGCGACGATTAGCCATGGAAATTGCACGGTAACAATGAAATATTCAGTAGCACATGCTGTCGCATTGGGAGTAACTTCCCAGATCGCGACTTGAACGTAGCCGCTACGCGGCGGACGCTTCGCGTATTTACACGAACATGGAGGTGAAGAATGACGATATCGTGAGTCATACAAGGAGAAAACTATGACTCACTTAAGAACAATTACGATCGAAGAACTCGTGCGACGGAACTATTCCGACGCCACGCGTGAATGCTACATCCGAGGCATCGAAGATTTTGCATTATATTTCAACTGCCCTCCAGACAAATTAGGCCTGGAGCACATTCGCCACTACCAAGCACACCTGTTCACTGACAAGAAATTATCTCCCAACACGGTCAACCAGCGCCTGGCTGCCTTGCGCTTCTTCTTCGTAAAGACCTTGCATCGGCCATGGAACACGGCAGAAACGCCTTATCCAAAACGAGTGATCAGTTTGCCGCAAATATTGAGTCCTGAAGAAGTCGGTCTGCTGATCGAATCCGCTGATCTCCCGTTTCACCGCGTAATATTGATGACGCTGTATGCCACCGGAGTGCGGCGCGCTGAGCTGGCGAATATGCGAGTCAGCGACATCGACAGCAAAAGAATGGTTATCAGAGTCCGCGGCAAAGGACTGAAAGATCGCGAGGTGATGCTCAGCAAGGTGTTGTACGAAGCGCTGCGTGAGCATTGGAAACAACACCGGCCAAAGGAGTGGCTGTTTCCGGGAGGAAAACATCATACATCCTCAACCCCGATCACGACTAAAGTTCCATGGCAGGCGTGTCTGCGAGCAGCGAAACGATGCGGGCTGGTAAAGAAGGTCCATCCGCATGTGATGAGCCATTGCTTCGCCACTCATTTGCTCGACGCCGGTACGGATTTGCGTACCATTCAGAAATTGCTGGGGCACAGCAGCCTTGAACAAACGGCGCGCTATCTTCACGTATCGAAACTGCATTTGAGCGCAGCCGTTAGTCCGCTCGATGCTTTGTTTCCAAATAAAACAACCAATCCGAACGAATAAATGGACCGGCCGCCACTCGAAGTGGCCGATATTGTCCGCGCCGTTGGAAAAAGCTTCGTCGAAAATAGCCGCGAATGGATCACAGGGCAGCATCTGAAAGTTCTGAGAGCAATCAAGCACTGCCGCACGGCTGATCTCGGCTATCACTTGGATGAATGCACGAAAAGGGATTGCGGATATTCCGGCTACTCGTATAACTCATGTAGAAACAGGCATTGCCCAAAATGCCAGGCCAACGCCCGCCGTCGTTGGATCAATGGACGGAAGAAAGAGCTTCTTCCGGTTCCATATGCGCATGTTGTATTCACAGTGCCCCCTCTTTTGGCGCAACTCGCATTGCAGAACAAGAAGCTCATCTACACAATGTTGCTTCGGCTCAGCGCTGAAACGCTGATTGAAGTCGCCCGCAATCCCAAATTCCTGGGAGCGGAAATCGGATTCTTCAGCGTGCTTCATAGTTGGACTCAACAATTGAAGCATCATCCGCATGTTCACTGCGTAGTTCCTGCCGGTGGATTATCGTTTGATCACGAGCGCTGGGTGCCTGCGGATCCACGCTATCGGTTTTTTCTGCCGAAGTGGGCACTCCGGAAAGTTTTTCGAGGAAAGGTTATAGATGCCCTCGAAGAAGCTTTTGCTGAAGGGAAAATCGGCTTTCACGGAAAGCTGAAGCATCTTTCGGATCCGAAGACGTTTCATTCCTTCATCCGTGACCTCCACCGCAACAATTGGGTGGTTCACTGCAAACGCCCATTCGGCGGGCCGGAGCAGGTTCTCAAATATCTCGGCCGCTACACCCATCGAGTGGCCATTTCCAACCATCGCCTGGTTTCTTTCGAGAATGGAGAAGTTACCTTCACCTGGAGAGACCGTGCGCATGGAAACGTGCAAAAAGAGAATGACATTACCTGCAGAGAAATTCCTGCGCCGCTTTCTGCTTCATCTGCTTCCAAAGGGCTTCGTGCGCATTCGCAATTTCGGATTTCTTGCGAGTCGACGCCGGAGCCGTTTCTGCCGCTTTGTTTCCAGTGTCTCGGATCTGATCCCGATGTAGCCGGAAACTCAGCCGGTAGAAACAACAGGTCTTTGGAAGTGTCCGAAATGCGGCGGCCCTATGATCGTGGTTTTGCGAGTCAATGCTCCAAAGTGGCGGCCGCGCCCGCCGCCGGCATCACTTGCTTGGGATAATGAATTTTTAAACTGAGTGAGGCAGAAGCGGGTATCCGTCTGTCTTGAAGAAGGAAATATCCAGATTTATGCAGCAATTATGGAAGCATTCCAGATGAAGAAACATCGCAGCAGCATCTTTTTCCGCTCATTCCTGCAGTGGCTTGGTCCAATTTTGCAGCTTGTCGGCAGCATTCATACTATTGAAAGTACATACCGACAGTTGCTGTAGGTCCACCGGCCGCCGCTCCGCCGGCTACCTTCAAGTAGTTTTATCGAAAGCGCACCGGAACTTGGCTCGGATTATGCAATATTGTACAATTAGTGCGCTTCCGATAAAACACTAGGACTTCTGGAAAATGGAGGCGAAAGCGATTAGTTTTTCTCGTGATATAAATAATTTTATTAGCCGAAAGATCACGCGTGAAGAAGGTTCAGGATGAGCTCGCCGAGCGATCATGAACGCAAGGTGGCATCGTTTCCTGAGGAGATAAGGGCGGCTCACCGCCACAGCTCCAATCATAGAGCGGAAATTGAGGCGAGCAAAGCCTGTGGATGCTTCTATTGCTGCTCGATTTCGGGCCGGCGGATGTTCAAGAATGGGTGGACGAAAACAGGGCAGGCGTTGGGCAGACAGCACTTTGTCCAGTATGTGCCATCGACAGCGTGTTAGGTGATAGATCTGATTTCTTAATGACTCCCGAATTCCTTCAAAAAATGAAGCACTACTGGTTCGGCGAATAAGTGGGGAATGACATCCTGCGGCCTGTGGTTTCTCATAACGGGACTTCTTGGGAGTTATCCCCAATTTGTGATAAATTACTATTATCCTATATTCATCTTCGGCGCTTTGAAAAAACACTCCACGTCTGCTCTCCAAAACTAGTCCACCCAGCCATCGGCTAAACGGCTGATATACCAATTTCAAGGTGACGATGAGTCACCATGCCGGACGCTAAGAAGAAACCCTGTCGTATTTGTCGTCGTTGGTTCCGCCCAGATGTTCGGGTGGGACCCCGCCAGCACACCTGTAATCGGCCGGAATGCCAGATCGCCCGCCGCAAAAGAACCCAGGCAAACTGGTGTGCCCGCAATCCTGATTACTTCACTGCCTGGCGAATCCAGGCGCGTGATGGAGGAGAAAGCACGCCTGAACCATTACGGCTGCCGAGTGCGCTTGCGAGCCTCCCTTGGGATATAGCGCAGGCAGAACTCGGGCCCAAAGGGGCGGATTTTGTCGGGATAATGGGGGCACTACTGCTGCGGACTGCGAAAGACCAGTTCAAGGGACAAATTATTGATAAGTATGAAGATCCAGGGACACTTCCCCCTGATCCCGCGAAAGACCAGTTCATAGCTCAACTTATTGATTCTGCCTGATATCCAGGGACACTTGCCCGAACGGCTGCAAAAGACCAGATCCGCCTTTCGATAAAGTTCGCCGATCAGAAAGGGGCCAAGAAAGAAGAAAGTCATGGATCTGGAGTTTCACCAACTTGATTTGCGATACGAGGGACTTCGGGTGCGCAGGCCAACCCGAGAACGGCGTCTGTTGGCGTCTCTCGCCGAACGCGGGCAGCAAGTTCCCATCGTTGTCATTGCTCTGGCTGCGGAACCCAACCGATTCCTTGTCATCGACGGCTATAAGAGGGTCCGCGCTTTGCAGCGCCTCGGTTGCGACACGATACGGGCAACGGTTTGGGACATGAACGAAACCGAAGCGCTGATTTTGGACCGGTCCCAGCGTACGTCCGAAGGAGAGACCGCGATAGAGCAAGGATGGTTGTTGTCGGAGCTGCACAAAAGCTTCGGACTCAGTCTGGACGATCTTGCGCTGCGCTTCGATCGCAGTTCGTCCTGGGTTTCCCGACGGCTGGCGTTAGTGCAGCAACTTCCCGAATCGGTCCAGCAGCATGTCCGGGGTGGAAAGATCGGAGCATGGGCTGCCATGAAGTACCTGGTTCCAATGGCGCGCGCCAACCGTTACGCCTGCGAACGTCTTGCCGAGGAGATTGCCCATCATCAGTTCAGCACAGGCGAAGTTGCCGAGATCTATGCGGCCTGGCGCCAGGGCCCGCTCTATGTACAAAACAGCATCATCGATGATCCGAAACTGTTTCTGCGCGCCCGGCGCGAGATCGAACAGGAAGATCCGGTTGCCGTTGAATCGGCCGAGGAGTTGCTCCGTAACCTGGACATCATCGGTGCAATGTCACGGCGAGCTCTCCGGCAATGGAAAGAATCCTCCGACACGATGAACCTTCCCGAACGCGAAAACGTCTGGCGGTGCCTGCAGCAGGCGATGACAGATCTCAAACATCTATCGGACAAAATTGAAAGGGATAATGGTTATGTTGAGTCTGAGTCAGCGAACGGCAATCCTGGAGCTTCACCGCAAGGGTGTGGGCAGCCGTCCGATTGCGCGTGCGCTCAAAGTATCACGCGCAGCAGTCAAGAAAGTCATCCGTTCGGAATCGACCGTGCCGCCGCCCATTGTTCGCCCGGAGAAAGCGGAACCATACCGGCAGGAGATTCTGGATTTGTATGCTTCCTGCCAGGGGAATCTGGTTCGAGTCCATGAAGAGTTGGAGGCAACGGGTGCAGATGTTTCCTATCCGGCTTTAACGGCATTCTGCCGCCGGCATGGAATCGGCCAGAAGCCCATATTGCCGGCAGGGCAATATCACTTCAAGCCTGGAGAGGAATGCCAGCATGATACTTCACCGCACAAGCTGACTATGGCGGGCCAGTTGCGTTCAGTGCAGACGGCTTCGGCGGTTCTATGTTACTCGCGCATGTTATTTTTCCAGTGCTATCCGACCTTCCAGCGTTTCGACTGCAAAGTGTTTCTCACCGAAGCCCTAAAGTACTTTGGCGGCAGCTGCAAACGCATGATGATCGACAACACGCACGTTGTTGTGTTGCGCGGTACGGGACCGGACATGATACCGGTGCCGGAGATGGACTCCTTCGCCGAACGCTACGGCTTTAAGTTTCATGCGCACAGGATCAAAGATGCCAATCGATCAGGCCGCGTCGAACGACCGTTTCACTTCATCGAGAATAACTTTCTGGCCGGCCGGGAGTTTGCCGACTGGGACGATCTCAACCAGCGTGCCCGGACCTGGTGCGACCAGGTCAACGCAAAGTACAAAAAGCATCTTCGCGCCGTTCCCCGAGAGTTGTTTGTCGTCGAACGCCCGCATCTGAAGCGGTTGCCGCTCTGGGTGCCCGAAGTGTACCGGCTGCATCATCGTATTGTGGACACCGAAGGCTACGTCTCCGTACAAACCAATCGCTACTCGGTTCCATCCGCCTGGATCGGGCGCCAGGTGGAGGTGCGGGAAACCAGGAGCCATATAGAAATCCAATATGGAAGCCGCCAAACAGTGCGTCATGACCGAGTCATCGAATCGATGGGCAAGCGAATCACCATGCCTGAACATCGGCCTCCGCGAGGCCAGGGTATTAAGAGAACCGATCCTCGTCCTGAAGAGAAGACCCTTGGATCCGCAGTCCCCGAGATTACCGGCTATGTTGACGCATTAAAACAGCATGGCCGCAAACATATCACGCTTGCCCTGCGCCAACTGTTGCGCCTGGCTCGCGAGTATCCACGGCAACCGTTCCTATCGGCGGTGACGGAAGCCGCTCATTACGGTCTCTACGACCTCAATCGCCTTGAACGCATGATTCTGCGCCGCATCGCCAGCGAGTACTTCCAACTCAATAGCTCGAAGGAGAAACCATGAACGAAGATCTGGAGCAGCTGATGAAAAACCTGCGCCTCAAGCGCATGACCGAGATCTATGCCGAACAACTCAAAACCGCCGAGAAGGAAGAGGTCTCTTATTCGGAGTTCTTATCCCGGCTCTTGCGCGCCGAGTGGCACGTCCGTCAGGAACAAACCCTGAAAGCACGCATTAAACGCGCGGACCTGCCGGAACTCTGGACGCTGGAAACGTTTCCCTTCGCCAAACAGCCGGGAGTCAACCGACGGCAAATCCGTGCCCTTGCAGAACTGGATTTTATTCCCAGGGCGGAGAACATCGTCTTTATAGGCAATTGCAGTATGGGCAAGACCGGGCTCGCTTCCGGCCTTCTTATGAAGGCTCTCGAGAATGGCTATCGCTGTCAGTTTATCCGTGCCCAGGATCTGTTCGACGAGATGTATGCCTCTCTGGCGGATCGGTCCTCTCGAAAACTTCTCAATCGCCTCGTGAAACTGGACATCCTTCTGATCGATGAGCTTGGGTATATCAACGTAAAACCCGAACAGGCCAACATCTTTTTCAAGCTGATTGAAGAACGCTACCGCCACAGGCCAACTATTATCACCACAAATTTATCCTACGACGAGTGGCCCAACTTTCTGGGCAATCCCGTAATGGTGAATGCTCTCCTGAGCCGCCTCCGGCATTTTTGCCACACAATCCGTATCGACGGTCCGGAACTCAGAGAGCTTCAAGGCTGATCCATGAAAACGGCTTCATCTGATCTGAAGGATTATATAAAGCAGGTTATGGAGCTTTATCGCAATACTCCTGGAACTATGGGCTGTGTGCGTCGTGAAGATCGGCGTTTGGCCGCGGATCTTCATGCGCGCGGCATATCCCTACTCATCCTCGAAAAGGCTTTCGTGTTGGCGGCCGCGCGCCGCTGCTTCCGCGCGTCTGAAGCTCCCGCTCTCGCCCCTATCAGATCCATGTATTATTTTGTCCCGGTGATTAAAGAAGTGTCGGCGAACCCGCCCGACGATGGCTATGTGGAATATCTCAAATCCAAACTGAAAAACAGGACGGCCAAGGCTGCCTCCTGATTGCCCCTAAAATCCTCTTCATCCTTCAATCCCTTTCCCCTTGCACGCCTTCGGCGTGGATGATGCTGCTGCTTCCCAGCATGCTCTCGTAAAATCAGCGTTCTTAATGCGGACTATTTCTATCCTGCAGGTGGGGACTCATTCTCGAAAGCGCCGAAGGATTGTCCCAGAAACTTCTATAATTATGTGTTTTTACGAACCAAAGAGTGCGTTAACGCTGCGGGTTTCATCGCCGAACGCCACATAATGGGAAACAGCACATAATGGAACAAATGTTGTCGACAACATTTGTTCCATATGCGCATGTTGTATTCACAGTGCCCCCTCTTTTGGCGCAACTCGCATTGCAGAACAAGAAGCTCATCTACACAATGTTGCTTCGCCTCAGCGCTGAAACGCTGATGGAAGTCGCCCGCAATCCCAAATTCCTGGGAGCGGAAATCGGATTCTTCAGCGTGCTTCATAGTTGGACCCAGCAATTGAAGCATCATCCGCATGTTCACTGCGTAGTTCCTGCCGGTGGATTATTGTTTGATCACGAGCGCTGGGTGCCTGCGGATCCGCGCTATCGGTTCTTTCTGCCGAAGGGTGCACTGCGGCAGGGTTTTCGAGGAAAGGTCAAGGACGCCCTCAAGGAGGCTTTTGCTGAAAGGAAAATCGGCTTTCACGGAAAACTGAAGCATCTTTCGGATCCGAAGACGTTTCATGCCTTCGTTCATGACCTCTATCGCAACAATTGGGTGGTTCACTGCAAGCCCCCATTCGACGGTCCGGAACAGGTTCTCAAATATCTCGGCCGCTACACGCATCGAGTGGCCATTTCCAACCATCGCCTGGTCTCTTTCGAGAACGGAGAAGTTACCTTCACCTGGAGAGACCGTGCGCATGGGAACGTTCAAAAAGAAATGAAATTACCCGCAGAGCAATTCCTGCGTCGTTTTTTGCTTCATTTGCTTCCAAAAGGCTTTGTACGCATTCGCAATTTCGGGTTTCTTGCCAGTCGGCACCGGAACCGTCTACTGCCGCTTTGTTTCAAGTGTCTCGGATCTGATCTCGAGGCACTCACAAGCGAAGCTCAGCCGGAAGATAACCAAGGTCTTTGGAAGTGCCCGAAATGCGGCGGCGCTATGATCGTGGTTTTGCGAGTCAATGCTCCAAAGTGGCTGCCGCGCCCGCCGCCGGCATCACTCGCTTGGGGTAATGAATTTTTAAACTGAGTGAGGCAGAAGCGGGTATCCGTCTGCCTTGAAGAAGAAAATATCCAGTTTTATGCAGCAATTATGGAAGCATTCCAGATGAAGAAACATCGCAGCAGCATCTTTTTCCGCTCATTCCTGCAGTGGCTTGGTCCAATTTTGCAGCTTGTCGGCAGCATTCATACTATTGAAAGTACATACCGACAGTTGCTTTAGGTCCACCTGCCGCCGCTCCGCCGTCAACCTTCAAGTAGTTTTATCGAAAGCGCACACGAACCTTGGCTGGAATTATGCTATTTTGTACAATGAGTGCGCTCCCGATAAAACACTAGGACTTCAGGGGAGTAATGGAGATTTATCTGCTACGATAGGGGCGTTACACACCCAAGCAGAAATGAACAAGGCCGCCCCGAAGAGCGGCCCTTCTGTCTCAGATGTATCAAAGATACATTGCTACCTCTGTTTGATCTGGTAAAGAACGTTGGCCTTATCGCCCGTCACATAGATCGTGCCGGACGGACCAACTGCGACACCGTTGAAGATCCAGGTGGGCGGTACCCCCCCCGTGATTTCAGGAAGGCCAAGAGCGAGTCCCTCAGCGACCGTGGTTATCTCGCCCGTCGAAACATCAATGCGCGATACTCTACCGGCGCCCGACTCCACAACGAGCAGGTGGCCGTCAAGATCGACCGCAAGGCCTTCAGGATTCGCAAGTCCGAAGGCGAGAGGCACCAGCGAACCTTCGACGACCTCCCATACAACACCCGTTGCCCAGTCCGCGACCCATAGTCTGTCGGCGGTCGCCGCAAGACCCGAGGGGACATAGAGGCCGGTGGCAAGCGTCTCTCGCCCCCCGCCCGAGATCAAGCGCACGACCCCGCCTGTTCCGAGTTCTGCCACAGCAATATCACCCCGAAAGCGGATCGCATTAAGGGGGACAGCAACGTCAGTGCGGTTTTCCGTAACCTGGCGAGTTGCAGGATTCCAAACTTGAACATTGTTGTTTATATACGATGACAGCACCAGATCAGTGCCGGCGGACGAAACTGTCGTGGGTGCCGTGAAAGCGCCACCAAAGAAGGATCGTTCGACAACACCCGGGCGCCCTGTACGGTCATTGAACTCTCGGAGCGTCCAAAGGTCGGCTACAAAAACGCGTTCACCGCCGTGATTGGAAGGCAACACCGCAACACCGCCGGGCCCAATCATTCCACCCTCGCTAATTGTGCGGGGATGGCCACTTGGCAGAATTTCAAAAATGGATCCGTCATGAGCGTGGGAAATAAACAAACGGCCGCGCGGGTCGAACGCCAGGTTGTCGGTCCCCGGGGTGACATAAGAGATTGTCTCTTTGGTTTTGGTTGCCGGATCGAGCCGCCAGATCTCTCCGCTCGTCTGATTATGTCCGTATAGATAGCGTCCCTGCGGGTCAAATTTGACGGCTGCGGGCGCAGGCTGGCCGTTGAGGATCGTCTCGTAGGCAACCGGATCGGTATCGACGTTCATGCGCACAACCCTTCCTTCCCACGGAATCGGAGAATACAAAAGCCCATCCGGCCCGAAATCAAACCCATTCAGCATGCCGGGGTCCTTTGGCTTCTCCACAGGGGGCGAGATCAGAACAGGGTCGAGCTCAAACAGTCCGTCGCCAAGAAAACACAGGCCTACGAACAACCGGCCGCCGGGTGTAAAGGTGATTGGATTGACCCCCGGATAAACGAATTGGGTTTTCACAGATCCATCGGGAGAGATGCGGCCGACGTAACCGGTAAATATCGACGTCCAATAAAGCGACCCGTCGGGCCCAAATGCGAGATCGTCAGGGCTGATGACGCCTTTATCGGCGCCGAGCCTCTCAATGATTTTCCCATTTCGTGGGTTCATGACGACGACTTCATTCCCAAAAACGCTGGCGATGTACAGCCGCCCTTGGCTGTCGAAGCGGATGCCGTTCGTGCCATGGATAGGTGCCCCCTCTGCTAACACTTTCACCACCGGCGACTTGCATCCGTTTCCCGAATTTCCAGCGTCGTGGTTTTTATCGTTGTTTTTGTTGCCTTTTTCGCCAGCAACAAGAGTTGATGGAATACTTAATGCCAATGCCAGCATAAAAACAAAGCTCAAGAGTGAAATGATTCTTTTGCCTTTCATTGCTTCCTCCGTGAATAGATGCTTTCTATTATGTTATGGGTAAATTTGAGCTTAAATTCGTAACAGAAAATGCTGGGCAACTTGAGGATTGGCCGCGCTTGGGTTCCCTAATTGCGCGGAAAGCGGAACGAGGAAAAGGAATTGGAGCAATATGGAGCTTGTGCGTGTAATTTTGAATGAATATGTAGCAATATTGCATACCTAATCAAATCTGTAGTCAATAGTTATCTTTTGACCTCAAATCAGGTCGGGTCTGTGAGGGATCAAACCTGCCCCTCGGCTCCAAGGAAGTATTATTTGCGGGAATGGTAACTCCCCTGATACAGGAAATAACCGGCCAATAAAGCCGTTCCCTTTTTCTTCATCTGAGGCTGTGAATTTCTTTCAGTCGATTTTTCTGTCAGCATAAATGTAAAAGACCTAAATAGATAGGAATTATGTTATTGGCTCGGCTCTTTCGGGTTATAATATATGAAACACACACGCCAAAACGGGCAGAGATTGGCCGGTTAAACAGCGTTATAGGAAGTAACCATCTTGGACGGGGATCGCATCACCTGCCTTCATAATTTCAGGTCAACCTACCGGCAAATATTACTTCATAATTAAACTGCCCCGTTTAAAGTCTGTGCACTCTGCCATTGTCTCCGCACTGTCTTCTATATTTAGCAGAGTTTAAGAAATCACCGCAGGGCCACTCGGATACACCTCACTGGATGAACAACAGCGAACAGTTTTGAAAAGAAGAACGGGCTGTTTTCGAGTGCTCACAAAAATAAATCAACAATTCTAAAGATTTGTAGGTAAGGATTTGGCCCTTTTATGACTCTTTTATATATAGAGGGGCATAAATTGAAATTTGGTGATTTGATATCCATGATAGTCGTCTCCGCTAAGTTGCTCCAGTATAGGACGCATCCGAGTCCATATGCGCCCTGCACCACATCAATGTCCGGCCGCTCAGCACCATTTTCCTATTCCCACCTTTGGTCTCCCCTTCATAGGTATATCTATATATGCACGGAGGCCTTGATGGAAATTCTGGGATTGGACCCATACCAATCCCAGACGCAATACCTCGAAGGAATTTTTCGAGATTTTCCTGAGCGGAGACGGAGCGGATACTTGTCTCCGCTTTGTCTCTTCTCTGTCTCCACTCCATGGGAAAAATCAGGGAAAAGTGGATACACAGTGGAGACAAGGCGGATACATGTCTCCACTTTCATATTACCTATCATCAATAAACCGTGGAGGATCCGATGCCAGGCAAGCCATTTCAGTCGTGTTTGATTCCGTACCAGGTTGAGATCGTCGCTCTGAGGAGCCAAAAGCCGCCCGTCTCCTATGCGCGGATCGCCGAGCTTCTCCGGGAAAAACATGGTCTCAACATTCAAAGAGCCGCCATCGGCAAATTCGTCAAAGTAAGAGCCAAAGGTCGGAAGGTGTATTTCTTCAAGCGGGAAAAAGAAGGTAAAAAGACCACACCCCCGCCTGCGGCCGCATCCAAAGCTGAACCGCAACAACCAAAGCCCGAGTGGGATTTCAAATACAGCGAACGCTACAACCTGACTCGGCTGCCGCCTGAAGTTGCCGCGGCACGCCGCAAAAAACTAGAGGAGGAGGGACACTGATGTCGACAATTCTGTTTACGGCCGGGGCCAAGGGCGGAACCGGCAAATCTACTGCTGCGCGGTTTCTAATCACTTATCTACGGGAGCATGGTTTCGATCCTCTGCTCCTGGATCTCGACGACGAAAACCGGACGCTTTCCCGGTTCTTTCCTGAAGCTATTCCAGTTCAGGTCAGGAAAACGTCATCCCATGATGTCCTGGTCAATAGCGCTCTGAATGGCAATTCCCTGATTTTTGCAGATATTAAGGCCGGCACTGGAAGAGAGGTACTTGATTGGTGGCTTGACGTCCCCTTTGACGAGCTCCTGCCCCTGAATTTTAGATTTGTATGTATCGCGGCAATAACCAGCTCGCCTGATAGTGTCCAGTCTTTCTTCAACTGGGCGTCATCGTTGCGAAATCGTGTGACCTATGTCGTTGTCAAGAATCTCAAGGACGGAGATTACCTGCCGGACTATGACGCAAGCGACCAGGCTCTAAAATTTCGGGAGGGGTTCAAACCGCATCATGTCGTTATGCCTCGCCTGGATGAAGAGTATGTGACCGAACTGGAACGGCTGGACCTAACCATATCCGATGTGCTCCAGGCTTCCGATGGTGTTTCTCCCCGCGGCAGGAATATAAGTCCGCTTCTCAGCCAGCTCATGGTGAGGGCTCGGCTACGGCGGTTCCAACAGAATATCTATGCGCAATTCGACCCGGTTTTTGGGGCGGATGGGTTTTTAGGGCAGGACTCAAAAAGCGGCATTTTGGCAAATTAGCCGGGAGGTTTTTGGTTCCTTTTACCCTCTATAAAGCGAGGGCAGAAATTTGGGCAGAGCAGAACGGCACTATAGCACCACCTGCCACGGTGGCATGTGGTGCTACGGTGGCACGCAGCGCTATAGCGCCACATGCTATCGCGACAACATACAAATTCACATTTATCATTGGAGAGAATCTAACCATGGAAATAAACAATCCTGAACTTCGGCAGTCAGATGGGAGAGCAAAGACAATGAACAAAGACAGAATCATCATTCCGGATCCATCGAATATCTCGTTGGAGAAGATAGCACCACTCATGGCCCAGGTAGCGGCTGTGCAGTTTGCTTTGGCGACTCGCCTCATTACCGAGAGCGAAGAGAACGGCCGGGACGACAGCGACACTCTCCTGACGGTTGAGGAAGCTGCCGCCAAGCTGAAATGCTCGCAGGACTGGCTGTATAGAAAATCAAAGAAGCTGCCATTTGCTGTCCGAGTGGGCCGGGGACTGCGGTTCAGTCTGCGCGGAATTGATGCGCATATACGTTCAAATATGGGTGTGGCATGAACTGCTGGGAGCGCCAGCGTCCCGCCTAGTTTTTTGGGAGGCGAAACCTTTGGAGTGCGGCAGCTTGCTGCCGCTTTCAAGCGAATCCTTGAAAAACGGGAACGTCGGGCCGTTTATAAAAGCGGCAGCGAACAGCCGCACATCTCCGAAGGCGCCCTCTGGGCGCTGTGTCGCGGTAAAGACCATGCAGCATTAAGCGGGACGCTCCCAGGAGAATAAGCCATGTATGGAGATGGGACGCTTTATCGGAGGCCGCGCAGTCCGTATTGGTGGATGCAGTATTGCCTGCGCGGCGAAGTCTTTCGGGAAAGCACGAAGGAATGCGAATTCGAACGGGCCATGAAGGTTTTGCGCCATCGGCTGAAGGAAGTCGGCGCGGACCAGATCGGATTGAAGAAGTTTGCCGGCCCGGAGACTGAACGGATTACGATCGACCAGCTGCTTGATTTTCTCGAGGACGATCTGGAAATTCGAGAGAAGTGGACAGCGCAGGCTAAATCCAAAATCCAACCGCTGCGGACAGCATTGGGTCGGATACCAGCCATGACGGTTACCGACGATATCATCCGCGATTACATCCGAGTACGGCTGAATGGACCGGAAAAAGTGATTGCCGACATGAGACGAGAATTTCCGAGCCCCACCGCTGTTGCACTCGCCCGGACCAACCGCCTCCGGCCTGTATCGAATGCCACAATCAATCGTGAGCTCGAGTATCTGCGGCAAGCATTCGCACTCAAGGCGCACGAAATAGGGCCGGGTCCGATGATGCCGAGACTCAAAGAGCGTATTCGGGAGGGCTTCTTTGATCGCGCAGATTTTGAAATCATCACGGCGAATCTGCCCGAGGATCTGCAGGATTTTTCCCGATGGGGCTATTTTACCGGATGGCGTAAGAGCGAGATTTCATCTTTGGGCTGGAGCGAACTGAGCATCGAAACCCGGCAACTCCGGTTGCGCGGGCAATTCACAAAAAATGATGAGCCGCGGATAATACCACTGATGGGCGAACTCTGGGAAATCATCGAGCGGCGATGGCGGGCCAGGCGTTATGAAGGGGAGAACGGCGAGACCATCCTGTCCCCGCTGGTCTTCTTCCGGCAGAAGGGCCGCGGCGTTCCGACTGAAGGAGCCCCTGTGACAGAATTTCGCAAGGTATGGAAAGCCGCCTGCGATGCAGCCGGGAAACCGGAGGCGCTGTTTCATGACTTTCGCCGGACGGCAGTCCGGAACATGATGCGCGCCGGCGTCGACCGAAGAGTGGCAATGCTGATATCGGGACACAAGACAGAATCGATTTTCGAGCGCTATAATATCACCGACGAACGGGACCTGGAGGACGCGGTCCGGAAGACCCAGGAATACGTCTCCCAGCTACCGAAAAAGCGTCCGGAAACCGAGAATAACGGGTTATTATAATGATGACTGACACAAAACCAGCACACTGGCCCATTTCAGCGGTTTCCGGGCTCGTTCCTGTCATTCTGAATCAGTCGTTAGAGAGCGTAAAAAACACAGCTCAAATATCTGATTATTCGATGTTTGTAGCTGGGGTGTGGAGTGAAGGGCTTTGGTAGCGACGGATGGAATCGAACCATCGACCTTGGGGTTATGAATCCCACGCTCTAACCGACTGAGCTACGTCGCCACATAGTCCATGTAGATTGGCACAACAGGCCCCTCATTTTGCTGACTTCCCGGCCGCATTTCAAGAGTAAAACATTATCGAAAGCTCTGCTGTGAATGCCGCCGAGACGGCCAATGCCGCGTAGTTTTCGCGCCCGGAGGGCGCCTTTGGAGATGGGCGGCTGTTCGCTGCCGCTTTTGAAAGCGGCCCGACGTGCCCGTTTTTCAAGGGCTCGATTGAAAGCGGCAGCGAGCTGCCGCACTCCGAAAGCGCCCTCCGGGCGCGGTGTTGCAACAAATACCATGTAGCATTAGTCGAGACGGCGGCATTCCCCGGAAAAATAATCGGGGCGTCTGTAGCCTTCTCTTAAGCGCCAACGTACTATGGGCTTGGATAGGTAATCGAACGAAAAACCACCGAGGGAATAGGTTATGGCCGAGCAACCGTGGACATGGAAGGTACCGGAGTCCAGCGAACGCATTCAACGCACAATGAGCCGCCAGGACGCCCAGGAAAGAGTGTCGGGACAGGCCGCATACACGCGGGACATCTACCTCCCGGGAATGCTCTACGCTAAAATCCTCAACTCCCCTTACGCTCACGCCAAAATCATAAGCATGGATACGAGCCGCGCCGAAAAGCTGGTGGGCGTGCGGGACATCCTTAAGTTCGAAGATCCGGACATTGCCAAAGACATGCAGACCGGCGCGGACACATCCGCCGCTTACAGCATTCCTACCCTTCCCGGAACAAGCGATTTCTATCAGCACCCCATGGGTGTCATAGTTGTGGCCGACAGCGAAGAAATCTGCGACCAGGCGCTCCGCCTGATAAAAATACAGTGGGAGGAGCGTCCATTCGTCCTGGATATGGAAGAGGCCGCCAAGCCGGATGCGCCGAAGATTATGACTGAAACAAAGCGCATGGGCTTCATGGGCTTCGGTGGGTCCAAGGAAAAGAATCCCAATGTCCTTGTGACCGAAGAAAGAGACATAGGAAATGTCGAGAAGGGATTCGAGGAAGCGGACAAGCTCATTGAATACACCGTCACGCGAGGCATGAACTCGCCTGCCGGCGTCGAGGCTATGGCCTGCGTGGCGCAGTGGCGGGGAGATTTCCTCGACCTCTGGATCCATCATCAGCCCAATCCTCAAAGCGATCTCAGCTCTTCCGGCATGATGATGGGCATGCCTCCCTTCGGCGGCGGCATGCAGCAGCCTCCATCTATGACCCACTGGTCCAAGATGACGGTGACCTTCCCTTTTCAGGGTTCCTGGTTCGGAGGATTGGCCTGGCTTGCCTATTCCACATCCTTTGTCCGCCTTGCCGCCATCCTCGCCAAAAGAGCTGTCAACAAACCGGTGAAGCTTCTCTACGATGAAAGCAGCTTCTACTGCGGCGGAGATGAGGCCGGGAGATACAACTGTAAAGTGGGAGCCAAGAAGGACGGGACGATCACCGCCTACCACTGGCACATGTTTGGCGCGAGAAATCCCGCCGTTGATAAAACGCATGAATGCACAAAAATCCCCAACATCCGCGGAACGCAGACCTGGCCCTTTACCAACAAGGGCCACCAGGCCTGTTTCCGGCATGGCGCAGCATCCTGCGTTCCTCACAATGTGATGTTCGATCGCGTCGCCGCCGAATTTGGACTCGATCCGACTGAGGTCGCCCTGAAGAACGACGGTTGCCAGGGCCATGACTGGGATTGGGTCACTCAATATCAAAAAGAGAACGGATTTCCCCAGAGACACAGCCTGGCAGAAGTCATCGAAATGGGCAAGAAAGCCATCGACTGGGATAGGAAATGGCATGCTCCGGGCGCGAGGAAACTGGCCAACGGGAAAATGCACGGCATGGGCTTTACCTCCGTCAATGAATGGCACTGGGGCGCCGGCATGATGTCGTTTGTCTCCAATTCTTTTGCCTGCCTCATGTTTCGTGATGGAAAAGTCACAATCATCGGAACTCGATGCGACATGGGCATTGACACCGAGTCCGCGTATCGCCATTGCGTCGCCGCCGAACTGGGCATGAAGTACGACGACATTCTGATACAGGAACAGCGCTCCGACAACAGCGCTTACTGCCTGGCCCAACCTGCCGGCTCGAGCGGGACGGTGAACGCAACGCCCCAGCTAGTAGCTGCCGCCAGGGAGATGCGGCGGCGAATCCTTGAACGCGCCGCGACGCCCACGCCCGGATTCATGTTTGGTATGTCCGCAGCGTCCAAGCCGGCTTCAAATAAAAAACCGGAAGATTTCGACCTTCAGGACAGCATGGTTTTCGAAAAGGCCAGTCCGGACAAGAAGAGGCCTGTCAGCCAGGTTGCCGGCGGATTCATGAGCTCCAACCCCATTATCGTGCATCCCGAGGTCAACACTCCTATAAGCATGATGTCGAGCGGGATGTCGATGATGCAGCAGACGTATGTCATGGGCCGACAAGCGCACTTTATCGAAGCAGAAGTGGACGTCGAGACCGGCGAGGTCCAGTTGACAAACGTGGTCTGCGTCAACGATGTCGGCCACATTTTCAACCGGCAGGGCGCCGAAGCGCAGCAGTACGGCGGCGCCGTCATGGGCATCGGGAAAAGCGCCACCGAGGAAAAGATCTACTGTCCCAGGACCGGAGTCGGGCTCAACTTCGATCACATCAACTATCATTTCGGGACCATGAACGATTACCCGGTCGTCCAATGCTTTCTCAACGAAAGCCATACAGGCTACGGCACCTACGGAGCGTTCGGGATCGGAGAAAACATCGGCGCCAGCATGGCTGCGATCACATCGTCTGCAATCTACAGCGCTACAGGCAAATGGATCCTTGATTACCCGATCACGCCCGATAAGGTACTTAAGGCGCTGGGGAAAATATAAAGAAGCTGCGCAGGAGCTATCCGCTATCAGCTCAGCTCAAAGCTTGGTCAGCACGGGGTCGAATCGGTTATGCTTTACCCAAAGCAGGAGCTTGTTCATAGGTCGATCGGGGCTTGCCTCCTTTATCGGGAATGTGGGGCTGAAGCCCCGACCCACATGTTAACGTCTAAATTTAGCAAGAAAATATGGGCGGTTCATATATCATCGGGGTAAGAGTGGAGGATTAGTCCCGATGGATTCAGAAAAGCCGCGCTCCTTTTTCCTTTCATCGCTGCCGTTTTTCATCCTGGCGCACGCTACGCATCATCTGCTGACGGCTCTGCCGCAACCCATGCAGCCATTCATGCAGGACGAGTTCGGGCTGAGCAAAGCTCAGCTTGGAGGCGTCACTGCGGCCTTTTCCCTATCCAGCGGGGCGTCGCAGTTGCCCGCAGGCTGGCTGGCAGACCGCATCGGTCCTACATGGCTCATCACTATTGGCGTTCTCGGCGTAGGCATCGGCGGAGTCTTTGTCGGATTATCTCACTCGTATGCCATGCTTCTCGTGTTTCTCGTGCTCATGGGGCTTATGGCCGGCGGCTATCATCCCGCTTCAACGCCGCTCATATCCCTTTCTGTCCCCGCCAATCAGCGCGGGCGCGCCCTCGGGCTGCATCTCATAGGCGGGAATTCGAGTTTTTTCCTGGCACCGCTCATTGCCGGCGGTATCGCCGCAACCTGGGGATGGCGGGGAAGCTTTATCGCCCTGGCAATCCCCACTATTATTTTGGGGTTCTTCTTCTTCCTCTATTTGAACAAGCGATACGGGAAAGCCCATATCGAAGCAATGAAACAGAAGCAGATGGAGGAACGGCCGCCACAGCCGGGCTACAAACGTCGACTGATCGCCTTTCTGACGATGATGGTAATCGGCGGCGGCGCGGGAGCTACCGTCACTTCATTTCTGCCGGTCTATATCAAAGAAGTGCTGGGAGCTTCCAATAAAGTATCCGCGATGTCTTTGTCCATCATCTTTTCTTCAGGATTGTGGGCGGGACCGATTGGCGGATGGATCGCGGACCGTATCGGAGCCACCCGAGTCATCATCGTCACGGGGATCCTCGGCGGCTTGATCATCTTCGCTCTCAAGGAAGTCTCGCTCGGCTGGGGACTTTGGATTGTTCTATGGGTGCTGGGCATTATCCAGGCGGTACGGTTCCCGGTAACCGAAGTGTTCATCATGAATCAATCGCCCGCCAGGAACCGCTCAACAATTTACGGGATCTATTATTCGACCATGCAGTATACCGGCGCTATCTTCGCACCCATCATGGGCGGATTCATCGACCGCTTCGGCTATGCGAAGATGTTTAATTTCGCGGCCTGGACCGTCACGGCAATGGCGGTGGTTACAGCGATATTCATCTGGGACGCAAAGGACTAGGAGTCTGTCCAAGCAAGGGAAACCAGCTTATGCGCCGGTTATTTCAATTTGGAGCGCGGCAAACGCGGTATCATGGTTAACAGTATGGACCTGCGAAATACCAGAACTATCATCCTAAACCAAGGGGACGCCAACGGGAAACGCGAGGAAATCCGGCAGTATTTCCACGCCACGTACAGCCTCGACGAACAGCTTTACGAAACCCTGGCGTCGGAAAGCGCATTCTACCTAAGGCCTGAGCCGCTTCGGCACCCTCTGATTTTCTATCTCGGACACACGGCGGCCTTTTATATCAATAAACTGATTGTCGCCAAGGTCACAAACAAAAGAATCAATCCTCGATTTGAGTCGATGTTCGCGATCGGCGTGGACGAGATGTCCTGGGATGATCTTGATGCGGCGCATTACGACTGGCCGACGCTGGCCGAAGTCAAAGCCTATCGCGACACAGTGCGTGCGTTTGTCGATGAAACAATTCGTACGATTCCTCTGGCGATGCCGATCCATTGGAACAATCCGTTCTGGGTTATCCTGATGGGCATCGAACACCAGAGAATTCACCTCGAGACCTCGTCGGTCATCATTCGCCGCCTTCCGATCGAGACGGTCCGGCAGATCCCGTTGTGGAACATCTGCCAGCTAGCGGGAGAGGCGCCGGCAAACGAACTGGTGCCGGTTACAGGAGGCCGCGCAATTCTTGGAAAATCCAAAGATCACCCACTGTACGGTTGGGACAACGAATTCGGCCGCCAGGAAAACGATGTCTGGGACTTTTCGGCCAGCAGGTATCTGGTTTCCAATCGGGAATACCTGAACTTCGTCGAAGATCGAGGTTACGAGCAGGAGCAGTACTGGACACACGAGGGCTGGAAATGGGTCGCATTTGCCCAGGCAAGGCATCCGTTGTTCTGGGTTGAGTCGCCCAATGGCTACCGTTTCCGTGCTATGGCTCAAATCATCGACATGCCATGGAATTGGCCTGTCGAAGTCAATTATCTTGAAGCCAAGGCCTTCTGCAACTGGCTGGCGGCCAAAAATGGGAAATCCATCCGTTTGCCAACCGAGGCTGAATGGGTTCGGTTGCGGGATTCGCAGGATATCCCGGACCAGCCGTATTGGCAGAAGGCGCCGGGAAACATCAATCTGGAACACTGGGCCTCATCCTGTCCGGTAACCCATTTCCGGTTCGGCGAGTTCTACGACATCATCGGCAACGTGTGGCAGTGGACGGAGACGCCGATAGCGGGCTTTGAGGGCTTTCAGGTCCATCCCTGCTACGATGATTTCTCGACGCCCACGTTCGACACTCAGCACAACCTCATTAAAGGCGGCTCATGGATTTCGACCGGCAACGAGGCAACCCGAGACGCCCGCTACGCATTCCGAAGGCATTTCTTCCAGCACGCCGGTCTGAGATACGTTGAAACAAAGCAGCCGCTCACTATGCCGGAAGCGATGTACGAGACAGACTCTGCCGTCTCGCAATACTGCGAGTTCCATTTCGGAAAGCCTTATTTCTCAGTTCGCAATTTCCCCGCGCAATGTGTTGCGGTCTGCAACCGTTATATGCAGGGGCGTCCGCGACATAAAGCCCTGGATCTGGGTTGCGCCGTAGGAAGAGCTTCTTTCGAGCTGGCGCGGGAATTCGAGCACGTCACGGGGATCGATTTTTCTGCCCGCTTCATCCGCATCGCGCTGCAGCTCAAAGAAAAAGGCGTTGCGCATTTTGAACTGGCGGAGGAAGGGGAGATCGTTTCTTACCACGAAGCCCGGCTGTCGGAGTTCGGTCTGGACCAGTGTGCGGACCGTGTCGAATTCGTCCAGGGGGACGCGACAAATCTTAAGCCGCAATTCACCGGCTTCGACCTCATTCTGGCCGCCAATCTGATCGATCGACTTCAGGATCCCGGGAGATTTCTGGAGACGATTCACGAGCGGCTTCATCCCGGGGGAGTTCTCGTCATTGCCTCGCCCTACACATGGCTGGAGGAATTCACGAAAAAGGAAAACTGGCCGGGCGGTTTCCGCAAAGCCGGCGAGCCTTATGTAACGTTGGACGCACTCCGCGATCTGTTGAGTTCTCACTTCGTGATGATGGATGAAGCGCAGGACCTGGAATTCGTTATCCGGGAAACGCGAAGGAAATTTCAGCACACGGTCGCGGAACTGACGGCCTGGCAGCGGGTGTCTTAACCTTTTTTTATTGCGTCAGGCAATCCCTCGAGCCGCGGCTGAAATTCTTTCGAGCGCGTCTCGAAGCGTCTGGCGAGGACAAGCGAAGTTCAGACGCACAAAACCGGGACCTTGAAAGGGATCGCCTTCAGACAAGCGAACGCCCGCTTTTTCAAAGAAGTCCGCTCCACTCTTCTCACCGAGACATCGAGTGTCAATCCACGCCAGGTATGTTGCCTCGACGCGGGACATTTTAAGCCGGGGCAACCGCTCTGCGAAAAAGGATGCCAGCAGATCGCGGTTCCCCCGCAAGTAGTCGATCAACGCCACCCGCCAGGATTCTCCTCCTTCGTAGGCCGCGCGACAGGCGATGTATCCCAGCACATTCGGCTGCGGAACCAGGTCCGCGGCGGCAGCCTGGAAACGCTTGCGAAGTTCCGGGTTGGGGATCACCGCGAAGCCGCAACTCAGTCCGGACAAGTTGAAGGTCTTGGACGGAGACATGAGCGTTACCGTGCGATCTGCAATCTCCTTGTTCAGCGATGCGAAAGGGACATGACGGCCCGGATCCAAAATGAGGTCGCAATGGATTTCGTCAGAACAAATCAAAAGGTCGTGACGCTCGCATATCTCGGCAACAGCCAACAGTTCCTCACGTCCGAAGACCTTGCCAACCGGATTATGGGGACTGCAAAATAGCAGCAGTTTCGTTCGCGGATGGATCGCCTTGCGCAACTCGTCCGTATCCAGGACCCAGCGGTCCTTTTCCTGCGCCAGTGGGACCGTCTGCAGCGCTCGTCCCGCCAAGCGCGGCGCCTCCAGGAACGGCGGATACACGGGCACATGCGTGAGGATTTCATCTTCGGAATTCAGCAGGGCTCTACAGGCTAGGTGGATGCCCGGCACTAAGCCTGGCAGCCACACAATCCACGCCGGATCGATCCGCCACCGGTAATGGCTCTCTGCCCAGTCAACCACAGCCTGCTGAACGGCTGCGGCAGCAATGGATATCCGAACACGCCCTGGTCGATGCGCTCCCGCAGCGCACGAATCACACATTCGGGAGCGGCAAAATCCATGTCCGCCACCCACATGGGAATAGCGTTCGTTCCCCGGGGATCGGACCATTTCAAGCTGTCCGAGTTACGCCGGTCGTTGATTCGATTGAAGTCAATGGCCATGCGAACTCTCTCCCGGACCGCGCGGGCAATTTCTTTAGGCTTGGAGATTGTGGGTTCTGCTGCTTTCCGCTCTTGCGCATGCAGGCGCCCGGTTCAGCCGATGACGCATCCGTCACCGGACAGGAGAAAAGGGGACTATACCACCTTTGTTTTTTTCGATTCAATCGGATCCTTTTTTCGCTATTCTGTTGGCAATTTATTGTGGTCTAATACCATATGCACAGAATTTTGCGATTCACTAGCGCGGCATCCTGGCGAGAATTGCGCAAAAGCGCAGATTGATATTCCTATACTCTATGAAATTCGACGAAAGCATTGAGATTGGGAAGAACCGGACTCAAGGTCGGCCGCCTGGGTATCGCTTCCGGCTATTGGGCGCCGGCGAAAGCCATTGAGGAAGCGTTTGAACGCGGCTGTAACTACATGACCTGGGGAACATTCATCAAGGGCTATTCCCCCCATATGCGCGACGCCATTCGTAATATCAAAGCCAAAGGCCAACGCGATCGCCTGGTTCTGGCCATATTCAGCTATTCCCATCAATCATTCCTGACCGAGTATTTTCTTTCAAAAGGCTTGAAAGCCGCAGGCTTGGATTATGCGGATGCGCTGATATTAGGTTATTTTCCCAAAAAACCGTCGCAGCGCATCCTCGATGGGGCCCTCCGGCTAAAGGAAAAAGGCCTGATACGCTTCATTGGCGTTTCGAGTCACAATCGACTGCTGTTTCCCGGCCTCTGTAAAAATGAGACCGATGAAATTATTGACATCTATCATCTGCGCTATAACGCCGTGAACCGAGGCGCCGAGACCGAAGTCTTTCCATTTCTGCCGGAAGAAAACAAACCTGGGATCGTGGATTTTACGGGCACAGCCTGGGGCAAACTGCTAAATCCTAAAAAGATGCCTCCAGGCGAAAGGGTGCCTACCGCTGCTGAATGTTATCGCTTCGTTCTTTCGCATCCTGCAGTTGACGTCTGCATGACCGGGCCCAAGACCGTGGATCAGATGAGGCAAAACCTGCAGATTCTTGATCAAGGCCCCATGTCGGAGGATGAATTGACGCGCATGCGCCGCATCGGAGACCATATTCACGGCCGGTGATTCCAGATTCCGGAATTCAGCCCAATCATCGCCCCTGAAATACTGCCTTGCGCTTTTCCAGAAATGACTTCACGCCTTCTGCGGCATCGTTGCTTTTCATCACCGGAATGAGGCCAAGAAACATCTGCTTCACTGCAGCGTCATGATCTTCTGTTTCGGCAGTGTGTGTGCATTTCAGCAATCCCTGCACTCCCAGTGGTGCACAATCCGCAATAGTTCGCGCATATTCCATGGCCCTGGCGAATTGCTCGCCCGGCGCCACAACGTCCTGCACCATTCCCCAGCGATAGGCGTCATCCGCACTCCAGCGTTCGCCCGTCAGCATCACTTTATGCGCATTGCCCCAGCCGATTTCTTTGTGCAGACGCAGAGGAGCGCCGGCGCAGGGATATAAACCACGCCGCACTTCCAGCATTTGGAATTGGGTGTCCCGGGCAGCAACACGGATTTCGGAATTGAGCAGAATTTCCACGCCCCAGGTAAAGCAATACCCCTGCACCGCAATCATCAGAGGCTTTTTATGGCGTTCGCCGGTCAGCCCGTAGGGATCTATTTCGTCCGCTTGAACGGGGAATGGCACACCACTGCCCAAAATCGGGGCCCACAGATCCAGTTCCACTCCAGAGGTAAAATGCCTGCCCTCGGCGTGTAAGACGGCACACGCAATTCCGGATCGCTATTCAACCTTGCCAGCGCTTTACCCAGGGCATGATACATATCCGGAGACAACGCATTGAGTTTTTCCGGGCGATTGATCTTTATAAGCAGTATGTGCCCTTCCTGACTGACCTGGATATGCTCCATAATCCCCTTTCCGCATTGTTTGCTTGGCTGCGATGCAATCGATTCAACAAATACCAAAAATTGATTCCAAATTCCAGATTCGAGATTCGACGACTTCTAATGCAATCCCATATCCGACAATCTGGAATCTGAAATCTGGAATCTGGAATCTATATCTACAGGTTCTCCGCTGCCTTCACGGTCCAGAAGTCATCCGAGAGATACCGGTCTGCGAGATATTCATAGGGCATCATGAAATATCCCTCGATGCCCCAGCCTGTGCCCCATGAGTTGCGCACAATAAAGCGTTTGTTCGTATCGCTATATCCTACGGCGAGTACGGCATGTCCCCCCAGCTGCCTTTCCGCAAACCCAGGCAGCGGCACAATGCCTGTCCGTGCGACTTCCTGCGATTCGAAACTCTCGTACACCGAGAAACCGAATACGAAAGGAAATCCATCGGCAAGACATGCCCTCATTTCATTCACTGTCAGAATACGCTGATAGGATAGCACCTGATAATTGAGAGCTTCCCTGTAGCAGAGAGGGGGCGGTTTCACGGCAAATTTTGCGATCTTGTACGGCCAATTTTTTTCCAGGCAAACTCCCTGCCTCACCAGCGTCTTGATGCCGTCGCGTAACATAGCGCCGGAATCTTCATTCACAGAATGCTCGATCACGCGCTCGTTATAGTAGACAAAAAGCCTGCTCAAATCGGCAAAAGGGACCTTGTGAACAATCTCGAGGTACTCCAACATGCCCACGAGTGCGTTCGCGGTGCAGCTTCCCAATTGCCCCTGATCTTCCACCGGAGAACAATGTCGCGCGGAGATCGATCTTCCCGGGCAGCTTTCCGGGAATTCGATGCATGGCGCCGTACAGGATATCGCGCTGATCGGGCAAATCCGGAATCCAGCCATAGCGTCCAACTGGTTCTGGGAGAAATTATCGCTTTCTTGAGTTTTCGTGGAGACATACACAGTCCTTTCCCTTTTTAGTTCATCCTCGGTGATTCAGACGATCCTGGCTATTGACTCTGATTGGTATAGCGACAACAGCCAGAAAAAACTGCAGTCAGCAATCCGTACCTGGTTATACTGTCCCCATGAAAACAAGAGAACTGCAGAACCTGGGCATTCCAAAGGGAGAGCCGATAAAGCTGGCTTATAAAGCTATCAACGATACTGTGAAAGCGGGCATGAGTCGCGAGACGCTTCGCAAAACCATTAAAGCCATTGCGGCAAATCCCAAAGCGTACGTCGAAGACCCTGTTTGGGGAAAACTGGCGGCCTCTCTGGCGAAACCGGATCGGGCGCATGCCGGCTTTTCTCCACGTCACGAGCCGGCTCCTTATCGGAGATGGGGCAGCGGCATGGAAAGCGAATCGATCCGTCAGATGGAGAACGCCTGCAATCTGCCGGTCTCCATCGCGGGCGCGTTGATGCCGGATGCCCACGTGGGATATGGCCTGCCTATCGGCGGGGTATTGGCTACCCGCAATGCCGTAATCCCCTATGCGGTCGGAATGGACATTGCCTGCAGAATGAAGATGACGGTGCTGGATCTTCCAGTGTCTGCGATCCGGGGCCAGGAAGGTCGCCTGAAAAATGTGATTGAAAAGGCGACATCTTTCGGGGTTGGCGGAGGATTCAAGACGCGCAAAGAGCATCCCGTGATGGAGGAAGATTGGTCGTTCAGCAAAATTACCCGGCAATGCAAAGACAAAGCATCCTTTCAGCTCGGGTCCAGCGGTTCCGGAAACCACTTTGTGGAATTCGGCACACTGACTCTCGACCGGGATGATCTGGGATTGAACGCCGGCGTTTATTGCGCGCTGCTGAGCCATAGCGGCAGCCGCGGGACCGGCGGCCAGGTGGCAACACATTACAGCAAACTGGCGATGAGTCTTCATCCGGAGCTTCCGCGAGAATTAGTGCACCTCGCCTGGCTGGACATAAATAGCGATGCAGGACAGGAATACTGGCGGGCCATGCAGCTGATGGGACACTATTCGGCGGCAAACCATTATCTTATCCATCGGGATATTTCGAAGCTTCTCGGCGTGCGTGTGCTTCTGGATATAGAGAACCATCACAACTTCGCCTGGAAGGAAAATCATTTCGGACAGGATGTCATCGTGCACAGAAAAGGTGCAACGCCGGCTGGAACGGGAGTCCTGGGAATTATCCCGGGATCGATGGCAACTCCTGGATTTGTGGTCCGGGGCCGGGGAGTTCCGGAATCGATGAATTCGGCAGCGCACGGGGCCGGGAGAAGGATGAGCCGGACAATGACTAAGAGCACCTACACCTGGAATGACGGCAAGAAGTTCCTGGCTGAGCACGATGTGGTGCTGATCTCGGCGGGCCTGGACGAAGTGCCGATGGGATATAAGGATATCGAGTCGGTCATGGCTGCGCAGGCTGATCTGGTCGAGATCCTTGCTCGGTTCGATCCCAGGCTTGTCAAAATGGCGCCCGAAGGCGAACGTCCGGAAGACTAAACGGTTGGCCAAGCGGTTGCATGCCGAATCCAGTATCCTGTATCCTGTAGCAGCAACTCATGAAGTTCTGAAGCGACCGGGAAGTTGAGGAGAAATTATGGCGCAATCAAAGAACAGCGATATATCGGTTGAGTGCCCTTGTTGCGGAGCTAAATTGTCTATCGATGCAAAGTTGCTCAAAGTGGTGAGCTTCGCTGCACCCCCTCCAAAGCGGAATACCCTCGACCTCGACCAGGCCGCCTCGCTTTTAAAGGAGCAGGCCGCGCGGCGAGAGGCGATCTTCAAACAAAGCTCCGACGATATGAAAATCCAGTCCCAGTTGCTGGATCGCAAGTTTGAAGCGGCACTGGAAAAAAGCAAAGAGGAGCCCATACAAAAACCCATGAGAGATATCGATCTCGACTAACAAAAATGATCGGGGTCGGGGTCGCTATCGGGGTCGAAACGACCGGAACAAAAAACCGATACCGATTCCGATACCGATCCCGATTCCGATTTACCCCGACCCCACCCCAAATCAGCGTTGGGGGTCTACCTCTAAGCGGTAAACGCACCTTCTTCCCTCCTTAATCCTCACTAGGAGGGGGCTCCTTTCCGGCTCTTCCCTCCATTATGAAACGAGATTACAGTTTATGCGCTTTTCTGGCATAATTCCGCCAGTCGAGAATAGGGAGGGTATTGTGGACGACTCTGATCGTGGCGATGTTCAAATTGCCATCCATCTTTGTAAGGGATGCGCCCTTTGTATCGCAGCATGTCCGGCCGGCGTTTTAGCTCAGGGCAAAGTTCTGAACCGCCAAGGATATTATGCGGTCTCTTATAGCGGATCCGGTTGCACCGGCTGTGGCCTTTGCTTTTATGTCTGTCCGGAGCCGGGCGCAATAACGATCCGGGTTCGTAAAAAATAGAGGGTCTTCTTATCTTGCATATTGGGGAGGCGATGAATGCGCCAATTGCTCAAGGGGAATGAAGCAGTAGTGCGAGGGGCGGTTGCCGCAGGATGCAAGGCATTCTTCGGTTACCCGATCACTCCGGCAAGCGAAATTGCCGAAGTCGCATCGTTGCTGTTGCCGGAATCGGACGGCATCTTTATCCCGGCCGAGAGCGAGATCGGCGCGATCCAGATGGTCTTTGGAGCTGCATCCGCGGGAGTGCGGGCAATGACCGCATCTTCGGGCCCGGGCATCAGTCTGATGCAGGAAGGAGTCTCTTACCTGGCAGGAGCGGAGCTTCCCGGAGTCATTGTGGATATTATGCGGGCCGGGCCCGGACTTGGAAACCTCGGCGTGGAACAGGGCGATTATCTTCAGCTGACCAAGGGGGGCGGGCACGGCAATTACCGCACCCCGGTATTTGCGCCCAACAGTGTCCAGGAAATGTGCGACTTGACGATGCATGCGTTCGAAGTCGCGGACCGTTATCGCACTCCCGTATATCTCATGGCTGACGGCGCTCTGGGCCAGATGATGGAACCGATCGAAATACCGGCGCCCGTGCATAACGAACCCGCGAAACCCTGGGCCGTTGAAGGAACTGCCGCCACGCGCAAAAACCTCATCACCTCCATCCTTCTCGAACACGAGCAGCAGGAAATTCTCATTACCAGGCTGGAGGAGAAGTACAAGGAAATTGAAGAAAAAGAACTCCTCTGGGAAGAAGTTCTAACGGAAGACGCCGAAATTCTGCTCGTCGCGTACGGTATCAGCAGCCGGATCGCTCGCGCCGCGGTCGAAATTGCGCGTGCGGATGGTGTTCGCGTCGGGCTTTTGCGGCCGATCAGCCTGTTTCCCTTCCCGATGAAACGCTTGCGCCAGCTGGCCGGGAAAGCCTATTCCGTGCTGGTCCTGGAGCTAAGCAGCGGCCAGTTGATTGAAGATGTCCGCCTATCGGTGCTCGGGATAACTCCGATCGAGCTCCTCCGGCGCACCGGAGGAATGATGCCGACAGCCGAAGATGTAGTTCGAGCCATTAAAAAACTGGAGAAAGAGTGTGTGGGAAACAAAGCATAGCAAGTCTCCATCTTTTTACGACCGCTATGAACGCAAAGGCGGCGACACCGAAATAACCCATTACTGCCCGGGCTGCGGTCATGGTGTTTTGCACAAGCTTATTGCCGAAGCGATTGACGACCTCGGCATCCAGGACCGGTCGATCCTGGTCGGTCCCGTCGGATGTTCGATATTCATGTACTACTACATGGACATCGGCAACATTTCCGCGTCTCACGGGAGAGCCCCCGCCGTAGCGACTGGCGTCAAACGCGTGCGTCCTGAGGCGATCGTCTTCTGCTATCAAGGGGACGGCGACCTTGCGGCAATCGGCGGGAACGAAATCCTGCATGCGGCCAACCGCGGAGAAAACATCACCGTCTTTTTTATCAACAACGGCATTTATGGCATGACGGGCGGACAGATGGCCCCAACGACGCCGCTGGGACAAAAGACCACTACTTCGCCCCGCGGGCGCGCATTCGAGGTCGAGGGTCCTCCCATGCGCGTGTGCGAGCTTCTCGCCACTCTGGACGGGCCGACCTACATCGAGCGGGTCGCGTTGACGGATACCAAAAACCATATGCGCACCAGGAAAGCCGTCCGCAAGGCGCTTCAGAACCAGATCGAGGGCCGCGGATTCTCTTTCGTGGAAATACTCTCCGCTTGCCCGAGCGGATGGAAGGTAACACCTCGGGAATCCATCCGCTGGGTGGAACAAAACATGGTCCCCATTTTTCCGCTGAAGGTCTTTAAGGATCAAAAGGATAGACTTGTCGCGCCTTCTGCTCCGCCCAAGGCAAAGGTCGCGGCAAAACAGGCGGCTTCATCGGAGCCAAGAATCGAGGCGCCTTCAATCAAGGGCGCGGTCGCCAACGGGGAGCTCAGCGAAGTAGCCCTGACCTTAAGCGGATTCGGCGGCCAGGGAGTCCTATTCGCGGGCCTGGCGCTGGCGGAGGGGGCATTGCGTGAAAACCTGCAGGTCTCATGGATTCCATCCTATGGCCCCGAAATGCGCGGTGGGACGGCGCATTGCCACGTCCGCATTTCCCGCAATCCTATCGCATCCCCGTGGATCAGCCATGCCGGCAGCCTTATGGCGTTCAACCAGCCTTCCATCGAAAAGTTCGCGCATGAAGTTCTGCCCGGAGGCTTGATCATGGTGAATTCATCCATGGTGGACAACGCATCCGACCGTTCGGATGTCCAGATAGTGCGCGTCCCCGCGTATGAAGCGGCAATGAATTTGGGAAATGTAAAGGCCGCCAACATGATTTTGCTGGGCGCTTTTTTGGAAGTGACCCGCGCGGTCGACCAGGAGTCCATCCTGTCCGCCTTTGTCGAGCAAGGGATTAAGCCGGAAATGCTGAAAAACAATCGTGAGGCGATTGAAACCGGGCGGCGTCTCGTCAGCGGCATACGATTGAATTCCAAGCTGGCATAGACACTCCGGCGCGGAAAGAGAACAAGTGGGTCTAGACCAAGAAGCTGTCCAACGGTTCCTATGTTTGGCGAATACTGCACCTGGGAACGCCGCCGTCTCGGCGGCTCAGGGATTGAAGAAGCTTGTATCGAGGCAAATAGCGCATATTTCGCCCGAAAATTGGGATTACAGCCGTCGGCCGGCGAGACGCCTAATGCCGCATACTTATTGAAAGGCGAAGCCTTTCGGAGTGCGGCAGCAGAGCTGCCGCACTCCGAAGGCGCCCTGCGGGCGCAAAAAGTATGCGGCATTAGGCGAGACGCCGGCGCTCCCAGGAATCTCAGCCGTTGGATAGCCTCTGAAGCCCGGAGCCAATTGTTATATTGAAAAATAGTTTTTGGCCAGGACCCTTCAATTGCTCTAGAATGTCAGGTTAGCCTGAACTCAAGTTCAGACATGCCGACAGCAGGCATTAAAGGGTCAGCAGGATTGTCCATAGAACTAATATTAGTTGAAGCTTGCGAGGAATCACATTCTTCTGCAGAGGCTCCTCTTAATAACTTTGTATATATGGTGGTGAGACATGACTAGACAGATGGTTACCATTGACGGCAACGAGGCTGCGGCGTACGTAGCCTACAATACGAATGAAGTTGTCGCGATTTATCCGATTACGCCTTCATCCCCCATGGGAGAGTGGGCCGACGAATGGGCGGCCAATCATGTAAAGAATATCTGGGGCATGATCCCTTCAGTGACGGAGATGCAGAGCGAAGGCGGAGCGGCAGGGGCAGTGCACGGCGCCCTTCAGGCGGGCGCTTTAACCACAACATTCACTGCCTCGCAGGGCCTTCTGCTAATGATCCCCAATATGTTCAAGATTGCGGGAGAGCTGACCCCGACGGTGTTTAACGTCACGGCCAGATCAATAGCAACGCACGCTTTGTCTATTTATGGTGACCACAGCGACGTCATGGCGGTCCGGTCCACCGGTTGGGGAATGCTGGTATCAAATTCGGTCCAGGAAGTCATGGACTTTGGGCTGATCGCCCAGGCAGCCACTCTGGCTTCCCGCATCCCGTTTGTGCACTTTTTCGACGGATTTCGCACGTCTCATGAAGTCATGAAAATCGAGCAACTCACCCAGGACGATATGCGGCAGATGATCGAGGACGATCTAGTCCGGGCTCATCGCATGCGGCGGCTATCGCCGGATAATCCGGTCCTGCGAGGCACCGCCCAAAATCCCGATGTCTTTTTCCAGGCCAGAGAAGCCTGCAATCCCTTCTATCTTGCCACGCCTGAGATCGTGCAGAAGGCCATGGACAAGTTCGCTGCCATCGTCGGAAGACAGTACCACCTTTTCGACTATTTTGGCGCGCCCGATGCCGAGCGGATCATTGTGCTGATGGGGTCCGGAGCAGAGTCTACACAGGAAACCGTTGAATACCTCAATGCCCAGGGAGAAAAAGTGGGGCTGGTGAAGGTGCGTCTCTACCGGCCATTTTCCGTCGAATCGCTGCTTCAGGCTCTTCCGTTGACGACGCGCACCATCGCGGTGCTCGATCGCACGAAGGAACCGGGAGCGAGCGGTGAGCCGCTATATAAGGATGTGGTCACCGCAGTGGCGGAAGCATTCACCTCCGGCAGCCTGCCTCTCAAGAATTTCCCGAAGATCATCGGAGGCCGGTATGGCCTTTCCTCAAAGGAATTCACACCCGCCATGATCAACGGGGTTTATGAGGAAATGAAGAAGAGCAATCCGAAAAACTACTTCAGCGTCGGGATAGAGGACGACGTCACGAATAACTCCATCGATTACGATCCGGGATTTTCGATAGGTGACAGTGGAACTAGCTGCCTCTTCTACGGCCTGGGAGCTGATGGCACGGTCGGAGCAAACAAAAACTCGATCAAGATTATCGGCGAAGACACGCCTAATAATGCCCAAGGCTATTTCTCGTACGACTCCCGCAAGTCCGGAACCGTGACCGTATCGCATCTTCGTTTCGGCGCTAAGCCAATCCACTCCATCTATCTCGTGGATAAAGCCAATTTCGTTGCATGCCATCAATTCGTCTTCCTGGAACGATACGACATACTGAAGGATGCCGTACCGGGCGCCACATTCCTTCTGAACAGTTCGTATGGCCCCGAGGAAGTGTGGGACAAGATTCCCCGCAGCGTGCAAACACAGATCATTGAAAAGAAGATCCGATTCTTCGTCATCGACGGATACAAGGTCGCGAAGATGACCGGGATGGGCGCAAGGGTCAACACAATCATGCAGACCTGCTTTTTCGCAATCTCCGGCGTCTTGCCCCGGGATGAAGCGATTAACGCCATTAAAAATTCCATCAAGAAATCGTATGGCGCTAAAGGCGAGGAAGTCGTCAAGAAAAACTACCATGCTGTCGAGCAAACGCTTGCCAATCTCTTCGAAGTAAAAGTTCCAGCGAAGCCCAGCAGCACGATCGAAAGACCGCCATCCGTGCCCCGGGAAGCGCCCGAATTCGTGCAGAATTTCACCGCGCGCATCATTGCCGGCCAGGGAGACAGCCTGCCGGTAAGTGCTTTCCCGGTTGACGGAACGTTTCCAACCGGAACGGCGCAATGGGAAAAGCGCAACATCGCCCTCGAAATACCATCATGGGATCCCGAAGTCTGCCTCCAGTGCGGCAAGTGTTCCATCTCCTGCCCGCATGCAACCATTCGCATCAAAGTCTATGACGCAAAGCTTCTTGAAACGGCCCCGTCGACTTTCAAATCAATACCGGCAAAGGGCAACGAGTTCCAGCCGGGTATGAACTTTACGATACAAATCGCGCCGGAGGACTGCACCGGGTGCGAGCTCTGCGTGGATGTATGTCCCGCACAAAACAAGAAGCAGCCCAGTCGCAAAGCAATTAATATGGTTCCGCAGCCTCCGATCCGGATGCAGGAACGGGAAAATTGGAAGTTTTTCCTGGATTTGCCCGAATATGATCGCCGCCTGATTCGGTTGAGCAGCGTCAAAGCCAGCCAGCTGTTGCAGCCACTCTTCGAGTTCTCGGGAGCCTGTTCCGGTTGCGGAGAGACTCAATACGTCAAGCTTCTCACGCAGCTGTTTGGGGACCGCAGCCTTATTGCCAATGCCACAGGATGCTCCTCTATCTACGGCGGCAATTTGCCGACGACTCCTTATACCTACAACAAAGAAGGCCGCGGCCCGGCCTGGAGCAATTCTCTCTTCGAAGATAATGCCGAGTTCGGCATGGGATTTCGTCTGACGATTGACCAGCACACGCAGGTGGCCCGCGATCTGATCCGGAAACTGGCTCCCGAAATCGGCGATACTCTCGTCACGGGGCTGCTGGACGCCAAACAAACAGACGAAGCAGGAATCCATGATCAGAGAGAAAGAGTGAAAGCGCTGAAGGATCGACTGGGCACGCTGCAGTCGGAAGACGCTAAAAACCTGATCAGCCTTTCCGATTACCTGGTTAAAAAGTCCGTCTGGATCGTCGGCGGAGATGGCTGGGCCTACGATATAGGCTACGGCGGATTGGACCATGTTCTGGCTTCCGGCCGCAACGTGAACGTCCTGGTCCTGGATTCTGAGGTCTATTCCAATACGGGTGGCCAGATGTCCAAAGTCTACTCCGCGCGCCGCAGTCGCGAAATTCGCGGCCGGCGGAAAGCCCGCATCCAAAAAAGACCTGGGAATGCACGCCATCAATTACGGAACCGTCTATGTAGCGACCGTCGCCCTTGGCGCGAAGGACACCCAGACCATTCGAGCGTTTCTCGATGCGGAATCTTATGACGGACCTTCCATCATCATTGCCTATAGCCACTGCATCGCGCACGGAATCGACATGAGCCGCGCGATGCAGCAGCAGAAGGCCGCTGTGAACAGCGGGCATTGGCTGCTATACCGGTATGACCCCCGCCTGAAGGAGCAGGGAAAAAATCCGCTGACCCTGGACTCCAAGCCGCCTTCCATTCCCTTTAAGGAATACGCCTACTCCGAAACGCGATACAAGATGCTGACGCTAAGCAAACCTGAGGAAGCGAAGCGGCTGATGGAGCTGGCTCAGAGCGACATCAACGCACGCCATCAGTTCTATCAGCAGCTGGCAGGCCTTGACTTCAGCAATGGCGAGGGCAAGTAATTCAGAAGTATTGGAGACTTTGAGTTTCAGAGCACAGACTCAAAGTCTCCATCGGGAGATTTATGGAAAGAAAGCCCTCTTTGCTTTTATTCATCGTAATGCCGATGCTGCTCTTTGGAACATTTGCCCTACTCACAGCAGCCGCGACGCAGGATAGTGCTCAAAACACGGAAAAGCAGACGGTCGCTCAAAAATGCCTCGCCTGCCACGGGTCCTTTGACAAGCTTGCGGAAAAAACAGCCAATTATAAAACACCCAGCGACGAAACAACTACACCTCACCGGTATGTCCCGCACGCAGACAAAACGGATATTCCTGAATGCATAGAATGCCACATGCCGCACCCGGTGCCGCTGGAGGATAAGTCAAAGGTTGTCAAACCCGATAAATTAACCTACTGCTATTCGAACTGCCATCACATGTCCAACCTGCAGCCCTGCAAGACTTGTCATTAGTCGGCAGTTGGTAGTGGTAGTCGGCGGTACCGTTTGTTTCACTTCCGACTAACGACTATTGACGGTTGGCATTTGGCGGCCAAGGACAGATTCTTTATCCGTGACTTCTCTGCAAAATGCAAAGAAGTTTAGCTTCGTTATCGGAAACTGAGAGCTGAACGCTGAACGCGCGCGGCCTCTATAAATCTCGCAAACTTGGTTGCGGCCCTGGCCGCGCTAGGTAGGACAAGCTGCCCGTTTGATCCCGGATCCTCCCTGATTCTCTAGTTGACCCCGTTGGAGCTTCTGATAAAACGCTATATGTTAACCAAGAGTAAAAAAACTTTACTGACGAAAGTGTTTTACACCGGAATTGCGGGCTTTGGATAGGGATTTTGGATACACCTTTAGTGCAATTGACGATAATATATTTCTTTTTGCTATACTACATCGTGGTATATATCGATAAGTACTCCATGCTGCGAAGTGTTGGCGGAGGGATGACGCAGCAAATCTCTGACAGTGCCCGGCTGACTCATACGCTCGGCCGGCCGGTGAAGCCTATGGAGTCGGCAGTGCCGATCGAGTTCACATGTCACCTCTAATCAGAAGCTGCGAAGGCCGAACTCATTTTGAAAAAAAGTTTTTGTTTTTCCTATCGCCGAGATATTTCCTGCGACAGCGGGCGGGATGGGGGCTGAGAGCTTGACGTGGCCTGGCAAGCAGCCTTAGGGTCCTGCGAATGATTCCGATCTCGTACACGGGCTCGAAGAACGGGGAAAATATTCCCGCAACAGGAGAAATTCCATGAATATTGGTTCGGGCACAGACAGCCCTGGAACACATGGGCAAAATAACTTTGAGAAAAAAAGGCCTGGCAAGAATCTAGTTATTAGTGGGTTTGCGAGATATGCGCATTTGGGAAGTTAATCCGCGGGCTGTTAGGTCTAAGAATTGCTAGAGGGTTCTCCGATGATTTAGTGCGTTCAAAAACGAGAATCTGTGATCTCGTACTGAGACGCGTATCCGTTCCCGGCGTATAGGGCCTTGATTGCTATTACTAGGAGTCGGTCTCCTATCCAAGGAACATAACTGACTAGGGGGGGGCAGCCAATTGGATTGTTGGTTTTCTAAAAATACTCCATGGATGGAAGGGCAGGGCTGCATGAAGATTCAGATCCCCAAAATACTCGTTCTTTGTCTGACGTTAGGCTTGGCAATTCTCGCGTGCTTCCTCTTGTTGAGGTTGCCTCACGAGGGAAGCCACCCGGCTGCCCAGTCCATCGCGGCATTGCGACCCTCACATTCGGGGACTCCACTGCAAGATCCGAGCAAAGTACAGAGTACTATGCATGAGGCGAAGGTGCTCACTATGGCACTTCAGAAAAAACCGGGTCACGTGCCGGTTCTTTTGCAGCTCGCCCAACTCGAATCTGCGAAGGGGCAGTTTAAGCAGGCGGAGGGGCATCTGCAGCAAATAGTCAACGCCGAACCTGCGAACATCGCAGCCAGGCTGGAATTAGGCAAGACAAAATTTCAGTTAGGTGACGTGGCAGGAGCCCTCGAGAATACTCTGGCAATTCTGAAGTTGAATCCAACACAACCCGACGCGCTGTACAACCTAGGCGCCATCTACGGCAATCTTGGAGATAAAAAACGCGCGCTGGAATACTGGAACAGGCTGTTATCGACGGCTCCAAATTCGGAGAGCGGAAAGCACGCACGACAGCTCATCGGCCAACTTCAAATAGGCACACGGTAGGCCCTGAATATGAGCTCGGTCGTGAGATTCAATATAGTTTTGGTTTTATTGCTTGGGTCTGCAACGGCGCATGCCTTGACCCCACAAGGGCCTCTATCCAAGGCACACAGCTTCTTGACGGGGCCGACTTCCTGTTCGAAGTGCCACAATGCCGCTAAAAAGCCGCCAGGGTTCAAATGCCTCAATTGTCACGCCAAAATTAGACAAAGCCTGGAGGAGAACGGAGGGGGGCTGCATCCTTCCTTGATCGGAAAGGACAAATCCGGGAGAGGCTGTAAACACTGCCATCCCGAACATAAAGGCAGCAACTTCAACATTATTCATTGGAACAATGCGCAATGCTCCACCTGTCACGAGGATGTACATAAGGGGCAGTTTGAGGGCGGTCGCTACGGGAATCGCTGCGAGAGCTGTCATACGGTGAACGGCTTTACACCTTCCACCTTCACGCTTATGCGACATCGGGAGACGCTCTTCCCTCTTTCGGGCGCTCATGGAGCGATCTTCTGCGGCGAGTGTCATAGGGGTCCAACGGAGAAACTTGCTGCCCAGCCAGCGCAGTTTCGCTTCAACGACCGGTCCTGTACTGCGTGCCATAGCGACCCGCATCGGGGCGAGTTTTCCCAGAGGATGTCGGTACTTAAGCCCGATGGGAATCCTGCCGGGTGTGAAGCCTGCCATTCGACGCGCAACTGGCGTGAGTTGTCCGGCTTCAATCATTCTTCGACTTTATTTGCTCTTGAAGGCGCACATCGCGCAGTGGCTTGCGAACAGTGTCACAAGTCAGAGAGCTTCGATGTCGGCCTGAAAAATGTCGTATTCAGCTCTGCCCCATTGCGCTGCTCGGGATGCCACGAGGATATTCACGGCGGGCTGTTTCTAGACAGGATGGGGTCCGCAGATTGTGCCACGTGCCATCAAGTATGGGCGTGGAGACCCTCAACATTCAATCATCAGACCGATTCGACGTACCCACTAGAGGCGGGGCACAAAAACGTTGCCTGCGCCCTGTGCCACACAGCGAGCAGAGAGATAAACGGAAGATCAGTAACTGTCTACAAGGAGACACCGCATCGCTGCATTGAGTGTCATTCGAACAATGTGAATACAACTGATTTAGCGAGGGTGGAATAGTGCAGGTGCGGAAATATCACGGTAAATTGGATTGTGAATCGGTGCCTTCCTTTAGGGTGCTCCGGATCTGGGACACCCCTGCGATAGTTCGCTTGGGTCCAATCATGATCTGGGTAGTATTTCTGCTCCCCTGGCTCAGCCCGCAGGGCGCGATCGCGCAAACCGTCAAGAGACGAACCCGTAACCCGCACGGCAACCTTAGTATGGCCTGCGAGAATTGCCACACCGCGATCAACTGGAGCCCGATCCGGCCCCACCCGGATTTCAACCACAACGAGACCCGCTCCCCCCTTCGTGGAATGCATGAGGGCGTTTCGTGCCGCCTGTGTCATGCAAACCTCGTTTTTGCGGACGTGGGGATGCAGTGCGCCGACTGCCATGCAGACATACATCGCCGCCAATTTGGTGGAGAATGCGAAAAATGCCATACGGTCCGAGGTTGGGATATCACCCTGCAGTCCATAAAGGGGCACCAGAACAGGTTCCCGTTGATGGGCGCGCACGCTGGCGTTGATTGTCAGTCTTGTCATAAAGCAGGTGCGGTCGGCCAGTTCACCGGGTTGAGCACAGCGTGTATATCTTGTCACGTTCAGGACTATTACAGGGCTAAGATTCCGAATCATGTGGATTCAGGATTCCCCGCCACCTGTGATACTTGTCATGGATTCGACTCCTGGCTCACCACCAAATTCGATCACAGCACAACGAGGTTCCTCCTAACCGGGGCTCACCAGTCGTTGCAGTGCGAACAGTGCCACAAGAATGGCCAGATTGCGGGGGGGCTTACGACCACCTGTGCATCCTGCCACCTCGTGGATTTCATTAATACCAAGGATCCAAACCACCAGACAACCGGCTTCCCGCAGGATTGCAGCGTGTGTCACACTACAGCCGACTGGCAAGGCGCAACGTTCAATCACAACACCGCAACGAAGTTTCCGCTGACGGGTGCTCATATCAATGTCGCTCCTTGTGCCCAGTGTCACAAAAACAATTTGTTCGCCGGGCTCCCGACCGCGTGTGCATCGTGCCATCTGACAAATTTCAACGGCGCGACCAATCCAAACCACGTGGCAGCCGGCTTCGCGCAGGACTGCAGACTGTGTCACACTACAGCCGGCTGGCAAGGCGTAACGTTTAACCATAACAATACGCCGTTCCCCTTGACGGGCGCTCATATCAATGTTGCATCGTGTACCCAGTGTCACAAAAATAATTTGTTCGCCGGACTCCCGACCGCGTGTGTATCGTGCCATCTGACAAATTTCAGCGGCACGACAAATCCAAACCATGTGACCGCAGGTTTCCCCCAGGATTGCGGCCGGTGTCATTCAACGATGGACTGGCTGAACACGACACCTTTAAACCACAACAATACGCCGTTCCCCTTGACGGGCGCTCACGTCAATGTCGCTTGTGCCCAGTGTCACAAAAACAACGTGTTCGCCGGACTCCCGACCGCGTGTGTATCGTGCCATCTGACAAATTTCAACGGCACCACCAATCCGAACCACGTAGCTGCAGGCTTTTCTCAAAACTGCGGCGCATGTCATGCAAGCTCGACTTGGCAGGGTGCGACGTTCAGCCATAACAATACGCCTTTCCCCCTAACAGGCGCTCATATCAATGTCGCTCCTTGTGCCCAGTGTCACAAAAACAACCTGTTTGCCGGGCTTCCGACTGCGTGCATATCCTGCCATCTGACGGATTTCAACGGCACGATTAATCCGAATCACGTGTCGGCGGGATTTCCGCAGGAATGCAGCCTGTGTCATTCAACGACGAATTGGCAAGGCGCAGCGTTCAACCACAACATTACGCCGTTCCCCTTGACAGGCGCTCATATCAATGTCGCTCCTTGTACCCAGTGCCATAAAAACAACGTGTTCGCCGGACTCCCGACCGCGTGCGTATCGTGCCATCTGACAAATTTCAACGGCACGACCAATCCGAATCACGTGTCGGCAGGATTCCCGCAGGACTGCAACCTGTGCCATTCAACGACGAATTGGCAAGGGGCAACGTTCACCCACAACAATACGCCGTTCCCCTTAACAGGCGCTCATATCAATGTCTCTCCTTGTGCCCAGTGTCATAAAAACAACGTTTTTGCCGGGCTCCCGACTGCGTGCATCTCCTGCCACCTGACGGATTTCAACGGCACTGCCAATCCAAACCACGTAGCCGCAGGCTTTCCCCAGGATTGCAGGACGTGTCATTCGACCATAGGTTGGACAGGCGCGACGTTCAATCACAACACAGCGACGAAGTTTCCGCTGGCCGGGGCTCACATCAATGCGTCCTGCGCGCAGTGTCATAAAAACAACGTGTTCGCCGGGCTCTCGACTGCGTGCATCTCCTGCCATCTGACGGATTTCAACGGCACGACGAATCCGAGCCACACGGCCGCAGGATTCTCGCAGGACTGCAGCCTGTGCCATTCAACGACGAATTGGCAAGGCGCGACGTTCAACCACAACAACACGCCGTTCCCCTTAACGGGCGCTCATATCAACGTCTCTCCTTGTGCCCAGTGTCATAAAAACAACGTGTTTGCCGGGCTCTCGACTGCGTGCATCTCCTGCCACCTGACGGATTTCAACGGCACGACAAATCCGAGCCACCCAGCCGCAGGATTCCCGCAGGACTGCAGCCCGTGCCATTCAACGACGAAATGGCAAGGCGCGACGTTCAACCACAACAATACGCCGTTCCCCTTAACAGGCGCTCATATCAATGTCTCTCCTTGTGCCCAGTGTCATAAAAACAACGTGTTTGCCGGGCTCTCGACTGCATGCATCTCCTGTCATCTGACGGATTTCAACGGCACGACGAATCCGAGCCACCCGGCCGCAGGATTCCCGCAGGACTGCAGCCTGTGCCACTCAACGACGAATTGGCAAGGCGCAACGTTCAACCACAACAATACGCCGTTCCCCTTGACAGGCGCTCATATCAAGGTCGCGTCTTGTGCCCAGTGTCATAAAAACAACGTGTTTGCCGGACTCTCGACGGCTTGCATCTCCTGCCACCTGACGGATTTCAACGGCACTGCCAATCCAAACCACGCAGCCGCAGGCTTTCCCCAGGACTGCAGAATGTGTCATGCAACCACAGGGTGGGCAGGCGCGACGTTCAATCACAACACAGCGACGAAGTTTCGGCTGACCGGGGCCCACGTCAGTGTGCTCTGCACTAGCTGCCACATAGGAAATATCTTTGTGGGGACTCCCACCGACTGCCTTTCCTGTCACGCGGCTGTATACAAAAGCACGACGAATCCGAACCACGTGGCCGCAGGCTTTCCGACTACCTGCCAGACATGTCATTCAACGACGTCTTGGTCCGGAGCCACGTTTAACCACACCTGGTTCCCCACGAGTCATGGCAGAGCTGCGGGAGTGTGTTCCACCTGCCATACCAATTCATCGAACTACTCCATCTTTGTGTGCACGAGTTGCCATACGCAAGCCCAGACAAATCCGCACCACTCAGGCGAAAGAGGGTACGTGTATAACAGTGCAAATTGCTATCAATGCCATCCAAGGGGCAATGGAGGGTAGGCACAACCATGAGAAATGCGTGTCGATTGCTTTGTGTTCGGTGGTCCTGGATCCGACTGTGCCTCCTTGGAGCGGGCCTACTGCTCTCTAGCGACGCAACTTGCCTCGCAGACACGCCGGACCCGAAAATACAAACGAGCTTTCACGTAAAATATACTATTGAGGGGGCAGTCTATATAGACGGCGGCAGCAACGCAGGGTTGGCAGAAGGCCAAAAGCTGATTATCACGCAGGGAAGAGAATCGAAGTCGCCGAGCGGCGGTGTCGAAGAGGAGGTAGCAGAGCTGGAGGTAGTTTCAGTTGCTTCAAGTTCCGCTGTCTGTGAGATCCGATCCTCCAAGGTTGAAATAAAGCCCGGCGATGTTGTGTCCTTTTCTCCCGGTGAGCTTGCCAAACTCCAGGCATCAACCACTTCCAAGGATGCCCGGAAGTATCCCCAGGTAATCAGCTTCTCGGAAGGCAATCCCTTAGAACAGGAAGCGCGAGATCATGTTCCGCGCCCCCCTCTGCCGGAGATCAACCGGGTTCGCGGCAGCATCGGATTTGAATACAACAATATATCCAATCTGGATCGATCCGGTGGTTCCACCCAGTACGGAGTTGTGCTCCGAGCCGACATGACTCGAATAGGGGGAACCTATTGGAATCTGAGCGGTTTCTATCGCGGGCGGCTTAACTCTCGAAACGTCGGAGTGCAACAGGTGACGCTCAATGACCTTATCAACCGCACCTACCATCTCGTGCTCTCCTATGACAATCCGGGATCTCACTGGGTTGCGGGCATCGGGCGCTTCTACCTCCCATGGGCTAGCAGCCTGGATACCATTGATGGAGGCTACGTGGGAAGACGCGTGGGGAAATTTACACTTGGCGCGTTCGGCGGCAGCGCACCGGATCCAACATCCTGGAGGTACAGCCCTAATCGCCAGATGGCTGGAACGTTCCTGAATTACGAAGGGGGGAGTTTTGAATCCTTTCGATATTCAAGTTCATTCGGGATTGCCTTGAATCGAGTTAACTGGCATCCGGATCGTCAATTCGGATTTTTCGAGAATAATTTGTCCTACAAGCGAACCCTTTCGGTTTATCAAAACCTTGAGGTAGACCTGCTTCCCAATACCATTGCATCCGCCGGCTCCGCAACACCGGGAAACGCCGGAACTCCGGACAGGGGCGGGCTCACGCTCAGCAGAAGCTATTTGACCGTTCGATTTCAGCCGTACAAATTCATCTCCTTCGACGTTAGCGACAACTACTTCAGGAATATACCCACTTTTGACACACGACTGCTCGGTACCGGCCTGCTTGACAAGTATTTGTTCCAGGGAATCAGCGGCGGTGTCCGGGCGAATCTTCCCTATCACTTGGGCGTTTACACCATCCTCGGACGAAGCAGCAATAGTGGAGATACGAGTCCTTCGTTGAATCAGATGTTCGGGGTCACCCTCTCGCAAGTCTGGAACACCGGGATCCGCGCTGAGTTTCGCTATTCGATATTTGATAGCTCATTCGGAGGGGGCGTGTATCAATCCCTGGACTTATCCAGAATGCTGGGCGAGAAACTGGGGTTCGATATTCAGCTAGGCCAACAGAGGTTCAATTCCTCCTTCACCTCTGAGAGTCGCGTACGATTTATCAACTCAAGCCTGAATTGGTCTTTGTCCAAGCATTATTTCCTGGGGCTCGGCGGGACGGTTTATCGCGGTCACGCGCAGAGCTATAACCAATGGTTCTTGAATTTCGGCTACAGGTTTTCATCACGATGAAACATGACAATCCGCAGTTCGCATCACGCAAGGCCCCAATGATCGCCATTATATGCGCATGCCTTGGCGTCTTTCTTTCGACATCGCATTTTGTGGTTTCAGCCTTCGGCGCAGATTCGCCGTCGCTGCAGACATTGCTGGACCATGCGGGAAAGGCTGTTGAGCAATTCTCCGAGGAGTTTGCCGCCGTAACATGCACGGAGTTGGTCACACAGGCAAAACTCGGAAACCGGGCGAAGATCATCTACGAACGACAGTCTGTTTTTGATTTTCTATTCTTTCTTGATCTTCACGGCGATGCCTTGTCGGTGGAAGAATCCCGCCTGGCCCAGAAACCTCCGGGGAAAGAAAAGAAAAAGAAACAGATGGACTTGCCCCTTCTCACCACCAATGGATTCTCAACTCTGGCTTTGATCTTTCATCCCCACTACCAGGGAAGCTTCGAGTTCGATCGCATCGAGGATGCTGTCGTTAACGGAAAGGGAAGCGCTCAGGTGCGCTTTCGACACATACCCGGAACCCGCTCAACCGCGGCTCTATTCCTGAAGGGTAAAGATTATCCGCTGGACCTGCAAGGTACGGCCTGGATCGATCTCGAATCGGGGAAAATAATCAAGATTGCCGCAGGATTGATGTCGCCACTACAGGATCTCAATCTGCGGACCCTGAATTCCAGTGTGAGCTATGGCCCGTACACTTCCCTTCTTCATCGGAGGTGTATTGGCTGCCACTGCAGGCATCCGTCGATGTGGAAACCCGATACCAGCACTGGCGCAACATCCATCAATTTAGCGACTATAAGGTGTTCAGTGTGAAAACAGAAGCAACTGTCCCACAAAAAAAATAAGCGCAAGCATTGAAGTGCCTTCAAGACACGTGCGGATATGGGCATTGGATAGCCCTCTAATATGATGCTCACCGGCCATCATTGCCTTGAACAGTTGAATGTCGTTTTGGGACAGCGAATTGACTGCTCGCACCCCACCACCAGATGAGCTTTTCTTTCGTGCAGTGATATCATCGAAGTGCTGGATTGCAGGCGTGGGGTCGTCGACCACCGCCAGCGCATCCGAATATCTATAGTTCGCTTGCCGGGAGACTTCTCGATAGCAGAAAAGATATGCGACACCCTTCCTCATCGAAACCCACTCCATGACCCGCTTGCTTTTAGGAGTAACTTTCTGACTTTAAATTCCTCTGGGTTATTGATGACCATTTCCACCCGAAGAACCGAACAGGCTTTGTCGTACATTTTCAGCCAGTTCTCTTTAACACGTTTTTTAATCCTTGCTCCGGGGATTCGTCGGCGCCAGCCGCCATCCTTCATATCTGAGATGATTTCGCCCAGACAATTCCCGGTCAATTTCCTTCCAAGGAAGTTCATGACATTCTTGGCGCCAAAGCACAACGTGCTGTGGCCAAGCAAACGTGGGAAGCGTTCCCTTAAGTCTGAAGAAGATTTAAAAAGAAGCGGGCCTCATCTGTTGCCTAGGATTTCCTTTACGATACCTGGGCAAGTTCGCGACCCACGCTAGTTGCCTTTCACGGGAGCCCGGATAATCTTCCAGAGTGATACCGGATTCCCCCCTGCTGTATCACTTCCTATCTGCTCCATTGGCAGCTTTGCCCGGAAAGTATCCACCTGGGCCTTCGTCAGTAGCACGTGGGTTGCCTTGAAATTCGTAACATCTTCCGGTTTTACCTCCCGAAACAGAGTGACCACTTCATGACGGTAATCTCGCCCCATCAGGCCATAAGTGTGGGGAGCAGGCGCTGCATTAAAAATTCTCGTTGGTAGAACGGAATCAACCGCTGCAGGCACATCGAGCCGTTCTGATCGCGTTTGCTTTACCCAGAAGTACTCGTACAGGTAACCTCCGGCAAGCTTATGCGTGATGGCTGTGGTCATGATCAGATAAGCTGCAAAGGTCACAACTTTCAGCCAGCGGGATGGCGCCGCTCGCCATAATTCTCCCACCAGTACGAAACAGATAAGGACTGAAAATATGCCGATGCGAATGACCTTTCCGGATGAGCATAAGAACATAATCAGAGATAAGATGGTGATAGAAAAAATTACGCCAGATCCGATCTTCAGCCTGTCTTTTTTCTTGTCACGCAGGAGTGGCCATAGAAGTAGGGCAGGAATTGCAATACCTGCCGCCACTGCACCTATATTGTCATCAAATGGTGATTCACAGGGGAACTCCGACCATGGGTAAAAAAGCCATGTCCAGGGGTTTTTCACAAATACCTGATGGATCGGCACTATTGATGTGAGTTCTAGACCGGGAAGTCCAAACATAGCAATGGGGTAAAAGGGATTTCCCTGTTCAATCATGTTCCGGATATACCAGTAGCCCCCACCCAGCAGGGCCGATGAAAAAAAAGTGGCTGCTCGTGTCCGCATCCATGCCCAGTTCAAGGCATCGTTTTCAAATTTAGTTAGTGCATCCTTCCAGACATGCCGGGAGCTGACAGCTGCCGCTGTGGCTACCAAAGCTATGGCAAAGGCTGGCTGCAACATAGACATCTTTGTGCCGACTGCCAGCCCGGCGGCCAGCCCGGCGCAAAAAAGGTTCTGATTTGTCGTAAGATCAGATTGCATCCATCGGATCAGGAAAAACACGCTCAGCAGCAGAAACAGCACTCCCGGGATGTCGGAGTATGCCGTTGTCTCTGCCGGGCCGAACTGGAGGCTATCAGTTGCTGGCGCGTGGATGCCGCGGAGTTTGGGCGATAATGGCCTCGAGCATTTCCGCCGGATCCGGCATCGGGGGGAATTGTTTCCGGTATTTCAGTTTTGCCATATTGAACGCGCATAGGAAATCCGGGACGCGGTGCGGGTCGGTGTTTTTCGGGTCATAGCCGATGGAAACCGGGCAGACAACGCATTGGTCGAGATATTCGCACTCACCGCATTTTCTATAGGAAGAGTATTTCTTCTCCTTGTGATGAAATATTTCAGCCCTTCGGGCGGCTTCCGGAAATCACTTCAGGCGACTTTCGAATTCCGGGTCCCTGAAATCGCCCATCTTCAGGGCATCGACGCGCTGCCTGAGAAAATCAGAGGGGAAGTCCTGATAGCTGCAGGCAAGCAGGGGACAACCGCAAACCGAGCCGTCGACATCAATCAGGAGCCCTTCTGCATGAACAATGCCGCACATTGCCCCCTCGCTACGTTCCGGCGGTTTTTCATCTTTCGCCTTTCTTAGAATCAGCAGGGGAATGCGTCCTGTTTGCATATAATGGTTCAGGCTGGTCTTGTAGATTTGTGAAAACTGACTGTCGAGCTGTGCCCGGAAGTCCTTGGAGATTCCTAAGCCAGGAGTGAGTATGGGAGACACTTCGATGGCTCGTATTCTTTTGCGGATAAAATAATCAACTGAGTCCGCAAGACAGGGAACTGTCGATGGAGTTACCGTAATTCGAACTTGAAGTCGATCTTCAAACATATCCAAATGTCGGACTCGAATCATGTCGAGCAGTTGATCCATCGCGGCAAATGTCCCTTCGCATCTAAGGTTTTGAGCCTCCTCCATTCCATCAAAACTCAAATGGACATGAAAACCATGCGCGTCCAGGAATGCGGCGATTGGTTCAGTCATAAGAAGGCCATTTGTTGTGAGCACGAATTTGATATGCCTCCCTTGTGTTTTATGGCCCTCAGCGTATCGAACAGCTTCCGACATCCTATGCAGTTCAAGCAGTGGCTCCCCTCCGGTAAACGCCACTTCTACCGGAAAGCTCTCGGAGTTCAAGGCAAGATCAATGGCCGATCGCAGCATTCCCCGGTCCATACTCACGCTTCTCTTGGCGTTCTGATAGCAGTAGCTGCAGCGCAAGTTGCACTGAGCTGTAAGAACCAGGCGAACTGATCTCATTTGCAGCCGAGAGGGCACAAAACATCCGTGGCAGCTATGAAACAGCCTTAGAATAAATTCGGTGTTACTTTTCGGTTGCCGGGTCCGGCGCCACAGGGCGCGGCAGTATGCAATTGTAATAATCAACCCAATCGCCGCCATCACTCGGCCCCAATTCACCTATCACCATCTCAGGGTTCATACGCTCCAAAACTGCGGCGAGCCCCCTCAATTTGTCTTGGACGGCTTTGCTTTGTTCCTGGAGTGACTCTAAAGCCCGGATTATGTCTCTTACCTTTATTGTTTTTTCCATGTTGCGGCTCCTTGCATTGAATTGAGAGTTTTCTTTTTTGCATCGACTGCTGAATGCTCTGCTTAAGGCAACCAGGCAAATGCTCCCGGGGACACATTTCTAAAAAGATTCCTTTGTGGCTTCCAGCGCCCAAATATGGCCGGCGCTTGTTCCTATGCGTGAGGAGACCAGGAATCGCCCGTCCCGGGAAATATCGAACAGGCCGTTCGCCTCCGCTCCTCCGAACTCAATGGAAGGCCGGAAGAGACGAAAACCGCCGTCACTTAACGACACCTGATATAAAACAACATCCTCCCTATCGTTGTGGACGCTCACGAGAATTGTGTTGGTCGAGTGATCCCATCTCACAAATTTGGCCTTAAGGCCATGCGTTAAAGGTCGCGCCGGGGCGCTGCCATCGGACGGAACGGTCCATATTTCCCACTGATTTTCCCTTCATCCCCCGGAAGGCGATGCTCCGGCTGTCCCGCGACCAGGCGGGAGAAGCCGCCGAAACCGTTTGTTCCGTCAGAACCTTTGCCTGGCCCGTACGTCTGCCGTTTCTAGTTCCGCAACCATCAGCTTTCCAATACCGCCTTCCTCCGCGATAAAGGCAATTTTCCGGCCATCCGGAGACCATGCCGGATGCATGTCGCGCGACGGTTCGTTGGTGAACTGAATCGGCTGGCCGCCGCTGACCGGCGCTATCCATATATCCCGCGCCTCCCTGATAATTCGATAAAACGCAATCCAGTTTCCATCGGGGGAGAACGTGGGATGGGAAGCATTTCCCGGCGGGTTGGTCAGACGATAGGGAGGATCGAGCGGAACGCCCGCGCTCAATGGCAGTATCCACAAATTGTAATTGGGGACGCCGCGATTGGATGTGAACACGATTTTGCCGTTGTCCGGGGAAATCGCGGCCATGGTATCGGATGCCAAAGCTCTCAGGAGAGTTTCCGTTCCTGTCTTTCGATCCAAAATAAATGTCTGGTATCGTGTATCGCCTGTCGAATAGCAGAGGCGCTTCCCGTCGCTGGAGATATCGGGATGGCTCTCCAGCGCCGTGCCGGTTGTGATCCGCTGCGGCGTGCCTCCTTCGGACGGCACCCTCCATATAGCCAGAGACCCGCTCCGCCACGAAGCGAAGTAGACATACCGGCCATCCGGAGACCACATGGGCTCGGAATCCGCTTCTCCTTCCCTGGTGAGAGGACGCGCAGCGCCCCCTGACAGGGGCACAGTCCAGAGGCCGTGGCGTGTGCCGTAACATATCGTCTTCCCGTCGGGGGACCACGCCGGATCGGTATGGCTCCACAACCCGTCACTGTCATCGGTCAATGCCCTTGCGGAGGACGGATCATCAAGCGCGGAAATCCAAACTCTGAAATATCCGATGTCGGATCCGCGGCAGAAGGCAATCATTTTTCCTTCGGGTGAGATTGCCGCCTGTTGTGCATTCGGGATGAGAAGTATGGCGGTTGCCGCCCATATGGCTGACCCTCCAGATGGCATTCTCCCCGCTCCGGTCGGATGTGAACACAATGGCATCACCTTCCGGGAAAAATGTCGGGCCGCTATCCGAAGCTTCCGCTTCCGTCAGCCTCCAGGTTGTGTTGCCCCGAAAATCCGTCAGGTAGATATCCTGGTTCCCTGAATCGTCCGTGCTCGTGAATACAATCCGGTTGGCGTCCGGTGAAAACTCCGGCTGACCTTCCGACGAAGCACTTCTCGTTATCTGAATGGAGTTGAAGGAAGGAACAGGCCGGGTCTCCGCTCCTGCTCCGAAAAACCATGAGGATGGCGGCAGCGGCACACAGAACAGCCGCTCCCGCCAGAATGACGCGCACATTTGTCCGCTTCAGCTTTTCCTGACCGGCCGTCAACGGCGGCATGGAAGTAGACAGCCGGCGCAGATCCACAACTATCTCCCTGGCGGACTGATAGCGATTCTCGGGATCCTTTTCCAGGCACTTGAGCACGACCTCTTCCAGCTTGGCCGACAGACCGGGCCGGAGCCGCGAAGGGGCCTCGGGCAACTTATTCACAATCTCATTCACAAGCGCCGTGGAAAGCTGCTCCTTGAAGGGAGGTTTGGCTGTCGCCATTTCATAAAGAAGGTTGCCGAAGGCATATATATCGGTGCGGGCATCCAGCTTGTGGCCCAACAGCTGTTCCGGCGCCATATAGGGCAGAGTTCCGCCGCTGGAGGGTTCCATGCTTTCCGTTTCTTCTTCCGTGCTCATAGGCCGGGCCTGCTTCGCCAGACCGAAATCCAGTATTTTCAGCCGGCCGTCAGCCGTCACCATCACGTTTCCCGGCTTCAGGTCGCAGTGCACAATCCCGCGCTCGTGCGCCGCGGCAAGGCCTTCGCCAATCTGCATTCCAAGGCGCAGGATTTCTTTTTCCGGCAGCGGCCCGCTAAGGAGCATCCCTTTGAGCGTGCTCCCCTGGATATACTCCATCACCAGGTAATCGATGCCTTTGTGAGCATCGAAGTCGTAGACTATCTCGATGTTTGGATGGTTTAGCCTGGAAAGGGCGTGCGCTTCCTTTCGAAACCGCTTGCGGGCGCTTTCGTCGCACAGGGCATCCGGGGCAAGCACTTTGACAGCGACGTCGCGGCGCAGGTGCTCGTCATAGCCGCGGTAGACGGCTCCCATGCCGCCCTCGCCAATCTTCTCCAGAATCTGAATGTGGCCTAGCTTGACACCTATCATGGAAAGTTCCCCCTCCAACCAAGTTTTTTCGATTGATTTGACAGCATCGTATCAGGACTGCCGTGCCGCTTCCAACGCAATAGAACATATCTTTTTAAAATAACTAAAATCCTGGCTTTCCAAAGAGCCCCGTCCCTTCCCGAGGGGTCATCTTCAATTGTGCTGCAATCGGATTGCATCGCAACGCGGCAACAGGCCATTCCGGTAAGGGCCGGCATCAGGAGTTTGTGAGTCATGGTTGAGATCGAGCAGGGTCCAATTCGCCCCCCCAGCGAAGCGCAAAGCCTGCTGCTTCGTGTGACCAGGAATTGCTCCTGGAACCGCTGCGAACTTCCGATAGTAGGCCGTTATGTAAACTAAACACCCAGAACCTACGGAAAAATACACATGGAGAACACTGAAAAGAGCTTTTTCCCCGTGTTCTCCGTGTGCTTTTTTCCGTGGCTGGCTTCGGGTGTTGCTTTGACCTTCGGAATTCGGCTTAAATGGCCATTTCTTGGAAAAATCAACCGTTGGACAGGCTGAAGGATTTTGAGGCCAGGCCCGCGATGTGCCTGCCGATGGCAATTGAAGCGGTTGCGGCCGGAGAGGGCGCGTTCAGGACGTTGATGGCGTTGGGCGCTTCGACAATCAGGAAATCGTCCACGAGAGAACCTTCCGCCGTCACAATCTGGGCGCGGACACCGGAGCCGCCTGGCTCCAAATCCTTATTCCTGAGTTCCGGCACCAGTTTTTGCAGCGCATGGAGAAAAGCCCGCCGGCTAACGGACCGGTAGAGCTCATACACCTGTGTCCGCCAATGCTTTCGCGCCATCGCCCAGAATCCGGCAAAGCCGAACATTTCAAAGAGGTCTTTCCAGCACACGTTCGAAAGCGTATAGCCTTCACGCGCAAAGGCCAGCACCGCGTTGGGGCCGGCCTCATATCCTCCCTGTATGCGTTTGGTAAAATGGACGCCCAGGAATGGGAACTCGGGATCCGGCACAGGATAAATCAGTCCTCGGACCAGCCGGCATTCCGAGCCCAGCGTGTAATACTCCCCGCGGAAAGGTATAAGGCGGACATCCTGTCGTAGTCCCATCATGGCCGCGACCCTGTCCGCAAAAAGCCCCGAGCAATTTATGATACAGCGGCACTGCACGGTCTTGCGCGCGGTTTCCAAATGGAACAAGCCGTCTGAACGCTTAATGGCAAGCACCCGGGATGAAAGCAAAATACTCCCGCCTGCATCGACAATTCTTTTCGCCATCGCTTCCGCTACCATTCGGTAGTCCGTAATCGCCGTATTGGGAGAATAAAGCGCCCGGACAGCCCGCGCATGCGGCTCGATTTCCCGAATCCGCTCCGGTCCAATCAATTCGAGTCCGCCAATTCCATTTGCAGTCCCCCGTTCATAAAGAGCCTGCAGCCGCGGCAGTTCATTCTCTCCAGTCGCCACAATCAGTTTCCCGCAGCGATCGTAGCGGACCCTATTCTCTTCACAGAACTCCATCAGGAGGCGGGCACCCCCCACACAGAGCTTCGCCTTATAGGATCCCGGCTTATAATAAATGCCTGCGTGAATGACCCCGCTGTTGTGGCCGGTCTGGTGATCCGCCAATTGCGGCTCTTTTTCCAGTATGGTTAGCGAGTGTTGCGGAAACTGAGATTTCAGGGCAAGTGCCGTCGCAAGCCCTACGATACCCCCGCCGATTATGCCTATGTCGAATTTGCTGTCATCCATATGTCGTCACCCTATACAGAAGATATACGATACTATGCCGATGGCGATTATGAATTTCGGTGACAGTCACCATAATTCCTTAATTGTGGAAAGCAACCGGCAATTGCTTACGCCCGACAATTAAGGAATTATGGTGACTGTCACCGAAATTCGCATGTAACATGGTTGCTACAAAGATTACCAGGAGGCCCTTATGAAACGCATATTGATGTTGGGTGCGGGGAAAGTGGGATCTCTTATTGCCTGCCTTTTATCGGGAAGCGGAGATTACCGGCTCTACATCGGCGACTCCGACGACGATGCCCTCCGTCGCGCGGAGGCTTTGGCCTGCTCCAACCTGTCGGTTCATGCCATCGACGTGATGAACCGGCCCACATTGGAACGCTTCCTGGAATCGCAGGAAGTCGACGCCATTGTTTCCTGCCTGCCCTATTACTGCAATTTCACCGTCGCCGAGATGGCGCTTAAGTACAAGATGCATTACTTCGATCTGACGGAAGACGTCGAAGTCTCGCGCTACATCGCAAAATTAAGCTCCGGGGCCGCAACGGCTTTTGTCCCTCAATGCGGCCTGGCTCCAGGTTTCATCAGCATCATAGCAAATGAGCTGATGACTCACTTTGAGGAGCTCGATTCGGTAAAACTGCGGGTCGGAGCTCTTCCCATCAATCCCAGTAACGCGCTTAAATACTCCCTTACATGGTCGACCGACGGCCTGATCAACGAGTACGGCAACATTTGCTATGGCGTTGAAAACGGTGAGTCTACCACGCTGCTGCCGCTGGAAGGGTATGAAACCATCGAGGTAGACGGGCTGCTGTACGAAGGATTCAACACCTCAGGAGGCATCGGCACGCTGGCCGAAACGTATCGCGGTAAAGTAACCACCATGAACTATAAAACCCTGCGCTACCCGGGGCATTGCGAAAAAGTGCATTTCCTGATGCAGGACCTGAAACTGAACCAGGACCGGGGCACGCTGAAGCGCATCCTGGAAAACGCTATCCCCAAAACTTTGCAGGATGTCGTCCTTATTTATGTATCAGTCGCCGGAAAGCAGCACGGATCCCTGTTCGAGGAGAATTACGTCAAAAAGCTTTACCACCGGGAAATTGCCGGCCGGCTATGGTCCGCCATTCAGGTAACGACAGCCTGCGGCCTATGCGCCGTCGCAGACCTGATCCTGCAGTCCTCCGCGCCGCCAAAAGGCTTTGTGACGCAGGAAAGCATCCGGTACCAGGACTTCCTGGAAAACCGCTTCGGCCGCTATTATCAATAATGATTCGAGATTTCAGATTCGAGATTCGAGATTGAATTTCTGAATCTCGAATCTCGAATCTCAGAATCTGGAATCAAATATGGAATGTAAACAAGGAACGAAATAAAAAGGGCTGTAATTGCAGTTACGAACCCTGTGCGCGAAAAGGCGTCTGCTGTGATTGCCTGCAATTTCACCTGGCGTCCAGGGAACTGCCGGCCTGTTGTTTTCCGGCAGATGCTGAACGCACATATGACCGGTCTTTTGAGCATTTCGCGCGGCTTGTGACGCAGCGCAGGGTTTGATGCAGCGGATTTGAGGACATCTCGAAAGTAGGTGACTATGCTGGACGCTTTGATAATTGGCGGCGGAATTTCCGGGCTTACAGTGGCGCACGCATCGGGACTGTATGAAAGACCCGGATGCTGTGAACTGTGGGAATGCACCGGACGGCTGGGCGGAACCATCGGAACGGACCGCTCGCAGGGATATTCGGTCGATTGGGGGCCGAACGGATTTCTCGACCGCGAGCCGCTGACGCTGCGACTGGTTGAGGAAATCGGGCTGAAAGAGCAGCTGGAACCCGCCAATTCCAAGAGCGAGAATCGATTCATCGTAAAACATGGACAGCTGCACCCGGTGCCGTTCTCGCCCGTCAAAATCATTGCGACCGGGCTTTTGCGCCCGATGGAAAAAGCCCGCATCTTCTGCGAGCCGTTCATCCCGGCACGCCGGGACGACGGCGATGAATCGGTATTTGACTTCGCCGCCCGCCGGATCGGCAGAGGCGCCGCCGAGACTTTTGTGGACCCCATGGTCTCCGGCATTCACGGAGGCCTGGCGCGGGAATTATCGCTCCCATCCTGTTTTCCCATCATGCGGGAAATGGAGGTCCGGTATGGCGGCCTCGTAAAGGCACTGATTGCCCGGCAAATGGCAAAGCGCCGCGCACGGAATGCTGCAGGTGTTCCCAAAAAGAAATCGGGGAGCCCGGCAGGACCGGGCGGCCATCTGACTTCCTTCAAGAGCGGGTTTGACATGCTGGTCCAAAGGCTTGAAGACCGCATGAAATCAGTGGTCAGAAAAGGCCGCCAGGCCGCGTGGATCCGGCGCAGCGAAACCGGATGGGAAGCGGGCGATCAAACCGGACTCACGGTGCAGGCGCGAAACCTGGTTGTCGCCTGCCCGACGCACGATGCGGCGTCATTGGTGAAGGATTTTGACCCTGAGCTTTCCACGGCATTTGCCGCCATCCCGTATGCGCCGATTATCGTGGTGGCAACCGGCCACAAAAGAGAGGATGTCCGAAATCCGCTGGACGGATTCGGTTTTCTGATCCCCCGCAATCAGGGCCTGAGGACGCTGGGATCAATTTGGACTTCTTCCATTTTTTCCGAGCGCGCTCCTGAGGGATTTGTTCAGTTTCGCTCCATGCTGGGAGGAGACGGGGACCACTCTGTCCTGGAACTATCGGACGAACAGCTATGGGAAACCATCTGGAAGGAACTGGATCCGTTGATCGGCATCAAAAACGATCCCGCGTTTATTCGGATCTTCCGCTGGGAACATGGCATACCGCAATTTAAGATGGGCCACCGGGAGCGCCGCGCGCGCATCGAGCAGCTTGCAGCCCGCCATCCGGGACTCCATGTCGCCGGCAACGCCTATTACGGAGTCGGCTTAAATGATTGTGTCAAGATGGCATACCGGGTCGCGCAACAGATTTCAAAACAATGAAATCCCGCCTCCGTTATTTGCATAAATCCTTACAACTTAGCCCCAAATATCTTATAATGCGCTAACAACTCGTTTTTGGTTGTTGAAGATGGCTGTAAAGGAAAAACAGAAAGGCTGCGCTATGAAAAAATCGAGTTTACTCTTAATACTAATCCTGTCGATTGCTGTGATGGGGATGGGTCAGAACACCGGGATTTGCGGCATCATCTTGCGTGGATTGCCACAAAAATAACACGCCCGGTATTGTTACCGATTGGCAGCTGAGCAAGCATGGCCAGGCCGGCTTCGACTGCTCGGTTTGCCATGGCGACCTGCATACATCAGCGACCGACGTGGAGAAGGTTCAGATCCCGACACCTGATACGTGCGCCGCCTGCCACGAAGCAAGAGTGAAACAGTATAAAGCCGGAAAGCACGCTTTGGCCTGGGCCGCGATGAAAGCGATGCCCACAATGCACGCGCAGCCTTCCATTCTCATCGACGGGATGAAGGGTTGCGGTGGATGCCACAAGATCGGGCGTTAAAACTGAAGCCGAGATAAAGGCTCTGAGAAAGACCAGCCCGGGATTCGGCACCGCTTCCTGTGATGTTTGCCATACACGCCACACTTTCTCTGTCGAAGAAGCAAAGCAGCCGCAGGCATGCCAGACATGCCACATGGGTTTTGACCACCCTCAATGGGAAATGTATTCTTCCTCGAAGCATGGCGTTCGAAATGCGCTGAAGCAGAACAAAACCCTGCCGGCTACGGCCTCGGCACCGACCTGTCAAACCTGCCACATGCAGCAGGGGAATCATGAAGTCCGCACGGCATGGGGATTCCTTGCGGTGCGTTTGCCGATGCCTGACGACATCCTCTGGAAGCAGGACCGCACCACGATCCTGCAGGCTATTGGCGTCCTGGATCCTGCCGGCAACGCCACAAAGCGCCTGGACATTGTCAAGGCCGCCCAGGTTGCGCGGCTGACCCAAGAGGACTGGCAGAAGGAGCGGGACAAAATGGTTGCGACCTGCAACCAGTGCCACTCCATCAATTTCGTAAAAGACGAGCTGCAAAAGGGTGATACCGTCATCAAAGAGGCCGATCACGTAATGGCAGAAGCTATTCGCATCGTTGCAGGCCTGTATAAGGATGGCATCATCCCTAAGCCCAAGACTTACGCTTACGCTTTCCCGGATCTGCTGACGTTCAACGATGCCCCAACGCCCATCGAATTGAAGCTTTTCAACATGTTTCTGGAGCATCGGAACAGAACATTCCAGGGAACTTTCCACAATAGCCCGGATTATGCGTGGTGGTACGGCTGGAGCGCGATGCAGGAAGATCTGACCCATATCAAGTATATGGCAGAAGACATGCGCCGAGTTGCCAAAGCCCCGGCGAAGGCAGCCGCGGCAGCAGCACCGGCCGCGAAGAAAACCGCAAAGTAGAAGCACCCGCAGGCAGGAGCCTGTTCCAATTAACGAACAAGCTCCTGCCCCCAATTCCCTCCCGCAGTACTCAGCCTCTTCAACAAGTGGGTCGGGGCTTCAGCCCTGACACTTTTCGACCATGCTTAACAATTCCAAAGCGTCGGGGCTTCAGAGGCTGTCTCAAAACTCGCATTGGGCGGGCCTTCAGCCCTTGATTTTCTTTTACGCCTTTTTCCTGGGGCTTCGCCCCAGGCTGGTATGGAGCGCGCCTTCGGCACTTTAAGATCCTAAATTTACAGCAATTTAAGCGCCGAAGGCGCGCGCTATATCAGCCTAGGGCGAAGCCCTAGGAATTTAGCGACAACCAGGAAAAGGGCTGTAAGCCCGCTCAATGGGCGAGTTTTGAGACAGCCTCTGAAGCCCCGACCCACATGATTTGCTGGTGTATGCGGCGTTGCTTCAATACCTATGTAGCATTAGGCAAGACGCCGGCGCTCCCAGGCAGACCCGGAATTCGACTAATTCTTTCTTTTCAGTGGCGTGGTATACAAAGTTAACGTGTGGTTGAAATTGTCTTCATTCGAGACCATCTCCACGACTTCGTCCGCGACAATTCCATCAAGATCATAGTTGTGACAGACCACGCGCGATCCCGCCTTGAGCTTGTCCAGCTGCGGCAGCAGCTTCCGGTTCATCTCCGGGAGCAGGTAGAGCGGAATTACATTCGCCTTGCGAAGATCCAGCGTGAATATGTCAGCCTGAACAATTTTCACCAGCTTGTCCACGCCGTTCTTCGCCACGTTTTCTCTGGAAGCCTTGACCCGCTCCGGATCGATATCGTAGCCCACGCCGCGGCTGCCGTATTTTTGCGCCGCCAGGACCAGGATCCGGCCGTCTCCGCAGCCAAGATCGTAAACCATGTCGCTCTTTTTAATTCGCGCCATCTTTAGCATTTTGGAAACAATATCGTAGGGAGTGCCGACGTATACTACGTCCGGAGTGCGCATCTGCTTGGTGTCATCGGACCTCAAAGGTGCGCATGGATAGATTACCGCCGCAAGCAGAAGCAACGAACTGAGAAATATTCGCATTTTGAAACGCATTGATAACTCCCTTTCTTTATTCTTGCGCGGCCGCTGAATCCAGACTTGCCCGCGCTCGCTCGCAGCCAAATCTTGTGAAAAATCCGGCTAGCGGAAAATCGCCAGCATTGGGAATCTGGAAACAGTCATTTGAATTGCCATGTCGCTTAAATAACACCCCGCGGCATACACGATGCGAAGGTTCGGCATGGTCAGGAAATATTCGAGATCGCTGTCGTGGAGGGAGCAGTTTACCAGGTTTAACTCATTGAGGCTTTGCATGCCTTCCAATTTAGCGATTCCCGCGCCGGTTATTTTAGTGTTGGCCAGGGCAAGGACCTCCAGACCTTTCAGACCTGCGATGTGCTCCATATTTTCGTCCTGGATGCTGTTGTCGCTTAAATTTAAAACCGCCAGTACGGGGAGTTTGCTCAAATTCCTGAGCGCATTGCCTTCAATCCGGGTGCGCTGCAGCGAGAGCGCTTCCAGTTTCGCAAGACCGGACAGCCAGGCAAGTCCGTCGCCGCTCAAGTTGATATCGTGGAGATACAATCGCCTAAGAGCCGAGCAGCCCTTCAATTGTGCGGTTCCTGCGGAAGTCACCGAACCCTCGCCGATTTCGAGCCACTCGAGACTGGGCAATTGCGCCAGGTAGCGCATCGCTTCGTCGCTGAACTCGCCTTTTGTCGCTTCGATCCATCGCACAACGCCCTTGCTGTCCCGCTGCAGCGGAATCCCCAGTTTCGTCAGCGCCTGAATTGCCTGCTGCTCCAGTTGTTGCTGATCCCGCCTGCTGTCTGATGAGACTAGAGGCGTGACACCCATCGCCAAGAGCGCAAAGGCCCCCGCCAGTACCGCCAGTATTGATTTATGCAAATTACGCTTCATCGCCGATCCTCTGTGAACCAAAAATCCTTGGACTGCCTGCAATTTCAACAAATGCCGCAAGATTTCTACCACGAAAAACGCGCAAGCCGCTAAGAAAGAATTGAGCGCGGGCATTTTTTTGTGCTGACAGCTGAGTGCTGACAGCTGTCAGCTAGAAGCCAACTGCTTCAATCCAGATTTTTATGAAACCGCAGGGCACTCAGGCTGAGAATGGCCACGCCGAACACAAAGAGGGCCAGGATTTCCTGCCAGAGGGATGCAACACCGACACCCTTTAAAAAGAGGTCCCGCACAATCTGCATGAAATAGCGAAGCGGATTCAGATAGGTCAAATACTGAGCCGCGGGCGGCATATTCCGTATCGGGAAGGCAAATCCACTCAGCAGCATAGCCGGCATGAAGAAGAAAAACGACGCCATCATCGCCTGCTGCTGGGTTTGCGAGATGGTCGAAATAAAGAGGCCGACTCCGAGGGTGGAGAGCAGGTACAACAGAGAGCAACCAAACAGCAGCAGTATGTTGCCCCGGATGGGGACATGAAATATCAGGCGCGCGGCCACAACCACCAGCGCCACTTCGATAACTCCCACCACTGCAAACGGAAGGAGTTTGCCCATTATCACCTCCAGCGGCTTTACTGGAGTAACCATCAGCTGCTCCATAGTGCCGATTTCCTTCTCGCGCACAATGCTCATCGATGTCAGCATGATCGTAACCAGTGCAATTATGTTGACGATAACGCCGGGCACAAAATATACGCGGCTGACAAGATCGGGATTAAACCAGACACGGGACTGTGCGGTGAGGACCGGAATCACGGCCGGGGCCGCTCCGCCCATTTTTGCCGTGAGCCCGACTAGACGCGAGTTTTGTCGGGCCGCGAGAGTTTGGGTCGCATGCGTCAGCACAATCTGTGTTGCGTAGTTTGCAACGATGGATGCGGTGTTTGAGTTGGTGCCATCGACGAGGATCTGAACCGACGCGCTGTTGCCGCGTTTCACATCGCGCGCATAACCGGGCAAAACGCGAAGGACTGCCTGCACCTTTCCGTGGTCCATGAGATCCTGGACTTCATTGTCGAGTGCGGGGAGCGCGGCGATTCGGAAATAGCGGGAACCCTGAAAAGCCGCCAGCAGTTCCCTGCTTTCCGGCGTGCGATCCATGTCCATCCAGGCGATGGGCGCATGCTCCACATCCAGGTTGACCGCATAGCCGAAAAGCACCAGCTGAAGCAGCGGGGGGCCGATTAAAAGCGAGCGCCTGCGCGGATCCCGGAGAGCCTGAAAAAACTCCTTCCATAGGATTGCAAGAATTCGGTTCCACATGAAATCACGCCACCTTCTGCTTGAGCTTCTTGATGACTATCAGGAAGACCACAACGGCATAAAATGCCAAAAGCCCCACCTGAAAATACAGCACGTGCATGCCGACGCCGCGCAGGAAAATTCCTTTGAGAATCGCGACAAAATATCGGGTCGGAAACAAATACGTGACGGCCTGGACCGGTAGCGGCATATTCTCGATGGCAAATACAAATCCAGACAGCAGGAAAGCGGGCAGAAATGAAGTAATGATTGCCAGCTGGAATGCAACGAGTTGGGACCGCGTCAGCGCAGAAATGAGGATGCCCCAGAGGAGCGCGCCGGTCAGAAACAGACACCCTGTCGCCATTAAAAAGACATAGCTCCCGTGTTGCGGAACGTTGAAAATTCCCACACCCACGACAATCGTCAGGAGCATGTCGATCAATCCAAGGGCGAAGTACGCGCTCATCTTGCCCAAAGCCACTTCTGCCGGCCGCAGCGGAGTGGATAGGAGCTGCTCCATGGTCCCCATTTCCCATTCCCGCGCCAAGGTCAGAGACGTGAGCAGCGCGCCGATTATCATTAGAATGAGAGCGATCAGGCCGGGAACGATATAGTTTTTTGATTTCAACTGGCTGTTGTACCAGATGCGCAGACGCGGGTTGACCGGCGCCGCGGAGGTGCCGCCGCCTATCCGGCTCTGCGCCTGTGTGCGGATTTCGAGAGCCAGGGGCTGAACGATGCCGTTGGCATATCCAAGAGCGATGGAAGCCGTGTTTGAATCACTGCCGTCGAACAGCAGCTGGATCTGCGGCATGTGCCCCAAGAATAAGTCCCTGGAATAGTCCTTTGGAATAACGAGACCCAGGATGCACTCATCCCGGTCAATCTTATTTTCTATCATTCTGTAATCGGTTGTGAAGCCCAGGATTTGAAAATAGCGCGATCCCTGAAAACGGGAAATCAACTCACGGCTTGCAGGGCTCTGGTCGGCGTCATACACCACGGTGGGAATCCGGTCGATATCCAAAGTCAGAGCATATCCAAAGAGCAGGATCATCAGGAATGGCAGAGCCAGGGCCATTACCAGGCTCCTGGGATCGCGGAGAATGTGCAGGAATTCTTTTCGGGCAACCGCCCGTGTCCGACGCAAATTCATGAGTAATGCTTGATGTGTTTTGCTGACGCTGTCAATCGATATGTTTTTATTTCCGGTTCCTGATTTCAGATGCAATTCAATCTGGAATCTGGAATCGATTGCGTGCCTGCTTCAATCAATTTCGAATCTCTACCTATTGCCGCGGTTCAGCATCTGGATGGCGTTGTTCAGCTGCTCCTTGGTGCCGCTTAGAACCAGTCGGTCGCCGCTGAAAATCCGCTCAAACGATTCCGGATTGTTCAAGGTGCGGTTTTCGCGAATGATTCCAAGCATAATAGCCCCGGTTTCAGTGCGCAGACGAGTCTCGGCAATTGTTGCGCCATCCCAGGAGTAATTTGCCGGAGCTTGCCACGTTTCGGTAAAAACATCCAGGTCGTTGCTGAGCCGGATGCGGGGGACCGTGGCTCGGCGTTCACGGAAGATCCCGAATCGCTGGTCACGGATGGATTTAATTTCCGCCGCCACCATGGAGCGCGGCGCGTTGTAGACGCGCAGGATACGCGTCATAAGCTCGAGCGATGCTTCGAATTCCTCGGCAATGACCTCCGTGGAACCTTGATCCCACAGCACATCCATGTCGGCAACATATTTTGTGCGGGTGAGCACAACCATCTCGCGCGACATTTGCCTAACAGCCTCGATTGCCAGTCGCGTGTCGAGCGGATCGGAGATAACGAACACGATCACTCGCGCTCGTTTAATGCCAGCCATTTCCAGGATGTGCGTGTTGGAGCAATCGCCGAAGATAATCGGCTCACCTTCTCTTTTGGATTCCCTTACCCGCTGTTCATTAAGATCAATGATCACGTAGGCGATCTGATTAGCCTTCAGGGCTCTGGCGATATTCTTTCCGCCTAATCCAAATCCGCAGATAATTACGTGATCTTTCAGAGTACCAAGTGATTGTATTTCTTCATTGGAGGATCTGCCATGCGCAACCGCGGGATTCCAATTTCGCGCATGCTTCATGACAAGCCTGCGAGACAATCCAAAAATGACAGGTGCGATCACCATGCTCACCACCGAGCAGGCCAGGAAAATCTGGTACGACGCCGCGCTCACGATTCCGAAGCTTGCGGCCGCCTGCAGCAGGATAAATGAAAATTCCCCGATCTGCGCCAGGGACACGCCAGACAGGAAGGCCGTTTGCAGAGGAATCCGCCCTGCCATCACTGCAACTGTTGTGATCGCAGTCTTTCCGACCACTATTAGAGCTGTCATTAAGACAATCGATTGCACATTGCCGGCGATGAAATGGGGATCGACCAGCATTCCGATCGATATAAAAAACAGGCTGTTCAAACCATCGCGAAAAGGGCGGGCTTCAGCGAAAATATGGTGACCGTACTCAGATTCGGATAAAATCAATCCCGCCAGGAATGAACCCAGTGCAAGTGATATACCCGCCTTCGCCGAAATCCACGCCGTTCCCAAAAACAAAAATATTGCAGCGATAAGGAACAATTCTCTGCTGCGCGTTTTCAGTATGCCCCTGAGAACAAAAGGGAAGATATAGCGTGCCATCACGAGCACAACCGCGATCAGCAATCCTGCCTTTGCTATGGAGACCGCAACGGCTCCGAAAAGGGCCGTCTCAGCGGCCAACAGCGGGATGCCAATCATGAAGGGAATGGCACACAGGTCTTGGAAAATGGCGATGCCCAGGCTGATTCTGCCGTGCACGGAATCCACTTCGCCGCGATCAGCGAGCATCTTCATGAATATGGCCGTACTGCTGAGCCCCACCAGCACGCCATAAACCAGCGCAGCACGCCATGATTCTCCCCGAAATCGGGCGAGCGGCATAACGGCGGCAACGGTCAATAGCATCTGCAGCGGGCCGATTACCAGTATGGCCACTCGTGTTTCCATGATTTTTTTTAGCGAGAATTCGAGGCCGAGTGTAAACAGAAGGATCATAAGCCCCACGGTTGCCAGCGTACGGACGCTTTCGACGTCATTAATCAGGCTGAGTCCATAGGGACCTATGGCAGTTCCGGTAATTATGAATCCGACAATAGGGGATTGTTTCAGGCAATGGAATAGATAAACGATGACGGCAGCACATCCGAAAACTATTACCAGATCTTTCAGGAAGTGAGCCTCATCCATTACTAATTTCCTTCGGTTAGATTTCTATTCAGTGTAACCCACAGCAATGGCAATTTCAAAGGAAATGGCTGAGCGCGGCTCTCAGTGCATGGACTGTTAGCTGCGAAATCAGCGATCAACCGGACATCAAAACAGATATGCCACATAAGCACGGATCCGCTTGAAAAATAGCGCTATGTTTTTCAGGGGCGCGCATATTCTTTAATGCGCGGTTCCTTTTCTCTGCTACACTTTTCCGGCTGAGAGAAATCGCAAATCACAAGGAGTACTATGAAACTGCTGGGTCTTTCATTCAGTCCAAGAAAAAATGGGAACACGGAACTGCTGCTGGACAAGGTTTTCTCCGGCGCAAGATTACTGAAGGCCGAAACTGAACTCTACCGGGTTGCGGACAAAGACATCAAACCCTGCGATGGCTGCGGTTCCTGCTTTAAAACCGGAGCGTGTCACATCCAGGATGATATGCAGCCGCTATATGACAAGATGCTGGAAGCGGACGGCATAGTTTTCGGAACTCCCGTGTATTTTTACAACATGACATCTCAAGGCAAAGCTGTCATTGATCGAACCATCGCGCTCATCCGGCCGGACAGAAGTCTGAGCAATAAAGTCGGCGGCATTGTCGTCGTTGGCGGCAGTCTGGGATTGATTGATGCCGTAAAGGATTTATATTTCTATATGGTGACGCGCCAGATGCTGCCGGCTAATTTTGTTGCGGCGTATGCGGCGAACGAAGGCGATGTGAATCAGCTGCGGAAGTGCCTGCAGGCAGCGGAAGATTTGGGAAAGCAGATGACGCAACTGGCGGGGAAAAAATTCACATATCCGGAAGAGTTCAAGGCGACACATATCGCCTACGGCACCCATACCCGGTAGGCAACAACGAATCAATCGATACTATTTCGCTATCGGAATCGCTATCGGGATCGGTTGTCGGCTTTTCATCTCGATGATCGATGTCCTATTACCGATCCCGATTCCGATAGCGACACCGAAAGCTGAGGTTGCGGCAGCATCGTGCTCCAATCATCTATGCAGATCCGAAGTTAAATGTTGTTCCAGCCAGTCCGGTAAATCCCTGATGGAATTCAGAACCGCATCCGGGTGGACGTCTCCTTCCAGATCCGATTGCCGGAATTTGCCTGTTCGGACAAGCACGCCCTGAAGTCCTGACTCCTGCGCTCCGGCAACATCGGTTTCGATGCTGTCTCCGATCATTACGATTTCGTGCTCAGGCAGGCGCAGCCTGGCAACCGCGGCCTTGAAAAACGGAACAGCGGGTTTGCCGAAAACCACGGCCTTCTTCCCGGCAGCATGTTCCAGGGCCGCGATAAACGGAGCCACATCGAGCCGCAAGCCATCCTGTGACTGGTAGAACCGGGTCATTCCCAGCGCAATCAGCGCCGTCTCAGAATCGGAATGCAGAATGCGGAAGGCACGATTCAGCGTACGGAAATCCCAGGCATCGCCCATATCCCCGATTACCACATAGCGCGCTCCGGTTTCAGACTCTTCCGGCAGGCAAGGCACTCCTTCGAATTCTCCGCGGGCTCTGGGATCGACAAATAGGGCGGTCATGCCGTCCTTGCGCGCCCGCAGCCATTCGGCTGCGGCGATACAGGGAGTCATGATCCGGCTTTGATCGGTATGAATCGCGAAGCGCCCGAGTTTTTCCGCAATCGCCGCGCATCCGCGAGACGTCGTATTGGTGACAAACAAGTGAGGAATGCGCTTGGCCTGCACCCACGCAACGGCTTGTTCAGCTCCTTCGATCGGCTCCTCCGAGTTATACAGCACGCCGTCCAGATCAAACAAAATGCCGCGCATGGATTGACTCCGGTGTTTCCAATAGATTCAACTGGTACACGTCAATACTCTGTATTCTTCACAAGCGCTCTACTTGAACCCCTTCGCGCCGCAGCAGCGCGCGCTTGCGCTCCTTGCCAAGACCGAAGTCTCCGATGCCTCCGGACGCGGGCACAACCCGGTGGCACGGGATTATAAATGGCACCGGATTGCGGGCCATCGTATTGCCCACTGCTCTTGCGGCCAGCGGCCGGCCCACTTTGCCGGCAAGCCACGAATAGGTGCGCACTTGTCCTCGCGGCACCTTCTGCAACTCCTGCAACACCTTTAATTGAAACTGCGAAAGGCCGGAGAGATCTATGGGTACCGGATCAAACGCCCGGCCGGCCGCCGCTTTGATCACGGCCTGCTTGTAGCGTGCCGGAATTTTCCCTTGTTGCGGTTGAGTGCCGAAAAGCTTCCGGTACGCCTTTTCAAACGCCGCTCCGGTTCCCTCGGCGAGTGTGATCATGGTGATCCCATGCGGGCTGTATGCGATCCGAAGCCTGTCCATTTCCGTTTCTACTTCCGCGTAATAATGCATGGATACTCCCTTTTGAAATCAGATCTGATTGTATCCCCTCATACATTAAAGCACCAACGGCGCATGGAAGTCCTGTATAATTCTTTCCGGGAAATAGGGGCATTCGCAATAAATCTAAACCATATCCTGGGGGTTGATTATGTCAAATGCAAATACCATCGCAAAAATAAGGGAGATGCTGGGCAACCAATCCGGTTATTATCTCGATCATCAAAGCAAGACGTTGAGCAAGGACCAGCTGCATCTGCCGGGACCTGATTTTGTGGACAGGATTTGGGTGGGCAGCGACAGGCCGGCTCCGGTATTGCGCAGCCTGCAGGCTCTATTCGATCACGGAAGATTGAGCGGTACGGGATACGTTTCCATCCTCCCGGTCGACCAGGGGATCGAGCATTCGGCCGGCGCTTCGTTCGCCCCAAATCCGATCTATTTCGACGGCGAGAATATCGTCAAGCTTGCCATCGAGGGTGGCTGCAACGCCGTTGCTTCGACTCTTGGTGTATTCGGCTCGATCTGCCGCAAATACGCCCATAAAATCCCGTTCATCCTGAAGATCAATCACAACGAGTTCCTCTCTTACCCGAATTCCTACGACCAGATTCTGTTTGCAAACGTACAGCAGGCTTTTGAGATGGGCGCGGTCGCTGTCGGGGCGACCATCTACTTCGGGTCCGAAGAATCCAAGCGGCAAATTCAGGAAGTATCGGCAGCCTTCCACGAAGCGCACCAGATGGGCATGGCCACAATCCTCTGGTGCTATTTGCGGAATTCAGCGTTCAATAAGACCAAGGAAGGCGGTCCTGACTATCACGTCTCCGCCGACCTATCGGGACAGGCCAACCATCTCGGAGTAACGATCGAAGCGGACATCATCAAGCAGAAGCTCCCGGAATGCAACGGCGGCTATGAAGCGTTCAAATTCGGGAAGACGCATAAAAAAGTCTATTCCGAGCTGTCATCCGAGCACCCGATTGATCTGACGCGTTATCAGGTCATCAACTGTTACCTTGGCCGCGCAGGATTGATCAATTCGGGCGGAGCCAGCGCCGGCGAAAGCGACCTGGCCGAGGCAGTGAAGACCGCGGTGATCAACAAACGCGCGGGAGGTACGGGATTGATATCCGGCCGCAAAGCGTTCCAGCGGCCCATGAAGGAGGGAGTCGCGCTCCTGAACGCCATTCAGGATGTTTATCTCTGCAAGGATGTGACTATCGCCTGATTCGCAAACTAAGTATTCGGGGTCGGGGTCGGAATCGGGATCGGTATCGGAATCGAAATAGAGGGAATAAAAACTCGATCCCGATACCGACCCCGACCCCGATCCCGATTTTTATGGTTCGTGTCACTTTTCTAGTGGATGCTTCGCATCTACTGCTATTGTGAATCGTTTCCGCAGTGTGCCCCATGCTGAATGATCCGGCAATTCGACTTTCCGTCATTATCCCGGCCTTTAACGAGGAGCTGCGTCTTCCGCAAACGCTGGGCCACGCGATCGAGTATCTGAAGGCACAGCCGTATAGCTCTGAAATCCTCGTTGTGAACGACGGCTCGACGGATGGAACGGAACAAGCCGTCTACACGCAGGATTCTGCACCCGTTTCGCTTCAGATTGCTCGCTCATGACGACCGATGCAAATCACGGGAAAGGCGCTTCCGTTAAAAAGGGGATGATGGAAGCCCGCGGCGCCTTTCGCCTCTTCATGGATGCCGACAACTCAACCACTCTCGACCAGGTCGATCGCTTCTGGCCTTTTTTTGAACAGGGCTATGATGTGGTCATCGGCTCGCGCGCGCTTAAAGAATCGGTGATCGGCGTGCGCCAGGCAAGACACAAGGAGATCGCCGGCAGGTTCGGGAACTGGCTTATCCGGACGCTCGCTATCCCCGGGATTCAGGACACTCAGGCCGGATTCAAGGTGTTTTCCGCAAAAGCAGCCGGCATTATCTTCCCGCGTCAGACCATCCAGCGATGGGGATACGACATCGAATTGCTGGTAATCGCCCTCTGCACAAGGCTTCCTCATCCGTGAAGTACCCATTACCTGGATCAACGCTTCGGGCAGCAAGGTCACGATGCAATCGTATTTTCAGGTGCTGGGCGACGTCCTGCAAATCCGGCGAAACCTTAAAGCAGGCTTATATAAATAAAAACACTCACCCCGGCAACGCAATAACAAAACCCCTACATGTGGGTCGGGGCTCAAGAGACTGTCTCGCCACTAAACATAGGTTTAGTGGAGAGACGGGCCTCTGGAGCCCCGGCCCACATGGTATTAAAGCTTAAATGAGATCTTTTGTTACCTAATCCAGTTTGTATTTTTTGACTTTGTAGCGGAGCGTGTCACGCGTGATGTGCAGCAAACGGGCCGCGGTGCTTTTGTTGCCGCGCGCCTGATCGAGCGCCTGCCGTATCAGATCCTTTTCAAGATTGTATAGAGACATACCCTCGGCAGGGAGCTGAACATCGCCGTTGCTGCTCCCTTCTCCCGCAGGCACGGGCCTCTTCCCCCTTTCCGAAATTCGAATAGGAAGATGTCTGGCGGTAATTCGGGTGCCCTCGGCCAGGATCATGACACGCTCGATGGCATTTTTTAATTCGCGAATGTTCCCCGGCCAATCGTAGCGCATCAGGAGCTCATCCGCCTCCCTGGTAAAGCCCTGAATGTTTTTTCGGAACTTCTTGTTGTAGTGCTGGATGAAATGATGCAGCAGTTCGGGAATGTCCTCCTTGTGCTCTCTGAGCGGGCGCAGGTGCATCGGTATGATGGCGAGACGGAAATAAAGATCCTGGCGGAACTTCGATGCATGGACAGCTTCCTCCAGGTTCCGGTTCGATGCAACGATGACGCGCACATCGACCGTGATATTTTTGACTCCGCCGACGCGCCGGAAGGGCTGGCCTTCGAGGACGCGCAGGAGTTTTGCCTGCATGCTCAGAGTCATTTCGCTGATCTCGTCCATAAACAGAGTGCCGCCATCGGCTATCTCGAACATCCCCTTTTTCTGAGCTGCGCGCGTCTGTGAACGCCCCCCTTTCATGGCCGAAGAGTTCCGATTCAATCAGAGTTTCCGGGATCGCGGCGCAGTTGATCGCATAAAAGGGACGGTCCCGCCGCGACGACTCGTAGTGGATCGCGTGCGCCACCAAATCCTTTCCGGTCCCGCTTTCACCCAATATCAGAATGGTCGCTGCTTCGCTGGCGGCCACTTTCCGGATGAGTTCCCGGACGTCCCGGACATAATCGCTAACTCCGACGATCCGGTCCACGCTGAACTCGCTGCGCTGGATTTCCTGCGTGCGCGCCACTTCCGTGCGCAGACGCTTGGTTTCCATGGCATTGCGAATGGCGTTCTCCAGCTTCTCGAAGTTGATCGGTTTCTCGATGAAATCATAGGCGCCAAGTTTGAGACTCCGCACCGCATCATCCACAATGCCGAACGCCGTAATCACAATCACCGGGATCCGGACATTCCGGTCTCTCAATTCCGCAAGGACATCGATTCCGGTCATATCGGGAAGCTTGACATCCAGTGTGATCAGGTCCGGGATTGTCGAGCTGGATTCTGCCCAAGGCGCTGGCGCCATCCTCAGCCAGGCTGACATGGTATCCCCATTGTTCGAGTTTCTGCTGCAGGGACCAGCGAACAAGGCGTTCATCATCCACTACGAGAATCGTTTCTTTTGGCATTTTCGTCCAGCAGGTCAAATATGGCAAAACAGCGGGAGGCTGACGGCAAATGTCGTCCCCCGGCCCGTTTCGCTGCGCACCTCGATAGTGCCGCCATGATACTGCACATTCTTAAGACAGGTTGCCAGTCCCAATCCCACGCCGTCGGTGCGCGTGGTAAAAAAGGGCTGAAAGATCTTTTTCTGAATCGACTCGGGAATGCCCGGGCCGTCGTCCCGAACTTCCATCCGCACGGCCGCGGCATCCCTGTCATAATCGAGAACTACTTCAATATGACCGCCCGAAGGCATCGCGTTCTGCGCGTTCAGCAGCAGGTTCAACAGGACCTGTTCGAGTTGCGTCTCATCCGCGGTAAATTCCGGTATCGGAGCCAGCTGGCACACCTGAATCGGGATGGAACTGCGCTTCGAAGTCGACCCGGCCATTGCGACAATGCGATGCACAAGCTCGGGGAGATCGATGGAGCTGTGTGAGGCTGGTTTGGGTTTGGCATAATTCAGAAGATCCCGCACGATCTTATCGATGCGGTTTACTTCATGAATCACATCCCCGAGAATTTCCTGATGCTTATCGGACGCTGGCAACGAATCCCGGATCACATCGATCGCGCCCTTGATCCCTGCCAGCGGATTTTTGATTTCATGGGCAAGCCCCGCGGATAACTCGCCGAGCGTCGCCAGGTGTTCCGCATCGGCAAGCTGTTTTTCGAGGCTGCGGACGGACGGTGACATCTTTCACTACTGAAGAGCTGCCGATAATCTGGCCTGAATCATCACGAATGGCGGTGCGGGTGAAAATAACTTCAATCCGTCTGCCGTCTTTCGTGATGCGCTCGGTTTGATGGCTGCGGACCGCTCCCTGGGACCGGAACCTGCGGGAGATCGATTCCAGTTCGCGCGCTTCCCGGAGTTCGGGAGTGACAAGGATCTGAACCGGTTTGCCGACCACTTCATTGGCGAGATATCCGAAAATGCGCTCGGCGCCTTTGTTCCACGAAGTCACGATATCGTTCGGATCCATCGTCATGATCGCGTCCGCCGAATCGCGGAGGATGTTGGCCATGAACCGGTTTTTCTTGGCAAGCTCATCTTCCAGGCGCCGGATCTTGGTCAGATCGTGTGCTACCGTGATGGTGCCGACAATTTCGCCCGCCTGGTTTCGAATCGCGGAAGCCGATAGCGCGACCGGGGTCTTTCTCCCGCCGGGAGTCACAAACTCCGTGAGGTAATCGCGGAATCGCTTCTGTTCTCTTAAGCGTTCCATGATCGATTGGGCTTCGGAATTGCCTCCGGCATAGAAAGATCCGACTCGTTTCCCGACACCTTCGCTGGGAGAAATACCCAGGATTTCACTCGCGCCCTCGCTGCAGGAAGTCACGAAACCCTTGGCATCCGTGGTAAAAACAGCATCCAAAGAGGTCTGCTCAAGTTCGCACCCCATGTCGCTGATGATGCGCAGACAGCGGTCAAACCTTTCCGTAAACCGGCCGCCGGCCAGCATCTTTTGTATCGGTCGCGCAGCTTCTCCCCAATCGGCCGCAGATTGAAATTCAAATCTGCAGGCAGGAGTCTCCTTTCGCGCGGCAATGAGTCTCGATGCAAATGACATCCGCGCCGAAAAATTCGCTGGCAAATCCGTTGCCGTATCCTTCAAGCGCACAGCAGACGGAATGGCTGCCGATCCCGTATTGCTGCAGATGGTACTCGACTTCGAAGGAGTCCAGCCACTCTCCTTTGATATGGATTTTCCCCTCAGCGCGGTTGATCTCAAATTCGCCCAGGCGCGCTTTGGCCATCCCTTCCACAAAGCTTAACCTGAGCCCTGCCTGAAGCAATTCTTCGTCGGAAGGCAACGGGTAATGCTTCCGCAGCTGGTGCGCATCGTGCCTGCCGCACTGATATCCTAATCGCTCAAAAACCCCTCGTGTCACGTCCCATCCAAGATTATCCATGAGTTCGTGACGCATGGCGCCGACGGCCGCCGCAGCGAGAATGACATGTCGGTTGGAACCGAGGTTGATGCGGCCCGACAAAGAATCCACCTGAAATACATCTTTAAAAGTAAAACCGTCTGCTCGCATCCGGATACCCAGTCAGAAAATGGAAAGACAGAAGTTCAGAAGCCAGGATTCGGAGGAGCAGGAATGTCATTCTAAATTCTGAATACATGGATTCTGAACTTCTGGCTCCTGGACTCCTGTATTCTTGTTTTTAAGGCCGTCAAGATCACGTAAATAGCATAAGACACCCCCCCTACTCCTTCTTCCTATTATTCAGCGCCGATCCGAGTTCGCGCGACCGGGCGGTCGCCGCTTCGACAGCGTCCATGATGGTCGACCGGAAGTTGCCCTTCTCCAGCATTTTTAATCCGGCGAAAGTCGTGCCCCCCGGAGTGGCCACGATATCTTTCAATTCGCTCGGATGCTTTCCGGTTTCCAGAAGCATCTTCGCTGCACCATACACTGTCTGCGCTGCCAGGAGCGAGGATTCCTTGCGTGAGATTCCCAGCTGAACGCCCGCGTCGCTGAGGGACTCTATGACAAGAAAGACAAAGGCGGGGCCGCTTCCCGAGAGTCCGGTCACGACGTCTATCAGCGCTTCATTTTTGATGATCACCGCGCGGCCGACGCACTCGAAAATAGAGACCGCGCGCTGGAGATCGGACGCGGAGACATTCCGGCCCGGGCAGATGGCTGCGATGCCGGCCAGCACCGACGCAGGCGCATTGGGCATGACTCGGATGATCCCCGACTGATGGTGCATCTTGGCGGCAAGCTTTTCCGTTGTGATGCCGGCCGCAATCGAAATGAACAGGTGTCCTTCATGGCTCGAACTGGAGAGTTCATCCAGGAGGTCATCGATGTTTTGCGGCTTTACGGCAATAATAATAATCGAAGCTTTTTCCACCAGCTCCACGTTGGATGAGATGGCCTTGATGTCGTAGGTTTTCGATATATGGCTTAGACGGTCAGGGCTGACGTCGCTGGCGATGATATCTGTTTTTTTCACTTTGCCGGATTGGATCAGACCGCGGATCAGGACTTCTCCCATGTTTCCCGCGCCTATGATTCCGACAACTTTACCGCTCAACATGAATTCCTCCTTATTAAGTTGCGTTTTGCTGCGGCTTTACAGATGACGACTGTGATGTCATCGACCTGCGGCATCCCGTCTGAAAAATCACGCACTGCGTGAAAAAGCTTTGCAGCGATCTCGTGAGCGCTCTCCGCGCGATGCGCTTGTATAAATGCGAGAGCCCGTTCCACCCCGAACTGATCCTGGTCGGGCCTTTCCGCTTCGGTGATGCCGTCGGTCAGCAACGCCAGAATTTCGCCCGGCTCCAAAACGAACGGCTCGCTGCAGCTGAATTTGTGGCCCGGCAAAAACCCCAGCGGAATATCGATGCTGTCCAGGGTCCGTTTGACGGCGCCATTCGAATCGAGGACAAAGCCCGGAGTGTGCCCGGCGCTTGCATATTGAATTGTTCGAGAACCCGGCTGCAGGCGGCAAAATATCAATGTTGCATAGCTGCCCAGCTCCAGATCGGATACCAGCGCAGTGTTCATCAAACTCAGAATCTCGCCGATATCGGAGATCTTCTGCGCGAAGGCTCGAAGATAAGCCCTGAGTTCCGTCATCAGCAGCGCGGAGCTCATGCCGTGTCCGGAGACATCGCCGGTGGCAATGCCAACGTGGCTGTCCGGGAGCGTTACAAAATCGAAATAGTCCCCGCCGGTCTCATCCGCGGGATAAGAAACGCCGGCAAGGTCGAATCCTTCGACTTGCGGGGGAGGCAGGCGATAAAACTGCTGTTGTACGGTGCGCGCGAGGTTCATTTGAAACTGCTGTTCCTGCAGCTTCCTCTGCTCCGTCACATCCTTGATGACGGTAACATAGTGGGTGATTTCCCCCGTTGCTCCCTTCATCGGCGTGATCGTCTGCTCCGCAAAAAATATTTCTCCATTCTTCTTGCGGTTGGCGATCGTATCCCTGAAAAACCTGGCCGGACCAGAATGGTAGTCCCACAGCTTTTCATAGAAAGCGTCGTCTTGCGACTCCCGACTTGAGGATTCGGCGTTTGGCCAAGAGCTTCCTGGCTGCGTGAATCCGGTGGTCGACTCAAAGGCAGGATTCACATATTCGATCAAGCCTTCTTGTTCGTGATAATGATGCTGTCGGCCGTTTGTTCCACGGCATTCGTCAGCGATTTGGATTTGAGTCTCGCTGCCTGTATTCGCTTGTGATATCGCTTAAAGTTTCGATACACCGATGAAAAATCCGTCGGATTCCTTCCTCAAGGGAGCTCGTGATTAGCCTGATCCAGAATCGGACGCTCGCTGGATCAGCGGGTTGCAGACAGGAATTGCCTTCTTGCCGCAGATACCCCGAAGTTGCGGGGATTGAAATCATCCGCGAGGCTGAATGAGTATGCCTCCGCCTTCAGCGCTGACATGTACACCTGCCGCTACCAAGGAAGTAAGCCGACGTGGCTTCTGATTCTGGCTTCTGACTCCTGCTTTTCCTACATAGCTGCAAGGCCCTGTTCCAGATCGCCGATGATATCGCGGGGATCTTCCAGCCCGACGGAAAGGCGCACGAGTTCGTCGATTATGCCGAGCTTATAGCGCTCCTCGCGGCTGATGTTGTAGTAGCTGTTGAGCGCGGGATGCGTTATCAGGGTCTCCGGTCCACCCAGGCTCGGACCCATCATGCACAGCTTTAAGCCGTCCAGGAACTTGAGAGTCTGTTCGAGATTGCCGTCCACTTCAAAGGTGACGACGGCGCCGAATCCTTTCATCTGCTTGGAGGCAAGCTGAAATTGCCGATGGCTCGGGAGTCCGGGATAGTACACGCGTCGAATTTTGGATTGCTTTTCCAGGAATTGGGCAACCTGCATCGCGGTGCTGTTCAGCCGTTCCATCCGCATACCGAAGGTTTTTAGACCCCGAATCAGAAGATAGCAGCTCATCGGATCGGCAACGCCTCCGGTCATGCGGCGCCACAGGTAAATCTGCTCGGTGGCTTTCTCCGATCCTAAAGCCGCTCCGGCGAGGATATCATTGTGTCCGGCAAGGTATTTAGTGGCGCTTTGGATGACGATGTCGACGCCCTGGTCCAGAGGGCGAGCGTTATAGGGCGTGGCAAAAGTGCTGTCGATCACACTCAGCACATTATGGGCTCGCGCGATGCGCACAATTTCATCAACATCGGCGATATTGAGATACGGATTAGTCGGCGATTCGGAGATGATCAGAGCGGTGTTGGGCGTGACGGCTTTTTCCATGGCCTCGTAATCGCCCATGGGGACAACGGTGCAGCTGATGCCAAACCGGGGCATGACGCCTTTGACCATGGCCAGCGTCTGCTTATAGGCATCATCCGTAATGATGATATGTTGCCCCTGGACGCAGTTGGAGAGGATCGTGGCGGAAACTGCACTCATGCCGCAGTCGAAGAGGACGCAGCGTTCGGCCCCTTCCAGTGCGGCCAACTTGAGCTCGGCGGCCTGGCGTGTCGGATTGCCATACCGGCCGTATTCGTAGTGGTCAATCTCACCGTTGGCAAAAGAGACCATCTCGGCAACATCTTTAAAAACAAATGTACTGGTGTAGTCAATGGGAGTCGTAATGCTGCCCATCCACCGTTTCTCACCGCAATGCACTGCGATGGTGTCCTGAAATCCGGTAGGGCGTTTTGTGAACTCGTTCATGTCAATCTCCATCACTCTTCGTTAACCATAATCAACACAGGTCGGAATCGCTACCGGGTTTTCATTTCGATGATCGATTCCCGGAATTAGATACCGATAGCGATACCGACCTAATGGGTCCATTGTCCACATCTCCGAAACAAGGCTAAAAGGGCTTTATTATTATCCAAAACTACCCGCTGTTGCGATAAATTTGCTTATTTGCCGTTGGACGCTCGAGGGTTTCTGTTACAATCACGGAGCAAGCGGAGGTGAATCTGGCCTGGTGGCTGGCCTGGACTTCAAATCCAGTTGTGGTTCACCGGAAGGTGGGCTGGGTGGGTTCGATTCCCATGCACCTCCGCCATTTGAGGGGTCAGGTCTGGAAAATTCAGTTTTTTTGAAAAACTGAATTTTCCAGACCTGACCCCTCTTCCTGTCCCCTGCTGCATTATGTGACCCAATCCAACGCCGGAGGAGAGAAGGGACAGTATAACCAGGCACCAATTCCTTTATTGGCATTTTGTTAGTATTTGTAAATATTTATGCTTATATGTTCATATTATTAGCTTTATATAGTTTTTAGGGCTGAGTTTGTGAAAATGAAATTTCCGTTGTTGGCTCTCCTTTCTTTGCTTTGCTTGTCGTTTTCGGTGTCCGCGCAAACCGAAAAGGCGGGCGCTGCACCAAAAACAACCCAGACAGCTGCTAAACCCGAAGAAGCGCCCTGGCTGGATATTGGAGTCGAGCATCGCACGCGCTATGAAACCCTCGATAATCGATTCAGATTAGGGGAGGTCGGTAGCGACCAGCAGTTGCCGCAGAGTACCCGTCTCCGCATCGAAATCAAAAAGGTCATTGCCCCATTCGGCCTTGTCATGGAATTTCAAGATTCACGTATTCACCTTGACGATTCCGGATCAACCGTGACGAACACAATGGTCGACGAGAACGATATAACTCAGCTTTATCTGAGCTTCGCGAAGCCTCTGGGAAAGGCCAAGCTTCCGAGCACTATCTATGTCGGACGTCAGTCGTTCGATTTAGGGAGCCGGCGGTTTGTTTCGCGTCCCCGGTTTCGAAACACCACAAACTCCTTCGATGCCATACGCTGGACACTCGGCAACGACAAACACTGGCAGCTCACCACATTTCTGTCCAGGCCGGTTGTGCGCCGCATGCATCAACCGGACAAACCTTCCGATGTTACCGGCTTTTGGGGAGCATTCCTAACAGCCAGTCTCACTTCCCAATTCAAAAACGAGTTTTACTATTACGGCCTTCGTGAAAGCATGACGTCTCCTAAAAGTGCCCAAAGGCGGTATTCCACGATGGGGACACGGCTATACAAAGATCCCAAAGCCGGGCAGATAAGTTACGAGTTTGAAACCGCGCTTCAATTCGGCAACAAAAGAACTCTCGATCATTTGGCGCATTTTGAGCACCTATCAGCCGACTATACGTTTGATGCCAAATGGCGTCCCATGCTCACGGGCCGGTATGACTATGCAAGCGGGACAAAAGATCCCACTGGCCAGGATGATGGCACCTTCGATTCGCTTTACGGTGATAGCCGCTGGGAGTATGGGCCCACCGGTATCTATGGGCCTTTCGCTCGTTCTAACATAAGCTCGCCAGGATGGGCACTGGAGCTTAATCCCTCAAAGAAGCTGATTTTTATATCCGCAATGCGCTGGGTATGGCTGGCTTCTGCGCGCGACCAATGGGTGGGGTCAAGACTGAAGGATCCGACCGGGAATTCCGGCAGCTACATTGGGAGCCATGTCGAGTTTCGGCTTCGCTACAGCCTGAACAAATATTTCCGTCCCGAGATTGGCTATGTCCGATTCTTCAAGGGATCTTACTTGGTCAAAGTTCCCAAAAGCCCCGGCAGCGAAGATTCGAATTATCTCTACATAGAGGCCAATTTTACTTTCGATCACCTGCTATCGTTGCGCTAGTCGAGTTTCATTTCTGGGAAGGAAAATGGTTTCGCTGACTGCCTAAGGTATCGCTTCCCTCGTCATAGAGAACGATTTTCAGATTCTGCTTTGGCGCCTTTAAAGGAATCGCAAATGAAACCGACATCCCGGCCTTAAGGACTCTATTGTAGGTTTCCTCCTGCAACGTCCCTTCGAGCGTCCTGAACTCCGGATCAAGAATTTTACCCCTTTCGTCGGCAGAAAAAACTGCGAGATGCAGCTTGCAGGTGCGCCGGTCCCCAACCGTTTTAAATCCGACTCCGGAAAAATCGATTTGCAGGTCCACTCTGATCTGCGATTTGCCGTCGGAATCCTTTTGACTGGCTGTTCTAGCCACAAATGGAATATCCGGCAGGTCCATGTCGATAGTCGCGGCCGCTTCGATTTTTCTCAGAATCATCCCATACGCGGCTTTGTTGGCCGGTTCAGGCGGAGCTAATTGGATTTGATTCGCCAGGGGAACCGGGGGACTCCCGGCGTAATAGCCGCTGCGCACAAGCAGCCGGCACGCGGGACAACGGTCTTCTGCCGCCAGTCTTACGGTCAGCTTGTGGAAACCCCCTTCCTGGCCCGGGTCCGACGGGCTGAATCCCAGGGTGTATTGCAGCCGGAGATTGGATATCGCTTTCTCCAGCGCTTCCTGAAGCGATGGCGAAGCCTCAACATCCAGGACCTGTCCGCCTGTCTCTTCCGCCAATTGTTGCACCATGACAATCGAGTCATGACAGGCCGGATCCCGTACACGCATATCCAACGCGTAATTGTTTCCGGGTGTTTTGATACTGTAGAGAGTGGCGGCGGACTCAAGCACGTCAACCCGGGCGCTGTCGCCGAGGATTCTGCCGCGCACAGTTTGGCAGTTGTCCGATACCAGGATTATTGCGCGGCGATGATGAGGAGCTTTCCCGCGAAGATAATCGGCGACACTGGAGATTGCGTCGTAAATGTTTGTGCCGTTTCCGATCGTGAGCTTGCCTATGATCCCGGCGATTCGACTGCGGTCCGCAGTAAGGTCGCTGAGTTTCAGGAGATCGTCGTCAAATGTAAACAGCGCGACCGTGATCCTCCGCCTTCAGGTGCCCGAGCGCCGATACTGCGGACTTCTGAAGCACGGGGAGATAAGGTCTAATGCTGGAACTGCGGTCCATCAGCAGGGCAACAGCAAGCGGCAGTTTGTCCTGCGAGAAATGGGTTACCTGCTGAGCGACCCCATTATCGTAGACGATAAAATCCTCTGCGCGCAGGTCCAAGGCGGCTGCGCCAAGAACCGTCACCTCTGTCGTGACCAGGGCGACATCGACTTTGATTTTGGGGATTTCGGATCTGATTTCCTGAGCCTGTGCAAAATCCGGAGTTTGAGACACGAATAGCAATGGCAAAATCAGCAAGACCTTTCGAATGCTGCAAAGTGACTTAGCCATGATTCGTTTTGCCCAACCGGCTTATCGGCTATAAAAACTCTTCCGGGCTTCAGCCCGGACCCATATGTGTTTTTTTTGCGGGCAGTATGCGGGGAAAAAGCCGGCCGGTATGGGCAGCATACTTTTTATACTCCTCGCCGAAGACCGCCATCATCATGGCTTCCTCTTTCCGGACGAGAATGGAATATAGGACGAACATGAGCACCGGCAATGGAAGAATGATCCAGGAATTAAAGATCAAAACTACCCCTATGGATCCCAGAAAAATGCCTCCGGCATAAATGGGGTGTCTCACAAATCGATAGGGTCCCGAAGTACAGAGCTGGTCGTGGCGCCACCACCGACTGATCGTTCTGATACACCACGAGTGCCAGCAGACCCAAAACAGGATAAATATGGATCCGATGATTCTGATTATCCCCGGCTGACTCGACATTTCGACGTGATGGAGAACCCGGTCCAGAAGCCACAGGAGACCCAGCAAAACTACGCTGATCAACAATCCGAGAGGCCCAACGCCAAACAGTTTTTGATATCTGCTGATGTTCATTGTTCCATACCTTATGGAATGAATAATGCTAACTGCGTCGATAAACGTCTTTTCGATGCCCGACTTTAACGACGACTACAACGACTTCGTCGTCCCTGATTTCGTAAATTATCCTGTAATGCCCCCGCCTTACACGGCACTTTTCCTGCCCCGACAGTTTTTCCATCCCTGCAGGCCGAGGCTCCTCTGACAACCCATTGATCGCAGCGAGGATTCTCCGGAGGTGCTGTCTGGGAATTACCCTCAAATCTCTGGCGACAGATTTGCGGAAGAGGATCTTATATCTTCCCATGTTTTTTGAGGTCCTTCAGGAGATCTTCGTAGCTGATTAGTGGCTCGTGCACACGATCCCCGAACGCAGCGAGATCCTCCTGATCTTCCTGGAGCGTCCGCCGGACTGCGTCGTTTACCAGATCCGAGAGTGACCGTCTTGTGTGCGCAGCCTTCAAGCGCAGTGCTTGATGAAGATCAGGTTCAAAGTAGATGGTGGAACGGGTTGCCATAGGACTCCTGATTTTGATCTTTCAATCTCAAGTGTAACGCTAGAATGTTTTAACGTCAAGTCACCTTAACGTCTTTTTCTCTGCCTCATAGGGATCGGGTCTTCAGCCCAAAGTCACTTGGATGCTTATTCTGGGTTTCGATCCAAGCCTGTTTTCAGACGGGTTCAATGCCCTGCCGGGAATCCTGAGTGATTCGGGATCCATTCTTTGCTATATTCACGCACAACAACGAGGAATGCATTTTCTCTCAAGATGCCTTATAGCTGGAGATATCGGATGAAAACAATCGGAATCCTGGGAAGCACAACCCAATGAATGCACCACTATGAAACACGTGAATCGAACAAGACACATATTCGTCCTCAGCCACAGTGCGGATTTAGTCGAACTAATCCGTAAGGCTGCGGATGAAACAATAATTGTGGATTCCGCCGCCAGTGAGGCCGAGGGGCTTCTCAGGCTGACGGAAATCCGGCCGGATATCATCATTATCGGCCGTCTGGATTCCCGGGAATCGGCCCTGTATCGGAAACTGCGCGACGGCTGGATTTCGCATCACGCATCACTGCTCATCATTGAGACCAATGATTCGGAAAATACGTTCCGGATATTGGGCGAAGAAAACCTGACTATGCGCATCGGTGAATATATTTTTTGGCCAGGATCCGCGGCCCCGTTCCTGCCGGCGGAGCATTTCCTGCCCCATTTGACCGAGACGATTGCCCGAAATTTGAAGGCTCGCGAAAACCGTTTCAAAAATACGATGCTGAGCCCTGACACCTTCTGCCTGGTGTGGGAGCAGATTCCGGGCCCCGGCGCATTTGAAATGCGCCAGGAAACAGTGATTGAGAATGCGCGGAAGGCCGCTGTCAGCGGCAAAGTCTGCGCCATAAGCATCACCGATAATCCGGGGGGAAATCCAGCAATTGCCACGGACGTGCTGTGCGCGGAAATCCTCAAGGCGTGCATCGAACCGCTGGTGCACATCGCCATGCGCGACAAGAGCCGGAACCAGGCCGAAAGCCTTCTGTTTCAGCTGACAGCCCTGGATATCCATAATGTACTGATGTTAACCGGCGATTACCCGTCCAATCTCGGATTCAGAGGAAAATCCAAGCCGGTTTTTGACCTGGACTCAGTCAACGGCCTCAGGCTGGTGGAAGAAATGAACCGCGGGATGGAGCGCGAAATCATGCGCAAGACCGTCCGGCTCTCGGCCAGCAGCTTTTTCGCGGGCGTTGCATTTTCGCCGTTCAAGCAGATGGAAGCGGAGGTGATGGGGCAGTTTTATAAAATGCAGAAAAAAATGGAAGCCGGAGCCGACTTCGTCATTACGCAGGTCGGATACGACGCTCGCAAAATGCACGAGTTCCTTATGTGGCTGAAAGCCCGGAATTACAGGATCCCAGCGCTGGCGAGCATTTATGTCCTGTCGTATCCGGTGGCCAGGACCATGCACGAAAACAATATTCCCGGGTGCGTGGTTACGCGAAAGCTTCTGAATCAGTTGGCCGACGAAGCCGCAAGCAAGGACAAAGGCAAACAGGCCCAACTGGACAGAGCGGCAAAAATGTACGCTATCGCCAAAGGAATGGGATACAAGGGAGCTTACATCAGCGGCCAGAATTTGCCTTTCGACAGCGTGGAATACATCGTTGAACGGGGAAACGAACTGGCCGGCTCATGGACGGATCTGCTGCCGGAGTTCGATCAACCGCAGGAAAACGGGTTTTACTATTTCGAACGCGATGCAGCGACAGGCTTGAATACCGCCACGCCTGCCCGCAAGACACAGAAGCCTCTTCAACCTCCGGTTTATCTTTTGTCGCGGGCCTTTCACGCCCTGATTTTCGAACCCTCAGGCCTGCTGTTCAAACCGACGCAGCGGTTGATGCAGTTCATGGATTCATCGAGGCGGTGGTACAAGGCTTTTCATTTCTTTGAGCGCTGCAGCAAAACGACGCTATACAGTTGCAAGGATTGCGGCGATTGCGCCCTGTTCGACGCGGCGTATCTGTGTCCCGTATCTCAATGTCCCAAGGACCAGCGCAACGCTCCCTGCGGCGGGAGCTACCAGGGGTGGTGCGAGGTGTATCCGAAGGAAAAGCTGTGCATCTGGGTCCGAGCCTATCAGAGGCTGAAGGCGCAAAACAAGGAAGACGAAATCGGCAAAACCATCGTGCCTCCCTGCGATTGGGAACTCTGGCAAACATCGTCGTGGATCAACTACTTTCTCGGCAGAGATCACAGCTCCAAGCGGCTCGGCATCCGCCCGCCTGAATAGACTCCGAATTCCAGATTCCAGATTCACTGCACGGCATCTGAAATCAGGAATCCGGAATCAGGAATTCGGAATCAATGCATCAGCGGCCGGAGCCGATCGTCCACCCGTTGCCTAATCCGTAGGGTTGCGTAACAAAAGGGAACGCTTCGACGTGGTGAATCAAACCGCCTCGGATGCCAAAGGTTTCCATCGTGACCAGGTTTTGCAGCATGCCCGGAGGTGCATCCGGCTTGGCGTTCCGGCTGGTCCCGTCGTGCACGAACAGCGGGAACGTGGCGACTAATCCCTTCTGCTCATCGATGATCAGAGCGCGCCGTGGCCGGATGTGTTTCATATAGGCAAAAATCTTGGTGTCGATTTGTTGCGCGCACGTCAGCATGCTGAAACGAAGCATTTCGCGTCCCTGCTCCGTATCCGCCGTAGGAACAAACGGTGCAGGCATCATGCGTCCGCCAGGCGGCGGATTATGCACGGTCTGATACCCGTTCTCATGGCGCACGCAATCATCGGCAAACGCCCCGATCTTTCCATTGTCTCCTTCCAAAGCATCAAAATAGGAATTAGCGGCGCGGAAAAGAATATCGCGGGAGGTTCGTTCCGCCGGAGGGACGTCTGTAGTCAGAGTCGGCAGCGGCGTGGTAAGAAGCGGGATCGCTGCTGCATTGACGTCCTGCGCATGCAGCTGCTCAATCTCCTGGATCTTCCCGCGATCCACCTTCAGTCGAACGGCGACCAAGGTGTCGCGGCCACCGACTTTCAGCCGCGCTTGCAGTGCGACCTGCTGTGCTATCGGGTCGGCAATGTAAATCTTAAAGCTGGTCGGTTCTACCTTGTTTCGCCAGAGGACTCCTTCGCCGACTGTCATCTCGCCTGTGTTCTCGGTCATGCGCACATCGATGGACAGCGGCGGAACGGCTTTGGGGTCGTGCTTGAAAATCGCATCCATGTAGCCGTCCATGATACCGACCAGGCAGGCCCGATCGCATTCTTTGAGGGCAGCCGGATTCCACTCCGGCTCTCCTGCAAACGCGCCCTGGATTGCGCAAAAAGACAACAGCAAGGTCATCCCGGAAACAAGAAGCCTATTCATGGGTCGCATTCCACTCCCCCTCTTTAAAAAGTTGCAGCGTTGGGACTGTTAAAATATGGCAAAAAAGGCACATCCGTTCCGCCGGTTTGAGCAGCATTACGGATGTGCCAAAAAGTAATTTGCTATTCTGCGACTTTCTCCGCAACCAGGTCGCCGACCTGCGACGTGGAGTAGCCCATCCGTCCTGCCGCGAGCGATTTAAGCTTCTTGCTCGTGACAAACCTGACGGCTGCATCGATCTTGTCGGCCGCTTTCTGTTCACCCAGTGTTTCCAGCATCATCTGCGCCGAACAAATCGCCGCCAGCGGATTGATGACGCCCATGCCGGTGTATTTCGGAGCGCTGCCGCCAATGGGCTCGAACATGCTGACGCCTTCAGGATTTAGGTTTCCTCCGGCTGCAATGCCCATCCCTCCCTGGATCATGGCACCCAGGTCGGTGATGATGTCGCCGAACATGTTTCCGGTTACGATCACATCGAACCATTCCGGATTCTTGACGAACCACATGCATGTCGCGTCTACGTGATAATATTCCCGTTCGATATCAGGAAATTCCTTCTTCCCCATTTCGTGGAATGCCCGTTCCCAGAGATCATACAGGTAGGTCAGGACGTTCGTTTTGCCGCACAGCGCCAGCGTATTCTTGGGTCCCTTGCCGCGAGCCTTTTTCCCGTACTTGCGGGCATAATTGAACGCGTATCGCAGGCAACGGTCAACCTGGAACCGGGTGTAAACAGCCGATTGCACCGCCACTTCATGCGGGGTTCCCTTCATCGTGACGCCGCCGGTGCCCGTGTACAGATCGCCCGAGTTCTCGCGCACGACGGTGAAGTCGATATGTTCCGGTCCTTTGTCTTTCAGTGGTGTTTCCACGCCAGGGAAGAGTTTGACCGGCCGGAGGTTAATATACTGATCCAGTGCAAAGCGAGCTTTCAGCAGGATACCCTTCTCCAGGATACCCGGTGCGACATCGGGGTGCCCGATGGCGCCCAACAATATCGCGTCGAATTTGCGGAGCTCGTCGATGGCGCTGTCCGGTAGAGTTTCGCCCGTCCTCTTATATCGCTCGCCACCGAAATCAAATTCGGTCAGCTCGGTTTTGAAGCCGAATTTGTCCGCCGCAACCCGGAGGACTTTCACAGCTTCAGCTGTCACTTCTGGTCCGGTCCCGTCACCGGGCATTACTGCTATTTTGTACAATTTAAGATCCTCCCGTGGAAATCACTCTATCGAATGTATTTGTGCTTAGCTTCGGGCATACCGGCACATTTGCCGTCCATAACGAGGGAAATATCCCCTCATGGCATTCAGCGTCCGGAAATTGCCTCGTTGTCTTCACTCCGCCTTACAATGGCAGCATTCACATCAAACCTGCGGGTATGCTCAGCCAGGCTCAAAGAGCGAGAGGGGATTTTTATACGGGAAGCCCTTGAGTGCAAGCAAAATTCTGCAGGTGATGTTTGATTCAGACCTAGTACTCCGAAATTATTCTTGATTGGCGGGAACTTCTCTTCAAGATGGGGCGTAGACGCAATGACAGATCCGAATAAAAGAGGATTCCATGGTGATCGGGCTGGAACCAGATGAGCGGCAGCTGATTTCCCAATTGAAAAAAGGGGACACCGATGCCGCAGGGGCGCTGATGGATCTGCATGGCGAGGCGCTTATGCGATACCTCTATTCCATCATGGGCTCGCGCGAGTCGGCGGAGGATGTCTTTCAGGACAGCTGGGTAAAAGTGATGGAAAAAATCAGCTTGTTTGACTCCAGCGTGAGTTTCAGACCGTGGCTCTTTCGGGTGGCGCGCAATGCCGCGTATGACGCATTGCGCAGGAAGAAACGGTGGTGGTCGCTCGACACCGGCCAGTCCGTGCACAGAGGGGGACCGCCCCAGGGAAATACCGGATCCGGCGGATTTCGGTCGTCAGGTAGTGACACAAGAGACAGTGAAGCGCCTTTTAGAATCGCTGGCGCCGATATATCGCGAAGTGCTGTGCCTGAGATTTTTCCAGGATCAGTCCTATGAAGAAATCGCTGACTTTTGCCGTCTGCCGCTCGGAACCGTGAAAAGCCGCCTGAAGCGCGGCCTGGATTTTTTAGCCAGCACTATGATGGAGGAAGAGAATCATGGCTAATAGCGACGCCCCCTGCAGCAGGCAGCGGAAAATTCTTTTGGAGATATTCCTTTCTGATGGAGAAAGCGCAAATCTTCCCTCCGAACTGAATCAACATCTGCAGGGTTGCGCCTCCTGCACACATTATTGGAGCAACCTTGGTGTTGTGCGGTCTTCATACCCGCCGGACCGGCTCTATTCGCCATTCCTAAGGGCAAAGACTCTCAGACGCATGTCGGAAAGAGATCTGGCATTCAAAATCGGATGGATGCCCATAATCATTTTTGCCGCGCTGCTGAGCCTTTCAGTCTCTTTCCTACTTCCCGTTTGGCTGATGGCAAAGCTTTTTATGTACTGGACCTCATCGACGGCGATCGCAGGGGGAGCGGCCTTGGCAATCCTGCTGGTGGGCGGAACACTTGTGACAGTAGTTTCCGCTATTTCGCTGATGGAACGGGGCCACATACGTTTCGGCGATGAGGAAGGGATACAAGGCCGGACGGCATTTGCATCCAAAGCACGTGTGAATGAATTCCCATCGATATAACGGACTTATAAGGGAGGAGTTATGGTGAACAAGCTGATCGACAAAAAGGTTCCTATCAGAGGATTGACGGTGTTCTATTTGGTAGGCCTGTGTTTGCTCTGGAGCTACTTTCGTTTGGGATTATGTAAACGCAGCGCATATCTTTGCATCACCGCATGACCGGCACCTGTTCGTCCTGGGAATCCTCTTCTTCGGCACCGGCATGGCGATGCTGTTTCTCGCCGCTATCGTCGGCGTATGGTTTTTTATTTATCATGATGCCGGCCGGCGCGGCATGAACCAGTGGCTGTGGACATTCATTGCCATCCTTACGCCAAACCTGCTGGGAATCGTCATCTACCTGATTGTGCGCAAGCCGATCCTGATGGAATGCCCTGGCTGCCAGACAAAGCTGGAACCTCAATTGTTGTTTTGCCCGCAGTGCGGCCGCCAGTTCAGACAGAAGTGTTCCGCATGCGGGGCCCTCGTGGAACAGGGACACCAATTCTGCGGGTCCTGCGGCGCCAATTTGAAGGAACCTCGTAACGCAAATGCATGATCCTTTCATGTGGGTCCGGGCTTCAGCCCAAGCGTGTCCAAAAACGAAGCAGCCAAAAACCTGGACGTGGTCCTGGACCACTTCAAAGAGGTCCAAGACCAGGTCCAGGTCCAAGACCAAGTCCAAGTCCAAGTTCGCTAAAGGAGGAGAAGGATTAATCCTGGTGCCGGCAAGTCGGACTTCAGCCCGGACCCACTCGAATGAAAGAAATATGATATTTCACATCGTGCGGCCTTTCTGCTTCGGCGATGATTCATACGTAAATGAAATATTTAGACTAGCCTAATACATATATGTATCTTTATGAGCTCCACGCCCATCGCACCGGATATCGGCTAAACCATTTACATTCAGTCTTTTATAAATTTTTTATTGCTGCGTAAGCTCTCTGGCACGGACTTTGCAGCGTCATTTGCCGTGGGATGCGCTATGCAATGCGTCCCGGGAAATGAACTGATTGAATGACAGATGACGTTTTCGTGAGGAGAGAGGGTTTTATGCTGAAGACAATCTTAAGGCGCGCTAAAGCTATTCCGGGAATCATGATTTTCTTTCTGGTTATGTGCGGGATTGCGTCGGCCCAGAGCGACGGCCCGAGCACTAAAGAACTGGGTGATAGCATAAACATACTGTGGATGCTCATCGCCGGGTTCCTGGTGTTTTTTATGCAGGCCGGATTTGCCCTGGTTGAAACGGGCTTTACCAGAGCCAAGAACGTCTCGCACACCATGATGATGAATATGATGGTGTTCTGCATCGGAGCCATCGGCTACTGGCTTGTGGGTTTTGCCTTTCAATTCGGCGCCGTGAATTTCACTTTCCCCGGTGTTCACGGGCTTACGGAATGGGCTCATTCCCCGACGACACTGGGAGACTGGAAAGGCGCTGTTGTCGACGCCGTTGCTGCAATTCGGACAGCACGGATTCCTGGGAGGCAGCGGATTTTGTCCTGACCGGCCTGACCGGCAGCGGCATTCTGGCCTTCTTCCTTTTTCAAATGGTCTTCATGGATACGGCGGCCACCATCCCGACGGGTTCCACCGCGGAGCGCTTGAAATTCAGCGGATTTGTCCTGATGGGGTTCTGGGTCAGCATGTTTATCTATCCTCTGATCGGCAACTGGATATGGGGCGGCGGCTGGCTGCAAAACCTGGGACGGTCCATGGGCATAGGCAACGGCGCAGTGGACTTTGCCGGATCGGGCGTCGTTCACATGGTCGGCGGCAGCATCGCGCTCGCAGGCGCGATCGTGGTCGGACCCCGCATCGGCCGGTTCAACAAGGACGGTTCTGCGAACGCAATGCCGGGCCACAATATTCCGATGGGCGTCCTGGGCACGATCATCCTGTTTTTCGGATGGTTCGGCTTTAATCCGGGATCTTCGCTGGCGTTTATAGGCGGCGGACGCGAACTCGCCGTCCTGGCTGCGGTCAATACGCTTTTGGCAGGTGCGGCGGGCGGCATGTCGTCGATGCTATATATGTGGTGGATGGGCCCGACAAAAAAACCGGATCCAGGTCTTTCGGTCAACGGAATCCTGGCTGGCCTCGTGGCAATCACCGCTCCTTGCGCCTTTGTATCGCCGCTGGCTTCCGTGGTGATAGGCCTCGTTGCCGGCGTTCTGGTCTGCCTCGCCACTTTCTGGCTGGAAAAGCTGCATATCGACGATCCGGTCGGAGCGGTACCGGTGCATCTGGTTAATGGCTTTTGGGGTCTGCTGGCGGTAGGCATATTTGCCAACGGCAATCCTATCACCGCCGGCTGGAACGGAATTCAATCCCCGGTCACCGGGATTCTTCATGGCGGGAAGCTGCAGATTGTCGCCCAAGGTCTCGAGATCGTTTCCATTTTTGTGGTGGTGGGAGGCTTGTCCTATTGCTTCTTCAAAGTTCTGAATGTTTTCAAACTCCTGCGGTCGGTCCCGGCAGATGAATTGATGGGCCTGGACATGCCGGAGATGGGCATGATCGGGTACACAAACGTGGATGTGGTGATGGCGGGTGGCCGGTTGTCGCGGCAGGTTCCATCGCGGCGTTCGGCAGCATAACGGAAGCAAACAAGAATGCATACAAAAGATCACCCCCGTTCATACACGGACAAAATAGAAGGAGATTGCAGTCATGACTAAGAAACTTGAAGTCTTTATCCGGGAAGAGGCGTTGGACGCCGTGAAAGATGCGCTGCAGAATATCGGCATTATCGGCATGAATGTCTTTGAAGTCCGCGGCCATGGCCGTCAGGGCGGAATCGAGCTTTCGTGGCGCGGAACGACCTATCACATGGACCTTCTCCCCAAGATGCAGGTCAATATCATTCTCAGCGACCACAATGTCGAGAAGGCCGTGGAAACCATCATCCAGACCGCAAGAACAGGAAAGGAAGGGGATGGATTGATCTTCATCTACCCCGTCGAGGATATCATTCGCATCCGAACGGGGGAGCGTGGCAGGGAAGCTTTGATGTATCCCGACGACATCGACACCCGCCGCGGAGAGAAACCTCCGAAGTAGGAACTGCAGCAAAAAGTTCCATGAAAACCCCGTCGAAAAGACAAACCCGGCGGCGCTGCGCAGAGGTTTTGCGTCATCGCCGCCGGGTTTGCGTTATTTGCAGCTGACAATCGCTATTAAGCCGCGCAGCGGCGCAGTGAGTTTAGGCCGGCCTTTCAAGGCCGGCACTGAATTCGATGAATAGCGCGTCGCGTGAGCGACGCCTGAATTCAACCGTCGCTCACGCGACGGAACGCCTACTGCGCTTCCTATCCCGGGCCTTAAAAGGCCCGGCTAAATTCACCAGGCCGCTGCGCGGCCTGCGCTAGGTTGGCGTCAACCCATATCATACATTTATGTATTATACTCTGATTAATTCAACAATTACGTATTAAATGAATAGCAGCGGCAAATTGCTTTAACCACGACACCCCCTCGGTCGGCATTGCCTCATCGGAACGGATAGCCGAATCCCGATAGCGATTGCGATACCGATTCCGATAGCGCTAGCGACGCATATTGATACGGCATAGTTGGAGGCTCAACCGCTAATAAGGTGTGGATTTTGGGCAGATATTCTGTGATAAGAGAGGTCTAATTATCTGCAGGAGGCTGGGATGGGAACCGACAGAAGGTCATTTCTGAAATATGCTCTCGCAAGCTGCGCCGCTGTAAAAGGAAGCTCCGTGTTGGGGGTCGCACAAACCGTGCCGCCCTACTCCGTAGGTGCCGGGAAGCCGGGCAGGGCGGATTATAAAAGAATCGCCACCGAGGAAGCGTGGGGCCCGGCCGAAATGTTCAAGATGTATTTGGACGTGATTGAAAACGGAGCTCTGACGGATCCGGGGTTTATGTCGATGTGGGGGCGATTTGTCCGCAACACGGCACTTGTCGGTCAGCTCACCGATATCGGTGAAAAACGGATCCATGACATGGACATTTCCGGGATCGACAAAATGGTCCTCTCCCTGACCGCCCCGGGAGTGCAGATCTTCGATGCGGCTACTGCAAACGCGCTGGCCATCTCGACCAACGATCAGCTGGCAGAGGCTATCAAGAAACACCCGGATCGATTTGCCGGCCTCGCCGCAGTCGCACCGCAGGACCCGAAAGCTGCGGCGAAAGAGATGGAGAGGGGCATCAAAAAACTCAAATTAAATGGTGTGATCATCAATTCGCACACCCAGGGAGAATACCTCGACGATCCAAAGTACTGGGAAATATTTGAGGCGGCGCAGGCTCTGGATGCCGCCATTTATCTTCATCCGCAGACGCCGCCGCCCAATATGGTGATGCCGTATCTGGCGCGCGGCTTTGAAAGAGCCATTATGGGTTTTGCCCATGAAACATCTCTCCACGTTTTGGGCTTAATGACGAGCGGCGTATTCGACCGTTTCCCCAAGCTTAAAATAGTAATCGGCCATGGGGGAGAAGGTCTGCCCTACATGCTCTACAGGATCGATTACATGTATGAAAACGCACGCTATTCCTTCATGAAAAAGGTCAAAAAACTGCCCAGCGATTACATGAAGGAAAATTTCTATATCACCACGAGCGGATTGCCCTGGGCGCCGGCAATCACCATGGCACAATCGGTATTGGGAGTCGACCGTGTGCTGTATGCAATGGATTATCCCTATCAGTTCGTTCCGGAAGAAGTGGCCATGACGGACAATTTCCCGATCAGCGCTGCCGACAAGAAAAAACTGTTCCAGCTGAACGCCGAAAAAGTATTTAAGCTCTAATTTGCATTAGGCCGCGCGGATCCAGCGAATAAGAGTAGCGAAATTCGGGGGTTTGCCGTACATCAAGAGTCCGATCCGGAAGACTTTCGCCGCCACCCACAGTGCGCAGAAGACCGACGCTACTCCAATGGCGATCGAAAGCCATACTTGCCAGAGGGGAGGCGGCACGCTGGATGCCATCCGCAGAAGCATGGCGAACGTGTTGACGGGGGGCAGGAAACTCATCGTCACGCTCAATGTCGAGCCGGGATCCGCCGATATCGGCATCCAGAGAATCCACGGAATTACAAAAAGGATCGTCAAAGGGGCCAGCAGGCCCTGCGCTTCCTTCATGTCATTGACCGCGGCACCCACCGCCATCATCAGCGATCCCATCACAAGATAGGTAATGATGAAGAAAAGGATCAGGTAGAAAATCAGAGAAACATTGAGCAGGCCGAAAAGAGCAAAAAAGGAGAGCATGGATAGTCCCATGGCCAGGTATATGCACATTCCTAACAGGCTGGCGGCCATTTGACCGAGCAGCTTGCCTGCCATCAGCTCTATGGGCGACACAGACGATAAAAGCACCTCAACCACCCGGCTTGATTTTTCTTCCACCATCGTGGTAAGCAGCTGGCCGCCACCGCCCATAACTCCCATGAAAAGCAGCAAGCCGAATGCTATGGGGAAAAGAAAATTCATTCCCCTGACCGTCATGCGCTGATTTTCCGGAGTCACGGTAACGGACCGGACAGAGGGAATGTTTACCATCGCATCGATAGCGGCCTGATCCAAAGACCGGGCTTTGAGGCGGGCGCGGACAATGGCTTCGCGAAGACCTCTCTGGATCTCGCGATCGACGCGGTCATCGAGTTTGGGCGGGACGAAGAGGTCGTAGGAGCCGTAATCCAGATCACCCCCGCCCAGCACGGCGGCATTCGAGTGAATCACAATCAGCGCCAGATGAGGCATCTCTTTGGGCTGTGTGTATAGCCATTCTTTTTCCTTCTCTACTTCCGAGCCCGGAGGACGTTGCAGAATGCGAATGTCGGGTACGGGTCCCAGCATGTCCTGTATGTTCCCCGCAGCGGCCCCTCCGCCAAATCGCTTGATTTGCTGCGATGCCTGGGCCACGGCTTTCTGCGCCTCTTCCTTGCGGCGTTCGGCAATCCTGGCGGGATCAAAAGCCTTGTCCAGTTCGGGCAAGATCCGGCCGGTCGGATCGATCACCCGTAGCGCCCCCTGCATTTTCATGCTCTGGATGTTAAACAACCGAGGCATCACCATGCCCATGAGCGCAAGCATCGCGGGCATGATCAAAAGACCTATGATGAAAGCCCGCGTCGCCACAGTGGCCATGAACTCACGCTTCGCGATGTTGAATATGCTTCTCATGAGTTCACCTCCCCGGGAACGGAGTCTTTCAGATCCGCTCTCAGCTTTTGCCGGTCTTCAACGGTATCCGCTCCAGTCGAGACGAGGCTGATAAAAATATCCTCGAGCCGGGGACGTGACAGTTCGAGCCGCGCGGGCGTTGCGGCATCTATGATCCGATGCATCGCCTCCGCAGGGTTGCTGCCATCGACCAGGAAGATTTTGTAGCCCGAATCATCCGGTTCCACACGCTCGACTCCGGGCAATTTAGCTAGCTTAGACAAGTCGGCGCGGGAATCCAGAGGATCGAATTCAAGGATTCGGGGATCATACTGGCTGCGTATCGTTGCCAGCGCTTCGTCCAAAACCTTGCGGCCCCGGTGGATCATGATAACGTTCTGGCAGATTTCTTCAGCCTGCGGCATCACGTGGGTCGAAAAGAGGATGGTCGCGCCGCGCCGGGATTCTTCCAGCACGAGGTCGCGCAATTGCCTCGTGCTGACCGGATCCAGGCCGCTGAAAGGCTCGTCCAGTATCAGGAGGTCCGGCTTGTGAATCACGGCGGCCAGCAATTGAACCTTCTGAAGCATGCCCTTGGACAGCTCTTCGCAGCGTTTTCCTTCGGTTCCGCCCAGGCCGACACGTTCGAGCGAAGCCCGGACTTTTTTGCCGAGATTTAAATCCTTAACACCTTTGAGCCCGGCGATGTAACTCAAAAAAGCGCCGACGCGCATCTTCCGATAGACGCCGCGTTCTTCGGGAAGGTAGCCAATCCGGCTCCTGGCCTGAAGTGCCGATTTGTGTCCAAGCACCGATATTTCGCCGGAATCAGGAAAGAAAATCGACAAAATCAGCCGGATCGTCGTGGTCTTGCCCGCGCCGTTAGGACCGATAAAGCCGTACAAGCCGCCATACGGGATCGCCAGATTCAGATCTTTGACCGCCGCAGTCTGGCCGAAAGTTTTAGTCACATTTCTGAGTTCAATGGCTGCATCCATAATCCGCCGGTTCCGCTTTAGACAAGAACGATCTTCTTTTCCCTGACAAATTCTCCGAATTGTATATCGACTTCCTGGATGTGCCGGATCAGCCAATGGCCTAGAAAAGTATCTATCGCTTCCGACAACTGAGTAGTGGCACCCTCTTCTTCATATTCCTTGACGAGGTTGGCGAGGGTGGCTCTCAAGCCATCGTGTTTTGTTTTATGCTCCAGCCATCCCGGATAGTTGTTCGCGGACATGTGCTTTTCTTCTGTCGAAAAATGAACTTCCGTATAATCAATCAGGAAACCAAGCGTCTTTGAGACCTGCGTTTTATTCTGCTGGGATGTAATGGATTCTACGATGTCGTTATAGTGCGCAATCCATCGCTTGTGCTGATTATCGATCAGTTCAATACCGACTGACAGGTTGTTCTGCCACTGGAGTTTCTCCATAATTCACTCTCCTCGACGACCTTATAGGTGCGCCATGCAATAGATCGATGCCAAAACCACAGTAGGCGGTTTTCTGCTATGTACCTCACAGCAGAAGGAATCTTAGCAAACGTTTGTGCTGGGCGCCCATTGTATTGTTAAAAATTTATGCACGGCGCGCATCGCGAAAAAATTTGGTAGCCTGTGTGCCGGCCCCGATGCTATCGTTTTTTTCATGAAGCGAAACTCAATTGCACTGCTGCTCCTGATTGTTCTCGCTCAGGCCGGCGTTGTAACCGGCAGGAGCAAGAAGGTTCTCAGCTGGGGCGACCAGGGAGACGGGACGTTTAAAAATCCAATCCTTAAATCGGATTACTCCGATCCCGACATCCTGCGCCATGGCGACGATTTCTATCTGATCGCATCCGACTTCCACTTCGTCGGGATGCAGGTCCTGCACTCCAAAGACCTGGTCAACTGGAACGTCATCGGCCAAGTATTCAACCGGCTCTCCATGTCGCCCAAGTACGATGAAATGAAGGGCTACAGCCAGGGGACCTGGGCGCCAACGCTGCGCTATCATAACGGCGAGTTCTATATCTTCGTGTGCACGCCTTATGATGGACTATTCATGTGGCACGCGAAAAATCCCGCCGGGCCCTGGTCGGAGACCGTCACTGTCAAAGCCGTCGAAAAGTGGGAGGATCCCTGTCCTTTCTGGGATGACGACGGGCAGGCATATCTGGTGCACAGCTACCACGGCGCCGGACCGCTGATCCTCCACACAATGAGCCAGGACGGCACGCAGCTTCTGGATGAAGGCAAAGAAATCTACCGCGGTAAGGTAGCCGAAGGTCCCAAAGTTTTTAAGCGCAAGGGATATTATTACATTTCACTGCCGGAAGGCGGAGTCGACTCCGGATGGCAGACAGTGCTGCGTTCCCGGGATATCTACGGTCCCTATGAGCGCAAGGAAGTGTTTCCCCCGCGCAGCCCGCACCAGGGTGGTTTGGTCGAACTCAAAAACGGCGAGACGTGGTTTATTTCCTACAAGTCGACGGGATATCTCGGGCGAATCTGTTATTTAAATCCCGTCCGCTGGACGGATGACGATTGGCCTGTGTTCGGCGATAATGGCCAGCCAGTGGCAGGCGGGAAGAAGCCGGATGTCGGCAAGAACTATGCCATCGTGCACCCGCAAACCAGCGATGAATTCAAGAACGCGACGCTGGCACCTATCTGGCAATGGAATCACAATCCTGTACCGGGCGCATGGTCTCTTAAACGCGCGCCGCGGATGGCTCCGCTTGACAGCCCAGCCTGCGACGGCTCTGAGCCTGGCGCGCAACACTCTGACACAAAAGCTTTGGGACAGCGCGGGATTGATCGACGTAAAGATGGATGCCGGACCCATGAAGGACGGTCAGCGCGCCGGATTCGCATTCATGAGCGGCAGCGAATTCGGATGGATCGGCGTCGGCCAGGAAAATGGTGTCCGCAGAATCCTCTGGGATAAAGGCGAAGGACCGGTTCTAGAGCGCAACAGCGTCTGGTTTCGCGGGATCAACAGCGGGGACACGGGCCGGCTCTGGTACAGCCTCGACGGCAAGATCTATGTCGATTCGGGAATGACTTTTCGCCTGATTTTTAAACACTGGAAAGGCAGTCGCATCTCGATCTTCAGTTACGGCCCTAACGGCGGATCCGCGGATTTCGATTATGTTCACTACCGGTACGACGCGACAACCGACGCATTGGGGCTGAAGTAATCCGCTTGATTACTTGCCGATGCAGAACAGGGTCCCATCGCTGCGCAGGAAAAGGCGGCCATTCGAGATGGCCGGAGAAGCAAGCATGCGCTCGTCAAGGTTATTTTGCGCCAGGATAACGGGGTCGCGTCCGGCTTTAAGCACGAAGGTTTCCCCTGTTTCGCTTGCCATGTATATTTTCCCATCCCCAGCCACCGGTGAGGCGAAGAAAATTCCTCCGAGTCGTTGGCGCCAGACCTGCTTCCCGGTCTCGGCGTCCGAACACGTAACAATGCCGACTTCGTTAGTGACATAGAGCAATCCGTTATAATACAGAATGGAAGGGACATAGGAAGCACCACTGGGGACGTGCCACACGATGCTGCTGGACGAGACGTCTCCTTGCCCACCGGGCCGGATGGCCATGAAGTCGCTGTTGCGGTAGCCCCGGCTCAAGTAAATGATTCCGTTGTGAAAAACCGGCGATGGGACCGGCGTCTGTCGCTGGCTGCCGGCATACCACAGAGATTCCCCATTCACCGGATTGTACGCGTCAATGCGCATGCTGGAGTTGACGATCAGCTCATCCCCCTTGGGCCCGGCAACAATGAAGGGCGTGGCATGAGCCACGCGGTTCGATCCGCGATCCACATTCCAGCGCTCCTTCCCCGAGCTTTTTTCCAGCGCAAGCAGGTAGGACTTCCGGGTGTGATCGCACAAAATAATCAACAAATCCTTATAGAGTGTGGGCGAGCTGCCATGCCCCCACGAAACGATAAAGGGAGAGTATTCTTTGCCAAGATGCCGGGTCCAAACCGGATGCCCATCCATGTCGAGAGCGACGAGTTGCCCGTTGCCAAATAATGCGTAGATGGTCTTGCCGTCTGTGACTGGTGTGGGCGTTGCAAGGTTGTGTTTTTCGCTGAGTTCCGGAAACTCTCCGGTGGCCGGAATGCTGTATTTCCAGAGACGGCTGCCGTCGGACCGGCTGAATGCCTCCACGATCAGGGCAACCTCTTCGCCGGAACGGGTGTCTTTGATGTTCCGGCCGCCTATGGGATTTTCCTTGCTGGCCAAATCCTGGTCGTCCCGCGCCAGTTGGGGCCGCATGCCCTGCTGCACAGCAACAATCCCTGTCTGGGACGTCACGAATATTTTGTCTCCCCAGACGATAGGGGAGGAGGCTCCAAGCCCGGCAAGCGCGGCTTGCCACTCAATATGTTCGCTGGCGCTCCAACGGTCGGGCAATCCGGACTCACTGGAAATACCGTTGCTCAACGGCCCGCGCCACTGCGGCCAATCTTCCGCGGGCAAAGCGGATAAAAACAGGAGAGACAGAAAAAAAGAAATGCTGCTCAAGCGCAGCCAAGCAAAGTTGGTTTTCGTTTTCATGGAGGAGTTTTGGGGATTCATACGCTGAGAATGCCAGCATGGAGATCCGTAGTCAATCGAATGAACAACACAATTTTTCAGCAATATCAGGTACCCGGCTTGCTTTGGATTCGAGTATCATGGGAGGCAGCCGGAATGCACCCGACTAAAATCCAAAAGAAAGGGATGAGCGAAATGCGAAAAATGTCATTTACCCTGTTATTTGGAATGGCGATTCTTCTTCTGATGTCTGCTATTCCCTCTGCATCTGCTCAATATGACAAGAATTATGCCCAAGATCGCGCTGAAATCGAGGATCTGCAAGCCCGCTATATGCTTGCGCTGGATTCTGGAGATGTTGAGACTTACTTGTCCACTTTTACACCGGACGGCATACTCGATATCGGGGACGGTGCGATAAAGGGTCATGATGCGATCCGCAAGATCATCGGTGGAATGCCAAACAGAAAGGTCGAAGCGGGAGCGGCGGATGCCCCGAAACTGCGTCCTGCCACCGGACGTCATAACATCACAAATATCGTCATCAAGGTCGAGGGGAACAAAGCCTACGGAAGAGCTTATTGGTTTCACTATGGCAACAATAATCCCCAGAGAACGGCAACTCTCGATTCGTACGGCCACTATGAGGACGAAATGATCAAGGTAAACGGCAAATGGCTTTTTACCAAACGCATGATCTATAACGAGCAGGTTGACAAATGGGCGGGCAAACCCGGCAAGATGGCCTGGTAAAAGCCTGCAGAGAACTGGGGCTTCTATGTAGTGACGATTCCATTGTCGTGATGCGATTGCATGAAAAGAAGTAAAACAAGACTATTTTAGGAGAGACGTATGAGCACAGCCTATGAGTTTCTAAAAGCCAATCAAGTATTTCATCTTGCCACTGTTGACGGAGCAAAAGCCAGGGTGCGCCCTTTCGGCTTTGTTATGAAAAAGAATAACGCGCTATACTTCTGCACTAACAACACCAAGGACGTTTATAAGCAGATGGTCAAAAACCCTGATGTTGAGATGTCTGCCATGGGCCCAGACGGAAAATGGCTGCGTCTCTGCGGCAAAGCCGCATTTGACGAAAGCCGGGAAGCCAAAGCTCAGGCGTTTACAGAATCGGCCATGCTGCTCCAGATCTACCCCAAAGGGGCAGACGAAGAAATTTTTGTTACCTTCTACCTTAAGGATGCGGAAGCGACACTGTATTCGTTTGCGGAAGCGCCAAAGAAAATACCTCTGTTGTAGTGCCTGGGAACGCGAAGCTTTCGGAGTGCGGCAGCAAGCTGCCGCTTTTATAAAACGCTCAAAATCCGTGTTTTTCACCTCTTTATTGAAAGCGGCAGCAAGCTGCCGCACTCCGAAAGCGCCCTGCGGGCGCAAAAACCATGAGGAAGGCACACGATATGCTTCATTCTCGGACAAATTGAGTTCGGCTTGCAGAAATAAACGCCTAAAGGAGCTAATGAAATGGCGAATTACCATGGATTGCCCGAGAACTGGGCGCAGCTGACTCCCGCCCAGAAACGGGAATACCGGCTTCATCAGTTTCTTAATCCCACGGATATTCAATTTGTAAATGAGTTTGCCGCCAAGAGCTACAAGGTGAGAGCTCAGCGGCTGGTGGATGTTTTCAACGTGAAGGAGCCCGATCGAGTGCCCATCAGCCTGCCTGTGGGAAACCTTCCTCTTATCCTCCACGGCGTCAGTATGCACGAAGCTATGTATGACGTGGAGAAAGGAATAGCAGCCTGCAAAGCATTCAATGAAAAATATTCCGAGGAACTGGAATATTTCGCCGTTCCTTTCGTGGCTCCGGGAAAAGCTCTTGAACTCCTCGACTACAAGCTCTATGCCTGGCCGGGGCATGGACTTTCCGTCAATGCACCCGACTACCAGTTCGTGGAAGGCGAATACATGAAAGTGGAGGAATATGATGATCTCGTACGAGACCCTTCCGACTACTGGTTGCGGACTTATTTACCAAGGGTTTTTGGAGCCTTTGAAAGTTTCCGCATGCTGGCGCCGCTGCCGGACATTATTGAAATACCTACATTTCAGCTTATGCCCCTGGCTTTGCCGCAAGTCCAGGAAACCCTGCAAAGGATGATCGACGCGGGAAAAGAGATCCAGAAAAGGAATCAGCTCAGCGCAAAGTTCATGGCATCCGGTCCCGCGGCACACGGATTTCCCTCGACAATGGGTACGATCACCGTCGCTCCTTTCGACGCCGTCGGAGATACGCTTCGCGGGACTAAGGGCATCATGATGGATATGTTCCGTCACGGCGATAAGCTCCTCAAAGCTGTCGAGGTAATGGCAGAGTTAACCATTCATTCAATTTTAAATGCGCCCAATTTCTCAAGGATGCTTTCGGTTATGTTCCCTCTGCACAAAGGCGCCGACGGTTGGATGTCCGAAAAGCAGTTTGACACTTTTTACTGGCCGACGATGAAAAAAGTAATGGATGCCCTCATTGAAGAGGGACTCATCTGCATGCTGTTTGCCGAAGGCAGCTATAATACCCGCATAGAAAAGGCAACCGACTTCCCCAAAGGCAGCGTCGTCTGGTGGTTCGATCAGAGCGATATGGCAAAAGCGAAGAAAATCCTGGGCAACAAGTTTTGCATTCAAGGAAATGTGCCCTCTTCGCTAATCGTTACCGGTTCTCCCAAGGAAGTCAAAGAGCGTTGCCGCAAGCTTATTGAAGACTGCGGCAAGGGAGGAGGCTACGTCTTGGGCGCGGGATGCATCGCCGACAATCCAAAGTTGGACAACCTGCGCGCAATGATGGAAGCGGTTCGAGAGTACGGCGTTTACAGAAGACAGGAAACATTTCAGTCCGGGGTCAGGGTCGGTATCGGGGTTGAAAGAAAATACGATCCCGATACCGACCCCTGACTCCTGACTCCTGAATTCTGTCTCCTAGCCAATAATCTCGCTGACCTGGAACTCGGGTTTTATGTCTGAAAAGTTGACAAGGTCGGCCGCCAGTTTGGGGTCGTGTGCCTGAAGCCCTTTCTGCATATTTTCCGCATTGTCAAAAACCAGGTGCCCGACTGCGACATACGGAGAATCGCCAATACCTTTGTCGACCTCGGATTTAATCAGTCCGTAGGAGTCGAGCAATTTGTGAACCAGCCCCATGTGCTTGTCCGCATAATAGTCGAAGTCAAATTTCCCGCCTTTTAGGTACATTACAGAAACTCGAATCATTCCTTTTTCTCCTAGCGCGGCCGAGGGCGCAGGCTGTCAGCCTTCAGCTGTCAGCTTTCACCTCTCAGCTTCATCGCGAAATACAGCGAAGTCATCAATAAAGAATCCTCGGAAATGTCCGCTATTTCGGGCATCCTCTCCGGAAAAGGATTCTATATCGAAAACGAGGAAACACACAACTCGAAGCCTTCCAACTTGAAGTTTTACTTGACCTGCCTGTCGGGAATGATAAAGCTAGCAATAACTGGAGGATTACTTTATGAAGAAGGCGTTGGCTGCTTTATTGTTTTTGACGTGTGCGTTGTGCTTTGCGGCCGGAAAGGGTGACTGGCCGTATTGGCGCGGACCGGCAGCAGATGGCATGGCGGTCGGCGACGCGCCGCTGCATTGGAGCGATACGCAAAATGTGCGCTGGAAGACGGAGATTCCGGGACGGGGCAGTTCCAGCCCTGTGCTATGGGGCGACAGGATTTTCGTCACGACTGCGGTCAAAACCGGACCTTCCACCGGGCCGGAACCGGCGGCTGCGCCCAAGGCGACACCCGGGGCGAAACCTCAACTTTCAACGCCCGGCCCTCAGGTAGAGCATGCGTTTCAAATTCTCTGCCTCAATCGAAAAACGGGAAAGCTCCTGTGGCAACAGACGGCAATCACCGCAGTCCCTCACGAAGGGTATCATCCTTCCTACGGGAGTCTCGCCTCCAATTCCCCGGTGACAGACGGCAAATACGTCTACGCGTTTTTCGGATCGCGCGGCATTTACTGCTACGACCTGAAAGGCAAGCTGATCTGGAAGAAAGACTATGGCGTCCAGATGCGTATGCGCATGGCCTTTGGCGAAGGGATGGCTCCGGTTATCTCCGGTGACAGGCTCATCCTGGTATTCGACCATGAAGGGGATTCATTCATGGTCATGCTCGATAAAAATACCGGGAAAGAAATCTGGAAAGTGAACCGGGACGAGAAGTCCAACTGGGCAGCCCCTCTGGTCGTGGATTATAAGGGACAGAAGCAAATCGTGGTTAGCGGCTCCAACAAATTGCGCAGCTATGATTTCAACATCGGGAAAGTGATCTGGGAATGCGCCGGGCTCGGAACCAACACCATCCCTCAGCCAGTGCGCCAGGATGACCTGATTTTCGCGATGAGCGGCTATTTAAAGCCTAACCTCATGGCGATCCGGCTCGGACGGGAAGGCGTTCTGACCGGCACCGACGCCGTCGTCTGGAGCCAGGTCAAAGGCAATTCCTACACGGCGTCCCCGGTCATTTACGACAACAAGCTTTATGTTCTGACCGATAACGGCATGGTGAGCTGCTACAACGCCCGCACGGGCGAACCGTACTATCAGCAGACCAGGCTGCCAAAGACATACAGCTTTAAGTCGTCTCCTGTCGGGGCCAACGGCAAGCTTTACCTGGCAAGCGAAAATGAAGATGTTCTCGTCCTGCGAATGGGCGAGAAATTTGAAGTCCTTGCGACCAATACAATGACCGACCAGATTTTTATTGCCACTCCGGCCATCAGCGGGGGAGAGATCTTCCTGCGGAGCCAGAACAGGTTGTACTGCATCCGCGAGAAGTAATTTTCGGAGTGCGGCAGCAAGCTCAGCTCTTCATGTGGGTCGGGGCTTCAGCCTCCCGGGAGCGCCGGCGTCTCGCCTAATGCCGCATATTTTTTGCAAGGCGAAGCTTTCGGAGATGTGCGGCTGTTCGCTGCCTCTTTCGATAAAGAAATGAAAAACATGGGTTTTGAGCGTTTTTAAAAGCGGCAGCAAGCTGCCGCACTCCAAAAGAAAAAATCAGGGGATCAATTATGAAAATCGTGGTTGCCGGGGGATCCGGATTTATCGGATCCCATGTGGTGGATGTATTGCTCGACAAGGGGCATGAAGTGCTGATCTACGATCTTGAGGCACCGCATTACAGCCAGAAGTGCGGATTTGTCCGGGGCGACACGCGAGACATCGACCGGATGACGCAGCTGTTTAAAAGCGGCGATGTCGTGTACCTGATCGCCGCCGAGGCGAATGTGAATCGTTTTTTTGAAAGCCCCCTGTTTTCCAACGACATTACGGCAACGGCGACGCTGTCGGTCCTGGAGGCTGCCCGCCGCACCGGCGTCGCGCGTGTCATCCTGGCGTCCACCGAGTGGGTTTACGGATCCCTGCCCGAAGCAGGAGAAGAAAACATTACCGAGGACACGCCCTATACCGAAAATCCGGACCACATTTACACTTCGTCCAAGATTGCCGCCGAGCTGTTCTGCAAGAATTACCGGAGTCTTTATGGCGTGAACTACACCATTATGCGGTACGGTATTCCTTTTGGAGAACGTGCGCGGCCGGAAACCGTTACGCCTATTTTCATCCAACGCATCGCTCGCGGGGAACCGATCACCATCCACGGAGACGGCAGCCAGTCCCGGCAGTTCATTTATGTAAAGGACCTTGCGCGGGGCAATGCCGCATGTCTGAATCCGGCAGCGGAAAACCAGATTTTTAACCTCAACGGCAAGAAAAGAATCAGCGTTATTCAGATAGTCAAAACGATTGAGGAAATCCTCGGGAAGAAAGCCTCGCTGACCTTTGTCGAGGACCGGAAAGGGAATTTCAAAGGACGGTTTATTTCTTCGGAGAAGGCACGCCGGATGCTCGATTGGGAAGTAGCGCTGGATTATGAAGACGCCATGCGCATGTATGTGGCACAATTCCTGAAATCTTAAAGCGTCCGATCGGCATGTGCACTAAGTTGCAGGTTACAAGTTTCAAGTTACAGGTTGCACAACCTGGAACCTGGAACCTGGAACCTGGAACCTGGAACTTGAACCTGCAACCCTGCGAGGCTGTTGAGGCATGAAATATCCCGTTGTTTTTATCGAGAAAGGCACATCGATCCGGAATGCGATACTGCGTATCGAACGAAGTCCGTTCGACCGCGCGTTCGTGGTGGACGACAACGGTGTGTACCTGGGCAGCGTTTTTATTGCGGATCTTCGCCGCCTGTTGATCAGCGGGGCCCACGAAGAAGAAGCGGTCGATGCCTACCCGATGAAGCATGTCTACAAGCTCACCGAGGAATCTCTCCGAAACCGGAAACTGGCCGGCAGCACGATTTCCGACATGCAATTGAACGGCGTGCGCTTCTTTCCGGTCGTAGGGCAGGATGGACGCGTCGTGGAAGTTTGCACGGTGGAAGACCTCGTGGCACTGCACGGATTTTCCGGAATGGATTCAACGCCGACCGAACCGGCACGCAGAGTTCTGGTTGTAGGGGGAGCGGGATATCTGGGCAGCATGCTGACGCAAAAACTCCTCCGCCGCGGATTCCGGGTGCGAATCCTGGACAGTTTCATCTACGGCCGCCGGTCGCTGGAGCCTTTCGCGGGAGACGAAAACCTCGAAGTCATCGAAGGGGATTTGCGTAACATTCATACCTGCGTGAGTTCGCTTTCCCAGACAGATGCCGTGGTTCTGCTGGCCGCCATCGTCGGCGATCCTGCATCGAAAGCCCGACCGACCGAAACGATTGAAACCAATGTGCTGGCTGCGCAGGCGTTGGCTTCCGCCAGCAAATTGCACCATATCAACCGGTTTTTATATGCATCCACCTGCAGCGTGTATGGCATCGGCGCGGACCTGCTCGACGAAAGCGCGCCCCTGAATCCGGTTTCTCTTTATGCGCGCACCAAGATCGAATCCGAGAAGATAATCCTCGGCATGGGGGACGAATACTTCAGCCCGACCATTTTGCGGATGGGAACATTGTACGGATACTCCCATCGCATGCGCTTTGACCTGGTCGTCAACACGATGAGCATGAAGTCGTTTGTCGACGGGAAAATCCAGGTCTTTGGCGGCCGGCAGTGGCGCCCGCTGCTCGGCGTGGAGGATGCCGCTGAAGTCTACATCCGATGCCTTGAAGCGAACCTGCAGGACGTGGGAAACCAGGTGTTCAATGTCGGCTCGGATGGCCAGAATTACCAGATTGATGAGGTTGCCGAAATCATCGGAACCTCGCTGGGCGGAATACCAATTTCCAGAGACAATTCCAATCTTGATGCCCGTGACTACCGCGTCTCTTTTGACAAACTAAACCAGACGCTCGGGTTCTCGACCCGGCAGACAATTGAAAGCGAAGCCTGCACCATTTTTAACAAACTCCGTTCGGGAGAGATTCGGAATCCTGCACAGAGGATCTATTACAACCATTATTTCGATTCTGCAGAGGAATAGCGGAGGAAGGGGATAAGGAGCCGAAAGCTATTTAAAATGATGATTTATAGAATTTGGACTGCTTTTTAAAGTCTTTTTGGTGTAAAATACTACCTATGCAGCTGTTAAGTATCTCAAAGCAACTTCCGATAAGCTGCTAGGATGGATGAAGGATAACAGCGCTAATTAACAACATGACCCCAAAACAATACGCACGAAAATTTTACCAACTAAGGGTGAGATACGTGCGCTGTGTGCGTATTTCGGGGTTTTAAAAGGGAGAGCAATGTCTGTACGTTTGTTTGTGGGGAACCTGCCCTACGAGACTACTGAAGCGGATTTGAGGGAATTTTTCTCAACCGTCGGAATACTCTCGAATGTGATTATCCCCGTGGATCGCGAAACGGGGAAGCGAAGAGGATTCGCTTTTGTCGAGTTCAGCGACCCGGCCCAAGCCGAGGAAGCGAGCCGCCGATTAAACAACCAGCCGTTCAAAGGACGCAACATAACAATCAACGAAGCCCGCGCGCGGGAAAGCCGGCCCGATTCTGGATCAGGATCGAGACCCGGATTTTCCATGCGACCCGCAGGCCTCGGAAGTTCGTCGCGTCCCTCATTTACACCGAGACCTTCTTTCGGTAGCCAAGATTTTTCACCAAACCCAATGGAAAACGGACGGGCGGCACGCTCGGAGAGGCGCAACCGCAATTTCGGCCCCGACGCGAAGCCTGCCCGGAAACGGAAAAACAATTTCGGAGCCAAGGGTGGTGAAATGGGCGGGAAGAAAGGCCCCCTCCGTATACGCTCCGGAGGACAGTTCTTCGGCGACCCCGAAGAAGATGACTCCTATGATGATGCCGATTTAGACTTTATGAGCGATCTTAAAGACTCGGACGAAGAAGACGCGGGTTAGAGTCCGGTTTCGACGCATCATCTCTAGGCACTCGATCAGTGCTGCATGCCCCGGCTAGAAGTTTGCCTGCCCAAGCTTAGGGCGGAAGCTTGCGCGGAAAAATGAATCCTGCCCAGATCCGCCTTGCAGTATTTAAGCCCAAACCAATCCAGCCGGAATCGGTATCGGTATCGCTATCGGTATCGGGAATCGCGATCGGATTTCGGCTTTTCATATAGACATTGGGGGATTAAACAACCGATTGCGATCGCGATTCCCGATTCCGATCGCGATGCCGATTCCGATAGCGATATGGATTGGTTCGGGTTGAGGTGGGGCTCAAAACCTTTGAGAGCCTGGCAGAAAATCCAGTTGAGAGACCCGCGGGAAACCGTTATGCTCTGAAGCTCATTGTGTGTTTATTTTTATGCTTGGAGTTGACGCTGCCATTATTTTGATACTTCAATACGCTGCATTCTAAGTATTTGGTTTATTCCGCCCTTGCTTCCCTTTGGGTTGAATTTTATCTGACACACGCAGCCGGTAGTTGATGATTCCGCGGGACGTGTTCTGCGCGGCAATAAGGAGAGGTGAGAATGTCAAAAGCCATCACCGCCCAACAAGCGGCTCTATTGATCAAGGATGGCGCAACCGTGGGCGCCAGTACGCAGGGATTGTCCGGATGGGCTGAAGAAATAGCCATTGCCATCGAAGATAGATTCTTGGCTTCCGGTCACCCGAAGAACATCACCCTGGTGCATAGTTGTACCTGCGGGGATTATAAGAAAAGGGGCACAACGCATCTGGGCCACGAAGGCCTGACCAAACGGCTGATCTGCGGACACACTCTGACATCCGTAAACATGATCAACCTGATTGAAAAGGATAAAATCGAGTGCTACCTGCTGCCGCAGGGTGTGATCTGCCAGCTTTGGCGGGCAATTGCGGGCAAAAAAATCGGGGTGATCACGTCCGTGGGCCTTGGCACCTTCGTCGATCCCCGGATCGATGGGGGCAAGATCACGTCCATCACACATGAAGACCTTGTGAAAGTGATTGAAATCGAAGGGCAGGAGCTATTGCTGTATAAGCCGTTTCCCATCGATGTCGCCCTGATTCGAGGAACGGTGGCCGATGAAAACGGCAATCTGACGATGGATAACGAATCGGTCATCATGGAAGCACTCCCGCTGGCCATGGCAGCCAAAAACAGCGGCGGCATCGTCATTGCCCAGGCGCACAACCTGGCCATGGCAAATGCGCTGCACCCGAAAAATGTCAAGGTGCCGGGGACTCTGATCGATTATGTCGTGATCGCCAAGCCCGAAAACCATTGGCAAACCCAGCAGACATATTTCAACCCGGCGCTGGCCGGCCACATTAAGGTCCCTCTGGCAGGCATTCCTCCGATTCCCCTGGATGCCCGAAAAATCATCGGCCGGCGAGCCGCCATGGAACTTTCCTCCGGCGATGTGATCAATCTTGGCGTGGGCATCCCTGCAGTGATTGCCAGTACTGTCGCAGAAGAGGAGATGAGCAACAGGATCACCATCACTACAGAACTCGGCGTCTTTGGCGGAGTGCCGGCTCTCGGGCTTGATTTCGGAGGCGCCATCAACGCGGACTCCATGATCGAGCATGCTTCCATGTTCGACTACTACGACGGCGGCGGATTGGACGCAACCTTTGTGGGATTAGCCCAGGCGGACGGCAAGGGCGACGTAAATGTCAGCAGATTCGGCAATAGAGTGGCCGGGCCGGGCGGATTCATCAACATCACGCAGAACTCCAAGAAGGTAATTTTCTGCGGCATGTTCGCTATTGGCTCCGAAGAAGTGGTCGAAAACGGGAAGCTGCGCATCACAAAAGAAGGCGCTGGAAAGAAGTTCGTCGAGCGCGTAGAGCAGATCACTTTCAGCGGCGCCTTTGCCGCCCACAAAGGCTATCCCGTTCTCTTCATTACAGAACGGGGAGTTTTCCGCCTGGAAAAACGGCAGTTGACCCTGGTGGAAATTGCCCCGGGTGTCGATCTGGAACGCGACATCTTAGGAATGATGGATTTCAAACCGATCGTCTCCCCCGATCTCAAGCTCATGGACAGTACACTGTTCCAGCCCAAATGGGGGAAACTCGAAGAATTGCTCCAGCGGAATAGAAGTAAAAAAGAATTGTCACCCAATTATTAATATCTGAGGAGTCACACATATGAAAATCAGCTGCTTGATCGGAAGCCCGCGCAAAAACAGCAACAGTGCCGCCATTGCCGCAAAGTTCGTAAATACTGCCGCGAGCCTGGGAGCCCAGGTTGAAACCGTCGTCCTCAACAATCTCACCTATCGAGGCTGCCAGGGATGCATGGCATGCAAAACGACCTCAGAAAAATGCGTGCTCGATGACGATCTCGCAGGGGTGCTGGAATCGCTGAAGCAGGCAGACGTCGTCGTCATGGCTTTGCCGGTGTACTGCTCGGACGTTCCGGGACAGGTCAAGTGCTTCATCGACCGCGCGTACTCCTATATGAAACCCAACTATTTGACGGAAACCAACCCTTCCCGCGTCCCGCCGGGGAAAAAGCTGGTCATGATCCTCACACAGGGAGCGCCGCTGGAAAATCTGTTTGCCGACATTCCGCAGAGATACACCGGTTTCTTAAAGCGTTCGATGGGGTTTGGCGACACCTATTTGATTCGGGGCGTCGGCGTCGGAGGAGGAGGAGCCGTCGGTGTTTCCGATCAGTACCTGACCCAAGCCGAAGAGCTGGCACGGTCCATCATGAAATCTGTTTAACAATAATTCGCTATATTGGACTGACAAATTTATCGCTCAATTCCCCTCCAGTAGCGGAAGTCGAGCTAGACCCGGGCCATTGGGTGCTTTCCGGTGAAACCTCCACCTGGGAAAAAAAGAACACTGATTTGCGCGTTGGCGCATCGACGTGCAAGACCATAAAGCTCCTACTGAACAGTGCCAGCCTTCGCAGCCTCCTCCAGAAGCGCAAGCATCTCTGATCGCGGCATGGCATGGGAGACATCTATTAGTGTGAGCGCACCCGGATGCTTCTTTTTTACATAGCATCCCTCCCAAAGCGTCTGGTTCCACAGCGTCCGGTAGAACTGACGCGCAGACATATTTGAGCAGCCAACCAGAATAACCTGCAGCTCTTCCAGCGCTTTCAGTACCTCCACCACCTTTTTCGCACTCTCCCACTCATTCAACGTATCCGGATGCGGCAAATCCAGTCCATGCTGCTGCAGCCCGTCGAAGAGGCTAGTTCCCGATCTCACCGATTCAAACGCTAAAACATCTTCCAGATGGGATTCCCAGAAATCATCCGGGTATTGCTTGGGCTTGCAGAAAGAAGCGTCGCCATCGGCGAGCCGCCTCAGTTCTTCCTCCAGACGATTTGCCTTATCCGACTGCCGCTCATGCTTTTCCCTGTGTTCTCTCGATTTTCTGCCCATTGCTGCCCTCCTCGCGAGCCGAACGTTTCAAGCCCGCCACTTATCTAACGGCCGGAGCCGCAATTGAGCGAAAAAATCTGGTGTCTGGATGGGATGATTTTGACGGCGATTTCCTGAACCTGCTTTTTCGTCTCTTCAATCTGCTTGGAGCTTTGTTATCTCAATGTCGGATAGGCGCGCCACCAGGTGTGATTACGCCCAAAGTAGAGTAGGCAATTATTCGTATGCCAATAAATGTGAGATGCACGTTTCTTTGATCAAATTGCAATATAGGGGACGCTACCCTATTTCCAAGTCAATGCCAATATGAAGTCAGTGGACATGGAAATAGGGTAGCGCCTCCTATTTATCGTATCGCGTTTACTTCCAGACCTTGATGACTTTATAGATGCTGGAGCCTGTCGGCTTGGATATTTTCCCGATTTTGGCAATCAAGTCTTCCACGTCCTTGCTTCCGGTATGCTCATCCAGAAACTTGTTCCCCGCAACAAAAGTCGGTGCCGAGAAGGCCATGACATGACTGCTGTCTCCACCGGCGCGAGCGTCCAGCAGGCGAAGAGCTCCGGGGGCCTTCTTGCCCAGGCTAGAATTCATGTACTCCTTAACCGCCTTGACAAAGGCTTCATCCTCAGAGACGTCGACACCCATTGCAAAGATATAGTCCCCTTCCTTCCACGATTTGCCGTTGTCCGCGACGCGCTCGTACAGGGTTTCACTGTTGCCCTTGGCGACTGCGGCGGCCCGGCGCTGCATTTTGGCGAATTCTTTCGATTTGTATGCCGCGTCCATGCTGACTTCCCAGCCGGCATAGTCGGCATATTCAAGAATTAAGATGTGTGTTGTCGGATCGGTTCCATTCGCAACATTTCTCACCACGCTCGACATCCGGGGATTTTTGGCTTCAGCTGACATAAAGTAGGCATTCAGCTCCTCTATATACGCGGCTTCATCCGTAACGATATCCCCGTAGGTCTGTTCTACCTGGGCCACAGCTCGAATGCAGAACAGGGATAAAAACAACCCAATGGAAAGGGCTAGGGCTTTCTTATTCATGACACTCCTCCTTAATAATTTGTTATCCGGTTTTACGTCATTCATTTCTTTTCAAAGAAATGGTTCTTTGCCGTCAAAAATGATCGGCGTGCGCGCTTGCCGCAACGTAACGGAAAGCCAATCCTTCAATCAAATCAAGAATCGGTGGAGCGAAAAACAGGACACCGCAGGCGCGGCCGTTTATTCCCCATCAAAAGGCGTAAATAGATGGTGATGAGCTAATAATGAACGCCCATGTTCATTGGTTCAAGCGAGAAATTGACCTATGAGGAATAGGAAGGACAGTCTGCTGTTCTGCGAAAGAAGCGCTTAACGGCTCGGCAGTCTATATGTTTAATTACTAGAATAGCGGCCTCTATGTTCCGTTACAGCCTGGCCTTTGCGCCTTTGCATAATAAATGCCGCGGCGGGATGAAAACCGTTCCATGGCCTCTCTCACGCCGGCGGAGATGATCCCGGGCTGCTCTCTCGCAAATGCAGTCTGCGGCAGCGGCGCGAAAACGTGCGGGTGAATGCGCGCGCCCATGCGGACCACTTCCTCCATTACAGCCATGCTTTCCTTCATGTCCGCTTCGCTCTCCCCAGGCAGACCATAAATAAAATCGACGATGACCTTGAATCCGCATTTGCGCGCCAGCGCGACGGCGGCCAGCACATTTTCGACGGTGTGCGACCGGTGGCAGGCTTCCAGCATTTTCCGGCTGCCTGATTGCGCGCCGATCACAATTTCGTCATTATCGGCGAATTCCTTCAACAAGTCGAGCGTTTCCGGAGTGATATGTTCAGGCCTTGCCTCCGAAGGAAAGTGCGCGAAACTGATCCGTGCCCTGGCAGTCACGGCCTTGCGCAAAGCGCCCAGCAGATCGCGCATGGCCTGCAGGTTGAGCTGCCGTCCATCGGAGGAACCGTAAGAAAAAGCGTTGGGCGACAAAAGGCGCACGACTTTGCGGTTGCCCGACTGGAGTGCCAGCGCCTGGCGCACAATGTTCTCGATGCTCCGGTGGCGCAGTTTGACGCCGAATATGTGAGAGGTTTGGCAATAGCTGCAGGCAAAGGCGCAACCGCGGGTGATTTCGATCGGTCCGAACATGCCCCTTTTGGGCGAAATGGACGGAAAGGAATCCAGGCAAACCGTATCGGGAGAAGATTGCACGCCGCGAATTTCGCGCTCCTCGGCAATGCTCGCGAGGACTGCGGGAAAACTCAATTCGGCCTCACCGCGGAATGCGACGTCGGCGCCTGCATCGAGCACCTCTTCCGCGCATGCCGTCACGTGCGGTCCGCCGGCCAGAATCGTGACTTTCGATCCGCAATTCGAACGGAGCCGCCCGATCAGGCGCCGCATTTCCTCCATCTGGCAGGTCATGATGGACAGGGCAACAATGGCGCGGCTGCATCGCTTTACTGCCTCCGTTGCGCGCACTAACACCGCATCCGCAGTTGTGGCCCGGGCGATCGATGTATTCGCAAGTTCGGGATCGCTGTCGATGGCGCCTGCAAGCGCATTAAAGCTGTAGCAGTTCAGCCGGTGATAGTAAAAAATCAGGGAGTTGTTTGCGATCATAGGAACAATAAGGAAGCATCGCCGATTGGTGCAGACAGGCAGAATACATCGAGTTCCCAGTTACAGGTTACAGGTTACAGGTTGCAGATTCCACCGGTTTTAACCTGCAACTTGCAACCTGTAACCTGCAACTTGGAACCGGGGATCACACCCAGCCGCGCAATTTGCAGGCTTCAGCCACGCGGGCCACGGCGACCATCATGGCACCCAATCGGGGAGTGACTTTTCTGGCCTGCACGGCGTTGTAGACGGTGTGATACGCCCGGGTCATGATCTTATCGAGCCGCTCGTAAACGAGATTTTCTTCCCAATAGTACGAATCTCTGTTCTGCACCATTTCCAGGTAGGACGCAGTGACGCCGCCCGCATTGGCCAGAATATCGGGAATCACGTGAATCCCCTTCTCGAAAAGTATCTTGTCAGCCTGCGGAGTCGTCGGTCCATTCGCCAGTTCGCAGATGATGCGTGCCTTGATGCGCTTGGCATTCCTGACATTAATGGCATTTTCAAGCGCTGACGGATAGAGCACGTTAACGTCCAGCTCCAGCACTTCAGCGGCATCGATCGCTTCCGCTCCCGGAAAACCTACGACCGACCCGGTTCTCAGCTTGTGGCCTACCAACTCCCTCGGATTGATTCCGCTCGGATTGAAGATGGCTCCGCTTGAATCGGAAACGGCGATCAGTTTTCCCCCGCCCAATAGCTCCTGATGGAACAGGGCGGCGCGTTGTCCGGTGCTGCCGAAACCCTGAATGGCGAAAGGTCCGGCCGGATCGACGCGAAATGCCTTGCAGGCTTCCCGCACGACCATGACTCCGCCGCGCGCAGTCGCATCGCGCCTTCCTTCGCTCCCTCCCAGCGATATCGGCTTGTTGGACATCACGCCGGGCTGATGCTGGTTCGTGATCGTTTCGTACTCATCCATCATCCAGGCCATCGTTTGCGGATTCGTGTATACGTCGGGCGCCGGCACGTCGCGATCCATGCCGATGTGCTGCCACAAAGCCCGCACGTAAGCCCGGGCAGTGTTCTCGAGTTCTCTCTCGGACATTTTCCGAGGATCGCAGACGACTCCGCCCTTCCCGCCCCCGAGCGGAAGATCGACGACAGCCGTCTTCCATGTCATCCACCCGGCAAGAGCCCGAATCGTGTCGATCGTCTCGTCCGGGTGAAACCGTATGCCTCCCTTTGCGGGGCCGCGGGCAAAGTTGTGTTGAATGCGATAGCCGTGAAAGATGCTTGTCTCGCCGTTGTCCATTTTAACGGGGAGAGTGAATTTGAACTCCCGCTGCGGCCACAGCAGCAGATCCAGCGTAGCCCGGTCAAGGTTCAAAAGCTCGGCGGCCGCCTTGATCTGGGATTGAGCAACCTCAAAAGAGTTATAGGATTGCATCGGCTCATTCCTTCTCTTCGGGGGATTGAGAAATACCCTCATCTTCCGAGATATCGAGGATGATGCGGTACCAGCAGTTTTTGCAGACCAGGGCCCGGTCGATGGTGAGCAGAACCTGCTGCCACGGGCTCAGCTCATGACCGCAGTGCGGGCAGGCATCCGCGCCCCTGCGGGCTTTTGGTAACGCTTGCTTGTCGTCTTCGCTGTTGTCAACCAAGGTCCTACTCCGGTTTTAAAATGATGCCCTTGTTCTGGTGTCCGTCGACCTTGGCTACGACCGGATTCGTCAGGCGGATATGGCGCACAAATTTCTTTTCTTCCACAACGGGATTTGCGCGCAGCCATTCCCAGTCGACGAAACCATCCTGAGTCATTGAATTGATCGTGAAGTAGCTTATGCGAAATGATGTGATATTGTGGAAAAAATGAGAGCCCTGAGACGGATCGACTTCCATGTCCCTGAATCCGGCCTCGACAATCACTTTCGCCCCGGAAATCTGATCCCACTTCACCGGGATGCCAAGCCACGGATCGAGCGATCCCCACCGGCCGACGCCGATCAGCAGGTAGGGCTTATGCTGTGACGCCAGTTTTTCGTTGAAGAGCATGACCTCGTGCGCCGCCTCACGGCTCTTGGCGCGCTCGAAACGTTCCACATCCACGTACACGATATCGTAAATGTCGCATCGAGACGCCGTGCCCCAGGACCTGGTTGCTCCTGCAGAGCAGCCTGTCTTTCGCGACGTCCTCGATTTCCAGCGGATCCGATTCCTTGCTGAGCCCCAGGGGGCGCAGCTGCAGCAAGGCAAATTCCTTGGGCTGGTCGGGAGGCACAGACAGGGTCACGGCGAATTCCATCTCGACGGGAGCGCCCATCCCCCAGCTGCCCATGTCCATCAACAGCTCCACGATACGGGGAAGCGGAAATATTTTGTTCCGGAGTATGGGGGCAAAGCTCACGATGCGCAGGCCGGACCGCGAAGTGCCGTCGTACAACGCATCGTTCTCGGACGAGTATGTGGACGCAAGCCTGGAAAGCGTGCCATCCTCTTCCGCGTCCTCGAGACTGAAGCTCTTGACCAGCGTGTCGCGCGTTTCGAGGGTTTGCGTCGGCGGGGCATTCAGATCAAGCGCGAAAAACTCGCTCTGATTGTTGGCGAGCGCTTCCGCGGACGAGAAGAACTGGAGCAGATGATCGGGGTATTTCGGGCAAAACCGGACGGTAACCCCGCCGTCCACAATCGTCTTGCCCAAGGCCCAGCGCGACGCTGACGATGCCGTCCAGCGGCTTCTGGGGCGGCACGGGATAAAAGTTGTAGGATTTCGCCACTCCCGCAAAATCGGGATAGAAACGCGTCCCATGCTGCTTCCCGACCATCTTCTGAACGATGACCGACATCTTTTCTTCTTCGAGCCGGTAATCGGTGACTTTGAAGTAATCCTTTGCCGCATGATAAAAGGTCGAAGCATAGACCCGTTTGATCGTGGTCACGAGCTGCCCGAGTCGCACAAACGGATCCGGGTGGTCGTTCGGAATCATGTAGGTCTGATACACGCCGGCAAACGGATGATACTGGGAATCCTCCAGCATGCTCGAAGAGCGGACTGCGAGAGGCTCGCGGATCAAATGCAGAAATGCGGCCAGATCTCCGAGGAGGTCTTCGGGGAAATACCGCTTCGAGGAATCTCCTCGTTATCTCGAGCATCGTCGGTGGATTCCAGCGCGAACTTGCGCAGATTGTTCTCATCGAGGAAGCGATCGAAAAGCTCCGAGCCAAGGACAACGGCCGGCGGAACGGCGATCTGCACACCTTTGAACTGGCGCCGCACTTCGTAGTTGTTGATCAGCGTGTTCAGGAATCCCAGGCCGCGCGCCTTGCCGCCCAGTGATCCTCCGCCGATGCGGGCAAAACTTGTCTCGGGATCGAACGAATCCTTTTGAAATTCCGTGATCAGGCCTCGCTGCTGCAGCCGGGTATAGGCTCCAAGAGAGGAGATCAAATCCTCGCGCAGTCCATCGACCGTGGGAAAATCCGACACTTTGCGCGGCCGGAGCTTGTGCGCGAGCCAGAATTCGGTCCGCGCCTTGAGCCAGTTGGAAAAATGGTTGCGTTCGGCATGATACCGGACGCTTGCTTCGGGCACATACTGCAGCTGCTCGCGCAGGCTTTTCAGATCCGAGGCTCTTCCGACCTCGTGCCCATCGGGCGTCCGGAAAATGAAGTCGCCGAAACTGAAGTATTCGGTCATGAACCGCCGCAGCGGGAGAGCGAGGTTGGGCGAATCCTTCGGCATGAACGACAGGTTCAGAGCCTGGGCTTCTGCTTCATAATCCGACGTCATGGACTGCAGCATGATGGGCAGTTCGGGATTTTCGCTCCGCGCGGCTTTCGCGAACCGGATTCCCGCGCCGTGATCGGGTTTCCCTTCGCGCGGGAAGTCGATATCGGAGATGATGCCCAGGATGTGTTCCTTGTATGTCTCAAAATAGTGCCAGGCTTCCTCATACGTGCGGCAGAGCAGAATCTTGGGCCGCGCCACCGTCTTGAGGAACTTGTGCGAGAGGTTGATGCCTTCGGAAATCAGCCGCTGGGACTGGCTGAGAAGCTCCGTATACAGAATTGGCAGCAGCGTCGAGTAGTAGTGGATATTGTCTTCGATGAAGAGTATCGACTGGACTCCGACCAGCCGCGTGTCATGGTCGACATTCATCCGGTCTTCGAGATGTTTGATGATGCTGACAATCAGCCGGAAATCGCCCTGCCAGACGAAGACGCGGTCGAATGCGGCCGTGTAGTTGTGCGCTTTGAGGTCTTTGAGCTCCCGGCTGTCGTATGCCAGCAGAATGATAGGGATCTCGATGCCGGCCTCCCTCGCCAGCTGGGCCAGCCGCACGGCGGTCATGTCCTCGACATGCATCGTCGTCAGGATGAGATCGAACCGCCGCTCCTCTTTCGCCAGCGCGATGGCTTCTTTCCCGCTCGATACCCGCGTCAGCTCCGGGGAATGGCTCAGGTTCAGGCTCTGATACTCGTTGCTGATGAGCTCATCGAAGCGGCCGTCTTCTTCGAAAAGGTAGAGATCGTAAAGGCTGGAGACAAGAAGGACGTCCCTGATTCTGTGGCGCATCAGGTTTTGAAAACCCTGAAAGCGCGTCCCGTATCCGTGCTCGATCCAAAGCGGATCCAAATGTTTTTCTGCCACGATCGCAATTCCCGTGAACCAGTATAAAACAAAAGCCACGGCTTTAAGAATAAGTTTGCCGCGAAGTCTCAAAGACCCGAAGGCAGTAAAACCGAATGAGGATGTAAGTCGGCTCTCAGACTGGTATCGCTATCGCGAATCGAAGCTTTGGTCCCAATGAACTGCAACAAAGCCCAGTAAAATCCTGGAAGCGATAGCAATTGTGACAAGCCGTAATTTGGCGCTGTCGCTCTGTCAGATCCGCGAATTCGCCCCTCAGGTTGGAAATGACTTCGACGGTCTATACGAGGCCTTGATCCATCATGGCATCCGCAACCTTGAGGAATCCGCCGATGTTGGCTCCATTGACATAGTTGCCCGGAGTCCCAAACCGGTCGGCGCATTCCACGCACGTGGTATGGATGCTCTTCATGATCAGGTTCAAACGATTGTCGACTTCCTGCTTCGTCCAGGGAAGCCGCATGCTGTTCTGTGCCATTTCGAGGCCGGAAACCGCAACGCCGCCCGCATTGGCTGCCTTTCCCGGACCATACAGGATCTTTGGCATCGAGGAAGAGCCGCACGCCCTCGAAATGGGTCGGCATGTTCGCGCCTTCGCCGACCACATAAATGCCGTTCTTCAGAAGATTCCGGGCGTCCTTCGCGTTGATTTCGTTCTGGGTTGCGCTCGGGAATGCGCAGTCCGCTTTGTGATCCCACAGCGGATTGTAATCTTTGGAGCGGTCGATCGGTGTGTACACGGCCTTGCGATATTTTTCCGCGTAGGTCTTGATGCGTCCGCGCTTGACGTTCTTCAGATCCATGATGAACGCGAGCTTCTTGGCGTCGATGCCCTCTTCATCATAAATGTATCCGTCGGAATCGGAAACCGTGACAACTTTGCCGCCGAGCTGCAGGATCTTTTCAATGGTGTACTGGGAAACGTTGCCGCTTCCGGAAACGAGGCAGATTTTGCCTTCCAGGGTCTGGTTGCGGGTGGCAAGCATTTCCGCGCAGAAATAGACGCATCCATATCCGGTGGCTTCCGGCCGGATCAGCGATCCGCCCCAGTTCAGCCCTTTGCCGGTGAGAACGCCGGTGAACTCATTGCGCAGTCTCTTGTACTGGCCGTACATGTATCCGATTTCGCGGCCGCCGACGCCGATGTCTCCGGCCGGAACATCGGTATTCGGACCGATGTGCCGGCAAAGCTCCGTCATGAAGCTCTGGCAAAATCGCATGACCTCGTTATTGCTTTTGCCTTTCGGATCGAAATCGCGATCCGCCTTTTCCTCCGCCCATCGGCAGAGTGGTCAGGCTGTTCTTGAAAACCTGCTCGAAAGCCAGGAATTTCAAAATTCCCAGGTTGACCGAAGGATGGAAGCGGAGACCGCCCTTGTAGGGGCCGATCGCGCTGTTCATCTCGATGCGGAATCCGCGGTTCACCTGGATTTCTCCCTGGTCGTCCATCCAGGGCACACGGAACATGATGATCCGTTCCGGCTCCACCATGCGTTCAAGAATTTTTGCAGACCGATACTCGGGATGGCTGTCCAGAACAAGGGAAAGAGACTCGACAACTTCCTGAACAGCCTGGTGAAATTCCGTTTCGCCGGGATTCTTTGCCTGAAGGCGAGCCATAAAAATATTTACATAATCTACCATCAACTTACTCCTTTTGTCTGATCAAGATGTCTTAGGGGGCGCAAGAATATCACAAGGCGGCCGATTACGGAGCATTTTTATAAAGAAATACATTGATTCCAGATTCCAGATTCCGGATTCCGGATTCAGGACAACAACTGGGAATCAATTGGAATCCGGAATCAGGAATCAGGAATTTTTTGGGGGGGGCTACTGTTCTTCTTCGGGAGCGGCTTGGGTTTCGTCCCACCAGAGGTCCGCGATACGACGTGCTCCGAGGTATCGCATGGTATACCAAAACTTGTTGAGATCGCTGACAATTACCCGCTTGGCTTTGAGTGCGGCGTGTAGGAACTTGTCGTCGCCCACATAAATGCCCACGTGGGTTGGACGGGTACCGCCGGAAGAAAAGAACACCAGGTCTCCAACTTGAAGCTTATCGCGGTCAACCTCTTCCCCCTGCTTATATTGCTCCCGGGAAGAGCGGGGCAGATCAATATTGAACTGGGAGAACAGGCTCTTTACCAGCCCGGAACAATCGAAACCGGTTTTCTCGGAACTTCCGCTGCGCCGGTACCGAACCCCGATCATATTGAATCCGGCTTCTACGAGACGCAGACGTGCGGACTGCGATTCTGCATCCGCCGTCGGATTCTGGCTTTTCAGCTGCGAGATATACTGGGCCGCGATTTGCTCGTTCTGCGCCGATTTGGCTTTGGACGGCTCCTTGCGTAATTCGGCAACTTGGGAACCCGGAATTACGAGCTTTTGTCCAACCTTGATTTTCGAACCTTTCACCCCGTTGGCGGCTCTGAGCGCCTTCGTTGTGGTCTGGTTGTCCCGGGCGATCCTAAAGAGGCTGTCTCCCTTCCGGACCACATAGATCTGGCGGGACGTCAGCTTGGATTCGGGCGGTGTGTCAGGCTTGACCTTCTTTATTTTTGAGGAGGATTTGGCCTGAGTTTTTGCGGTTTTAGCGTAGCCGGATACAGATACGAATAACAGAGCAATCGCTGCTAAAAAAACGGCTATGCGCTGTCGTCCCCTCATCGATCTCTATCCTGACTGTTGCTTCGTATGCGCGAACATTCCGCCTCCGCTTTAGAGGTGCGGAATTCTCATCACCAAATATCCGTGCAGATCCAACTGCATTCCACACGGTGATCTAAACGAGTGGGGTAATCATATTAAAATAGAGATGAAACGCAACTAAAATTTTAAGAATTTGTGACGACTCTCACCCCAACTCTTAGATTCAGATGATTCCAGATTCCAGATTCCAGATTTCAAACTCCGGAATCCGGAGTCTGGAATCTGGAATTTGGAATTTGAAATCCAACCAGATATGCCTGGATTGCACGCTGCAGCAAAAGCCTTAGGCAAAACACAAGTTATGGTAATAGCGGGATCGGGAGGGACATGAAAACCGTTGGCAGGGATTCACCGCCCAGGTCAAAAACAAAAGGGCCTTTGTCTTTGAATCCGCAGGCTCTGTAAAAACCGGAAGCTCCGATGGTGGAATAGACAAAAATTTCCGGAAACATGGCGCCCGGAACCATGACTTTAATATGCTCAAAAAGCGACCGGCCGATGCCGCGATGCTGGGAGTCGGGCGCGACATAGAGCAGCCGGATCTCATTCAAATCCAATCCGGCGAAGCCCAAGATCCGGTCTTCTTCTTCGTAAACAGCTATATAGAAGAGCTCGGCGCGCTCCCTCATACTTTCGGCCGTTTCACCGGCATGGATTTTGGCGCGCAGCGCGGAAGGATAGGAGGCATCTGCTTCAAGGCAGGCTCGGATAATGCTGCAACAAGCGGAAGCATCTTCGGACCGAAATAATCGGATCATTTTGCCAGTCTACCGCAATCTCGCCAATTCTTAGCATTTTGTATATACTTCAAACTGAGACGTATGGATATGTTGAGCAGCGGGAGGTCGAGACTGTGGCGAAGGGAAATGCTTTTGCGGTTTGCGTGGTGTTATGTATTTCAGCAATGATTCTCTCGGGTTGCGCCCGTCGCCCTCCTGAATCAGAGCCTGTGCTTGAAATCGGCCAGGCTGCACCCAACTTCAAGCTCCCGGACCTGAACGGACAGCAGGTCTCTTTGGATCAGTATAAAGGCAAGATCGTGATGCTTGATTTCTGGGCGACGTGGTGTGGTCCCTGCCGCATGACCATGCCTATCGTCGAGAGTCTTCAGAAAGAATATGCCGACACAATGGTCCTCCTGGCAATCAACATTCAGGAGTCGCGCGACGTCGTGCGCGATTATATCCGCGCGCAAGGCATCCGCTCGCGGATTCTGCTGGACGAGGAAGGCTTGGTTGCGCAGATGTATGGAGCCGAAGGGATCCCGCTGCAGATCCTGATCGACAAGCAGGGGACGGTCCGATTCATCCAAGCAGGCTACGGCCCGGGAATGGCGTCCAAGTACCGCGCCGAAATCAACAAACTGCGCTAACATTTCCGTGCAAGCGCTGCGAGTGCCGCAATGAATTTTGGGTGGACGTTGAGTGAGGCGGCGCGGCGGAATTCCCGGATGCCGGATTGGGCCGCCAATTCTTTGTACTGGATGTCGATCTCCTGCAGCGTTTCGATGTGATCCGAAACAAAGCTGATCGGAACAACCAGCACTCTGGTATTCCCTTCCCGCCCCAGTTGAACCAGAACATCTCTTGTGGACGGACTGAGCCACTTCACGGGACCCACCCTGCTTTGAAAAGCCAGCGTGAAAGAATAGGCCTTGTCCAGCTGTGCATTGACCAGGTCCACGGTCCGTTTTGTTTGTTCCAGGTAGGGATCTCCATCTTCGACGTAACTGGCCGGGATTGAATGGGCGCTATAAAGAAGATGGACTTTTTCCGGGCCGGAAAATCCGCGCAGTCCTTCGCGAATAAGGTCGGCCATCGCTTCGATGTAGAGCGGCTCGTCGAACCAGGATTCAACCGTCGCTATTTCCATTTTGGCCGAAAGCCCGAGCTTTTTGTCCAAAGCCTGAAAATACTTCAGGCAGGATCCCGTGGTCGTCACAGAGTATTGAGGGAAAAGCGGCAAAAGGACAAGCCGTGTGATCCCATCCTTCAGGATCTGTTTCACCGCCTCGTCGATAGTCGGCTTCCAGCAGCGCATCCCGACATAGACGCCGGCGTCCTCTCTCCGGGCGCGAAGCTCATCGCGTAGCGCAGTGGCTTGAACTTCCGTAATTTTGCGCAGTGGCGATCCTCCGCCTATCTGGCGGTAAAGGTCGCGCGACTTTCGCTGCCGCGTTGACGCGATCAGCCAGGCAAGCATTTTGCGCAGCACATTGTTTTTTATGCGAATGATTTCCGGATCCGAGAAGAGGTTGTAGAGAAAAGGACGGACATCCTGCAAATTTTCGGGTCCGCCAAGATTGAAAAGCAGCACACCCTTTTTCATTCTCCTCGCCGCCTTAATCAAAAGGCACACATGTGGGTCGGGGCTTCAGAGGCTGTCTCAAAACTCGCATTGGGCGGGCCTTCAGCCCTTGATTTTCTTTTACGACTTTTTCCTGGGGCTTCGCCCCAGGCTGGTATGGATCGCGCCTTCGGCGCTTTAAGATCCTAAATTTACAGCAATTTAAGCGCCAAAGGCGCGCTCTATATCAGCCTAGGGCGAAGCCCTAGGAATTTGGCGACAAACAGGAAAAGGGCTGTAAGCCCGCTCAATGGGCGAGTTTTGAGACAGCCTCTTCAGCCCCGACGCGGTGCGATTAAGCAGAACTAACAAAGTGTCCGGGCTAAAGCCCGGACCCACACGCTTTTTTCGCTTTGGATCCACGAATAATCGTCGATTCTTTCTCACAACCTAACGTGACGCTACAGCGTCTTGGAAAAAACCGGTTTATCTTTCGGCTGCTGCAGATACTTGTCGAAAACCATTCCCACATTACGGATGAAAATGCGACCAAGTTGCGTCACCGAAATGCTCTGGGCGCTGAGATTTACGAGCCCGTCGGCTCGAAACGCCTCCAGTTTTTCCAGCTCGCCTGCGAAATACTCGTCGAAGCGGATGCCGAATTCGGCTTCCACCTCGGCTTTATGCAGCACGCAGTGGCACAGCAATCGGCTAATGACGGCGCGGCGGAGAACATCATCGTCATTCAGCATTATGCCGCGCATCGTAGGAAGTTCCTGCCGTTCAATCGCGGCGCCGTAATCTTTCAAAGCCCGTTGATTCTGCGCATAGGTCCGGTCGATGCCGCTGATCGAACTCACTCCGAGCCCTAGCAGATCGGCTCCGGCCTTGGTCGTATAGCCCTGGAAATTCCGATGCAGCGTCCGGTTGTTCTGGGCGACGCACAGCTCATCTCCGGGGCGGGCGAAGTGGTCCATCCCGATGTAAAGATAGCCCGCTCCTGTAAACCTCTCTATCCCGGCGCGGAATATCTGAAATTTGTCCATTCCCTGCGGAACATACCGGGCGATCGCACCCTGTTGCTTCTTCAGCCACGGGACATGCGCATAGCTGAACATCGCTACGCGATCCGGGCTAAGAGCGATGACTTTGTCGACGGAATCCAAAAAGCTTTCAGGCGTCTGCAGCGGCAGCCCATAAATCAGATCGATATTGATGGACTCAAAAGCGAGCTGCCGGCACAAGTCAAAAGTTGCTTTGGTCTGCTCGTACGGCTGGATGCGGCGGATGATTTTCTGCACGGCGGGATTGAAATCCTGGATGCCCATGGAAATCCGGTTGAATCCCAGGCGGCGCAGCGTGGTCAGCTGATCTTCGCGTGTTACGCGCGGATCGATCTCTATGCCGATTTCAGCATCCGGGGCGAAGAGAAAGCGTTCTTGCGCATATAGAAACAGGTGCTCGAGCTGGGCGGCGCTCAGATATGTGGGCGTGCCCCCTCCCCAGTGGAACTGGATCACGGGCCGCGCAGAATCCACAATCTTCGAAAGCTGATCGATTTCCCATTCAAGCTTTTCAAGGTAGGGGATCGCCACCTCGTGGTTCCTGTTGATGACGACGTTGCAGCCGCAGAAGAGGCACAGACGTTCGCAAAAGGGAAGATGCATGTACAACGAAATCGGCCGTGCGGGCCGGGCTTCATTCGACTGCCTCAGTGACTGCGCGAAATCCGCAGGCCCGAAGGAGTCCTGCCACTCCGGGGCTGTTGGGTAACTCGTATAGCGGGGCCCGGCGACGTTGTACCGGTCCAGTATTTCCCGGGTAACATTCAGCGTTTCGCCCTGGATCTTAATATCTAATTCCATATTGAGAAATTTATCACAGCGCCCCCTCTAGGCAAAACTCAAATCCCTTGCGGAGTGCCTTCGGAGACAGCTTGCTCTGAACTTTATACGCATCTTGCTCATTGTAGACAAGAACATGTGTGTCGGGGCTTCAGCCCCGACACTTTCCGACCATGCTTTACATCCCCAAAGCGTCGGGGCTGAAGAGGCTGTCTCAAAACTCGCATTGGGCGGGCCTTCAGCCCTTGATTTTCTTTTACGACTTTTCTGGGGCTTCGCCCCAGGCTGGTATGGATCGCGCCTTCGGCGCTTTAAGATCCTAAATTTACAGCAATTTAAGCGCCGAAGGCGCGCGCTATATCAGCCTAGGGCGAAGCCCTAGGAATTTAGCGACAACCAGGAAAAGGGCTGTAAGCCCGCTCAATGGGCGAGTTTTGAGACAGCCTCTGAAGCCCCGACCCACATGATTTGCCGGTTTATGATGACGGAAATGCGTGTAAACGGCAGCAAGCTGCCGCACTCCGAAGGAACATTTTGGCTATTCAATCGAATTCCCGCCGGAGTCGCGGTACTCGATCCGACCCAGGTTCAACTGCGCCAGTTCCGTTTCGATTTTGCCTCGATCGCCTACGGCCACGATGACCATTTCTTCCGGCCGCAAGTATTTCCATGCGAGGTGCTGCACTCCTGCAGCCGAGATTCGCTCAATTTCTTTCGGAAGATCGTGGTAGTAGCTGAGCGGCAGGTTGTGCACAAAAAGCTGCCCAATGCTCGAAGCGGATTCCGGAGTCGTTTCAAAAAAGCTCGGCAGCGAACGCGCGATCGAATCCTTCGCAGTCGCCAATTCTTCGAATGTAAGGATCCCCTCCCGCATCCGCTGGATTTCATGGAAGATCTCAGCGACGGCTGGCGCCGTCACGTCAGTGCGCACGGAGGTTCCAATCAGAAACGGCCCGGCCCCGCGCCTGAAAACAAAGGTAGACGACGCCCCGTAGGTGTATCCATGCGTTTCCCGCAAATTGAGATTAATCCGGCTCGAAACGAGACCGCCGAGGGCCGTGTTCATCACCTCTATGCCGACATAGTCGGGACTGGAACGCGCCACTCCGACATGCCCGATGCGCAGCACCGTTTGAGGAGCCTCGGGCCTGTCAACGAGAACAATCCGCCGCGCCGGGCTGCCTGAAATGGCGGGTATGCCGGCATCGGCGCCTATCGCCTGCCAGGATCCGAAATATTTTTCGGCCAGAGCGCGCAGCTCCCTCTCCGCAATATCGCCCGCCACGACCAGTGCGGAGTTTGCGGCGCAATACCCGTCCTGATAAAATCGCCGGAGCAAATCCTGCGTCAAAGCGCGATTGGATTCCTCCGTACCGACATCCGTATATCCATACGGGTGTAAGGAGCCATACACGGCATCGAAGAAAACCTTGATCGCCAGCATGTTGGGATTGTCCTTCTGCTGCAGAATCTGCGTCAGCCGGTCGTGGCGGATCCGCTCAATTTCTTCAGAAGCAAATGAGGGATTCAGAAGAATATCGGAGACAAGCTCAAAAGCCGCATCCGCATTCTTTTTCAGTGTGCGCGCCGCGATATAGGAATAGTCCATCGACGATCCCGTGGAGAGCGGAACTCCGATCTGGTCGGCATCCGCCGCAATTTGCAGCGGGGAGCGCTTGCCGGTGCCTTCGTCCAGCATCTCGGCCACAAAGGAAGCCATTCCGGGCCGGTCCGGAGGATTGCGGTCGCTGCCGCTCAACGTGATGATATTTGCCGAAATCACCGGAAGACTGTGCTGCTCCACCAGAAACACCTGGAGTCCGTTGTTCAGTCTGAATGTTGCCGGGACCGGGAGATTCATCCCAGGCGCCGGTCCGGGAGACGGAGGATGAACTCTCCAGTCCTGATCCGGAATTTGGGCCGTTTCCGTAATGCCGGGCCCGGATGTCTGAGAGGATTTCGGGACGTCGTTGACTGTTTTGGAACCCGGAACGCCCCAAACCACTACGCCGGACTCGCGCCGGAGTTTCTGCTGCGCACGCTTTTGCAGAGATCCAATGGATACTTTCTGATATCTCTCCAGGTCGCGCGGGAGATATCCGGGATCCTCGAGAAAATGATTGTATAAATTCAGGCGGTCGGCAAATCCGCCGATGTTTTCCAGCGCGCGAATGATCGCAGACTCCATCGTATTGCGCGCTCTCTCGAGTTCAGCCGGCTTCGGGCCATCGGCCTGGAACTGCTCGAGTTCTTCCCGAATAGCGTTTTCCAGCTGCTGCAGCTCGACGCCGGGTTTCCCGGTCGCCTCAATCACAAAGACAGAGCCCAATGCCAGAGAAAGATGCTGCGCATGCACGTCCTGCGCGATTCTTTTGTCGTACACCAGGCTCTTGTACAAGCGGCTGGATTTGCCGCCGCCGAGAATTCTGGCGATCAAGTCGCATTCGGCATCGCCGCGCGAAAATATCGGGTCCGTGACCCACGCCAGATAGACGCGCGGCAATTCCACCTGGTCGCCCACCGTTACGCGTTTTTCGGATGTTATTTTAGGTACGGCAACCGTCGGACGGGGGACCGGCTTCCCCGCGGGTATGGGGCCAAAATATTTCTCCACAAGCTCCCTGGTATTTACGGGATCGATGTCTCCGACAATGGCCAGACTCGCATTGTTGGGCGCGTAGTAGAGCTGGAAGAAACTCCTCACATCTTCGAGGCGCGCGGCTTCGATATCGGCATGCGAACCTATGATGGAAGCATGGTACGGGTGGTCCTGCGGGAAAAGCTGGTGAAACAGCTCTTCCTGAACCAGTCCGTAGGGTGCGTTCTCGATGTTCTGCCGCCGCTCGTTGCGGACCACGTCGCGCTGATTTTCCAGCCGGGCGCCATCCAGCTTTTCCAGCAAAAATCCCATTCGGTCGCTTTCGAGCCACAGGGCGAGCTCCAGTTGATTGGAGGGCAGCGTTTCATAGTAATTAGTGTGGTCGAAATCGGTAGAGCCATTGATGCTGCTCGCGCCGGCGGCTTCCAGGAACTGGAAATGCGCCTTCTCCCCGACATATTTGGAGCCTTCGAACATCATATGCTCGAAAAGATGGGCAAATCCCGTAAGCCCGGGACGCTCATTGGCCGGCCCGACGTGATACCAGAGATTCACGGCGACGAGCGGCAGACGGTGATCTTCCAGTAGAATTACATTGAGGCCATTTTTCAGTTGGTATGTTTCGAATGGAAACTCGGGGATGCTCTGTTTTTTTGGCACGATATCTCCGTTAGTTTGCGGCAGCGCTTAATGCCGCACGGTTTTCGCTGCAACACCACAAGTCATGTGGGTCGGGGCTGAAGAGACTGTCTCTCCACTAAACATAGTTTAGTGATCCAAGCCATCGCGGCGATGCGATGAACGCTCAAAACTTACATTGGGCTGGGCCTTCAGCCCTTATTTTCTATCGCAACCTTTTCCTGGGGCTTCGCCCCAGGCTGGTATAGATCGCGCCTTCGGCGCTTTAAGCCTCTAATCTACAACGTTTAAGCGCCGAAGGCGCGCACTATATCAGCCTAGGGCGAAGCCCTAGGTCTAAAACACCAAATAAGAAAAGGGCTGTAAGCCCGTTCAGTGTGGGCGGGTTTTGAGACAGTCTCTGAAGCCAGGACCTACATGTGTTTGTCCCTAATGAGCAAGATGCATGCAACGAGCAGAGTTTGCTTTCGCATCTCCAAAGGCTTCACCCCCCAAAAACTATGCGGCATTAGGCGCCGGCGCTGGTCCGAAAATGAAAAGCTTACTTAGCTCCTAATAAAAGTCCGACACCATGATACATTACTCCATGCTACCGGCGCGTCCTACTTTGGTAGACTAGCATCGATCGGAAGAGGCAAAAATGACTATTCAGAATAATCTTGCCCAATTCAGACAGAAGCGCGGCCTTTCAGCCATCAAACTGGCTAAGGAAATCGGGGTGAGTCGCCAGACGATTTATGCCATGGAAACCGGGACCTACGTGCCGAATACCCTGGTGGCGCTGAAGCTGGCTCAGGTCCTGGAAGTAACGGTGGAGGACCTGTTCCGTCTCGAAGCCGTGGAAGTCCCGGATCACACGGAGGTCGTAGAATTGCTGCCCGGGGACCAGGACCCCCAGCCGGGACTGCCTGTGCAATTGTGCGATGTGGACGACAGGCTCATCGCGGTTCTGCCGGCGCCGAACGCCTGGAGCCTGCCGCCGGCCGACGCCGTCCTTGTGGAAGCCGGGAAACGGCCGGGGCGCGGGAGAGTGCAGCTGTTCCAGGAAGAGAAGCAATATCGTACGCGGCTGCTGATCGCCGGATGTGACCCGGGAATTTCCGTGCTGCTGCGCCATCTGCAAAGAGAAGGCGTCGAGGCGGTAGTAGCCTACCGGAACAGTTCGCAGTCTTTGAATCTGCTGAAACAGTCCCTCATCCATGTCGCCGGAACTCACTTGAGGGACGAAGCCACCGGAGAATCGAATCTTCCCGCCGTGCGAAAGCATTTCCCAAAAGGCTCCGTTGCAGTTATTTCCTATGCGATCTGGGAAGAAGGGATTGTGGTTGCAAGGGGAAATCCCAAAGACATAAAGAGCATCGCGGATCTGGCGCGCAAGGATGTGACCATGGTTAACCGCGAACCGGGCGCCGGCAGCCGGATTTTGCTGGATTCTCACCTGCAGCAGGCCGGAGTGAAGCCCGGGAGCGTCAAAGGCTACAAGCAGATAGCCGTCGGCCACCTGCCGGCGGCCTGGCAGGTAAAGAACGGCGGCGCGGACTGCTGCATGGCCACGAAAACGGCCGCATGCGTGTTTGGGCTCGACTTCATTCCGCTGACGAGCGAACGGTATGACCTCGTCATGCGCACCAAGAATCTGAGCCACCCCGGCATACAGGTTCTGCTGGATACGCTTGGACGCACGGCCTTTCGCAAGGAACTCGAAGGCCTCGGCGGCTACGACACAAGAATGGCCGGCAACCGCCTGGTGTAAACAGACAAGCTGTCCCTGGCTATACGGTCCCCTGGTTATACTGTCTCCCTCGAGCGGCCGAAACCCTGGGTTGGCATCCCACTAGATGCAAGTGCTGTAAGGGCGGTGCAGACAGCCTGCTTCCGTCTTACAGAGTCCAGCCTATTTCCTGTCCCCAAACCCAACCTTAAAAAGCCAAGGCTAAACATATCCAGCGCCAGCGCATTTAGTCTTGTATAACATATTTATGTTATGTATAAATGTCATTCTCCTATGCAACGGATGAGCTGTTTATGGTATTTGAGTATTACGTTTATATTCCGAATGCTCCTGGCCGGCCGGGCGGCATCCTGAGGGCATCCGGGAGTCTTCACGTCTTAAAGAAAGGAAGCGAATGATGCATCAGTTATTGCGGTATGTCGGCATTCTGGCGATTGCATGCAGCGTATCGGCCGCCGTCGCGGCGCCCGGGAAATTCTATATTGTGGGGATGGGCACGGCGCCAGACCTCATCACGCTCCGCGGAGTTGAAGTCATCAAATCTGCAGACCTGATCTTGTTGGAACAGCCTTCGGAGATTGAATACTGGAAGGAATTCATCGGCAAAAAGGAAGTGTTTTATTGCCCGCACGGCGCGCGTGTGGGCCTTGGTATGGATCCGAAGAAGGTCGCGGATCCCGACGTTCGGGCAATCGTGGAGCAAAATGCCAAACACCGGCAGACAGCCGTAGACAGGATTAAAAAGGAAGTCGAGGCAGGAAAAATCGTGGTGGCACTGGAAGGCGGCGATCCCATGATTTACGGCACGACATTTTATCTCGAGATGCTGCCGAAGGATTTCCCTTCCGAGATTGTTCCAGGTATCGGCGCATTTCAGTCCGTCAGTGCGGCTGTAAAAATGAGCCCGGTGTTCGGTTATGACACCGATTCCGTGATCGTGACCATGGACGACTTTCCCGGTCGCAAGGATGTCAACGAGAAGCTGATGGCCACACAGACAAGCATGATCTTCTACACTATGGGTATGAACTATCCGCGGCTCTTCGAAAAGCTGAACAGGCACTACCCTGCGACGACTCCGGTCGCGGTAGTATCGTTTGCGGGAGAACGGGGAAAGCAGCAGATTGTGCGGAGCACAGTCGGTCGCTTTATGAAGGATGTGGATTACAAAAAGCTGCCCAATGATGCGCACACGATTCTGGTCGGCAAATTCCTTGAAGTCGGCCAAGCCCGCATCGACGCTTTGCTCGGCGCGAAAAAGCAGATCGAAAGAGTCCACGGAGCAACGCCAACAGCAAAGTAACCGTGGCGTTTAGATTCGCAGAGAGCTTTGCGCCATCGTTGAAAAAAAGAATGGCTCACGGCACAGACTTCATCTCCCGCCGTGGGCCGTTAAAACCGGACAGCACAAGAATGGAACTCAAAAAGATCTTCCGCACGGGGCTTGGGGCAATATTTGTATGCGCTGTTTTCCTGCAATGGAATGGCTATGCGGCGGAGGCGGACGGCGGATTTGTGGCGTATCCAAGAGTGTCGAGTGCGACCGGACCGGTCCTCTTCAGTCACCGGGCGCATGGCCTCCGCGGAGCGGGATACGTCTGCGACAAATGCCACGCACCATCCAACAAAGGGTTGGTTATCACTATGGACGACATCCGTAATGGACAGGCATGCGGTTCCTGTCATGTCGAACGGACAAAAGGGCCCCGAAGCCAAACAGCCGCTGCGTCGATTCAGGACTGCTCCGCCTGTCACATGCCGGCCGCCGATATTATCATCACGCTGAACCGCATGGATCCGGTTGCCTTTTCACATATCCGGCATCTTGCGGTGGATCCGAATAAAAAGTCTTTAAAGTCCGCCGGATTTTCCTGCAGCGATTGCCATCCTGTGCTGTTTGAGCGCATATCAAAGAGTCCCGTGGGGATGGAAGTCCCTCACGAAAGCGGCGGATGCACGCAATGCCACAACGGAAAGAAGCGAGCAGACGGAATACCGTCAGTTTTCGCCGCAAACACGCGCTGTTTGACCTGCCATAAACCCGCGGCGATGCCTGTCATGGACGAACAATAGTAGATCCTGTCCATCCAACCACGATGGTATTCGTGTTATGCCCCACGAACCCCATTTAAGTGAAAATTTGCAGAAAGGCAGCGCAGGGGGTTTAGAGGATTCGATAATACTCCAACGCGTCATGGCAAGGTTTGCGTGGGGATACCTCCTAATAACTATTCCTAAGTATTGCCTCTGTGATATTTTTTGCGGATGGTGAGAGATCTATATGAAGAACTGGCCGAGCTCCGCTCAAAAGGACTGCGCGCCGCGCTGGCTACGATCATTGTGAGCAAGGGAGCGACGCCGCGCAAGGACTCGTCAAAAATGCTGGTTTATGAGGATGGCCGTCGATCGGGCACCATCGGCGGAGGTTTCACCGAAGCTGAAGTTTGCCGTGAAGCGCTGCTCACACTGAAAACCGGAAAACCTAAATTGCTGAGTTACGATCTCACCGGCATCGATCATGAGGAAAGCGCTCTTGTCTGCGGAGGTTCTATGCAGGTTTATGTGGAACCGGTTCTTCCGGATCCAACGCTTTTTATATTTGGCGCAGGATTTGTGAGCAAGGCCGTGGCAGAAGCAGCAAAGCCTGTCGGATTCAGAATCGCAATTATCGATGACCATATCGAATACGCCAATCCCGAGAAATTCCCGATGGCAGACGACTTTTATGTCAACGGTTGGGAAGAGGTGTTTGAGAAATTGCCGGTCAACAATTCTTCATACCTGTTCATAGCCACTCGCGGGCACAAGCTGGACCTTCTTTGCCTCCGGTTCGCGCTGCAATCTCCTGCCAGGTATATTGGCATGCTGGGAAGCCTTAACAAAAACCAGTCGCTGTTTGAACTCCTGAAAAAGGAAGGGATGGATCCGGCAAAATTCAAGCGCGTTTGTGTGCCGGTGGGAATTGATATTGGTGCGGAAACAGCCGAGGAAATTGCAGCAAGCATGGCTGCTGAATTGATTGCAGTTCGCAAAAACCTGGACATCCGGTCCATACGGGATGCGTTGCACAGCATCAGAAACTCAGGCTCTTCCGCATGACTCTCTGGCGAATTCTCTGATCCTTCATCGGTAAGTGAGTGGAATGTCCCTGATTTCCCGCCTGATGATCAGAAGATAAACGTCTTTCGTTGTTCTCAGCGCGCGCGGCCGGGTGCGTTCGCGTCTGAACCGCGCCGGTACCAGACGATGTGTTCTCTCACCTCCGGGCGGTCGTTCCAGTAGTCGACCTTGAGATAGTCGACTGCATTCAGCGGGGACCCCGGGAACTCTACCAGGCCGGTATTCGACAGCAGGAAGCCGCCCGGTTTGAGCATGCGGGCGATATTGGCCATAGCCAGGCTCTGTTCGAAGAAGTCGTAGTAGACCAGTATGTTTGTGGCCACAATCAAATCGAATTTCTGCCCTTCCGGAAGATCCAATCGCTGGAGAACGATATTCATCTCACATGGCGTAACACTCTGGACGACCTCCGGCCGGATGCTCACGGCGCGCATTTCCAGGCGGCTGATGCCGGGAGGAAGAGCGCTCGATTTCGACGGCGATCCGATATGGCGGCCGAACTGCTCCCAGAAGGCGATGGTCCCCGGTTTCCAGGAGGAATTGAGATCGCGCGGCAGTTGCACGATATAGGGGGTGCCGCGGTTCGCCCGCCGTCGCGCCGCCGCGAGATGGCTGATCACGTGCGGGCTGATATCCATTGCCGTCACATCGAGCTTTCCTGCCTGAGACAGGCCAATCCGAACAAGCGAATCAATCAGAGCAAACGGCTGAAGGGTTTGCTCCGGATAGAAGTCGTAGCCTCCCTGCTTGTCGGCGAAATCCAGGCCGGGCCCGATGACGGCCACGCGTTTCACGGCCTTCAATAAGCCGCGAGTCCGCATGGCCTTGAGCGCCTCCTCGACGCCGTAGTTGGGAAAGAGCGCTGTATCAACCGACAGCCCGCGCGTGCGATAGCGCGTCTCGCTGGCGGCGTATATGGCATCGGGGTTCCCGGACCGCTGAGCCTCCTCGAGCGCTTTCTCGTAGCCTTGCTGCTCCCTGAGCATACGCAGCAGGTTGGAGATAAGATATTGTCTGAGCTTCGCGCGGTCGGCGGTGCTTGAGAGACTGTGCCCCTTACGTTCAAGCAACTGGCGCATATAGACAAGCCGATCGTTCGTCCCGGGGGCTTCGAGCGCTCGAATGAAATCGTCCAGACGTGCGTCAAAAACCTTTCTGGCAAGGGAGCCGATGTCCGATTGTGTGAAGCGGGGCTGTATGGTGAAGGAAGTTCCGAAGATGATAAGGTTTGCGAGCGTGTCTTCGTCCCCCCGTGTCATGCGCTCCTGCGCCAGCGTGCTGTGGCGGGCCGCCCACACAGGCCACGCTTTGGCCAGGGCGTCCGCCTCATTTCCCCGGAGTTCCACCGGCGCAGCCTCTTTGAGCGCCTTTGCGATCGGCTGGACTTCTTCGTAGGGAATGGAGACGGCGGAGCAGGCGGAGTCCCCCTGTGGAGGCTGAGCTGCGGGTGAAAAAAACGAAAGCAGAAAAACCGCCCAAGCCATGAATATAGGAATCTTTAGAAGCGCCGCTGTGCGAACCATTGAAATATTAAAGCAGGCCATAAATCCATCCACAATTGAAAATATGGATTAAATCAGACCGGCAATAAAAACCATATTTTCAGATTGAACCATGATCGAGGGGCGGGCATCATATTTATTAATGATGGAGGTCCGTATGAAACGCACTTCAAAGACTGCAATCGTACGCATATTTCTCCTCGTAGCATCCTCACTGCTCGGCGTCGGAATGGTCGTCGGCGCGCAGGAACAGAAAGACCCCGCCAACGAACCACAATCGCAGACGCAGCCGGCGCCGCCACAAGAATTGTCGGCCGATCAGCTTGATACCCTGGTAGCACCAATCGCGCTCTATCCCGATCCTTTGCTGAGCCAAGTGCTTGTGGCCAGCACGTATCCTCTTGAGGTCGTGGAAGCAAGCCAATGGTTGCAGCGGAACAAGAATCTCCGCGGACAGGATTTAGTCAATGCCGCCAGGGAACAGTCGTGGGACCCGAGCATTCAAGCTCTCGTGGTTGTACCGGATACATTGGGGAAGTTGAACGAGGATATTCGATGGACAACGGATCTCGGAGAGGCTTTTCTCGCGCAGCAAGTGGAGGTCATGAACGCAGTCCAGCGGATGCGCGGGCGGGCGCAGGACAATGGACGTCTGGCCTCGACGCGGCAGCAGAAAGTCAGCACCCAGCAACAAGGGGGGCAGCGTATCATCGTCATCGAGCCGGCCTACCCGGAAGTGATTTACGTTCCCGTCTATGATCCGGTTTATGTTTGGGGCCCTCCGGCTTACGGATATTATCCCCCGCTTTATTACCCTAGGTACGGCTTTGGATTCGGAATTGGTTTCAACCTCGGCTTCTGTTATGCCAACTGGGGAGGATGGGGATTTTGGGGATGGGGCCCAAACTGGTACGGCGGAACGGTTTACGTCAACAATTACTTCTTCCACCACTACGGATACCACCAGCATTGGGGAGGCGGATATCGAGACCGATATGCGTGGGTTCACAACCCGGTTCATCGATTGAACGTTCCCTATAGAACTGCCCACCTGGCGGCACGGTACGGAGGGCATTCGACAATCAGCCGGGATTCTTATCGGACTGCAGCAGGACGAAACGGCCTTGCAGGGCCTAATGCAAATCGTTCCGAGAACCGCTATGCAGGACGCAACTCGGATCAAGGGTATCGGAATGCGTCGCTACCGGTTCAGCGCAATCAGAATTCACCGAGGCAGCAATATCAATCTTCGCCGCGATACCAATCCGCATCCGATCAAAACCGGGTGACGACGCAAGCCCGGCGGTACCAGAACCAGGGACAGCCCAGGTCTCAGACTTCGCAAGCCGATCGCTCGCCGCAACGGGCGCAGGAAGGATCGCGTGTCGCGTCATTCGGGAGTCAGCGGCAACAGCAGGACCGGTCGCCGCAACAGTATCGATCGACGCAGCAGACATCCAGGACGACGCAGGTTCAGCAATTCCGAAGCATGTCACAGCCGAGGGTCCAGACTTCACAGCAGTTTCGCTCCGCACCTCAGATATCCGCTTCGCGATTCGCCGGTGGCAGCGTCAGTCGAAGCAGCGGTGGGAGTGTCAGCCGCGGTGGAGGTGGGGGCGGTTTTAGTCGGGGCGGCGGGAATCGTAGTCGATGAACCATTGCTGATCGCCAGGGCATGACTATACTAAAAACGCAGGCGGATACCAACGCGGGGAAGTAACATATCCGTCTCGGAACGCAAAACGAGATAGGTAACGCTGCCGTCGGGATTAGGGATTATCGAGCCTTTTTTCAAATACTGCGCTTCGGAACCCCAAAGATAATTTGCACTCAGACTCAGGCAGATATCGTAGAAACCTGTATCCATTTTCATTCCTGGTCCCTCCCATAACCGGATGTCTATTCCAGTTCCTACGCCCCAACTCGCGGCCAAGTCATCAAAGTTCGTAGACGATGCGAGTATCTGTCCATAGTAGTCTTTTATCGAGGTTTCCGTGAAAAGGTATTTGAATCCATACAAACCTTCGAAGAAAGGCCGGAATCGTCCTTCCTGCGGCTGGACTCTGGCAAATCCGTGGAGCATGAAAATATTGTTCCTGGTGCTGACCAAAACGGCAGCCTCCGGAATCGTGGGTATTGGCTCCCATCGCTCCTCGGTTCCGTAGTTCATATATCCTATATCCGCGCCTACCATAATCGGCGAGTCGCCAATAAACCGGCCAAAGTGCCCCGAAAACCCGTATCCTTCCCCGCGAATTTTATCCCGGAACTCGTTCTGTGGCAGCCCGATCACGAAATCGGCTCCTATATCCCACTTCTGTGCCAGCACGGGCATCGAGAGGAGACCGCACCAAACGACTAGGCCCAGGACAACTGATCTGACTCTGGATACCATCCCCTTCATGCCTATCTCCATCGTATATTCGAAATGGAAACCGTAGATTAGTGCCGGTTCTCCTTTGGATTTGCTCGATGGAACGCAGTCGCTTTCATCGGCCTTTCGAGCTGGCGGGTTTTTTCTTGCCGATCCGTGCATAGAACTCTTCCGGAATATCAGCAGGGTTTTTATAGAAGACGAACTGGCAAGCCCCATGGTATATCGGATCGGACACAATGTGGACTGCTCCAAAACTTCCAGTGTTTTCGATCTCCAGCATCTCCATTACTGGACAGTGAACGCAATAAATAGGAAAATCGTCCTTGCCCCAAGTGATGGGGTGTGATTTCTCAATCTTGGACAAGCCGACTTCCGGCGTATAACCGCCTTTCTGTATTATCCTCTCTCCGGAACCGCACGGTTGCATCGTAAGACTGACCTTCTCGTCATCCTCCCTGATCGTAATAGGCTGCAGATGTCCTCGCAGGCCGCTTGCCAGGTTTTCTACCCGGGAGCGGAGGTCCGTATTATCCGGCGGTTTGAATCCAGATCTGGCTTCGATGGTATGGGCTTCTCTTTCTGCCTCTTCCACTGCGTCAATCCCATATTTTTTATAAATGTAAGTCAGGAGACCCGAAACCCAGAATATGTAGCCGTCGTGAAGGAAGTTGAACTCCCGGTACATCCTGCTCGCCAACTCCTTCGCCTTGTCCTTGTTCCCAGCTTCGATGGCCTCATGAACAAGGTCCAGAGTCCGGATCCCCATTTCCTTGAGTTCCTGTTCGGTAAATACCCTCTTGGTATTCATGGATGCTTGAGTCTCCTTTCCCAGGCATTTGTCGCGCTAATGACGATTGCCTTTACAGTACTCCGAGCCGCTTTGTCGTGTCAAATAGCCCATGAAACAGAAACAGGGTTGTCAAAACTCTGGCTTTCGAAGACCGTCTCCAAACCTAGGCTGACACTCGGGGTCGGGATCGGCCTTTGGGAGAGTCCCAGCCATCAGGAACCAAACTTTTTCGATCCCGAGTGGGGCGAGGGAATATTCGAAAATCAATATGTCAAAAAGGGAGGCAGTCGGCTACGCTGCCGCCGAAAACATAGCGAGTGACTATGGCTATTACATCGATGATTTTATGTGGGACGAAACAGCGGATTTGTTTGCGCGCGACGGGTGAAAAGAACTATCCTGTGTGGGTGCCTACGTTGGACGCGAGCGCATCCGACAATCGCTGAAGATTCGATAGCCTGGAAGCGGAGGGAGGTCCAGCGGCTATTTCACGGGAAATCAATAATTCCAGCCTGCGGCAGCTTCTTGCAGATACAGAAATGCTCGATTAAAGAACTATAATTTTGGTGATTCCAGTCACGGCCCTTTTCCAAATGAACTTGCATACTGATCCTGTTAATCGCATTTCACTCTTGGTCGCGAAAAAAGGTCTCCCATTTTCGTCGAGGCTCCTATGAAAAATAGATCCACCCAAATCTTCTCAATCCATTCTTTTATCCTGCTTTTGTCCTTGCTTTATGTGCTGCCGGCGTTCGCTCTGGATAGCGCGTCCTTAAACGTGCGGATTGAGCGCATTGGCCCTTTCGGCGGAGACTCGCGATCCCTCCTGATGGATTCCCAGAAGCCCGATACTGTTTACCTGGGGACAAGTAACGGAAGGATATTTAAATCTTCTGACGCGGGACAGTCCTGGATTTCGCTGAATCCGGGCATTGGCCCATTCAGATATGTCATTGATACGCTTGTACAACACCCAACTGAGCCGAATCACATCTTTGCGGGGGCATGGGATCTGTACTCGACCGGCGGCGGGCTTTTTGAATCCACGGATGAGGGGCTTACCTGGACCAGGGTGATGCTGCCGCAGCCATTTTCTGCCGTCAGGGGCCTGGCAATCTGCAAGAGCCTTCCCTCCCATATGATCGTTGGAACGCTTTCGGGACCCCATGTCAGCGCCGACGGAGGAAAGACCTGGAAGAGGGTTGGAGGGATCGATGTGGAAAAAGCACATTCCGTGGCTATCGATCCGAATAACAGCAAGATCCTGTATGTGGGGACATGGCGCCTGGCCTACAAGTCCGTTGATTTCGGCAAAACCTGGGTCTGTCTTATCAATAGGGGAATGGTCCTGGATTCGGATGTGATGTCCTTTTCCATCAACAGCAAAAACCCAGAAGAGATTTACGCCAGTGCTTGTTCGGGCGTTTATCGCTCAACAAATAGCGCAGAGAAATTTGCGCGACAGCGCTTGCTTCCCAACCGTTTTTCCATCCGAACGTACATGGTGAAAATCGATCCGGTGGATGCCAAAACCGTCTATGCGGGAACAGTCGGCGGGCTTTGGGTTGGCAAGAACAGCGGACAAACCTGGTCGCGTCTCACGCCTGCCGATGTTACCGTGAATACAATCCAGATCGATCCGCGCAATAATCAGAGAATTCTGATTGGCACCGAGTACCAGGGAGTTATGTTGAGTGAAGATGGTGGACAAAACTGGAAAGAGACAAACAAAGGTTTTATTCACAAACAAGTTTCCTGGATTATGCCTGATGCCAAAGCTGCAGGCGGATTTGTTGCCGGCATCCAATCCGGCACGGGAGGCCTATACCAGTACAGTAGCAAGGACCAGACGTGGAACCCCTCCCAGGTTGCGCCTAGTGCGCGAATATCGTCCTTCCTGATTCTGCCCGGGGATCGCGGGAGATTGGCAGGAACTGTAGAGGGGCTGTATTTCAGGACTGAAAGCGAAAATATCTGGAAGAAACTTAAAGGTCCCATCGCTAAGCGCACGATCCATAGTCTGGAAGTGGACCCGCTACAACCCCTTGTTTATGCAGGGACGGATAAAGGGGTTTATCGGGCATCCCTAACTGATCTGGAATTTTCCACTTCCTCTGGATTGGATCTCGGTTCAAAAGCCTGGAGTCTGGCTGTATCCAAGGGCAACCCTGAATATGTTTACGCGGGAACAAACCTGGGTTTGCTTCGGTCCTCGGACAAGGGTACTTCATGGAGCGTCGTTTCTTCCAATGGTTTGCCCGCAGGATCAACTATCGAGACTCTCGCTATCTCCCCCGGCAACAATGAGCGTTTAATGGCCGGCACTTCCGTCGGGCTTTTCGAGTCGCAGAATGGTGGGGTCGACTGGGTAAGAATCTCGAACGACGGGCTTAATGGTCAGGTGACTTCGGTATTATTCCTCGATAATTCAGGCAACAGGATTCTCGCTGCCAACAGATTATCGAGCGCTATTTTATATTCCCAGGATGGCGGACAAAATTGGGACAAAATTCATTCTCCTCAGTTCGAATCCCCCATCTTTTGTCTGGCGAAAGATCCGTATTTGTCGTCGCGAATTTTTGTCGGCACGCAATCGGACGGAATATTCCTGATCGATTTCCCCTGAGGAAATGGGGAGAAAAGTGAATCCAGCAGAAAATATTCGGCGAGCGTTGAAGAGCGATACCATCCTCATGCCGGGCGTTTACGATGCGCTGAGCGCGCGCATTGCCAACCAGGCCGGCTTTGAGATTATATTCATCAGCGGCTACTCGGTCAGCGCCACGGCGCTCGGCGAGCCCGACTTTGGCCTGCTGTCCCTCGGCGACATCACCGAAGCGACGCGGCGCGTCTGCAAGAATTCGGCGGCGCCGGTGATTGTGGACGCCGACACCGGCTACGGCAACGCGCTCAACGTCCGGCGCACCGTGCACGAGCTGCTCGACGCGGGCGCGGCGGGCGTGTTTCTGGAAGACCAGCTTTGGCCAAAGCGATGCGGCCACATGCGGGGAAAGAGAGTCATCGCCGCAGACGAACACGCCAGTAAAATTCGCGCCGCGCGCGACGCGGCAAAGGAAAACGGGCGCGACTTGTTTATCGTGGCCCGCACCGACGCGCGGCAGCCGCTCGGTCTGGACGAAGCCATCGCGCGGTGCAAATTGTATAAGCAGGCCGGCGCGGACGCCCTTTTTGTGGAGGCGCCCCTGTCGCTGGCGGAACTGCGACAGATTGGGCGCGAGCTGCCGCCGCCGCTGGTGGCGAACATGATCGAGCGCGGCGTCACGCCGCACCTGACGCGCAAGGAACTCAAGAGACTTGGCTTTCAGATGATCGTCTGTCCGCTCGCAGGCCTCTACGCCGCGGCAAAGGCCCAGATGGAAATCTATCGCATTCTCAAAACCAAAGATACGACGCGCAAAGACCTCGACCGAATGTTGACGTTCGACGAGTTCAACCGGATCATCGACCTTCAGGCGAAATACGATACCGAGAAACGGTATGCAGGTGAGCAGGAAAATAGCTGACGAACGGCACTGGAAAACAGACCCGCGCCGTATAAAATCTAGAGGACTTACCCGCCGCCCCCATTCTGGCGACCGCGCACTTTGACAACTGGGGGGGTGGGCCGCCGTAAGTCGTTGAATCCAGTAGAAGGCACCCTCAAAAGTCGGCACTACACATGCATCTGCAATTTGCCCATTTCGGACTTCCTGTCCAACAGATGCGGCCTCGGTTGTTCCGGTAGATTCAGGTGCAATCTGGACAGCAGCAACATGTGATCTTTGTCCGGCTGAGTGTATCGTGGCAGTAGAAGTTCTTGTCCGTCCGTCGTTGGCAAATGAACATCGATCATCTGAATCGACCCGAACTTCTCCAGAACCGATCTCACGGTCAGGCCTGGCGCAAGGACCTTCAGTCGCTGTTTCAGCGTTACCTGAAGGGAATATGCCAGGAAGGCCACGAAAATGTGTGCCTCGATTCTGTTGTCCTTCTGGTGATGGATCGGGCGCACGGAAAGATCCATCTTGAGGGTCTTGAAAGCCTCCTCGATTTCCACAAGCAACATGTAGTACTTCCACAGCACAGCGGGATCTTCCGCGCAGAGATTGGATCGCAGCAGGTACTGTCCTTCCTGCCTGCGGACATTGCGCAGCTTGTCGCTGTTCAAACTGGAAACGAAAAGTTTTTCCGGCGTACGGCCTGATGCGGTGAAGGCAAAGATAATTCCACCAGGCTGGCCGCACGGCCGGCCTCCTTTTTGCCGCTCCGAATTTCATCAGCAGTTGATCGCGGTCAAGATTCTGATTGCTGATTTCCTTGAGGCGATACCAGTATCGCTTCAGCCTGCGGCGGCGCATGGCACGCTCCTTCGCCTGGCGACTACCGCTGCAGGCCAGGACGTACAACTCCCCCTCCTGCTTGAGAAGTTTGACCGCAAGACTTTCGTGCACTTCCTCCCAAGGCAGTGGCAGCAGCTGCGTTTCGAGTTTGTCAGCCGCCCTTTGGGTGTGCCGACCAGGTAATAGATCGGCATCTCGGATTGCCGCATCTCGGTCAGAACTTCCTCGGTCGGGATCCCGCGGTCCATGATCCATACGCGTCTTGCCTTGCCGTATTGGCCTTCGATCTTGTCCAGAAACTGGCGCAGCGTGGTTTGTCGCTCGTGTTCCCGTCCATCACTTCGTAGCGAGCGGAAGGCCTTCCGGAGTCACAACCAGAGCAATCACGACTTGCACGCAATCGAAACGCTTGTCGCGGCTGTAGCCATGCTTCGCTTGCCATGGCCTGGAGGATCGCACTCAAAATACGTGCTCGTCAGGTCGTACAGGAGCACGTCGAAGCCGACGTTGAACATATCCTGCCAGCGTTGCTTCAGAAAACTGAACAATCCCTCTTTGTGCTGCACCAGTTTGTCCAGACACCGGTACAGATTCTGATAGGGAATGACTTCATTGTCTTCCCCAAGCAGATCTCCCATGGCGCTCTGGCCGTACCAGTCCGGTGCAAACGCCACTCGCTTCCCGGTTGGATCAGTCGATAGCAGACCAGGATTTTCAGCACATTCAGCCAACGGGTCCCTTCCCGGCTCGTCGGCAGTTTTCCCGCCCAGTAGCGGTCCAGCTGCAACTGGTCCCACAACAACAAGGCCATCCAGCATGCCCCCCATTGCCGTGGATGTTCCAGCCGCATCTGATTCACGCGCACATGAATCACATCGCGATCTGTGGGCGGCACTACTCGATCTTCGGGAAACAGGGAGACCGTGCGCGTCTGTTTGCCGTTTTCCAGAATGTCGATCGAGCGCCACCACGCTTCTCTTTGGCTGTCGTTGATCTCGCCCAGATAGAGAACATGCCTTTGCACTACATGCCCACCGGCAACGCGGTGATTTTCGACGATGCTCCAATAGCGATGTTCTTTGCCGTCTTTGATGCGCGCCTTCATGCGAAGGAACATGCGGCCATTGTCTACGGGAATACGGTGCAAGGGGGTAGGTCGGCACTACAAGCACTTTTGGCCGTTTTCGAGGAAGCCCCTGTTGATATCAAAAGACTTGTGGGAACGGCGTCCCCTCATTTTTCCAGTTTCCCGCTCCAGTTGTCAAAGTCGGGCTAATGCCGCATACTTTTTGCGCCCTGAGAGCGCCTTCGGAGTGCGGCAGCTTGCTGCCGCTTTTTAAAAACGCTCAAAATCCTTGTTTTTCTTCTTATTGAAAGCGGCAGCGAACAGCCGCACATCTCCGAAAGCTTCGCCTTGCAAAAAGCATGCGGCATTAGCCGACTGCACCAGCACTCCGCCGTACCGCCGCCGCCCATTGGGATCAATTCGTAATTACGGAGTCTTCGGCGGCGCTCCGGGGCCCTGACCGCCGGGAACGCCCGTAAAACTTTTCGCGCCGGGGATAGGGCCTTTGAAGCTCGACTGCAACATATGTGTCAGGGTGTGTACATAACGCAGCTTGCCGTTCTCCAAGCGGAAGAGGTGAGAATCGGGCGCGCCGCTGCCACCGGTTGGGCTTCCGGCGCCGAAAGTGCAGAACACCACGACCGACCCGATCGTTTCGTCCACCACGAAGCGGCGGTTGGCTATGTTCACCCCGCTCGGGACGCCGACATCGCAGCTGTCTTTGGGAGTGCCTCTGCCGGTGTACATGCCGCCTTCAGTGCGGACGCAGGGGTATCCCCACGGCACCAAGTCCTTCTTCTGTTCGAGAAACGCATCCAGGTAAGCGCCGGCAGCGGAGACAAGCGTGGCGCGGGTATCGCGCTTGTCGGCGGGAATGGTGTCCCACTTTTCTGTGGACGAATATTTCATGTAGTTGTCGGCGTTAAATCCCCAATAGCCCGTCGTTTCCCAAATGATTTCAATCTCGGCGATCTTGTCATGGTTGACACGCAGGCGCGTGCCGAGAACATACGGCTGCTCCTTGTCTGTTACGATCACCTCGGTAAACGTTTCGCAGGTTGCCGTATCAAGCAGGCTGCGGTGGAAATCAATCTTCATCGGCTTTTTGATCAGGCCGTTGTCGATATTTGCGGGCGCCACGTTCTCCATATAACCCAATCCCTGGGCTAGCGGCAGGCCGGACGTATCGCCTTTGGTCTGAGCAGCGATATAGAGATCGACCGCGCGCTGCAACCCTTCGCGGGAGCAGGAAATCTGTGCGAAGCCAGCCGTGGGGGCGAGCAACGCGCCTGTGAGCACAATCCACATGAGACGAATAGGTTTCATCGAACTCCTCCTCTGGTTATCAGCGTTTAAGTCGAATACGCTGCTGTATGCATTGAATCCTCCGATACGATTAATGCGCTAGGTTCCTATATTCAATAATGCTCGATAGAATAAAAAGGTCTGCTATCAATCCCTATCGGAGGAGCTGAAATGCCTTCTATTCTTTCTCAAAACCGAATTTCCAGCCCAGGGCCGCTATGATTGCGCCTAGAATGGGTGCGACGAAAAAGAGCCAGAGCTGAGCGAGGGCTTTGCCGCCGGAGAAAAGGGCAGGGCCGAGGCTGCGCGCAGGATTGACGGAAGTTCCGGTTACCGGGATGGCTACGAGATGGATCAGCATCAGGGTGACGCCAATGGCTAGTCCGGCCATGGCGCTGTTCCCGAATTTTGAGGTCGTTGCCAAGATCACGAAGATGAAAAGGAAGGTCATGACGGCCTCAATCACAAAAGCGCTGAGGGTATTGTAGTTTCCAAGGTACCCATCCCCCATCCGTTGGCGCCGAGCCCCCATATCGGCATGGTAAACCCCGGGCGGCCCAACACGATCAGGTAAAGGACGGCGGAGCCAAGAATTGCCCCGAGGCATTGGGATACGATATACCCGATGGCATCCTTCCCCGTCATTTTCCCCGCAGTAAGCACCCCGATGGTAACAGCCGGATTGATGTGACAACCCGAGATTCCGCCGATGGCGTAGGCCATCGCTACAACCGCGAAGCCAAAGGCGATTGAAATCCCTAACAATCCTATTCCGCTCGGTCCGGCAGCTGCTGTTCCCGCGATCACCGCAGAACCGCACCCGAAAAGGACAAGGCTGAACGTTCCGATGAATTCCGCTGCATACTTTTTCATTTCTCTCTCCCTTCAATCGTCTAGGCAAACTACCGCCACTTATCAATCTGGACTGACTGAGCGGGCACCATGCCGCCCATGACTGAAGTAGTTGTTGTTGGATCCGCCGGTGACGATGACGGTAAACGTACCTCCGGCCCTTCGAATACCGCTGTTGATCTCCATCCCGCGGGGAGCGGGCTTGGCTCCAATAGGCTGACCCGTTACCCATTCCGTAAACTTTTCCACGGTATCGTATCCGGCATCCTTGACGAAATTGGCGATCGGTGGACTCAGAACGGCGCAGGTTCCAAACAAGTGCGCGTCCTGTGTATTGTAGATCTCCTTGATGATCTCGGGATAATTCATGTTTGGCCCCCAAATAGTCGCGGCCCAGTTCTTGGCAGATAGAATGCCCCACCCCATGAACAGGGTGACGACATTCTCATTCTCTTTGAATCCGCGCCTCACAGCCAGCGGCTTGAAGGGAGATTTCTCTTCATTTTCGGCGATGATAATCCCGATCAAGTTCATGGGGTTGCCGATCGTGCCCATGTAGGTGGTTCCAACCTTGCCGCAGTTTCCGCCATTGATGGACAGCAGGCTCCAGGCTCTTCCAATAGTCGTATTAGCCTGGGCATAGGGACCTACGGCGCCCTCTTCGTAATTAAGCCCGATTTCGTCACGGATCTTTCCATTGATTACGGCGCCCGCCATGAAACCGTTGTCGGAAACATTGACGGCCGTCATGCCGGTTGAACCCAGTGCGAGAATGACCGGGAAATATTCCGGTTCGGCGCCCGCCATGACTGCACTGACGGCGGCATCCTTTACCGTGTAAGTCCAGCTTTCACCGGCTTCAGACCCGGGATTCATTTTGCCGAGCACCTCCGTGGGTTGGTGGCTGGTGAACTTCAGCATCTCGGCGACTTTATCTTCCGTGGGCAATACCACGGGCAGGAAGTCCGTGTATCTCTTTTTGAGAAACAGCTTCTGGAGTTCGTCCGGAGTTCCTGTGTAAGTCTTCGGTCCCAGGTCCTGCTTCACTTCCCCGGTCTTTTGTTCTTCGGCGGTAAGGGGTTTGGTTAGTTTTTCCACCAGTTCCGGCATCACCGGTCTTCCCGTAATCGGATTGTTGCCATCCACAATCTGCTTCTTGAGTTGTTCGTTCGTTTTACCCCAGACCGGGCCGCGGAAATATTGAATTCGGAGGCCGGGCATTCCGAGGTTAAAGGCTACCTCTTTTTCCTGTTTTTCAAAATCGGTCAGGATGAGAGGCACTGCGGGCTTTTTCATTTTGGATTCGATTTCAAAAGAGAGGCGAACCGCCCCCGGAGCACAGAGGCTTCAATGGCCCAGCCCGACAATCGCGGCGTCTCCTTTTTCAGAAATCTCTGTCCACAAGGCTTTGCTTATTTCGGCCAATCCGGCCCCGCTTTTATTATCCTTGTACACGATGTTGGTTTTGGGATAGTTGGCTTTAAACCAATCCATCATTACTGACATAAGGCGATCGGTTCCGATATAGCCGGTATTTATAAAATAGACGGTCTTGCCATCCAGCGTGTTCGGGCGCGGCGCCTGCGGTATCAACGTGATCGGCGGCGGCGTACCCATAGGGTTGAGTACCGTAATTTTGGGCATGACCACCGGTCCGTTGGCCGAGGCCGCTTTCTTTCCTTGCGCATACGTCTGATTTCTTAGCATTGAAACACTGCTAACAAGGCCTATGCAAAAAATTGCAATCACAGCAATACGCAATCTCATGCGCGATTCCTCCATATTTGGTTTGTATTGATGCCACTGAAGGGAATTACGTCTCAAAAAGCCCAGATTTTCAATATAAAAAGCCCAGACGCGCGCGAATTCGCGCCCGCACAATCTATATACTTTAAAATACACATATAAGCTCGGCCCAACCATACGTCCAGCACCTGGCGGCCACATTATTTTGTGATTGCCAAAATTACTGCAACTTTTCTTATAGGATCTGCGTATTAAGCAAGTATTGAATGGAGATTGAAAATGCAGGCCGTCATTGCAGGAACAAAACGTGAAACTCTGTTGCAGGAAATCCATAACGCTTTGCTTCAATGGCCTGAGCTTGAGCGGAGAATTTTTTCTCAGGTTCACTATTATGGACAATCCCCGGAGGCCATCTCCCGCTCTCTTCAATTGGATGTAGAAGAGGTGCGTGCAACTCTCAAACTTTGCGAGCGCCGGCTTTACACCTCTTTAAGGAGTTTTCGCAAAAGCAGTTGCGACAAACCTTCGCGGATCTCGGCGGGGAACACCCGTCTGACCGTCTGTGAAAGGGATTTTGGAGTTCAGGCCCTTGCTTCCTAGGTGAACTCTGCTCCCGATCACTGCCAAATATCGGATTGAAAACCGCAGTCAGAAGATCCCGCTCACAATCGGCTCTAAAAGTAGGTACGGCTGTGTGGGGTACGGCGGCAAATTACATGCCATGCAGCTTTCCGAAAATCAAAATGTCGATATCAAAAGCTCGATTTCCCTAATTTTGCGAATGACGCCTTGTAGCCAGTCAGCGCTTTATACTGAGAGGGAATGGTATCCGGTGCCTTTTTGTTACCGGGCATTTCTCAATAGGGACAACCTAAGGAATATCTTAGATTGGCCGATGAGCTTTTTGAGAGAAGAAGTGTGTCCTCCCGGTTTTTGCAGCGCGCGGCACGCTTTCCCCGGCTTCTCCACCCTGTTTTGAAAGGAAGCTCAAATGAATCCCGAGAGTGGATCAAAGGACAAGGCCATTGATCTGGGGATCGAGTTTTCCGACGATTTACAAGACCGGTTGATCAACTGCAAAACGCTTCCCAGCATTCCTGCAGTTGTGATGAAGGTCGTCGATATGTGCAGCGACGACAATTTGAGCCTCGGCCAGATTGCTCAAGTGCTTGGTCGGGACCCGACGCTTGCCGCAACCGTTCTGAAAGTATCGAACTCTGCATATTATTATGTAGCCTCAGAAGTAAAAACATTGGATCGAGCCGTGTGCACATTGGGCATCAATGCCACTTTGAGCCTGGTTCTCAGCTATTCATTCGTACGGATCATACGGAGCAATCAAAAGCAGGGTTTCGAATATTCCCACTATTGGCAGCGTTCGGTCATCACGGCAGTCGCCGCAAGAGAATTGGGGAAATGGGCGAAGCCGGTTCAACGCGAAGAGCTCTTTTTGGCGGGACTTCTCCAGGATATCGGGATGCTGGCATTGAGCGAGGCAATGCCGGAAAAATATGGACCGTTGGTCTTAAAAGCGAATCGAGACCATTATCAGCTAATGCGGATTGAAAAAGAGGAGTTGGATACAGATCATTCCAAAGTGGGAGCATGGATACTTGGAAACTGGAACCTGCCAGAAGACATCCGAATATCGCTGGCTTTCAGTCATGAACCGCAGCTGAATCCCAAACGGGAGATTCAGCAATATGTAAACGCAACCGCCCTTGCGGGCAACCTAGCTGAAATCTGGACGAATCCGGAAACGAGCGATGCCACGGCTTGTGCAAAGGAATCCGCCGCGACGCTCTTGGAAATGTCATCCGAGAGCTTCAATCAGACTATCGTCGAGACTGCCAAGGCCATTCCTGAAGTAGCCTCCTATCTCAATATCGACATCGGCGGAGGCAAAAGAATCAACGAGTTGCTGGATCGCGCTCGCGATGCACTGATCAATCTTAGCCTTCAAGCCCAGCAACGAATGATCAAAATGGAGGATTTGGCGCTCCATGACGGGCTGACATCCCTGCATAACAGAGCCTACCTTGAGAATGTGCTGCCGCAGTATATGGATGTGTCCATAAAAATGACTCAGCCACTCAGTGTGATTTTTATTGATCTGGATCATTTTAAGCAGATCAATGACATGCATGGGCACCAGGCAGGAGATGTAATCCTTGCATCGGTTGCTAAAATCCTGAAATCAGTTATTCGAGGGTCCGATGTGGTGGCCCGCTATGGAGGCGAAGAGTTTGTCTGTGTTTTACCAAATGCAGATGAACACGTGGCCTGTTTGGTTAGCGACCGCATGCGGGCGGCGATGAAATCAAAACCGCTAACAACTGAGTCGGGAATTGCGCTAAAGGTCACCGCGTCGTTCGGCTGTGCAACGTTATCCGCCGACCACCCATACGAAAACTGCGCCGCCTTGCTTGAAGAAGCCGACCGCTGCCTGTATGCCGCCAAAAAGGCCGGCCGGGACCGGGTCGTTACGTCGGAAAGCCTCCGCCTGGAAGACAATTAAAGCTCTGTAAGTAAAATCTCATTGCTAAAGCTTTGGAAGCCCTCGATAAATTCGCAAGGCAGCGGATGGATTATACTTGCTTCCATAATCAGAAGGTTGAAATGCGGGTCTACAAAATGATCTACGGGTGGCCGGCCATTCGGGAGGCGTTCGGAAATTGGGCTACCGATGCAGCCGCATATTTAGGTATCATTTACAGGTTGGTTAATAGCCTTGGCGGGCTTATCCCCGGCATGGGATCGAACGAAACAAAATTATCTTATTCAGCGCTCTGCATCCTATTATAATGTTGACAAGAATTTTCGACCATATTCCCGGGCGGACCAAACAGCAAAAGCTTAAGGATAGCGAAAGAAGGGGCATGGCAGAGGCCTTTTTCAGCCGGCTGGCGAAAGAAGGCCTCTCCAACCAGCAGCTGTTTGCACGCATACTGCAGGATCCCGCAGCGTTTGAGCACGCAGTCTCAATAAGGAAGCTGCATGAATTAATCCCTGAATTAAAAGCCTTCGAGGAAAATCCGCAGGACAAAGACCCGAATATTTACCGGCCCATGCCCGTAATGCGGCACATGCTCGAGTCCATCCGGCAAACGTTCGGCTGGGTGCGCAATTTCGGTGTCGATGAATACCAAGATGATGAGTCGAAATGCTGCGCCCTGCTATGGATCAACACAGCGCTTTTATTTCATGACCAGGGAGAAATCGCTATCGTAAAGGGAACGAACCTGCCTCTCTGGTATCATTTTTCCGTTCAGTGGACCAAAAAGAGAAGAAGGAGCATCCTGCGCGAAACCTATCCCTTTTTTGGCATTGATACCCCGGAAGGAAGAAGTTACATCAATCATTTGAAGCATCCTGAAATCTCTGCGGCATTGGCGGCAGCACCGCTTTCCCACCTGGGCTGGGATTCCCGTTCAATCAAAATAGTGCAGTTTCTCATCAGAAATCATTCCGTTCTAATCGAGAAGGCGACCTATGGTCGCCTCAAGGACGGAAGGATTCTTCATAAGGATTTGTACGAGGAAATTTCTGCCGTTCATGAGGAAACAGGCCTCGCCAAAGAAGATTTATTAAAGATGCTTCAGGTGGTTCAAATCATGGACGCCAAAGCCATAAAGCCGGGCATGGCGGAAATTCCGCAGGAAACGATGATGCGTGTCTGGATGGCCTACAGCTACATGCATATCGTTCTGAGGGTCAGTAGTTCTGCACGGCGATTCAACGCTTTTAGGAACTACGGAAAAGTCTTCAGCCAAATACGCAAAGAAATGCCTTTTGGGACGCCGTTCAGCGAATCTTTCAAAGAATTGCTTCGACGAATCGACACAATCGGCGACAACCTCGATGAGGAAGACAAAAGACTGCTCGAACAGGAACTGGAAGATTTTGAAAGATTCGAAATGATCAGGGAAGATCATATTCACATCAACAATCAATTCAACAGGCTGCTTCATCTCATTGAGAGGAAATCGGGTAAGGATCTGTCCGTGAATGACAAAGCCGTCTTACTGCAAGCCTACAAGATTGCCTACCGATCCCATGACGGACAGTTTCGCCGCGCATTCAAGATCATTCCCACGGGAGATACACGCCGCAAATATATCGAACATCCCATAAGGGTCGCAAAAATCATGGTCGAGTCATTCAGGGTGACCGACCCGCTCATTCTTGCCGCCGTATTGTTTCACGACGTTTTGGAGGACACAGAAATAAACGTAGCCGATATCCTGGCGGCATTTAAAAATGAAGACGCAAAGGGGCGCATCCTCAGCGCGATAAAAATCCTCACCAAACCGGAATCGAGAAATACATTAAGATCAAAGTTGCACAAGGAACTGGAATACTTCGCCTATATGGCCCGAATCATGACTGCCGGCGACAAGATCCTGAACGATCAGGAATTATTCGCATGGCTTCGTTTTGTTCTCCCCCGAACCAAGGCTGCAGACAAGATACATAACCGCCAGTCGCTGAAGGCCCGAAAACCGGAAGGGAGGATCAAGGAAATATGCAGAAACGGGAATGCCCTGGTGATGCTGATGGAGTCCTCCAACCTGACTCCGGAAGAAAAGCTGCAAGTCCTGGCGGAATTCGACAGGAGTTTATTTGAGATATTCAACCCACTGAATTTTAAAGAGGAAGAAAACGCAAAAATGATTTCAGAAATCCCTTCCCGTGTTCAGAGAATTTATTCGGGAAAAATTGAGAGGGATTGATGAAATGCACCCGGGAAAACAGGGCGCGATAAAGGAATTCGACAAAAAACTCACGACGCTTCCTCAATTTCTTGAAGATCCGGGTGCAATTGTGGAAAAGCTGAAGGATATTGAGACGGCATTGCCTCATTTTTGCAGCGAAACGGGGCTGGACGATCGGCAAGCATCCGCAGTTATGGATGAATTCACATTCTTTTTATTCAATATTTCGGAGATCCATTGGCTTACGGATGAAGGCAAGCGGAAGATCATCAGATTCCAGGCAGTGATCCGCCGGTACAAGGAAAAAATAAACGCGGCGAACTGGGAACCGGAAACAGCAAGAATTATTGATGATCTTGTGCGGTACGCACAAGGGTTTGATGCTGCCCTGCCGCCGATCATACGGTACGGCAGGCTGCCGGATATTTTCGAACTGTTATCGAAAGTGCCGTTTATGCATCGATGGTATGACCATTTCCTGATCATGAAGAAGCGAGAACTGGTAGCACGTCTTTTGCCCCGAGTGGCAATGCTGCCGTTAAAGCGCATTTTTTGGCTGGAGGGCAATGAAATTAAGAGCGTTGACAGAACCTCGGTTGAAAGCATAATCGGCGGATTCAGCCTCGGGTATCTGTCGGGAAGGATTGCTATTAAAATCCGTCGCCTTTGACTCCCGCCTTTTCGCATAATTCACTGTACCCGTCTTCACCCAGCACCAGTGTTGCCTCTTCGCGAAAAAGCTTGTAAATGTTCTGTCGTGGCGGTGCGGCGTGGCGGCACATAGCTCCGGTGATATTGAGCGGTGTGATGCGATCCACCATCAGAGTGCCGTTTTCAGTGTAGAGCGGATAGGTCGCGCAGTAATAGGGCTTCAACCCGGGCCAGCCAAGATGGTTCGCTTGGGATACGACCTGCAGGGCACACTTGCGGTCGAGTTGGAGGAACACGCAGCAAGTGTCCTTCGGTCTCAGGGGATCATCGACAGAAGTAGTGCCCAGTTCATCCTTGCCCTGCTCGAACCATTTCGACTCATCATGACGGTTGGGCGGCAGGCATGCTTTGACTGCACTGGCCCATTCGAGGATGCGAGGCGGTTCGTCTTCACGCAGCCATACGCCATCGGAACAGCAGGCTGCCACACATTTAATATGACCACAGCGCCGGACGGCATCCTTGAGAAGAACATGCGGATCGATACGGATGCCCTTGATTATAAGTGAGCCCTTATTCCTCATCAAAATCCCTCTGCGTGTCTAAATAGAATCAGCCGAAAACCTGAACTTGAGCCTGAACTGGAAACCTGTCAAAAGATCTTTCTTTACGTCATCCTGAAACCGGAATCAACGGAACATAAAGAAAGATAAAGATTATACAGGCTTCAGCGTGTAACTAAAACTGACTCAAGCAGAAAAACGCCATAATACTGTATCTTTTCTGTGCATGCCCGCAGGTCTGAAATTCTCGATACTCTCCCGATCTCGCAAGGTACACTGCGCCTGCTCTCTGACAGCCGGATCTATCGTCGATTATCCGTATTTTCCCCTGATATCCCCTTCGTAAATTCGTGTATTACACCGGATTCTTATGGAGTTGCCAGTGCTATAAGATGCCCCGAAGAGTGAGCATTACAGTAAAGTGCAGCAATGTTTCTCAAAGGATAGGGCACCTTGGCACCAAAAGCGGCTGAAAAAGGACGATCACGGGGAAGCTATCCTCTGGCCGCCGGGCAGGAGATCCAGCATATTTTGGATGCTATTCCTTTCTATGTGCTCCTCGTGGACTCTGAGCATCACATCCTTGCTGTTAATCACGCGGTCAAACGGGATCTTGGATTGAGCCCGGAACAAGCCGTCGGCGCTCATTGCCCGATCGTGGTTCACAGCAGCAGCATTCCTATCGCGGAGTGTCCCCTAGTGGAAGCTATTGAAAAAGGAGGGGCCGTCGAACGAGAAGTATTCGACTCCCGGGATGCGCGATGGATGAAGTTGGCGGTCTTTCCAACACCGCTGCTAACCGGCGACGGCAAGCCCGTCTATCTGCATTTTGCCCACGATATTACGCAGGCCAGGAACACGTCCGAAAACCTTTCGCGAAGCCTGGAGCACTACAGCGCTTTATGCAGCCTCCTGCAAAGCCTGCAGTACTGCCAGAATAGCGCGCAAATTCTGGAAGCGCTTATCGATGAGATTACGTCCTTGTCCTGGCTGGGAATGACCGCCAACGCTGTCGCGTTTCTGGTAAAAGGGCAAAACCTGGTACTGACGGCCCAGCGCAACCTCGGTCCGGAGCAGATAAAGCGTTGCGAGCTGTTGGCCTTGGGAGAGTGTCTTTGTGGGAAAGTTGCTCAAACCGGCCGCAGCCTAACGGTTTCTTCGGCCTGTGAGGACCATAGCATACATAATGACGGGATGGGCGAGCACTGGCACGCGGTTATGCCCATCAGCCATGAGGAACGGGTTCTTGGGGTCATAACCCTCTACCTAAACAGCGGAGACAAGCTGGATGCTTTCCGGCTCGATTTCCTGAAAGCCGCGACAACCGCGGCGGGGGGCGCGCTTGCCGCGCAGCTTGCCCGTGAAGATGCAAAGCGTATCCGAGAAAAATCTATGGGCAAGCTGCTCTCCTACGAGGAAGACGAGCGCAAGCGCATAGCCCTGGAATTGCACGATCAGGTGTGCCAATCGCTATCGGCGCTTTTGTTGGAGATGCAGGCTCATGCCAGCCAGCATGAGTTCCTCAAGGAAATCCAACAAAGCTGTGAAGCACGGGTTCGCGGCCTCATTGATGAAGTTCGCCAGATGGCCATGCAATTGCGGCCTTCAATTCTGGATGATTACGGCTTGGAATCGGCCTTGGGCCGATATATTAAGGAATTGGCTTCGGCGCACAAAGAATTGGTGATTGATTATCAATACGTATATGCCCCGGAGCGGGAGAAACGTCTTCCCGCCCCAGTTGAGGTAAGTCTCTATCGCGTGGCCATGGAAGCACTGAACAACATCATCTCCCACGCCTCTGCATCCCGGGTGAGCGTAGTCATCTTATGGCAGCATTCAAAGATCCTGCTCCTGATAGAGGACGACGGGTGCGGGTTCGATTACGCCACGGTTCGCAGAGACGTTGACCGCTGCCTGGGTCTGATTGATATGGAGGAAAGGATCGCTCCGCTGGGAGGAACTCTCAGAATAGAGTCTACGCTCCAAAAGGGAACAACGGTCCGCGTCGCGGTCCCGATAGAAACGCCCAACTGAATCCGGAGTGGCTAAAATAAAAACACTCCGGCCCCGCTTTTAATTACCTCCAGGCATCGATCGATACGCCCCTGCCGCCCATAAAATCAGTTATGAACCAGACACTCGCCGTGCTTCCTCCTACCACGATCGTCCGAATATTTTGCGGGTTAGGGAGGTGCTTGATCAATGTGTCGCTGGAGACTTTTTGCCAGCTGGCATAGGGCTCGAGGCCTTGTTTGCCAAGGGGAGCCATCATGCCGGAAGCTATGGAATTGGCCCAATAGGTTCCCGCAGGCACTTCCGCGTTCTTAGAGAGCCATTCGGAAAGCGCCGCTTTGGTTTGAAATCCCTGTGTGTTTTTGAGCAGATTCGCGACGGACGGATCCATAATGATTGTTGCAGATCCCATTGCCGCCAGCACCCTCGTAAAGTCACGCATCAAAAGCTGCGGGGCATAATGCTCCACGACCGAACCCGAACAGTTTACGAAGTTCCAGCCCATCAACACCGTGAGGACACTGTCGTCCGGCTTATGGCCCATCAGCACATGGTAAGGCTTCCATCCTTCCGGAAGCGCTTCCTCGTTTTCCGCTATTGTAACGTTGTTATAGAGGAGCGGGTTACTGAGTGAGGAGAAACCGGTCACACCCTCTTGATATCCCTGGATTATTTTATGGATCAGAACCATCGCCCGGCCAATGACGGAATTAGCCTCTGCATTCGGACCCAGTGCGCCGATACCCGAATTCATTCCAATCTGCTTGCGTATCGGTCCGTTCACCAGCACCATGCTCGCGTTGGAAGTGGTGGAGTCCGAGTAGGGGACCTGGCTGGCCAGCGCCAGGATCACCGGCAGATATTCGGTTTTTGCGCCCGCCATGACGGCAATAATGGCAACCTTTTCCACCGTGAAGGGACGGATCGTTCCAAAAGTACCGGAGTCTTTTTTAACCAATTCATCCGGCTTGTGGCTGGTGCCTTTCAGCATCGCGGCCACTCTTTCCGCTGTTGGAAGTATGATCGGATTATAGTCGGTCCAGTGCTTGTCCTTAAACAGGCGTTGCAGATTATCTTCCGTATCCGGGGGCAGAAATCTGGGTTCGGGCGCCGCCTCGGGAGGGATCCCGGTCCTCTTTTCCTCAGCAGTTAGAGGTTTTGTCAGGCAGTCGACAATCGCCTGCATCATGGGCCTGCCACTGACTTTATCCTTGCCTTCGAGGTAGGTTTTCAGCTTTTCTTCCTTAAGGCCTGAAAACGGATAGGGCGCTCCGACGAAACGCAGGGGCATGCCAGTTGTGTATTTGAAATGGGGCCCAATCCCGAACGACACGATGTTTTCATTCGCAACGGACACGGTGGGGATACCATACTGCTTTTCTAAGGCTCCGGAAAAGCGGCTCACGGCCGCGAGGCAGCCCCATCAACCGGCAACGCCGAGGATTACGCCATCCCCCCTGTTGGCGGCTATCTCCTTCCATAACGCAGGATCATCCGCGATGTAACTGCCACTCTTGAGCTTGATTATGGTCTTTACCCCGGGCATGTTCTTGGCAAACCACGCCTGCATTTCATAGAGCACGGCGGTGCGTCCGAATCCTTCATAGTTCATGTCCACCAGGTAGATGGTTTTGCCTTCCAGTGTGGCCAGTCGGGGCGCCAGCGGCACCCGCTCCGCAAGTTTCTCTGTGACGGCCGGATTCAGAACAGTAGTCAGTCTGTCCGTGGAGGCAGGGGCATCACGCCCTGCCTGCACCGATGCGATACCCGAGAGGATCAGGACTGCAACCACCAACAGGCAATTTGACAATATCGGCTTTCTTTTCATTCCTACCTCCTTTGGAGGAAAGCTTCGCCCAGATTATGGTCCCGATGCAATGCATTTCCCATGGATTTAGCGACGAGCAGATCCCGGTTTTCCTCAAAATATCAGGAATGTGATTTCGCATGAAAGGTCTCCCTTGGGATCAGATGAAAATGTATTCGGAAAAACTCTATGCCCTGCGCACAAAGTGGCTGAGTAAACCCAGCAAGGTGCTGTCGTAACAGCGCCGTCCGAACTGATCCGTATGGGTTTTGTAAGAGCTAATTTAGAGCGCTTGGGCTTTGTCTGCAATAAGAAATGTATATTGACAGAAGCGAATGCTTTGCGATCCTGGAAGCATCCCATGTCTGGCGGAACACAGCCTTACTCACTTTGCCACCCTACCGGGACCCATTAGTAGATCTGCGGTGTGATTGTCCAGTTCTGGTCCGCTACCGTCGGCAAGCTGCCGCCGCCTAGGACCGTCACTCCATCCAGGTACCAGACGTAGTTGTCTCCCGTCCCTGTGTTGCGCCACAGAACGTCAGGCTTACCGTCATTGTTGAAGTCCGCGACACCGACGACGTTCCAGTTTTCTTCCGCTACCATTGGAAGATTGCCTCCTTCCAAGACCGTCACTCCATCCAGGTACCAGACGTAGTTGTCTCCCGTCGCTGCGTTGCGCCACAGAACGTCCGGCTTATTGTCATTGTTGAAGTTCGCTACCCCGACGACGTTCCAGTTCTGGTCCGCTACCGCTGGCAGATTGCCGCCTCCCAGGACCGTCACTCCGTTCATGTACCACACGTAGTTGTCTCCCGCCACCTCGTGGCGCCAGAGAATGTCCGGCTTGCCGTCAATGTTGAAGTCCGCAACTCCAACGACCTTCCAGTTCTGGTCCGTTACCGTCGGCATGCTGCCGCCTCCTAGGACCGTCACTCCATCCAGGTACCAGACGTAGTTGTCTCCCGTCGCTGTGTTGCGCCACAGAATGTCCGGCTTGCCATCATTGTTGAAGTCCTCTACCCCGACGATCTTCCAGTTCTGGTCTGTTACCATCGGCAGGCTGCCGCCGCCCAGGACCGTCACGCCATCCAGGTACCAGACATAATTTTCTCCCGTCGCAGCGTTGCGCCACAGAATGTCCGGCTTGCCGTCCCCGTTGAAATCCATGCGTAAAGGTAACACCAGCGTGGCCTGCAACATGTCGTAGGCTCCGGTCATCCCCGCGGGTCGGTAGTCTGCCAGAACTGCGGCATGAAGCTTGTCCCAGGCAACACCGGTTAGTTCTGGCGTCTCCAGGATAAAGAAGGAACTCTCTCCGTCAGCGATACTCGATGTGATTTCCGTTGAAACAGTGGCTCGAACAAAACGATTCGTATCGGCCACGTGCGCGTCCTCCCAGACAACGGCATGTACAGCGGCACTGTTGGAGGAATAAGCAAGCGAAGTGCCACTAAGGTTCGTCACTCGCACGAAAAATCGCAGCTTGTTTCCGCGACGCAAAGAATATGCTGTAATGGTCGCCTTGGCCGACCTTGCCAACGCCGTATTCACCATGGACCTGTAAACATTATAGAAATCGACAGGCCCGTTGCTGATCTGGCTACCGCTATCCACCATGATCAGCGGAAGATAAACGCTGGAACTTCCAGCGTAAGCGGCCCACCAGCGGTTGTAACGGCCGGAAGGTGCACTGTCAACAGGGTATTCCAGAAAATATACCGGACTGTCGGCGAATTCCTCTGCCAGTTGATCCACCACCGGACCGGCGGCTTGACAGATGCCTCATGTGGATCTCATAAATGCCTCAAAAAGCACGAGGCGAGCTGGGTAAGCGGGAAGATTCGACACAGGCTGCGCAAAAACGGGTGCCCCCTGGAACTGATATCCTATGAATATGAAAAGGAGCGCAGTGAAAATCCGATACCAAACATCTCTTCCTGTCACTCTTAAAGCAATATTCCGAAGCTCTGTCATCTCGATTGTCCTCGCCATTGCCAGTACGTTTACAGAAAATGCTTGACGCGTTAGTAAGATCCTTGCGGCGCGATTTGCCAGCTTTGGTCGGCAACCGTCGGCAAGGCGCCGCCGCCTAGGACCGTCACTCCGTCCAGGTACCAGACATAGTTGTCCCCCGTCGCTGCGTGGCGCCACAGGATGTCCGGCTTACTGTCATTGTTGAAATCCGCTACCCCGACGACTTTCCAGTTCTGGTCCGCTACGGTCGGCAAGCTGCCGCTTCCCGGGACTATCGTTCCATTCATGTACCAGACATAGTTTTCTCCGGTGGATATGTTGCGCCAGAGAATGTCCGGGCTATCGTCATGGTTGAAGTCATCTACCCCGACAACCTTCCAGTTCTGGTCCGCTACCGTCGGCAAGCTGCTGCCTCCCAGAATGGTCATTCCATTCGAGTACCAGACATAGTTTTCTCCAGTGGATATGTTGCGCCAGAGAATGTCCGGCTTATTGTCATAGCTGAAGTCCTCTACCCCGACGACCTTCCAGTTCTGGTCCGCTACCGTCGGCAGGCTGCCGCCTCCCAGGACCGTCATTTCATCCATGTACCAGACATAGTTTTCTCCGGTGGAAACATTGCGCCAGAGAATGTCCGGCCTATTGTCATTGTCGAAGTCTGCTACCCCGACAACCTTCCAGTTCTGGTCCGCTACCGTCGGCAGGCTGCCGCCTCCCAGGACCGCCACTCCATCCAGGTACCAGACATAGTTTTCCCCGGTGGATGCATTGCGCCACAGAATGTCGGGCTTGCTGTCGGAGTTGAAGTCGGGTTCATCAGCCCAGATGCCGATTGCGTCACCGTGAAGGTCTTTCCCGAAATTGTAATTGTTCCCGTCCGGATTGAGCCCGTCGCATTGGCGGCCACACGATAGTCCACGGCTCCAATTCCTGTTCCGCTGCCTGCGGACGTAATCGTAATCCAGGCATCGTTGCTTGTCGCTGTCCAGTAACAGTCGCTTAATGAAGCCTTTACAGTAAAATATCCCTTGCCCAAGGATCGGTCGAAACTCTGGCTGGCGGGTAAAATAGCGTCTATACAGGGGAGGGGATTGGAGGTTAGAATATTCGTGCTTGTCCATGTATGATTACTTCCGGAAACAATCCATGCGTAAAGGGCGGTCTTCAGTCCTTCGCCGGGCCAGGGATTCATGTAATTGACCATTCCAGTATCATCAATGCCGTGACCGACAAGAAAATGTCCTCCACCGGTAGTCCAACCCCACCGAATGATGAAAGGACGGTTACCATTAATTTGTTCCGTAATTTCAGCTTTTGTCAGGGCGCCACTATAGCCGTAATTGCTTACACCCCAATTTTGCAGAATATCATTGACGCTGCCGGCGTATCCCCAGTTATAATTCCAATAGTTGCAGCCCTGCGAAGCATCCGCACAGCAATTCGTTGATCCGAAATCATGCCAGGTTGCAGTTGTGCGCGTATATTCGGCAATTGTGCATTGGTTGATATTGCGGCCATAATAATCCAATGTTGCCTTGCTGACGCCTGTCCAACACCATTGATCCTGCTCCTGAGTGACCAGCGGGACATCCAAGACTTTCGCAAAACCCGGCGAACACAAAAATCCTATTAAGAGGAAAACACAAATGAAGCTGATTAAGATTCTATCTATTCTTCGATTTGTTTTTGTCGTATTCATTAAATTCCAGCTACGCAGGCATTATTTTAGGGGTGATACTCATTTCTATATCTTTCTCTTAAACCGGGCAACAGATCCTGGAACGTTGATGGCGATAATTTTAATCCAATGATTTGTGATCCCCCAACACCCATGCGCGATGACTTGACGGGATAGAATGAACCATTCGTTATTTTCGCCGAACCTTCTGTAATAACAATAAAATCCGATTGGATCTGGTATAAACGCAGGATAATTCTATTTATGTCGCGCGTTTTCAGGGATAAGCCTTTTTCAAGGGCATCAATTTCTGAAGCCAGAGTGGCCGCACCGATATCAACAGCCTGCCATTGGCCATTTACTTTCGCAACGGTCAACAAAGCCCTAATGCTGCCGTTGCAGATTACCGGGAAACGCCATTCTTCAGCCGCCGTGATCATGTCATCCGTAACTGTCACATTATCTTTCATGACATCGGGATGAATGGTGACCATCTGATAGGGGGTACCGATTGTCGCTGTGGCAAATTCTTCTCGATTAGCAAATCCATATTTTAATTCGTATCCTTGAGGAATGCTGCCTAACATGCGCGATAATCCTAATTCCGCGGCCTTATAAACATCCCCGGGAATTTCTGCATATGCCCTATTCAGAAACAACATCGAGAGAATGGATATGCTTACAATGCCGTATAAAAATATAAGTTTTTTCATGACATCCATCTTTCTTGCTCTAAAACAGTTTCAGATCTCCTGCATTATCGGACAATTCCATATCATGGCCACCGCCTATCGCAAATAAGCGAAATCTTATTTACAATGAGAACTTGCGCCTATCCACATAATGCTATTGTGCGGTTTTGGCTATCCGCTCTCGGATTAGCCCTGCTGGAACCGAAAGACATCGACCCCTTGAGGCCTACACTAGACCTAATGGCTTTTGTCTGCAAATAGAATTTCAGATAGCTATTGCCGAATAATCTATAGAAACTCCATTTGCTCCCAATGGTTTTATCTTTGAAAAGGACACCATAGCACTAGGGCACGATTGTCCAGTTCTGGTCCGCTACCGTCGGCAAGTTGCCTCCTCCCAGGACCGTCACTCCGTCCAGGTACCAGACGTAGTTGTCTCCTGTTCCTGTGTTGCGCCACAGAACGTCAGGCTTGCCGTCATTGTTGAAGTCCGCTATCCCGACGACTTTCCAGTTCTGGTCCGCCACCGTTGGCATGCTGCCGCCTCCCAGGACCGTCACTCCATCCATGTACCAGACGTAGTTGTCTCCCGTCGCTGTGTTGCGCCACAGAACGTCCGGATTGTCATCACTGTTGTAGTCCGCCAACCCGATGACGTTCCAGTTCTGGTCCGCTACAGTCGGCAAACTGCCGCCGTCCAGGACCGTCACTCCATCCATGTACCAGACATAGTTTTCGCCTGTCGCTGCATTGCGCCACAAAATGTCTGCCTTATCGTCATGGTTGAAGTCCGCTACCCCGACAACCTTCCAGTTCTGGTCCGCCACCGTCGGCAAGTTGCCGCCCCCTGGGACCGTCACTCCATCCAGGTACCAGACATAGTTTTCGCCTGTCGCTGCGTTGCGCCACAAAATGTCTGCCTTATCGTCATGGTTGAAGTCCCCTACGCCAACGACCTTCCAGTTCTGGTCCGCTACTGTTGGCAGATTGCCGCCTTCCAGGACCGTCACTCCATCCATGTACCAGATATAGTTGTCCCCCGTCGCTGCATTGCGCCACAAAATGTCCGGCTTGCCGTCGCCGTTGAAATCCCAAGAAGGAAGAGCGGCAGTGAAGTTGGCTATATACGTGCTGTCGCCACGTTCGGGTGTTATGATTGTGTGAGCGATTGCGCCTCCGTCACTCCAGCCTTTAAATGCATAACGTTTTCCGCCGCATTCCTGGGGAGTGATTGCCGAAATGGTGTGGCTGCTTTTTGAATCCCAGAAAAAAGCTCTGGGAGAGGAGTAGGTCACGCCATCCACAATGAAACTGCACCCATCGGGATTCGTTTGTATTCTTGAGACGCCTACATACACCACATTCCATGAGATCGGGAGGCTATTGTCGACCTGTGCAGTCCAAACTCCCTGCTCATTTCCACCAAAAGTCCAAGTAATATTGGATATGCCGGGTGGAGTAATCCACTGCGTTATGGATCCCGACGGTGACCTGACCGAAAATGTCCAAGGATTAACGCCTCCGGTTCTGTAAAGCCTAATTTTAAAGCATGGAGATTCCCATGGATAAATTTGAATTGTTTCACCCTGGGAAATTGGATAATTCGACACTTCCATGGAAGAATTCGCCCAATAGTCAATTCTCACTTGGTTCAGAGCACCATCAATGGCGTAGACATTCCCCAAAATAAGGAAAAACACTGAGCCGCATAAAATCGCCAGTTGCCGCCAATTGGAGACGTACAAGTTCCTGTGCCGGTTGATAGATGATCCTGCGCTTTTCGGGTAAAATAATTGCACAACTCCTCCGATCAGAATTGCATTTCAATGCAAACCTTGACCTGCCTCCGGTTGAGAAGATTATGACTCCAATCTTCCTCCGGTTTGCCGCTCCGACATGGAATAGCCTAGATTGGTTCCAACTCAGTTCTGTTGTGTCCTCTAGGAAATTAATGCCGATTTTTGAATAAAAATTGGTAGAGAAATTCGCCTCCTCCTGAACTTCACAATCCCGTGCGCAACAACTGCGCGCGTAATGGCCTGGCGGTCGACGGCCGATCTCAAGTAGGGTCCGATATCGATGCCGGGCAAACATCCTAACTCAACCCGAGCTTCTTCTCTCAATGCTTCAAAGTTTACCTTAAAGCTCTCTCCTTCTTCCTCAGAAATCAACAGTCGAATGCGCCATTGCTCATTCGGTGTCGGCGCGTGAAAACCGCCAGGTCGACTGGTTTCATTCGCCATCATGCGCGCATCCTCTGTGTTGCCATCCGGTCCCTTCTTCTTTTAGAGGAATCTTACCAGCGGTTGCCCCGCACCGCTCACATTCTCAAAAAGATTCCAGCATTCCGGCATTCCATACCGGAGCCATGTTGGCCAGTATTTCCTGAAAAACAAGGATGGCAGGGAGATTGATTTCCTTATTACAAAGAACGAAAAGCCTGTATCGATGCTTGAAGTGAAATGGAGCGATGCGGAGCGAAGTCCCAATTTTTCGTTCTTCGAAAAATATCTTGCCGGTACGAAAAAAATCCAGATTGTGAAGGAGCTTAAGCGTGAAAAAACCTATCCGGATGCCGTGGAGATTCGGATAGCTCAAAATTGGCGGTCTGAAATGCGTCTTGAAGGATAACCGGTGATTATAAGATTTTTTGGCGGAGAGGGCGGGATTCGATAATGGCCGATGGAGCTAACTGCCCGACTGTCCGCGCTTTAGCCTGCAACCCAATCATCATCAATCGCTTACCTTTCTTATCCACATTAGCCTAATGTATCTATAGCTTCTCCTATAATTCCCTTTTTCCGCATGAAATAGTATCACCGGTATCACCATTGCAAGTAATCGAACATGTTTTCTCGTCCGTACCTGCCACATCTATCCTGTTGAGGGTGTGGGGCTAATTTGGAAATCCGTGGAATCTCTTCCCAAGTCTATATGAGAAAACCTTTTGCTCGGCCATTACGGTGCGCACTCCGGAATAGTCTTGACTATTCCGGAGTGCAGAGTAGAATAGCCGCATGCAACGATCCATAGAAGATTTCATCCGGAAAGATCTCAAAAGAAAAATCGTCCTGCTGACCGGCCCTCGTCAGACGGGGAAAACAACTTTGGCGAAAATGCTCGATACAAACTTTGATTATTTCAATTATGATTACGCCGAGCACCGCCTAAGTCTGATGGAGAAGTCTTGGGATCGAGCTAAACCGCTCGTTATATTTGACGAACTCCATAAGATGAAGAACTGGAAATCATGGCTCAAGGGCATATACGATACCGAAAAGATTCCACCGGCCCTCATCGTAACCGGAAGCGCCAAACTGGATGCCTACAAAAAGGTGGGGGACTCCCTTGCCGGAAGATTTTTTGAATTCCGGCTTCATCCCCTTGATCTCAAGGAAATAAAAAGAGGGCTGGGACCCGATAACCTTGAGGAAAAACTCGACAGACTCTTAACGCTCGGTGGATTTCCTGAACCCTATTTTGAGAATGACGAATCCTATTACAATCGCTGGAAAAGGGGTCATCTGGATATTATTCTGAAGCAGGATTTGATCGATCTCGAAAATGTGCAGCAAATAATATCCATTGAAACCCTGATTCAGCTTTTAAAGAAAAAAGTCGGAAGTCCAATATCTTATAGCTCTTTAGCGGAAGATCTTCAGTGTTCGGACAAAACTGTCAAGCGATGGCTGACGATATTGGAGAGGCTCTATGTTGTTTTTAAGGTTCCTCCTTTTCATCGCAATATTTCCAGGTCCATTCTTAAAGCGCCTAAATATTATTTTTATGATACCGGCCAGGTTAACAATGAACCGGGCATGAGGCTGGAAAATCTGGTCGCCGGCGCGTTGATCAAGGAAATGCATTTCCGCGAGGATTGCCTGGGCGAGAAATGGAACCTATATTTCCTGAAAAACAAAGATGGCAGGGAGATTGATTTCCTTATTACAAAGAACGAGAAGCCTTCGTTGATGCTTGAAGTGAAATGGAGTAATGCGGAGCGAAGTCCCAATTTTTCCTTCTTCGAAAAATATCTTGCCGGTACGAAAAAAATCCAGATTGTGAAGGAGCTTAAGCGTGAAAAAACCTATCCGGATGCCGTGGAGATTCGGATAGCTCAAAATTGGCTGTCTGAAATGCGTCTTGAAGGATAACCGGTGATTATAAGATTTTTTGGCGGAGAGGGCGGGATTCGAACCCGCGGTAAGGTTACCCCTACACACGCTTTCCAAGCGTGCTCCTTCAACCGCTCGGACACCTCTCCGCATTTCAGGCCTGCTGATTGTATGTCGCGCGCAGCAGAACCGCAAGTCCTTAAAGAGTTCCCGATTTCCAGTTCCCCGTTCCCAGTAGGTTGTTAATAACTGGTGACTGAAATGGGAACTGTCTTTAAGCTCGATCTGATTTTCGAACCGGCGGGTTGGGTTGCGGCCGGCTGCGCGCGCTGTCGGTCGGACCTCGACGCTTCAGCTGGCGATACACATTCTTTCCCAGCTTGATGTTTTTAAAACCGCCCTTGCGATTCATAGGCTCAGGGGGCCTTGGTTGCCGGCGCCGTTTCCTTTGGCGCTGCGGCAGGTTTGGGGCTCACCCGCTCCACGGTAACATGCTTGATGATAACCGGCGTAATCGGGCGCTCTTCTTCCGTCGGAGTCCTTGCGATCGCTTTGATCACGGAGAGTTCTTCGCACTGGCCAAAGATTGTGTGCAGGTCATTCAGTCTCGGAACTGCGACTTCCGTAATAAAGAACTGGCTTCCGTTGGTATTGGGACCGGCATTCGCCATCGCGAGGCGGCCCGGCAGGTTGAAGCGGAGCGAAGGAGAAAACTCGTCCTTAAATGGGAATCCAGGTCCTCCCGGCTCTCCCTCTCCCGTCCCGAGCGGATCGCCCCCCTGAATCATAAACCGCGGTATAACGCGATGAAACGTCAGACCGTCATACAAGGGTTTACCGGAAACCTTTTGCTTCGTCCGCGGATCGATATAGGACAGCTTACCCGTTGCCAGCCCGACAATAGTCTTGACGGTGAGCGGGGCTTCTTTCTCAAACAATTTGCAGTGAATGTCTCCCATCGAGGTTTCGAATGTCATATAAAGACCGGGCGCGCGCCCCGGTTGCTGCTCCGCTGTTTGCGGCACCGGCGCCGCCGGTTGCTGTGCCATTGCAGACACTGCGCCCATCAGAATAAGGACAGTCATTAAAACTCGAACCATATCTCCTCTTTTCACGCCAGGAATGTTTTTGGCTGAAGCTGTACGAACCAACCGATACCTTGCCCTCCGGACAAAACAGCATCCTTCGTGCCAAGCTTACAGCTAATGCTACTCCTGACGCATTCCTATTTTCAAGCGGCCGCCGCCGGTTCCATGGTCTATAATAAAGCTCCTGAGTGCTGAATCCTATGACCGAGACGCCCAGATTCCCCACTTCACGCAAACCGAACGGGGCTCGAACCCGCCGCTATATCCTTGCCGTCATCATTTTCCTCGCGCCTTGCGCTTATTGCCACCCACACTTTTCTGCACCGCACTTCGGTGGGAGGCAAAAATTTTGTCCGCATGACATTTACGATTTACACAATTACGGTTCTGATCGTGCTGGCGCTGCTGATTCTGGCGACGATCCTTGGACGCAACCTCATCAAGCTTTATTTTGAAAGGAAAAGCGGCCAGTTGGGAAGCGGATTCAAGACCAAAATGGTCCGCACCTTCATCGTGCTGTCTCTCCTGCCCGCGCTACTGCTCTTCATCCTGGCATACAGCCTCATCAGCTCCTCGATTGAAAAATGGTTCGGCGCGCCGCCTGCGCAGATGATGGAAAACAGCCGTTTGCTTGCGAACCAATATTATGCGGAAGCGGAAGAGGAGGCGATCCGCTATGCGGCGAATATTGCCAAATATTTTCGCTCGGTCGAGGATTTGCTCCCTGAGAAGCGCCAGGAGCAACAGGCTAAGCTGGTGGAATATTGTATCAGCTATAGGATTGACGGCGTGCGCGTGTATGACAGTCAAGCCAGGCTCATTATGGAATCCAGACTTTCCAGCGCATCGAACGATCGGCCTGCCGCCATAAGGGATTTGGTTGCCCAGAGCCTTCTCGGGAAGCCGGGCTTCCATCTTGAACGCACAGTGCGTCAGAAACCTTTCTTTGAAGTCAGTTGGGCAACAGCCCCCATCCGTGATTCGCAAAACGCTATTATCGGCGTGGTCCTGACAGAATCCGTTCATCTGCAAAGCCCCAGGTACAGGGCCGATTCTGTAATGGAAGCTTTTGAAAAATACCAGCAGCTGCAGCGGGAGAAAGCGGCTCTTCGGTTCAATACGCTTCTGATGCTGGTCCTTTCCACGCTTTTGATTATCTTCGCTTTTTCATGGTTTGCCCTGTATCTGGCCAAACGAATCACGGTCCCGATCCAGGCATTGGCGCAAGGCGCTGCCGCCGTTGCGTCCGGGAATCTCGAGTACCGCGTGGAATGCCAGGCGTTCGATGAGCTGGCAAACCTCGTGGCTTCATTCAACCGCATGACGAGCGATCTCGAGGAAAACGAAAAGCGCATCGAGCTTGCCCAGCAGACCCTGCGCCAGACAAGCGTGGAACACGCGGACCGGCGCCGGTACATCGAAACGATTCTGCAGACCATCGCCACAGGAGTGATTTCGCTGGACAGCAACTATCACATCCGGACCATGAACCGGGCGGCGGTTCAGATACTGCAGGCCGGAGAATTTGCCGGGGACGCCCCGCTCGAGGAAGTGGTTCCGGCTCCCGCCGGCGAATCCATGCGCGCGCTTCTGGATAAATCCGCCGTGCTGGGGACCGTGGTGCGAAACATAGAGCTTACATTCCCGGGAAAAAGCCTGCAGATAGCCGCCACCGTCACGCCGCTGGTAGACACATCGGGCCAGCGCGCAGGCTTTGTGATCGTCCTGGACGATATGACCGAACTGATCCGGATGGAAAAAATGTCGGCCTGGCAGGAAGTGGCGCGCCGCATGGCCCACGAAATCAAAAATCCTTTAACGCCCATTCAGCTGTCGGCCGAGCGCGTCTTGAAACGCTATCAGCAGATCGTGCGCGCGCTCGAGACCAACGCCCCGGAGTCCCGACAGGCGGAACTCGAGAAATTTGACACCCTTCTTGCCGAATGCGTCCGGGTCATAATCCAGGAAGTGGATTCTCTCAAACGGCTCGTGGATGAATTTTCCCGGTTCGCGCGCCTTCCCGAAATTCGCCTGGAGGAGGCAAACGTGAATCGCATCCTGGAAAATACGCTGAGTCTCTATGACGGACGGATCCAGGATGTCCGCGTGCGGAAAGGATCTGGACCCGGACATTCCCGATCTTCAGTCTCGATCCGGAGCAGATGAAGCGCGTATTTATCAACGTGTTCGACAACGCCCTCGAAGCGATGGCAAAAAATCCGGGCACAAAGTTGCTGCACCTGCGCACCAGCCGCGATGCGCAACAGCGGACGGTTCGCATCGAAATCAGCGACACCGGCCTGGGCTTCCCCGAAGAGTATCAGGACAGCATGTTTCTGCCGTATTTCTCGACCCGCAAGGGCGGCACCGGGCTCGGCCTGGCAATCGTGCGCCAGATCATTGCGGATCACCGCGGCAATGTGCGCGTGGAACCTAATACGCCCGTGGGATCCAAAATCATCATCGATCTGCCTTTGTCCCAGGCCTGATTCCGGACCCTCGTCGCCGCAAACTGCCAAAAAACGCCTTTAATGCGCAGCTTTCGGCATCGGAATCGGTATCGGTCCCGGATTAGCCCGATTCCCGATACCGATTCCGACCCCGAACCCCGATTTGTTTTGCCTTGGCGTCTATTTTCGGATCACAATAAGCCCCTATGACTCGCCCGACTATTTTGATTGTCGATGATGAAAAGGGGGTCCAGACCTCGGTCCAGGGAATTCTCGAGGATGCCGGATTCGATTCCGAGGCGGTGTCCAGCGGCGAAGAGGCGCTGGAGCTCCTGCTGAGAAAGGAATTCCCCGTCGTATTGCTGGACGTCTGGCTTCCCGGAATGGACGGTCTGCAGGCGCTCGCGAAATTGCGGCAGATCGCTCCCGAAACGGTTGTGATCATGATTTCAGGGCACGGTTCCATCGAAACGGCCGTGCGGGCCACAAAGCTGGGCGCTTTCGACTTCGTGGAGAAACCGCTCTCCCTGGACAAAACCATCCTGGTCGTCAAGAACGCCCTGCATCAGCATCAACTGCAGGACGAAAACCGCCTGCTGCGGGAACAGGTCCAGCAGAAATACGTGATGATCGGAGACTCGGTCCCGATGCAGGCATTGCGCCAGCAAATCGCTTTCGCGGCGCCGACGAACGGACGAGTGCTCATCTGCGGAGAGAACGGCACCGGCAAAGAACTGGTGGCCCACCTGCTCCATTTAAAAAGCCAGCGGCGCGACAGCCCTTTTGTCGAAATGAACTGCGCCGCTATACCGGAAGAGCTCATCGAAAGCGAACTGTTCGGTCATATGAAAGGATCATTCACAGGAGCTTCGGACGACAAAGAGGGGAAATTCGCCCAGGCGGATGCCGGAACACTTTTCCTGGATGAGGTCGGGGACATGAGCTCCAAGACCCAGGCGAAAGTGCTCCGCGTTCTGGAAGAGCAGCGCTTCACTCCGGTCGGAGGCAACAGCGCCATCAAGGTCGATGTGCGCGTCATCGCCTCCACGAACAAAAATCTCGAGCAGGAAATCGAGCTCGGCCGTTTCCGCGAAGACCTGTATTACCGGCTCAACGTCCTCCCATTTCAGATTCCCCCGTTGCGGGAACGCAGCGAGGATATAGCGGCGCTGACACGCTTATTTCCTGGACGATTTCGCCCGGAAAAACGGCCGCAAAGCGCCGGTGCTGACGCCCAAGGCGATGGAAATCCTCGAATGCTATCCTTGGCCGGGCAATGTAAGAGAGCTGCGGAACATCATGGAGCGCATCGTCATCATGACGCATCAGTCGCGCATCGACATCTATGACTTGCCGGAATCCATCCTCAACCGGACCTTGCTGACGCAGTCGGGACAGGAGGAGGCATCCTCGCTGCAGGGCGCCCGGGAGAGGTTCGAGCGGGAGTACATTCTTCAAAAGCTGATGGAATATAAAGGAAACGTCAGCCGTGCCGCTCAAGCGCTCCAGATAGAACGCAGCAACCTGTACCGCAAAATCCGGCAGCTCGGCATCCCCTACTCCGGAAGAGAAAACGGAGAAACCGAATAGCGGCGTTTGTGAGAAAAAACAAAAATAACATGTATTCTTTTTATCCAGCCAGCTGGCGCAGCGCTTCGTAGACGGCGATGCCCGCGGCCGTCGCGAGATTCAGGCTGCGCACATTGCCAGAGCGCATAGGAATTCTTAAAACGTGGTCGCGATTCTCGCGCAACAGCTCTTCGGGAAAACCGCTGGACTCGGGGCCAAATACAAGGCAATCCCCCGCCCGATATTCGATATCCGTATAGAGACGGTCCGCTCGAGCACTGAAATAATACAGACGGGATTCGGGAAGGCTGGACTTCAATTCTTCGAGATCCGCTTCCCGGCGAAGATCCACAAAAGGCCAGTAGTCGAGCCCAGCGCGGCGAATAGAGCGTTCGTCGATCCTGAAACCGAGATTCCCGACAAGATGCAGCGGCAATCCGTTCGCGGCGCAGAGCCGCGCAATATTGCCGGCATTGGGATGGATCTCAGGTTTGTACAAAGCCACGTGAATGATGTCTGGGCGGTTCTCCATTACTCTTCCTACCGCTATCCCCTGAGTGCTGTGATCCTGTGTAGTTGGACATCATGGAAAGCAATCAAGCTTGGGAGATTCATGCATGCGTTTTTCACAATTTGGCGTCAGGCGGCTTTTCAGGATACTGAAGCTCTTCCAGGGCCTCCGCATCGGCAATATCCTTTGTTCGCCCGGACGCACGCTTGTTACGGATCAGGTCGGCAAGAGACGGGATGCGCACTTCAATGCCTTCGAGATCAATAGCAATCGATCGTTTATAGGTATCTTCAAACTGGAGTCCGGATGCAGCAGTGATGATATCTATTCGCCTGGGCGCCACTCCAATCTGGAAAACCGTGTCGCTATTCAGAAGGTCTTCCCTGGCGAGATCCGGGAGCGGAGCACCAAACCGCTGACACGCCCGCAGAACGTCATCCACATTTTTAGACGACGGCATTATCCAGATGTCGATGTCCATCGTGGCGCGCGGATACCCGTGAGCAGCCATTGCGTAGGCGCCAATGAGAAGGTATTTAACCTTCTCGTCGGACAAGGCGCGTAACATGTCTCTGTAATCTTCGTTCAGCATCGTAGCGTTTGCTTAAAGATACAACTTCTCGCGTTAAGGGCCACACGAGAGCAATGCGCTCTGCCGGTGATCCGGGAACAAAGTTGTCGTTCCGAAGATCAGAAATTTTCCTTAGGGCTGTATGGTCCCTTTTCATGGTGCAACAGTATCATTCCGGCAAAGACACATCAATCAAATTGGACCCTCCAACGGCGGATGCGATGCTTGTAGGACAACCGCCGGATGCAGGTGGATGGGATGCCGCCCGGATGTTACTATTATTTGTGAGGCCAGGGATATGACAAAGGTGGAGGAGATCCTCCAAAAGAGTGATTTTGACAAGAAAGACTTAACGATTCTTCTGTCGGCCGGCGAGGACGACAGCGGCGCACTCTTTCGGAAGGCCCGTGAAATAAAAAAAGAAGTCGTGGGAAACAGGGTCTATTTCAGGGGCCTCATCGAATATTCCAACTACTGCGCCAAAAACTGTTTTTATTGCGGCATCCGCTCCGGAAATTCACGGTATGCCCGATACGAAATGACCGGCGACGAAGTGCTGCAGGCGGCGCGCTATGCCTGGCAAAACCGTTTCGCTTCCATCGTCCTGCAATCGGGCGAACGCGATGACGAGGGCTTTATTGCCAAAATTGAGCAATTGATAGGCAGGATCCAGGAGATGGCCCGGAATGAACTCCACATTACTCTTTCCCTCGGCGAGCAAAAACCGGAAACATATCGACGCTGGTTTAAAGCCGGCGCTCACCGCTATCTCCTGCGCATAGAAGATGCAAACGCCGAGCTGTATCGAAAACTGCATCCGAATGACACGCGCCATGCCTATCAAAGCCGGATCGATGCTTTGATGGCTTTGCGCGCGACAGGCTATCAGGTGGGTACGGGAGTCATGATCGGTCTGCCTTTCCAGACCATATCGGATCTTGCCGACGATCTCATTTTCTTCCGGGACCTCGACGTCGACATGGTCGGGATGGGGCCATACATCGAGCACCAGGACACACCGCTGTACGAACATAGAAGCCAGCTGCTGTCGCTGCGCGAACGATTGCAGTTGTCGTTGAAGATGATAGCGGTGCTTCGCATTATGATGAAAGACATCAATATCGCGGCCACCACGGCCCTGCAAGCCATCGATCCCATGGGAAGAGAAAAGGCGCTGCAGGCAGGCGCCAACGTGATCATGCCAAACCTGACTCCCGTAAAATACCGCCAGGATTACCTGCTGTACGAGAACAAACCCTGCCTGGATGAAGAGGCGGATCAATGCAAGAGCTGCCTCGAGACTCGCATTCAGATGGCGGGAGATACCATTGCTTACGGGGAATGGGGCGATTCGAAACATTTCCAAAAACGAAACTAGTCGCTGAATTCTGTCTTCTAGTGATACTGCGAATCCTTTTCGCCGGCGCGGATTGCAGCGGTCAGCGTGTTCGCCTTCGGCGGCACCGGGCAGTTGTAGTAATTCGAAAATGCGCAGGCGGGATTGTAGGCCGTGTTGAAATCCAGCAGGTAATTCCCGTTCGGCAGTTTTTTCACATCCATATAGCGTCCAAGCTGGTACGTTTCCTTCCCGCTCGTAGCGTCACGGAAGAAGACGGACAGATCCTCTGCGCCCGAACCGGGTTCGAGCAGATGCGTCGCTTCGAGCCTGCACGGCGTTTTGCCGACGAGAAAGTCAAACCAGCCCACGCGCTCCGCGCTCCGGCGGCTGCCGCGGGTGGATACGATGATTATCTTTTCCGGTTTTGGAATGCGCGTCAGCGGGAGCTCATAGCGGTACGACAGATCGACCGGGAAATATTCAATCCCTTTGTATTCCTTCATCCGCGGGCTCTGAGAATCGAAGACGATGATCGCCGGGTATCGCTGATGCGAGAGGCGCAGCTGGAAGCGCCCGATCTGGATATTCGACGGGTCGACTATCGCGCTGCGCTGTATCTCCTCTTTGACCTTAAAGCCGGCCTTTGCGTCGACAGCCTCGACTCGAAAGCGGTCTCCATCCACTGTAATCCTGAGATGGTGCGGCTCGATATCATCGGCGGACAGGCGCACGTCGTTGTCGTCCGCTTTCCCAACGGATAGCATGGACTTCGCACCGAAATCAACCCGATCGACGGCAGCAAGATACGATCTGGGGCTGCTCTTGAGCCAGGCGCGCGTTTCGGCGCGGTCCTTTTCAATTTCCCTGGTGACTGCTGCCGCTGCCGATTTGTCCAGATTGGCAGGCCCTCTGGCCGGAGATTCGCCGCAGCCTGTTAAGGTGAATACCAATAATACGTAAAGGACCAGGATTCTCTTCATACGATCTCGAGTTCAGATCTTCCAGTTCCTAGTCCAAGATTGCCAGACAATTGGAAACTCAAAACTGGGAATGTTGAAAAGCGGCAGCAAGCTGCCGCACTCCGAAAGCTTCGCCTATCCAAAACGAGTGTGGCATCCATCCTCGGAGAGATGCAAGCCCTTTCTGATTCCTGAATTCTGACTCCTCGCTTCTTTGCTACTTTCTTGTGGAAGGTGTCGATACAATCCATTAATCTTGAATATTCACGGGTCCATCAAGCCATGCAAACCTCCGCTGAAATCAGAAAGAAGCTGGCAACACTGATAGGGAATCTTATCTGCCGCTGCATCAGCGATGCGCGCATGATCCCGTACATCCTCAACCGGGAAGAAGTGATTACTATGCTGATGGACGATCCCGCCCGGTTTGAGAAATTGGTGCAGGATGAACATGCAGACAAATCGGAATACTCGAAGTCGGACCTGACGGTCAAGCTGGACGCCGCTGCGGAGCTCGGGAAGCTGGACGCGATTGAGGCGTTTGAACGATCCTTTTGGGATGGTCCTGAAATCGATCTGAATCCGATCCTGGACCTGGTCCATCAGCTGACACGCACTTTCGCCGTATACGCCGGGAACGCCGCGACTCTGTTCGACAAGGCTTTTGAAGATTTCATGGAAAAATTCCGGCGGTCTCTGCAAAAAGCCGGGATGACAATACGAACGATCGATTTCACTGCCGACGACAGCGCCCTGCTGGAAAACCGAGCCATGTCCTATATTTCAAAGGGGGAGTTCCTGCAGGCATTCACATACGAACGGCTTCTTACTTCGCAAACGATGATAAAGCAGGTGGTGAACCTGCCTCCGGAACGTTTCTCGCTGCGAGCAGATCTTATCCGGCATGCTCTGAATGATCCCAATCTGTATACTCCGCTTGTCAAGTTTGTGATTCGAGTATCCTACATCAGCCATGGCGACTGGGAGGACTTGTTCACCGCGGTGGTGCACCAGGTGAGAGAAGAACCGGCACTATGCAGCTCCGCCACACTCATAGACCTGATTGAGCAGGATGTCATCTTTTCCTGCAATCTTCTTTGCGGATCTTATGCGGAAATCAGGGAATGGCCGCCTGACCAGAGAAGGCTGGCCATTGAGAACAAACTTCTAAGCCTGCTTCACAAGATCACTAAGATTTAAATCCGTCATTTCCATTACCGACTTGATGCCCATCCGGGCACAGGCTCCGTCGTATATCTGTTTTACGGCTTTCTTGGCCTGTTGAAGTTCGAGCAGCTTGTCTTTGACCTTGGCCAGCTCTGCACTGATCTCTTTATCGAGTGATTCCAGCTCTTCTTTGGCCATTTGCCGTGTGACTTCAAATTTGTGTTTCTGCTGTTCAGTCAACATTACTCCTCCACGTACTATTTAAGATTAAAATTAAAAGTGACTTTGACCTGGCTGGACACGTTGTTCCCACCGACAGATGCAGGCCTGTAACGCCATTGCATCGCCGCATTGATGGCTTCTTTATGAAACATTTCAGGACCGCTCACCGGAGTCGCTTTAACAACCTTTCCCTGCTTGTCGATGTCAAGCTCCAGGACTACGGACGCCGACGTGCGAGTTCTGAGGGCAAATTCGGGATATTTCGGGCTAACCTGCGAAATGGCGACGGCGGGCACCAGATTCCTGGCTACAACCTGGACCGGTGCCTGAGGCGGAGGCGCAGGCGCAGGCGCGTCATTGTCCGCATTTGCCGGAACAATTGGGGTCAGCTGCGCAGGTTTTTTTTCGGGGACCGCGCTGGCCGGAGCCGGATTTTCGGTGATGACAGGCGGAGTCATTTTTTCGGGAGCTGCCTAGGGGCATTACCGGCGGCTGCGGATTGAGCCCCCTGTTTGTCGGCCGGTTTTTCCTCTTTAGCCGGCGGCGGCGCTATTTGGGAAACCGGCGTCTTTTGCATGGCGGCAGCCGGAGCCGGAGTTTTGGCCGCCGCGGATTTCTTGTCGGCAACAGGAGAAACAGTCCGTGAAGTCTTTAATTTCTCGGCAGGCTGAACTGATGTCTGCGACAGTCCGGCTCTGCCTTCACAGGAGCAGTTGCGGCCGGCACGGTGGCCGGAGACTGTTTCGGCATCCTTGCCCGATGATCCCGAAAAGTAATAGGCGGCAAATCCTATCACAACCAGCACGCAGACCACGGCAGCGGCGATCATGGGCATCCTGTTTTTCTGTGCCGCCGGGGATGCGAAAATTGCCGCGGTAATCGGGGTCGATGCTTCAACTTCAGGTGTTTGTGCTATAGGTGATTCCGGAACAGGCGATTCGACGGCTTCCTGCCTGAGAAAATCCTCATATTCTAACGAAAGGCTTTCTGTCTGAACGGCTGCCGGATCCGGTGATGTATTATCGCTTTCCGGAAGCGAGACCGTGTCCTGCTGAGGCATAAATTCAGCAAGCAGATCATTCATATCTTCCGAAGAAACCATCATTTCGCCTGTTTGCGCCTGATCGGACTCCGTCATCACCTGATGCAGCAGGTCCGCAACCAGTGCATCCAGTTCTTCCGACTGTTTCTTCTCCGTCAGCGTCGATTGGACATCCGCCATCTCATTGTCAAGAAAGTCCAGAACCGCGGCTTCATAATTGCTCTGGCTGCCCGATTCAGCCGGCTGTCCATCTTTGGCAATCATAACCTAGCTCCACTCCTCTATTCGGGCTTGTGAAATCCCGAAAGGCCTTTCTTCTTATTAATTACAGTCAAATAGCATCGATACGCCCTGCCTTTACTATTCATCGGCGGAGAATCGGCAGACTTCATATGAAAATGTTTTTTTATCGAGTGAACATAGCGGGTCTCGGTGGCGCGGCACTCGCTCATCGAGAATAAACTATGACCAAATAATCTTCGCTATCGGTATCGGCTTTCCACTGCCGGGCATTCAGAGAAAAAACCGATGTCCGATTGCGATCTCGATTCCGATACCGATACCGATTCCGATAGCGACTTGTGGTCTATGGTTAATGGGGCTTGCCTGGATAGGGTGAATAGGGATATAAAGTGGCCATCGAAGGATGTCGCTCCATTGGAGCGATTCGGGTGCATTGTTTTTCGGAACTTCCCGTCCAGTAGCATGGACAACGGACATATCCTATGGACGTCGTAACGCTTTCTCGAATTCAGTTTGCCCTCACCATCATGTTCCATTACTTGTTCCCTCCACTCGCGATTGGAGTGGGCGTGTTCCTGGTATTTCTGGAGGCCAGGTACCTCAAGACCAAGGATCCTCAGTTTGAGGTGGCCGCGAAATTCTGGACAAAGATATTTGCGCTGAATTTTGCGTTGGGAGTCGCCTCAGGCATCGTCATGGAATTCCAGTTCGGAACAAACTGGGCGGCATATTCCCGGTACGTAGGGGACGTGTTCGGCTCCGCGCTGGCCGCAGAAGGCATTTTTGCCTTCTTTCTGGAATCGGGCTTCCTGGCCATATTGGTCTTTGCTTGGGACAGGGTTTCGGCCCGAATGCACTTTTTTGCAACCCTGATGGTTGCGCTGGGATCAATTTTTTCCGCAATTTGGATTATTGTGGCGAATTCGTGGCAGCAGACGCCGGCTGGATTTGTTATCCGGGATTTCGCCACGCCGGCCGGAATTGTCAAAAGGGCCGAGATTACCGATTTCTGGAGCATGGTCTTCAATCCGTCGGCGATGGATCGGCTAGTTCACGTCATACTCGGGGCTCTAATTCTGGGCTCGTTTTTTGTGTTGAGCATTTCGGCCTATTACCTCCTGAAAAACCGGCACATCGATTTCGCGCGCAAGTCTTTCACGACAGCGCTTGTCGCAGCTGCCGTCGCCTCGATTGCCATGCTGGGGTCCGGGGATTCGCAAGGCAGGATAGTGGCGCGCTATCAGCCTGCCAAGCTCGCCGCCATGGAAGGCCTTTATCAGACCACTCCGGGTGGCACTCCAATCCATATCTTCGGCATTCCCGACAGCAAGTCCAGGGTAGTGCGCTTCAACCTCGAGATTCCCGGTTTGCTCAGCTTCCTGGTTCATCGGGACTTTAAGACTCCGGTGCCCGGCCTGGACAAGTTTGAGCCCGACACTCCGCCCGTTGCGATTCCGTTTTTCTCCTTTCATATCATGGTCGCCCTGGGCACCTATTTTATTGCGCTCACGCTGTATGGACTGTGGTGCCTCATGCGAGGCACGCTGTTTCAAAAGAAATGGCTTCTCCGGGTATTTGTTTTTTCCGTGATCGGACCTTTTATAGCCAACGAACTTGGATGGGTCGCTGCCGAAGTCGGGCGGCAGCCGTGGATTGTCTACAATCTGCTTCGCACCAGCGAAGCCGTATCGGAAAACATCGTTGCACCTCAAGTGCTCGGCTCGATCATTATGTTCGCCGTCATTTATGCGTTGTTGTTTGTGCTCTGGATTTGGTTGCTGAACGACAAGATCCAGAAAGGTCCCGAACCGAAATAAAAAGGAGTTGATCTGTGGATCTGAACCTCTTGTGGTTTGTTCTCCTCGGCGTGCTTCTTGCCGGATACGCGATTCTGGACGGATTTGATCTGGGCGTCGGCATTCTTCACCTGGCAGTGCGGAATGAAAAAGATCGCAGGCTCACAATCAATGCCATCGGCCCTCTATGGGATGGGAATGAAGTCTGGCTGGTGACTTTCGGGGGGGCGATGTTCGCGGCATTTCCGAATGCGTATGCGACCGTTTTTTCGGGTTTTTATGTGGCGTTCATGCTGCTGCTCTTCGCTCTGATATTCCGGGCCGTGTCGATGGAATTTCGAGGCAAACGGGATTCCCACGCATGGAGGCGCTTCTGGGACTATGCGTTTTTTGGCTCCAGTTCGCTGGCTACATTTCTTTTCGGCGTAGCGGCCGGCAACGCCCTGGTAGGGATTCCGGTGGACGCCCGGGGTGTGTATACCGGCTCTTTCTTTGACCTGGTCCGGCCCTATCCAATTCTCATCGGCCTGTTGACAGTTTCTTTTGCCGCCATGCACGGCGCCATTTATCTGTTCCTGAAAACAGAGCATGAACTGCAACAGCTTGTGCATCGCTGGATGTGGCGCAGCTTCGGCTTGAGCCTGATCACTTTTATGCTGGCGACCATTTTCACTCTCGCAATCATACCCGACGCTGTCCGGAATTTCCGGGAGCATCCGTGGGCATGGATGATCGTGGTATTGATGGTGCTGGCTTTTGCCAATATCCCCCGGGCAATTTTCCTGGAGCGCCCGCTCTACGCTTTCCTCTCTTCATGTTTGACGATTATTGCCCTGGTTTTCCTGTTCAGCTTCTCACTGTTTCCGAATCTGGTTGTCTCGAGCATCTCTCCCGCCTTCAGCTTGACGATCTACAATGCTTCCTCGTCTCAGAAGACGCTGAAAATAATGGCGATCATCGCACTGATTGGAATGCCGTTTGTGCTTGCGTACACAACTGCGATCTACTGGGCGTTTCGAGGCAAGGTGCGGATTACGGATCATAGCTATTGAGAATTCAAGAGACAGAATTTCAGAAAGGTCGGAATCTAATCCCGCTGTCGAAATAAAAAACCAAGTGGGTGTGGGCTTCGACCGGCACGTTCCAAGCATTGGACTCGCGGATTCAATTTTTCAAGAACTTGCATGGCGCTCTCTCTTGGAATACAATAACCATCCTTGCTTTAAAGGCGCCGTACCCAAGTGGCTAAGGGGGAGGTCTGCAAAACCTTTACTCAGCGGTTCGAGTCCGCTCGGCGCCTCCAGCTGTTTCTTCGCTATGTGATTGCTTCCCCAGCATTCAAATGGTCTACACGGCTTCGACTTTCACCGCGCAAATTTTAAAAGACGGGATTTTGGAGACCGGATCGAGCACAGCCAGGGTCAGTATATTGGCCGAAGCTTCCGGGAAAAGGAAATGGATACGTGTGCCGATTGGGTCGAGAAAGCGATCGAGCAGCGCCATTTCAACGCCGTCCATTTCGCACTCTGGCTCGGCTGCTCCAACCCTCGATGGCCCGCGATAGCCAAACGGATGAATCTACCGGCGGAGAAGGCTATTTAACCAGAACGGCATCCTTAGGACATACCGAGAAACAGGCTCCGCAGCGGATGCATTTCAACTCTTCGAGAACGTGCGGCATTTTCTTCTCGCCGGTGATCGCCACGGTGGGGCACTTTTTGACGCATAGCCCGCAGCCGATGCACAGTCCCGGATCGATCGTATAGGTCAGCATGACCTTGCAGACACCGGACCGGCACTTGTGGTCGCGGATATGCTCTTCATATTCGTGCCGGAAGAAATTCAGTGTGCTTAATACCGGGTTGGGAGCCGTCTGCCCGAGCCCGCACAAGCTGGTGTCTTTCGTCACCTGGCCGATCGTAGCCAGTTTATCGATCACGGTATCGACGTCTTTCGCCTCGTACCTGGCTTCAGTAATGTTTTCCAAGATCGTAAGCAGCCGCTTGGTGCCTATGCGACAGGGTATGCATTTCCCGCAGCTTTCCCTCTGGATGAAGTCCATGAAGAACTTGGCGACATCAACCATGCAGGTTTCTTCGTCCATCACGACCAGGCCGCCCGATCCCATCATCGCTCCGACGGTTTTAAGCGTTTCATAGTCGATCTGGATATCCAGGTGCTCCTCGGGAATGCATCCACCCGACGGGCCGCCGATCTGCACGGATTTGTACTTTTTATTTTTTAAAATGCCGCCGCCGATATCGAAAATGATCTGCCGCATGGTTGTGCCCATCGCGACTTCAACCAGCCCCGTATTTTCGATTTTGCCTGAAAGCGCGAAAACTTTGGTGCCCTTGCTCGTTGCCGTACCGACCGAACTGAACCACGCATCGCCTTTCAATACGATGCTGGGCAGGTTGGCAAGCGTCTCTACGTTGTTGATGACCGTAGGCTTGCCGAACAGTCCCTTTTCCGCAGGAAACGGCGGTCTCGGGCGAGGCTCGCCTCGCTTTCCTTCAATACTGTGAAGTAGAGCCGTCTCTTCCCCGCAGACAAAAGCTCCGGCTCCCATCTTGATAATGATGTCAAAATCAAATCCCGTACCGAGGATGTTTGCGCCTAGATATCCTTTTTTCGTGGCCTGCTCAATCGCAATCCGGAGATGTTTGATCGCCAGCGGGTATTCGGCGCGGATGTAGATATACCCCTTGGTTGCACCGATACCATACGCGGCTATCGCCATCCCTTCCAGCAGACGGTGCGGGTCGCCCTCAATAACTGCCCGGTCCATGTACGCCCCGGGATCGCCCTCATCGGCGTTGCAAACCATGTACTTCTGATCCGCCTGCTGTTTGTAAGCCAGTTTCCATTTGATTCCCGTCGGGAATCCGCCGCCGCCCCGTCCCCTCAAGCCGCTGCGTTCCACCATATCGCACAGATCGGCGGATTTCATTGAGAGCGCCTTTTCGAGCGCCTTGTATCCGTCCCGTTCGATATAGTCGTCGAGGGAAACGGGATCGATGATCCCGCAGTTGGCGAGAACGAAGCGCGTTTGCGGTTTGAAAAACGGCAACTCATCGAGGTACTCGACCTCATCCCAGGGCTTGTCGCCGTTGCTGGGACGGAACTGGCCAAAAACCTGCTTTTTATTCGTCAGTTTCCCGGAAAAAACAGCATCCAGAAGTTTAGGAACTAGCTTGTCCTTGGCCTTTTTAAACGAAATCCGGGTCCGGTCCGGGAGCTTGACATCCAGGAGCGGTTCCTGGGCGCACAGCCCAATGCAGCCGACGCGAATGATATCGGCCTCGATCCCTTTTTCGTTGAGGTAGGCTCTGGCGGCCTGCACTGTGGCTTCGGCCCCCGCGCCCAGTCCGCAGGTTCCCGCTCCTATTAAGATGGTCGTGTTCGATTGCCTATTTTTCATCGCCATCCTCCTTGCCTTCCGCATTTCCGTTCGAGCGGTACTGATTGAGGATGGTCTGAACTTTATCCGTCGTCACTCCCGCAAAAAACTCACCGTCGATAGTAATGAGCGGCGCCAGACCGCAGGCTCCGATACAGGCCACCACCGAAACGCTGAATTTCTCATCCGGGGTCGTGTCGCCCGGTTCGACATTCAGATCCTGGCAGATGGCGTCGAGGACTCTCACCGATCCTCTGACGTGACAGGCTGTTCCCCGGCAGACCGTAATCTGGTGCTTGCCCGGTTTTTTAAACCTGAACTGATTGTAAAAGGTTGCAACACCGTACACTGCGCCCGGAGCGATCTTCAGATGATCGGCGATACGATTCAAGGCGGTGGTTGAAAGGTATCCTTCCGCGTCCTGCACTTCCTGCAGCAAGGGTATCAGCTTATCCGGCGTTGCGTGGTCTCCCGAATAATGGTTGAGAACGCTCTCTATTGTTGTCGTCATTGTTTCACCTTCCTTTCCGCCGGTTTATGGACGCGCCTGACGGTTGGGAACCAGGGGGTTGCCCATCGGTTCGCCGTCGGCCACTTTTTCCACCCTGATTGCGCACGCCTTGTATTCCGCTGTGTTCGTAATCGGGTCGAATGCGTCATTTGTCAGTTCATTGGCGCACGCTTCCGCAAAGTGGAAACTGGTCCAGCATAAATCGACGGGCGAACGGTCGGTGACCCACGCTTTGAGCGTAATTTCGCCTCGTCGTGACGATGCCTTAACGATATCCCCGGTCTTGATGCCCATTTTTGCAGCATCCGCCGGATTTATTTCGAGCCATTCCTCGCTGCACAGGCTATCCATGCCTACGGAGTTGTGCGTCTGAGTTCCCGTATGGTAGTGCCACAGGCGACGGCCCGTGGAAAGCCACATCGGGTATTCTTCGTCCGGGCACTCGGCCGGAGGGGTGTATTTGAGCGCAGAAAAAAGCCCCTTGCCGCGGGTGAACTTGCCGCCCATATGCAGAAACTTCGTTCCCGGATGCTCCAGGGTCGGGCAAGGCCATTGGAGACCGACATGCTCGATCCGATCCCAGGTGATTCCCTGATAGGCAGGCACAAGGGAGCGCACTTCCTCGAAGATCTGGGCGGCAGACTGGAATCCCATATCAACCCCCATACGCTTGCCGAGCTCGTTGAGCGCCCACCAGTGGGAACGGGCATTGCCCTGTGGCTTCAGGGCGGCGCGCACGCGCTGAACGCGGCGTTCCGTGTTGGTAAACGTGCCGTCTTCCTCGCCCCAGGAGAGGTCGGGCAGAATCACGTCGGCGTAGGCTGCGGTTTCCGTGTAGAAAATATCGCCGCAAATGACAAACTCGCATTTTTCCAGCGTTTTGACCGTATGTGCTTTATGCGGCTCCGTCAGAACGATGTTTTCGCCGTAGACATAAAGCGCCTTGATCTTGTTATCATGGACACCGTCGAACATCGCCGGCATGGTCAGACCCGGTATGGCGTCCATTCCCGGCAGATTCCATGCTTTCTGGAACTTCTCTCTCAACGCTGGATCGACGACATTCTGGTAGCCGGGCAGCACGTTGGGCAGAGCGGCCATATCGCAGGCGCCCTGAACGTTGTTTTGGCCGCGCAGCGGATTGACGCCGCCGTTTTCAACGCCGACATTTCCCAGAAGAAGCTGGAGATTGGCGCAGCTCTTCACGTTGTGCGTGCCGCAGGTATGTTCAGTGATGCCGAGGGTGTAAACCAGCGATACCACGGGAGCTTCGGCCAGCATACGCGCGACTTCCCGGATGGTTTCCACCGGAAGCCCCGTGATCTCCGACGTATTTTCCAGAGTGTACGGCTCGACCGCTTCTTTAAACCGGTCGAATCCTTCAGTGAACCGGTCGATATAATCCTTCTTGTGCCAGTCGTTGGCGATGATCTCGCGCGCCAGGCCGTTGATGTACGCCACATCCGTTCCGACCTTGAGAGGGATGTATTTCTTAGCCCACCGGACAAGATCGATCTTGCGCGGATCGTTGACGACGAGGGTCGCACCTTTTTTCACTGCGCGTTTGATGAAATATGAAATGATCGGGTGGGCTTCCGTCGTGTTGGATCCGATCACAAAGAGAAATTTCGCGTCCTCCAGCTCACGAATGGAGTTGGTCATCGCTCCCGAACCAAAAGCTGCCGCCAGACCGGCGACGGTGGGGGCATGTCAAGTACGCGCGCAGTGGTCGACGTTGTTCGTCCCCATCACCGCGCGTGTGAATTTCTGCATGGCATAGTTGTTCTCGTTGGTCGTCCGGGCGCAGCTGATAGACGCGAAGGCCTCCGGGCCGTGCTCTTTTTTGATTTTACTCAGTCGCGCGGCCGTGTAGTCCAGCGCCTCTTCCCAGGATACTTCGACATGTTTGCCGTCCTTTTTGATCATCGGACTGGTCAGGCGCTTTTTGCTCGTCGGAAAATCATAGGCGAACCGGCCCTTGACGCAAAGCATGCCGTCGTTGGGCAAAACATCTTCACGCCCCTTGACCCGAACGATCCGGTTGCGCTGTCGGTCGACGAAAAGAGTCATCTGGCAGCCTACACCGCAGTAAGGGCAGGTGGTGTCGACCTTCTCCAGTTCCCAGTCGCGCCCCATGACCATCGATTTCTTCTCGGTAATGGCGGCCGTCGGACAGAGTTGCAGGCATTCGCCGCACTGTACGCACGAGCCTTCGGCCATCGGGACACCGATATCGCAAACAACTTTTGTTTTGTAGCCGCGGTCGGAAAAGGTCAGCACATTGTTGCCGACGACTTCATTGCATGCTGCGATGCAGCGGCCGCAGACAATGCACTTGTTCGGATTCATGACGATCAGTTCGGAAGAAATGTCCTTCGGTCGTTCCGGCTCCTCAACGGTTTCGAAAACCTTGATCCCGAGCCAGTAAGCGACATCCTGAAGTTCGCAGCGGCCGTTGGCTTCGCAGGTCAGGCAATCGTGATGACCGCTGTACAGCAGGTTTTCGATGATCGTCCGGCGCGTCCTCTGCAGCGATTCCGAACTTGTTACAACCACCATCCCATCCTGGGCCGGCACCGAACAGGATGTCTGAAAACCGCGCATCCCATCGATTTCGACGATGCATACCCGACACCGGCTTGCCGGACCGGTCTTTCTATGCCAGCAAAGAGTCGGGACATAGACCCCGTTTTGCCGGGCAACGTCAAGGACAGTCTGGCCTTCCGTGAAGGCGTAGGGCTGTCCATCCATAATCAATTTCATCCGCCCCTCCTTACAACATTCATTCGGCGTTCAAATAAATCTCAATAAAATCAATGCATTCTCTATTCTGTCTCCTGGCTTCCGGCATTTTTATTTACCAGACTTCCGGATAGCCTATATCGATAAACAGATTTTCCAGCCTGTGTTTGTGCCCGGCTTCCATATTGGCAAGGCTCTCAAAAACCTTTTTCAGTTCGGAGTCCGTACAGGCTTCGGCCAGATCGCGGTAAAACTCCACAGACCGCTGTTCGCGTTTCATCGCCAGTGCAATTGCATCCGAGGGTTTCATGTCGGCCGTGGGCTCCGGATCTGCCACAGTCTCCGCCACTTTGTAATCCGGAGGGGCCTGAAACTTCAGTTCCATGGTTGCGTCGCCTTTGAATCTCCACATCAGTTCCTCGTGCCCTTTTTCCTGTTTGGCGAGATCCCAAAAGATTGCCTTTACGGATTCATTGGCGGTTTTCTCCGCAACATCGCGGTAGAATCGGTATGCTTCAGCCTCACGCGCTGCGGCTTTCTGGAATACCAATTCGATATCCGGCTGTCTCATACGATCCTCCCAACCCAAGACAATTCCGACCGGTTTCCCAAAGGGCTTTAAGTCCGATATGCCTGGTGCATTCTATGGTTCAGTGCTCTTTTCTATAACCCCCGCCCGATGCCCCACGGCCATCCGGGCGCCGCTCTTCATAAATCACAGAGCTCCTATAAAAACGGACATAGTATCCTGTTGTTTTCCTCCGGTCCATACTCTTTTAAAATCCATTCTTTGTTCAACCTTCACAGCTTCCAATATAATAATGCCGATCGCTCCGGCCGCAGTTCCTGTTCTTGGAATATTTCCCTTGAGATAGGCCGGATTCACAAAGCAGTTGAACAAATGTTTCCACTACGTTAGATTCGGGCTGGTGGGCCACTATAGTCTCCTTTTCAATGAATTACCGTTCAAAGATTAGGCAAACAGATTTGGCCCGCCACTACAAGGCCGTCGTAATCCTTATGCCGGAGCATCATGAACGAAGCTTTGGATCCGCAGGACGAAATTACAGCAGAGACTCTTCTGTTTGATTTAAAAAACATCTGCGAAAACAGCTGCGCCAGTTGCGGGAGGACAATTTGCGGTCATGAAGCCTTGATGAGTCTTATCATGGGCTTCAAAAACGCTCCCCGGTGCTGGCCCTGTCTCGCAGAAGCGCTGGGGTATGGCAAAGAAGCGTTGCGTGATCGCATGGCTTCATTAATTGCCGGCCGTGCATGCTACAACGAAGGCTGGTTGTGGGCAAATCAAGAGGAAGGAATCGGGCCGCGAGAGCGTCCCCGCTGTCTCTGGCCGGCAGATCTGATTGGCGAGGCTAGTTCTCCACCGACAGGCTCCTCTGTGGATGCAGATCGGCAAGGCTCAAGCTAAGCTGAATCAGGCGGCGGTGGTTGGTCCTGGGGACGCTACCGGGCAGCCACAGTTCAGATCAGGCAGACACTGACGTACTGTCGAGTACATCTGCGGGGCCCTCGGTCGCGCGCCTTGTATCCACGCCCGTCTGCATCGCCTCGCTACGAAACCCCGGTAGAAATGCGGGTTAATCTTCGCCTATATTGAAACTTTAGCGGTTCTTGGATCATCCAATAAAGAGCACGGATTAAGCGCTTGATGGAATATTTGGAGAAGATCGCTAAAGTGAGAAAACCAGGTATTTTGAACACACCTGCAATTGCAGTATTTGCTTTCATCACCGCAGTTAGCGGAATTCCGCTGGCAGCGGCGCAAGCGGATACCTCCACGCCCGCCCCCGAATCCGTGACTATCCCTTCCGGCCAAAAATTCATCATGCAGCTCGAAACCGCTCTTCATACTCGCACAACGCACAAGGGAGACCCGGTCGAATTCATTACCGCCGCCGACGTTGTGGGCGATGACCAGGTGCTGATCCCCGACAAAAGCCTGATCAGGGCTACAGTAAAAGAGGCCAAGCGCGCCGGCCGCATCTCCGGACGTGCCGAAATCCAGCTGCAGTTTAATGATGTGCGGCTGGCGGATGGGACTTTGATTCCAATCAAGGCAACCATCACTCGTATGGGATTTGACCCTATGGATCCCAAAGAAGGCGAAAATCCGAAACTTAAAGGCGAAGCCGGAGCAGGAACGGATGTAAAAACTGTCGCGAGCGGAAGCGCTCAGGGAGCGATAGTTGGAGTCCTGACCGGCGGCATGCAAGGAGCTGCATACGGAGCAGCTGCCGGAGCCGTCATTTCAGCGATTGGAATGGCGTTAAGACGCGGTCCCGATCTTGACCTTCCCCGCAACACTATGTTCGAGGCTCAATTCGATAAACCAATCGAAATCCCGGTGAAATCGTTGCAGGCAAAGAGTTTGCCTACGGCTGCGCCTGAGGCTGAGACACAAGTTGCGGCAGCGTCTCCTGATATAGAGCACACGAGAAGCAGGCCCGTTCTGAAGGATGTTCGCCAAGGACAGCCCTCCGAAGAAATTGGCGTCTCTAAACCGGCCGAAACCGCCCCTGAGGCTTCCCCGCCCGAACCGCCTGTCGGAGCCAATAGCGAACCGCAAACAGCCGAATCCGCCCCTGAAGCATCGCCATCCGAACCGCCTGTCCGCGCCGATAGCGAACCGCAAATAGCCGAATCCACAACTGCAACGATCAGGGTAGGGGTGCGTATGGTGCAGGTCGATGCGGTCGTGCGAGACCGGGCGGGTCGTATGATCGACAATCTTACGGTAGATGATTTCAGAGTATACGAAGATGGCGTGTTGCAGGAGGTGCAGAACTTCTCGCGCGATGAACTGCCTTTGGCTGTAGCCATAGTCATTGACCGGAGCGGCAGCGTTGGCCCTTATATCTCCGAACTTCGCAGGATTGCCACCCGGGCCCTGGATCAACTCAAACACCGGGACGAAGTGTGTCTATTCTCGTTTGCCGACACGGTTGATCGCCTCGAGGATTTGACCACCAACCGGCAGCGGATAGTGGATGCCATCGACCGCATTCGGACGGGAGGGGGGACCGATATCACGGATGCGCTTCACGATGCGGTCACCTATCTTGCAAGAATCGCGCCGAATCACCGCCATGCCGTAATCCTGATTTCCGACAATCAACAAACCGTCAATCCTCAGGCGAGTGAAATGGAAACCATCCGAACGGCAATGGAGACTGAAACTGTCGTTTACAGCCTTAAAACGTCCGGCGAATCTCTTCAACTCGCATCACAGCTGCCGTCGTTGATCCTGCGAGGAAACCCGGTCAGCAAAATAACGCAGGAGACAGGCGGCGAAATCATAAACGTGAATGGCGTCTCTTCGCTCGACTCAGCGCTGGGATCCGTAATTTCCCGCCTGAGGATGCGGTATTCGCTCGGCTACTACCCTTCCGGCACGGCGCAGGGAGGCGCGTTCCATGCCATCACGGTCCGCCTGACAGACAGCCATGGCAAGGCAGGCCGCGACTATTTCATGCATGCAAAGCGCGGATACTACGCCACCGGCAGTTCCAGGGCATCCACAACAACCTCATATTTTTCTGCGCCCGGCACGCGGCCGCCCGCGGAATAAGCCGCACCATTGTTGAACTTCCCAACTCATCTGTATTCGCCATCCCGCATTTGCATGAATGCATTTGTCATGTAAGCTATTATTGGGGGTGGCATTCGGGTTCTTGAATTAAAACTAAAACGATGTGAGGAATGACTCAATGATCTGGCTGTATTCCGGTTTCCTGGCTCTCATCCTGATTCTGCTTTCTCTCGACCTGGGAGTGTTTCACAGAAAAGCCCACGTGGTTTCCATGCGCGAGGCTTTAGGCTGGTCCGCCTGCTGGATCTTCCTTGGACTTCTCTTCAGCGGCTTTATATTCCTGGGATATGAAAACCACTGGCTTGGCCTGGGCCTGACTCCGGACATGATGGGTTCGGTCGGCACCCATATCGCGGGCGTGGGGACGGTTTACAATGAGGGGTATTCTGCCACGATGAAATATCTTACAGGGTATCTGGTTGAAAAGTCCCTGTCCGTGGACAACATCTTCGTCATCAGCATGATTTTCGCATTTATGGCGGTGCCCTCAATCTATCAACACCGGGTGCTGTTCTGGGGAATACTTGGGGCCCTCCTCATGCGCGGGTTGATGATTGCGGTCGGCGCCGCGATGATGCAACGTTTTTCATGGATCATATACGTCTTTGGCGCATTCCTCATCATAACCGGCATAAAGATGCTGCTGCTGAAAACTCAGCATGCCGATCTTAATGCGAATATCGTCGTGCGCCTTACGCGGCGTCTCTTTCCCATAACCCAACGTTTTCATGGCCAGCATTTTTTCGTGCGCGCGGGTTCGAAGGCCTCGGGAGAAGCTTCGGAGCCGGGGATGGAAATCCTCAAGGACGAAGTGGTCGACGCAGCCGCCCGCGGCACGCTTCTGGCCACGCCGCTTTTCCTCGGCCTGGTCCTGATTGAATTCACAGATCTCATTTTTGCGGTCGATTCGATTCCGGCGATCTTCGCGATCACATCGGATCCGTTTCTGGTCTTTACCAGCAATGTTTTCGCGCTGCTCGGCCTCAGGAGCCTGTATTTCGCGCTGGCCGGAATGCTCGATAAATTCCGCTATCTGAAGGTTTCCCTGGCTTTTGTCCTGGTGCTTATCGGAATTAAGATGATGACGCATATTTGGCTGAAAAAAGTGCTCGGCGACAGCTTCAATTTATTTGTGCTCGCGGCAGTCGTTCTTATTCTAGCGGCAGGGGTGATCGCATCGCTGGCAGCGGCAAAGCAAAAGAAAAAGTGGGCTTAGGCTTTAGAGGCTGTCCAGCGGTTGATATTTTATGAATATCGGTTACAGGAATTGGATAATCTTGTAGTCTTTCTCTTCCAGCTGGCAATACTGAAACATAATTCGGAGGAATTGAAATGGCCGTGAAAAAAGATGCGCACGTCGTCCTGGCGGTTCATGTAACCGACCGTTTGAAGAAAGTGCCGCCCGTTCAGAAAACTCTGTCGCAATTCGGCGACGTTATCCGGACACGGATTGGACTCCACGAAGTGAGCAAGGAATATTCCTCTCCCGGCGGTATCCTGATCCTGGACATCGTAAACGAGGCCAAGGCGCGCCAGCTCCAGAAGGCGCTGGACAAAATACAAGGAATAGAAACAAAGCTAATCGTATTTAAACATTAGGCTAAACCCAGCTTTAATCAATCCGGACGGAGAGTTTTTTCCCGAGGTCTTGGAATTCCTCGATCCATACTGTGGCGTTCTTATCTCCCTTTTCTGCGGCCAGTTTCATTGGGGGATAGCCGTTCTTGAGAAGCTCGTAATAGATATTTTGTGTCTGATAATAATTAATATCAAATGAAAGCTTCGACGCCAGATCGACGGCAGCCGTAAATCTTCGCAGCGATTTCAAGTCTCCTGGAGTTTTGCGCGACTCTTTCGCCTGCTTTTCTATTGCCTGCCGGAGGGCATCCTCCAGTTCTTTCTTGTTGAGCTCCACCTGCCAGAATTTGGCCTCCTCCAGGACCTCCACAACCCGACTCGAATTGAGATCTTCGGCTTGAAGCGCAGGCAGCAGCCGCGCACGGAGGACCAGACCCGCAACGATGAAAAAAGATGCCGGAGGCTCCATTCCAAGCTTCATTAAAGATCGCACGAGCGGCGCGGCGCGTTCATATGCCTGCAGGCAGGATGCCTCTATTTCCGCGTTCGCAGCGTTGAGCAGTGTCTCCAGGACTTTCAGCGTCTCATCGAGAAACAGCGAATCCAGCGAAAATGCAGCTTCGCCGAAATATGCATCCATAGACCGGAAGGCTCCGGGTAAATCGTTGTTCTCAAAAGCGCCGGTTATCTCATCCACGAGTTTCTGTGTGGCGCAACCTCCCCGACATTCTTTTGTTCTTCCTCTTATATCGCCGCCCCCGAGATGCGCAACCGCATATTCCGCTTCCGAGGATTCCCGCGTTATTTTGGAGGTTATTTTGCAGCGCCCCATGGCCAGCTTCGATTTACCGCTCGTGACCATTTTCGAAAATTTCCCGTCCACGATATAGGAATAAAATTCCGATCGTTCAGGGGAATCCTCAAAGAGGGAACGGACGGCGTATTGGCCCGCCACATTATGTCCTGCAATCATGGTGGGCTTGACGAATTTCCCATAGATGTCGCGTCCGCTGCCGAACTCGGGGTCATTGCTGCGGGCGCCCTGCAATATCTGCAGGAATCCTTCCTCTATGTTGTCCAAGCCGGACAATTCTTCTCCCAGCGCAATGGCGCGCCCCGCATACTGCAGGATTTGAATTGCCTCGATTCTGGAAATGTCGTCAAAAAACCAGCCGCAGCTTGTGTACATACGCATCGCGTGTCTCTGAAGCTCCTGCAACTTCAGGACGCGTACGCGTTCCTCCGCCTTCAGCTCCCGGATCCCGTGAGCCGCCAGAAAACATTCCACCGATTCCTGCGAGCGCTCTAGAATGACATCGACATAATCGTTGCGGGCGGCCCACGGATTTTTCAGCAATGCGGCCGCATCCGCCTCATATATATTCCCCAGACGATCCCGCAGCCAATTGAGTGCGTTGCGTAGCGGTGCGCGCCACGCCTGCTTCCAGCCGGGATGCGCGCCGGTGCTGCAACCGCAGTCTTCCGACCACCGGCCGACTCCGTGCGGGCAACTCCAGGATCTGTTGTCCCAGATCTCGACTACGTGCGCCGGGGGATGCTTTTCCAAAAATTCTCCATAATTGGTCAGCCTCGCCTTCCCGCCGGCCTCTATGGAATGCAGCGCATACGCCAGAGCCATTTCTCCAAATGGGTGATGATGGCCGTATGTCTCCCCATCCGTTGCAATGTGGACCAACTGCGGCCATTTCCTGTCGGCTGAAAATGCAGCCATCATGCGGTTCACAAAAGCTTCGCCATCCCTGAGCAGTTTTTCAAACCCGACGGCACGGGAAATGGGGCCGTCGTAAAAGAAGATCGCCATCCTGCGTCCGCTCGGAAGGCATATTTCGTATGGCCTGCTGGGATCGATGTCCTGATTCTGGATGTCGACCCAGGTGCGATCCGTTTTTTTTCGTACTCTCCTTGCCTGATGGGGCGCCAGGATTGCATAGTGGAGTCCCATCTGCGCCATCAAGTCCAGCGTTTCCAAATCTGCGGCAGTCTCCGGGATCCACAGGCTTTCCGGCGTCCTGCCGAAGCGGCGGGTAAAATCCCGGATGCCCCATTGGATCTGGGTGACCTTGTCTCGATGATTGCAGAGCGGCAGTATGGCGTGGTTGTAAGCCTGGGCAATGGCCGATCCGTGCCCTGAAAACCGTGCGCGGCTTTCCTTGTCTGCTTCAAGGATCCCGGCATACGTTGCAGGGTCCTGCCCGGCAAGCCACGATAAAAGCGTAGGCCCGAAATTAAAGCTGATTCTTGAATAGTTGTTCAGGATCCGGTCGATGCGCCCGCTGCTGTCCAGGATCCGCGCCATACTATTGGGCTGATAGCACTCCGCGGTGATCCGCTGATTCCAGTCGTGGTAGGGGTGCGCCGATTTCTGCCGTTCGATTGCCTCGAGCCAGGGATTTTCGCGCGGCGGCTGATAGAAATGCGCATGAATACAAATGTAGTTTTCCAAGCTATCCTCGCTCCTTATCCCCCACCTGCTTGAAAAAGCAAACGGCCAGCGGCGGGAGCAGTAGGTTCAAGGAAGAGGATCGCTGATGCGAAGGCACCGCATCCGCCCCTATACCCCCGGCGTTGCCCATGCCGCTGCCCCAATATTCATTCGCATCGCTGTTGAGGAGTTCTTTCCAGTAGCCGCCCACAGGGACTCCCACGCGATAGTGAAAGCGGGGCACCGGCGTGAAGTTGCACACAATCAGGACCTCTCCTCCCGGCTGCGCGCCTTTGCGTAAAAAGGCAATCACGCTGTGATCCGCATCGCCGCCGTCGATCCACTCGAAGCCGGCTGGAGTGGTATCCACCTGCATCGCCGGTTCATGCCGGTAGATACGGTTGATGTCCTCCACCCAGCGCAGCAGTCCTCTGTGCCGGGCATGGTCCAGCAGGTTCCAATCAAGGCTGTTGTTGTGATTCCATTCGCGCCACTGCCCGATTTCGCCTCCCATGAATAACAACTTCTTGCCCGGCTGCGCGTACATGTATCCCAGCAAAAGCCGGAGATTGGCGAACTTCTGCCAATCGTCTCCCGGCATTTTCGCCAGCAGCGAACTCTTTCCGTGCACAACTTCATCGTGGGAAAGGGGCATGACGAAGTTTTCGGAAAAGGTATAAAGCGACCGGAACGTCAGCTCGTTATGGTGGTACTTGCGGTGGATGGGATCGAAGTGCATGTACTTCAGCGTGTCGTGCATCCAGCCCATGTCCCATTTGAAGCCAAAACCCAGACCGCCGACGTACGGCGGCTTGGTCGCCATGGGCCAGTCCGTGGATTCTTCCGCGATGATCTGTATATCTGGATGCGCTTTATAGGCTTCGTGATTAAAGCGGCGAATAAAATGAACCGCTTCCAGGTTTTCTCTCCCGCCATGCTGATTGGGTATCCAATCGCCTTTGCGGCGTGAATAATCCAGGTAGAGCATGGACGCAACCGCATCCACGCGCAGACCATCGATGTGATATTTGTCCAGCCAGTACAGGCCGTTGCTGATCAAAAAACTGCGGATCTCGTTGCGCCCATAATTGAATATGGCCGTATCCCAATCCGGATGTATCCCCTGCCGGGGGTCCTCATGCTCGTAGAGATGCGTTCCATCGAAGAATTTGAGGCCGTGTTCATCTTTGGGAAAATGCGAAGGCACCCAGTCGAGAATGACCCCGATTCCGTGCGTGTGCAGATAATCGATGAGATACATGAAATCCTGGGGCGTGCCATACCGGCTGGTGGGCGCGAAGAATCCGGTCACCTGGTACCCCCACGATCCGTAGAAGGGGTGCTCCATGACGGGCAGGAACTCCACGTGGGTGAAGCCCGAGCGCGTGATATGATCCGCCAGCCTAGGAGCCAGTTCGCGATAGGTCAGCATGCGATGATTATCTTCCGGCATCCGCTGCCAGGAACCCAGATGCATTTCATAAATGGCCATCGGCGCAGTCATGGAATTGCGCGCATGCCTCTCGTTCATCCAGTCCTGATCCTGCCAGGAATAATCCAGGTCCCAAACTATAGAAGCCGTGTCCGGCGAAACCTGCGAATAGATGGCAAGCGGATCCGCCTTGTCCACGACGTATCCGAAATATTTCGTCCTGATACGAAATTTGTACTGAGTACCCTTCCCGATCCCGGTCAGGCAGCCTTCCCATATTCCTGAATTTTCCCGCGATCGCAGCGGATGCTGCGCGCCATCCCATTGATTGAAATCTCCGATCACGGAAACCTGCTCGGCATTCGGCGCCCATACGGCAAAGTAGACTCCTGGCTCTCCGAAAATGCTTATCCGGTGTGCGCCCAGCTTCTCGTAAAGACGAAAATGGGACCCTTCGTTGTAGAGGTACAGGTCATCTTCAGTAATTAAACTGCAATCGTAACGAACGCGGACAACTGGCTCCACCATAGTATGCCTTAATCAATATTTACGATTGACGATTGACGATTTACAATTGAAACGCAATAACGAAAGCCAATGAATCCATTCGTCAATCGAAAATCGTAAATCGTCAATTGTCATGCTGCTCCATGCCGCTTGAACCCGGCAAGCAGCCTTTTCCTGCCGTTCTCGAGATAATTCTATTTCGGCTGGACTGGCCGGCATGGCATTTCTCCTTGCGTCAACGGCACTGTCTTCATGTTACAGGAATCTGGTTTCCCGTCACACCAGTAAAATTTCTCTATACATGATATTTAGGACACGCTACCATTTCTCCACTTTGGAGGTGCATCCATGGAATTTACCCAGCATGAATTGCTTCGATACACCCGGCAAATAATGATTCCGGAAATCGGGCTGGAGGGGCAGCAAAAGATCAAGAATGCCAAAGTCTTTGTGGCTGGTGTAGGGGGGCTTGGATCCATCTCTTCGTATTATCTGACGGCTGGAGGAGTAGGGCATCTGACGCTAGTGGACAGAGACAAAGTCGACTACAGCAATTTGAACCGGCAGATCATTCACTGGACCGAGGATATAGGCAAATGGAAGACTGCATCGGGGATGCGCAAGCTTGAGAGCCTAAATCCGCATGCCACGATCCATGCGATTCAGGCGGAAATCACCGAAGAGAACTGTGAGGAGCTTGTCGGGGACTGCTCAATCATCGTGGATGCCATGGACAATATGAAGGGCAGGCGAGTTCTGAACGCCACTTCAATTAAAATGGGGATTCCGTACATCTATGGCGGCGTGCACCAGCTCGACGGCATGGCAACCGTCTTCATTCCAGGAAAAACTCCCTGCCTGGAGTGCGTATTTCCCCGTCACGAGGCCGAAGCGGCGTCAAACCCGCCGGGCGTTCTGGGACCTGTACCGGGACTGATCGCGTGCGTCCAATCCATAGAAACGATGAAACTGATCCTGGGTCTCGAGGGGCTCCTGACCGGAAGACTGCTGTGCTTTTGCGGATTCGATATGACCTTCAGAGAATTCAAGATCAACACAAATCCATCGTGCCCTGTCTGCGGAACAAAATAATTTTTACTTTGCTTTTGCCAGTGCTCGGGCAAAGGCGGGCATCGAGCGCACGATCGTATCGCGCGGCACTGTAAGCGACAGCCGAATATAGCCGGCGCGGCCGAATCCGCTGCCGGGCACCGCCAAAACGCCTTCAGCCTGGAGGATGCGCACAAACGCAACGTCATCCGCGATAGGCGACTTAGGGAAAACGTAGAAAGCTCCTTTGGGCTTGTGGACCTCATAGCCCATCTTTGCCAGACCGTCGCACATTAAATCGCGCTTGTCCTGATACATGGACAAATCGGGAGATTCCTCGGGCGCTTCGGCTGTTACAAGCTGCCATATCGCCGGCGCATTAATGAACCCGAGGATGCGGTTGGTAAACGTGCATGCATGGCTCAATGCCTCCGCCCCGGGCAGTTTGGGCGAGATTGCCATATACCCGATGCGTTCACCGGCCAGAGCCCACGTCTTGGAGTAGGACGTAGTAATGATGCAGTTGGATATGAAGGACGCTATTTCGGGAGCTTTGCCGCCGTCATATACAAAGGATTTGTACGGTTCGTCACTAAGAACCACAATCGGATGATCCGCTCGCTGAAGGACGGTTTCGAGGTCCCGCAACTCGGACTTCGGAATAGATGGCGCCGGTCGGATTATTGGGTGAGTTCAGGACGATCACACGCGTTTTAGGAGTGATCTTTGCTTCTATCGCCGCTACATCGAGAGAAAAGTCCTTGTCCGTTTCGGCCGGGACCATCCGGCCGCCATGATTGCTGATGTAGAATTGATAGTCGGGAAAGAAAGGCATCAAGACCATCACTTCGTCGCCGGGATCGAGGATGGCCTTCAGCGCCGCATTCATTGCCCCAGCGCAGCCGACCGTCATAATGATCAAGTCCCTCGTAAACTCCACTCCGGTATCCCGGCGCAACTGCTCCGCGATTTTTTGCCGCACTGCGGGAAAGCCCGCGTTCGGCATATAGCCATGCGAGCCCGGCGCATTTTTCTCGACCAGCCGCCGAAATGCTTCGAGCACACCCTTGGGTGGATCCTCGCTGGGATTACCGAGCGTAAAGTCAAAAATGTTTTCCGCACCGCGCTCGGCTTTCAAACGGATCCCTTCTTCAAACATCTTGCGGATCCAGGATGAGCGTTCCAGCTGTTGTTGGATACCCTTAGCGACTGTCATCAAATGCTCCCCCAATAAGCATCAAAATACCGAGTAAGAAGGTCAGATTTTAGCTTCTGCGACAGCCGCAAGCAAGGCAGAAGAAGACAGGAACCAGAAGTCAGAATTCACATCTACGGCAAGCGCGTTAATCGCCCACTGAAACTGGTTAGATAGGGAAATCCCCTAATAGGGCACCCCAAAGCGACTTTATGCCATTCCGTACATCTATTTCTTAATCCACTGATCGATATCTTTTAGACAGATATCCAGTTTCGGATAGGGCGTTTCAGAAACAATTTCCAACTCTCTCTCAATAGCCGATTCAGTTTCTGCGGTAGAAGGCGGCAACCTATTAGTGCAGCATTCTAACAGATCACGTGCGGAAAGGAAAACCAAGCCTCTGGGATTTGCACGTCATTGCGACATTTCATTCAAGATCTTCGCGATCAACTCAGCCATCTTGAGCTTTTGAGGGGACGTGCGGCGCGTTCACAACGGACAAAAGGCACTGTGCGGCTCGGCAACGCGTCAAGATACTGAGCGTAAAATGGCTGGAATCATCGGACAGCCATACGCACCGTGAGATGCGGCACATCAGCACCGTTCACGTCAAAGTGAACCTCACCTATCTCCTGACGCTCTGCGGCGTTCGTCCGGGTTGCGTGAAGCACGTAGCTTCCGTCCTGAAGACCGCCGATCGCGAAGCGTCCGTCAGTTCCCGTCCGGGTGGAACCTCGGATCCAGTTCGGCGGCACGTCGAAGCTCACGCCGACTGCGATGTCGCTCAGCGGCGATCCCGCGGCGTCATAGACGACACCAGAGGCACTGAAAGTGGGTGCCTCAACGAGCTGGAAATTCGCTTGTAGGAGGTCGCCTGCCTTGACTGCGATCACGGTCGCATCGTTCAGTCGCGACGTGCCAGGAAAGTACGTCACCGCAAATCCGCCAACCTTTCCTGGGCTTCCATAGGGTGCCGGAGATGCGACGAGATAGTAGTCCCCGGGCGGCAGTCCGGAAGCGTTGAAACTTCCATCCTGGCGCACGAGGGCGTAAGACCGTGCGACCAGCTTCTCGATTCCATTTATGATCTCGCGCCGAACTACCTGAAAACGAAGGCCTGCGGGCAACTCGCCGTTTGCAGCATTGATGATTCCGGCAATCGTGCCCGCTGGCGCCATCCTCAACTCGATTCCGTTATGGGTGCTTCTGCTGCCAACCGCAATGCCATATCCGCGTGCAGACTCGCCGTCGAACGTCGCTTCGACATAGCCTTCTTTGCGGGCGATTATGCGGCAGTTGCCTTCGGGTGAGAGGAACTCGAACCGGCCCGAGGCGTCTGACAAGACCCGTTGCGCTGGCAGCGGTGGACACGCCAACGCAACCTCGGCGTCCGCGAGCGGGTATCCCTCTAGTGTCAGTATCCAGCCGCTGATGTGGCCCGTGCCTGGCAAAGGTCCCAGCTGGCCGGTCGAAAAGGCGCCTGTACCCAGCGCACTCAACGCGGTCGCCGCACCAAAGATAATGTGGCGGTATCGCATGCGCATGATGTCACCTCGTGGCGGATAGATTCCCATCCGTGACTTCTCTGTTCTTCTGCACGATAAATCAGGCAGCTATATTCTTACGAAAGAGTTCAGGAAATGCAACATTCCTAAGACAAAAACAAGCGCCCACCTGCGCTGAATGGGTCGAGTACGCCCGTTCGCGGAAATCCATCTGCAAAAACTTTGTGCTACAATATCTACCACGGCGGGAAACCGCCAGAGAAAACGCACGATATATGTAAAACCACTTATCAGACGCAGCAGAAAATCCGTGGAAGGAGTATCTTTTCTTGACATCCCCTTTTATGGAACCTATCTGCCCAAATCACTTAGGCGTATAGTCGCCTAACCGGAAGTTGAGATCTTGGCAGTCAAGGCAGGTCACATTGACGGGGCGCGCGTTATACGACCAAGTGACATTGCAGCTATAAGTGCGTTTTTTCATAAATGATTTGGTGCAAATGAATTACCGATCATTAGATCTGCAAATGAATTACTCGCCGTCCGTGCCGATTTCTTGAGGAACTTGCTTTATCAGAAAAGTGTCTAAGGCTGTTGTATTCAGGATAAAAGCAAAGAGATGAGAAAGGCCCTGTTGCTCTTGTTGATTCCGCTTGCGGTTTCATGCCATGCCCCAAGCCAAAGCCCAGGTGCAAAGAACGCACTCCTGAAGCGGCACACGTTCTATCCTGCAGGATACCCACAGGAAAAGGGTCCCTTCCCGGCAATTTTGCTCCTGCCGCAACGGGATAATATGGCGGGGAAGCTTGCGGGCCAGGGATATGTCGTGATGACGATGTATTGTGAGGATAGAGGCTCTGACGGGCTCTTGGAAGATGCCGACAGACTCGATCGAGCCAAACGGCGCGTTTGTGACAATCTTGAATTATTGAAAACGCAGCCGGCAGTTGATCCGAGGCGGATCGGAGTCATTGGCCTTGCTCTATCAGGATACTTCGCAACATATCTCGCATCCAAAGCCGATGAGACCGGAATCAAGGCCGCTGTTGTTTATTACGGAATATTTGAAATACCGGAGCATATTGTTAATCTTCATGCTCCGGTGCTGGCATTCCAGGGTGATGCGGATAATCAGGATTTAATCAAACAAACGTTAGCTATGGAGCGACTCGCCCGCGATAATAATAGGAGCTTTGAACTTTTATTATACAATAATGCCCATCGGGGCTTTGAATTCGGGGTAACCCCAACCCCCGCGGACGAATTCGCCGTCCAGGATTCCTGGGCCAAAACCATCGCCTTTTTAAACAAGAACCTCAAATAGCGTGGAAGCGCCGGTTTCCGGCTGGTAGAGTCTTTCTACAACCGATTTTCCCATTTTATAATGATCCGAAGCTCGAAACTCCGATTCTCAAAGCGAACTGCAGCTTGTTTTGCCTATTGTAGCGTAACCGAAAGCTGGAGATCCCGGCAACTAGAGCAGGTCACATCTACGGGATGCGCATTACATGGCCAAGTGACTTTGCTATTCACCACAAGGCCGGGAGTTTAGACCGTTGCCTCTGTCTGTGACCGCGACTGAACGGCTATTGGAATCCGGCATCCGTATGCCAGTGGGCGGAGTTCTTCAGAGTAGGCGCTATTCCCACCCTCCGTTGCGCTTATCCACCGGGAGGATTCTCATGAACGCTTCCACCGCGTGGATTTTGCCGTCGTAAACCTTGAACGTCTCCCACACCGTGAGCTGGTCACCCCCACGCTCGCTCACGCCCCAGGCCATGCGCAGCCAGACGATGCCCATGCGCTCATCAACGGCGACGACGCGGGTTTGCACGTCACCGAGGCGATTGAAGAGGGCGAGTGATTGCGTCGAGATGTTCTGGCATCCGGGGGCAAACTTGCAATCGGGACCTGCCATCACCTGGCCGTTTTCGTATCGATAGGCATTGGCCGCAAAGGGCGCGTTCACGCTGGCGAAAGTTTTCGCAGCGTTGAGCCCAGCAGGATAATGCAGCGCCGCCTTGATGGCCTCGTCGCGAGTTGAAATCTGCTCGGGGCGCGGCGCATAGTTCGTCACTTCGCTCGGCGCGCTCAAGCCATCGATGTTGAAGATAAGCCCTTCTGCGCGGCTGCGCGTGGCCACAAGTTCGACCTCGGTCAGCTTGTCCGCGACGACCTTCAATCGCACTACCAGCATCACGGGCGATCCGCTCTCCTCCACGACGATATGAGCGCCGACCACGCCGGCGCGCTCGTCGATAATGTCCTGGCGAAAGCCGCGCAGGCGCGTCACCGTGTTGACCAGACCGACCTTTGCGAGCGGCTTCTCGACGGCGTCTTCGGTCACCCTCAGCGTGTCGGCGACGCTCAGTCCGTTCACGTCATGCTTCAGGAAGGCATATAGCAGCTGTGTGACCTTGCCACGCAGACATTCGCGGTCGCATGTGTTGGCGGGTTGCGCGTTCGCGGGCACGCCCCAAATGCAAACCGCAAGCAACAATCCAAAGATCATTTTGTTCTTCATGTCATTCCCCCTTCAATTGCGTTTATCAACGCCAGCTCCGGTCACAGGTCCAGTGTACGCCTCCTCGGCTTAGCGATTTATTTCACTATCCTATCTCAACGAGAGCCAAGGGGGAATACTGCTGCAAGAATCCGACGACTCGTCGCCAGTACGCCTCTGGATATTTCACCAAGATCGATGGTCGGCCTCCGGGCGCCAGCCATAAGAATTTCGGCCGTCCAGCGCCATCGTGCAGGGCATGGGACGCACTGTTTGGGATGCGCGTTATATGGGCAAGTGAAATGGTAGTTGGCCGGATTACCTCCAGCAAATGCAGCTGTTTTAATGATTTCACGTCCTGTCGTGAAGTGCAGAGGGCCGGCGGTCAGGTGCGGGAAATGGATGGGCTTTTCAAGCTTCGAAAGCGATTAAGGTTTAGAACAGGTTGTTTTGATCTTCTGGCCTTCAACAACCTTAGCGCTGCATCTATAATCCCCGCTCGAGGTTTTAAGCTCATAATTAAGAGCGGAACCTTCCCATCTGAGATTTTCCAAAGAACAACGCCAAATGCCCGGTTCTTGACAAATATTTTTAATTCCACCTGTCTCATCAATCTTTTCACGCCAGAAGATCTTTGACCGAGAGGGATACCCCATTTCAACATTAATGGATTCGATAAAGATAAAAGGAAAACCCAATTCTCCATATTCAACGATAGCCCGCAATTTTTTGCCTTCGAATGCACGAGGCCCGCTACTGACAATGGTGTGGATCCTAAAATCAGCCTTAGGTTCCAGGTCGTCAGCAGAAACCGGGAAAGAGAAGAACAACAGGATAGAAACCAAAAGGAATTTGTCCATGGCTTTATTCCTCATGAAGCTCAGCCAAAATTCTTCAGAACTTGCGAGATAATTCGTAAGGGGAATTACATAACCTCAATTTATTATAGGCTGGTTATGCCGATCTTCAAAGCGGGGTGCGGCGTATTCCGCCTATCAACTCCCCCGATTTGGCAAATAAAGCAAGGTTCACGATTGTCACCTGGACCTATAGTCGCGTAATCGGAGAAGTGAATCGGCCTTGCCCCCCGCATACTGATTTATGTTAATTCCCTTGAATTTCCCGGCCTGCAGGCATGGGGAGCTTCCAAGAAAATCCCCGACTCCAACTCACCTCATGATTTGGGCTTTCTGCGATACTTCTGCTTTTCTTCGGAAGTCATTTTCTCCGTGGCGTATTGCACAATCAGCCGGGGACAACGATCTTTCCATTGCAGGAGGAGCGTCTCTACGGGCTCGGCCTCGCGCTTCCATGCCTCGCGCAGAAACCAGCCAAGCCCCTGGTGGACCACCTTTTCCTGATCCATCATCAAGGGGATAATAAACGTCAAAAGCGAAGGGATTGCATAACCGGCACGCAATGCCTCAATCAAACTGACTGGAACGGCGCGGCGTTTCCACTTGGAACTGGATTCCCTCCAAGATGAGAACTCTTCCAGTTTGGTTTTCTTTATTGCAAAAAACTGTCGTAGCACCATGCCGCAAAATACATCCGTGTGCGCCCAGTTTCGAAATCCCCCTTCCTCCAGCCAGTGCCCCAGCCGTTCCAGGACCCCGGAAGAATATTCTTCGGGGAAAGCGGCAGCAAAGCCAATGGCAAAGCTGGCCTCTTCATATTTGCCATTTTTCAGGAGCGCTTCCCCCAATGTAAGAAATCCATCAAAGTCTAAATCCCCGGCAAATTCCTTGATCCATCGGTCTCTCTGCTTCTCGTACACCTTTTGTTCTATTCCGTAGGCGTCATACCCTTCCACAAAATAGCGGGCATATTTGGGGACCCTTGCCGGATCGGCTTGAGCCAGGCAAAAATCCCGGATTTCCTTCAATCTATTTTGAATAATCTGGCTTTTTACTTTCTTCGACATAGAATCTCTCACTTTAACTGAAGTCAGCGTTTAAGATCCATTTTCGGATTGGATATTCTGACCGCTTTTTCATTCGCTATGGCTTTCGCTTGCCGCCATTCTGATCTTCCGCACCCAGAGGTTAAGCTCGCCTGTAATTAGATCGACCGGGTGTGCGTTCATACTCATCTTGCTGCTTGTTCTGCCGATGATCACTTGGTGCGCCCGCGGGCTCAAAAGCATGATTCTACCGCGCCTCCGCGGGAGCAGAGATCGATTACGGGAGATATCCCGGCAAGAAGGAACCAATCACAAACAACACCGTCAGGGCAATGATTACGATGCATGTAGTCCATGCGATAATATTAAATAGGCGCGTGTTGCGATACTTTCCCATCAAGTCTTCGCGATTGCACAGCCGCAGCATAAAAATCAGGACAAAAGGGAGAAGAATGCCGTTGGCAACCTGGGAAAAAAGGATGATGGGCACCTGCATGGTTTCTCTGAGAACGAGTACGGAGAGCCCTCCCAAAATGATCAGGCCGGTGTATAGCGAATAAAAGGCTGGAGCTTCATGGGGCCGCTTATTTATTCCGGATTCAAAACCCAGTCCTTCGCAAACGGTATAGGCCGTCGCCAGAGGCAAAATGCTGGCCGCGAAAAGGGACGCATTCACGAGGCCAAAAGCAAAGAGAGCGGAGGCCGCGCTGCCGGCCAGAGGCTTCAGCGCCAGAGCCGCATCCGCGGCGCTGTTGATTTGCCGGTTGCCGCTCATATAGATCGTCGCCGCGCACGCTATGATGATGAAAAAAGCGACAACGTCCACGATGATGCAGCCGATGATGACATCCCATCGCGACTGGACGTAGTGCTTCAGCTTGATGCCTTTTTCCACCACTGCGGCCTGCAGATAAAACTGCATCCAGGGGGCTATGGTGGTGCCTACCAGTCCGATGATCATGTACAGGTAGTCCGAATCGAAAGCGATGGCGGGTTTGATTGTGCCCAGGGCCACCTGTTTCCAGGTCGGATGAGCCATAAAACCTGAAATCAGGTACGAGACATAAAAGAAGCAAGCCAGGAGAAAAATCTTTTCAACAATCCGGTAGGTGCCTCGCACCACCAGGAGCCAGACCAGCACGGCTCCAAGCGGGACAGAAATAAACCGGCTGACATGGAATACCGACATCCCGGAAGCAAGGCCGGCGAATTCCGAAACGGTATTCCCCAAGTTGGTCAGCAACAGCACCACCATCAGGATGAAGGTAGTGCGGAATCCATATTCTTCGCGGATGAGGTCTGCAAGTCCCTTGCCCGTCACTACACCCATCCGCGCCACCATTTCCTGGACAACAATCAGAGCAATGGTGATTGGCACAAGCGTCCACAGAAGTGCGTAGCCATAGCGCGCGCCCGCGACGGAGTAAGTGTAAATGCCGCCGGCATCATTATCCACATTGGCGGTAATAATGCCCGGGCCAAGAACGCTCAGAAAGATGAGAAGGCTCGTGCGCCAGCGCTTCAAGCGCGTCCAGTTAGCAGGGATCGTGAACATGACGAATTATTTCTCGAATTATTTCTCTTTAATGACCAGTTCCAGCACGTCGTCCGCGGTAACCACCCCGAGCAGCCGCTCGTTGTCATCCACGACAGGCAGCGTGAGCAGATTGTACTTGTGAAACATATTGATTACGGTCTTTTTATCCGCATGAAAGGGCACGGAGATTACCGGATCGGAGACCAGCGTGTTCAATGGCGCGTCCTTGTCCGAAATAAGCAGGCGCGCCAGAGGCACGACTTTTGTAAGGACAAGGCTCTGGTCGACCAGATAGACGGCGTGAATGGTTTCCAATGTGCCCGTGAAGTTCTTGAGCGCTTCGATGGAAGCTTCAACGCTTGCGGTCTCCAGGAGCACGATGAATTCGTTCGTCATGAATCCGCCGGCCGTGTTTTCCTCAAATCCTAACAGCTCACGCACATCTTCCGCTTCCTCCGCATCCATATGCGCGAGCACCTCAGCAGTGGTTTCCGGCGCGAGTTCCTGGAGCACGTCGGCCGCTTCGTCCGGAGCCATCTCTTCGACAATATCCGCAGCCTTGTCCGCAGACAGACTGTTCAGCAAGGCCACCTGCATGCGTGTGGGAATTTCGGAAACAGCCTCGGCGGCTGTCTCGTCATCGAGGGATTCAATGACCGATCGCTGTTCGTCCCGGCTCAGCTCCTCGAGAATATCAGCCAGGTCCGCCGGGTGGAGCTCCGCCAAACGATTGTAAGAGATCCTCAGCTTCACCCGTCGTGCCGGATCGGATTCGATGAGGTTGACAAACTCCCATGGAATCGTCTTGGTCGGCAGAATGGAGGTGAGGGTTCGGATCCGGTGCTTGGCGAACAGGCCCTGAAGCAGGCGGCGCGCGGCCGCCGCCGCGCCAACGTTCACTGCAACGATGCGCAGATCCGTATGCTTATGATTGGGCTGAATATCAAAGTCGACATCAATCACCCGGACGACTTTCTGATCGTTGACATCGATGATCTGCTGGTCCAGAACATCTTTTTTAATGCAAATCAGCCCTTCATCAGGAGCGGCGCCAAGGATCTCCGCCGCAGGAATGCTGGTCTGCACAGCCCGCACGGAGATAGTCGAAATCTGATCGTGCGGAATGCACATGAGCGTCTTCTTGGGACTCATCACATAAAAGCAGGCCACCTGAAACGAATTCTGGCTCGGATTGATTGCCAGATCGACCAGACGCCCAAGATATTCTCCTTTGGCGTCGTGCGTCGGCAGATTTTCAAGTTCCGTAAAGTAGATCATAATCGCCTCGCGTTTTCAGGGAAATCCCAATGGTCATAGTACACCAAGGCATATGCGAAATTGCGGCTTTAAGTCTGGAAATTTGGATTTTCGCTGCCGCAGCGGATGATGGCTGTCGAAATCAGCTTACCCGCATTTCTCCGGGCTTTCTACTACGACGGCGGATCCGGACATGTCTACTCAGATTCGAGATTCGAGATTCCAGATTATATGCAATCTCGAATCTCGAATCTAATCTCGAATCAATGTATCCACGCCCGTCTGCGCCGCCTCGCTACAAAACGCCGCGAGAAATGCGGGTTAGGGTATGACCACCTTGGGCTCGGGCCGGGGGTGGAAGATATCCTCGTAAGCATATAGGATTGCGATCTGACCGATCGCGCATGCGACAAAAACGCCCACGATGCACACCAGCAATCCGGCGATGCCCAGCAGACCGATCACAATTACAAGGCCGAACAGCTTCCACCAGTGTTTGGTGACGACTTTGCGGCTCAATTCCATCGCTTCCCAGAATCCCATTTTTTTGTCGATGACCAGAGGGATAGTGAACACCCAGGACACCGCCAGATAGATGCCAGGCAAAATGCAAAGGATAAATCCTAGCGTGGCAAGCAGTATACAGATTAAATAGGCCCCGAGCAGGGACGCGAATGCAGTTCCGAAACCCAGGAATATGTCTCCGAAATTCGCTGATTGTCCCCGGATTTTCTTTAAATAAAGCGCGCTGAGTCCGCCCATCATGGGTCCGCCGATAATGAGGCTGGCCACGGTGCCGAGATAGGGGATAAATCCGCCTGTTCCGATCAATCCTGCGACGAAACTAACCCCGACCAGGAACCAGAAATCCCGTTTAATCAGTTCCCATGCCCGGCCAATGCAGTCTCCAATACTGATCCGATAGTCTTGCGCGAGCACTTCCCTCGCCTGTCGCTGCACGTCTGCTGCCGCTATGGATGGAGGCACCGCCGCGGGCGCATCGACGAACTCCGGCAGTGACCCTAACGAAACCCATTCTGAGCTGCCTTCTATCTGAACTCTGGTCTGAAAGCTCGCACGACCTTCCGCCATCCACTGCCTCAGCTGCGCTGCGCTGACAGGTCCATACTCGCGTCCATCGGCTCCAATGATTTTATACATGATCCTTACCTCCTAATCGATCCGTCAAGGCGCCAACAAGGTGAATGGAAACAGCGGGACGTTGCGCGCAAAGCCAAACAGTGCAATGCCTATAAATAGAGTCCTCAGGCACCAGGCCGGCAAATAGTGCCGCTTGCGCCGGATCGCTATCAGGCATCCAAGCGGCAAGCCCAAAACAACCAGCGCATTCAGTTTGAGCGCCGCAACAAGATTTCCATTTGCCATCTGGTGCAAAGCTCGAGTCGCCCCGCAACCGGGGCAGTGAAGACCGGTGAACGCATGGAACAGGCAGGGCGGCAACAACGGGTGCGTAGCCGGATCAATCAGGAAAAACAGGAACCATACCGCTCCGACCGCAACCGCAGCCGGTATTGCGGGATGCACGGCTGGGATTCGATCAAAGAGAAACCATAGCTTCGGAGGTGTTGAGACTTTGGCATGGTTATTCATGAACCGACTCCGGAATTCCTGCGCGGCCCGTATTCGTATTCCGCCGGGGAGCAGGCGAATGACGGGTCATAGACACCGGCATTCCGAAAACATTGTGAAAAAATTCAACCCTGCATATGTGTATTACGAATTCTGCGGATTATTTCATCAATATTCTTTGAGGAGGGAAAATTGGTGTCAGGTTAGATTTCCCCCAATTTCTGCAGGAAGGGCCACAAAATGGCAACGGAACGAAATTGGGGGAAATCTAACCTGACACCAATTTTAATTTTCACCACCGGATGGTTACGCGATAGGATCCAGTGTTGTCGCTCGTCTTGTTATCATTGATGCCGAGGAACAAGCGCCCGTATTCACTCGATCCGACTCTCTTGATGCTACGCGCGCCGACATACAGGGGGGCGGAGTCAGTGCCATTCCGATTGCGAATCTTGGCGATGAGTGCGCCGACGCCGGAGTTGTTAATCGGGTACGTAACGTCGCTGGCATTATAGCTGCGATCGCCGTCCGGGCCGACGAGCTGATCTCTGCGGAATGTTATCTGCCCTTCAGCGGTTATATCGAGCGTCACATCGGTATCCAGATCTATGCCGGTATCGACCCACGCCTGGTTGCCGGCAACGGTGATGACCTTCTCGCGCCTTTGCGTCGTGCTACCCGAATCGCCGGTCCAACCGCCCGAGCTGCGATCCACCGAAACGGTCACGCGAAATGCGCCTCCGGCATTGCGTGTCTCCCAGTGATTAGCGGTGAAATAGAGCATGCCGTCGCGGTCGGCGACGAATTCGCGCTGACGGCCAATCAATATCGGAGGCGCATCCTCATCTCTTCCGATGACGGCTATCAATGCGCCGTCATTCTGGTTCGGCATCGGCAAAGAAGCATTGCGCGAATTAGGCTGGCCATCAGGATTTACGCTATATCTTCCTTCCAGCGTTACGGATCCTGTCGATTCCACTCGTACACGCTGTCCCCTGCGAACCTGAATCTGAGAACGAATCCATTGGTCCTGCAAGCGAACATCGAAAGCCGGAGCGCTTTCCCATCGCGGGCCGCCGGATGAAGACGGCTTAGCGTCTGGACCCCTCCCCGGAAATCTGCGATTGCGATTATCGTCGGAGGCCGACGCGCGATCTACCACTAGCCGGGACACATTGCCACACGGAGTATTTCGTTTGCTCCCCATTGCCGATGTCAAACCTAAACTCGCCTTTTTCGTAGCCAATAAAGGTGCCTTGAACTGCTCTCCCATCTCGCAGGTAGAGCGTATCGGCCAGCGCCGATGCCGGCCGTCCATACGAGCAGCGTTAACACAATCATGATCTTTCGCATAATCTGTCTCCTTCGCTCAAAGAGTCTTTTGGTCTTCCAATCCAATACCTCTTGAAATCAATGAATCACCGGACGAATCTTTTTGGCGCGCAGGATTCGATCCTTCCGCGCTATTGTATATATTAGCCGCTATTCGATGTATCGGATTGCGGCTCTGCCTCGCCGTTGGCAATCTTGCGGTGCGGGATCAGCGGTTGAATCTCCTGTATCAGAGCAGCGGCAAAAGAAATGAGTAGCGGGCCCAGGAGAATCCCAGGGCGCCGAATGCATAGGTCGCCCCCGATCGCCGCCAGTGCAATGAGCATCGGATGAATCCCATTGCGTTTGCCGACTATCCAGGGCCGCAGGATATTGTCTGCGGATCCCACTATTAGGGAACCCCAGATAACCAGAAACAGAGCCTGCCCATAGGCTCCTTCCAGAACATAAGCAATGGCCACAGGCGCCCAGATAAGGAAGGCCCCAAAAACCGGAACAATAGAAGCCAGTCCGCCGATCATGCCACAGAGCACAGGGAATGGACCCCGATAAACCAGAACCCAAAGCTTAGAAGCAACCCCTGTGCGACAATCACCGCAAACATGCCGCTCAAGTTAGCCCGGACCGAATCCCGCACCGTTCGAAGAAGCCTGTCATTTGTGCGGGAATCCAGCGGAGTAAGGGCCACAAGCCGCGCAATCCAGTCGCCTCCGTAGCGGAGCAGGAAATAGAGAAAGATGGTCCCCAGCAGACCGTTGATTAGTGCGTGGTCACGCCTCCGACTGCGACGCCCACATTGCTCAGCAAATACGCGCTGGCCCCTTTCATTCGGTCCAGGAGTTCCGTCCGTATCGCTTCTTTGTCGATGGGAAGCCGCGTGGCCACGGCATCAACCACATGTTCGGTAGTCCGGGCGGCAAGAGATGGCCAGCCACCCTCCTCCAGGGAACGCCGGCTCAGCGTAATGTACGCATTCGTAAGCTCCCGCGTGAGACTCAAACCCACGAAAGGACAAAGACTCCCAGCAGAAGGACTGTGGCAAAAGTGATCAGAAAGGTAGACACTCCGGGCCAGTGCAAACGGGCGCGAGCCATTCTTTGGCAGGATGCAGCATGATGGCAAGGATGGAGGCCAGAACGAACGGAGTGATAAACGCCCAAGCGATCTGCAGCAACAGGGGTAGAAGTATTGCCAGCACAACCCAAGAAATATTAGAGCCGTTTTTTTGCATGTTTTTTTTTTTTTTTTTTTTTTTTTTTTTTTTTTTTTTTTTTTTTTTTTTTTTTTTTTTTTTTTTTTTTTTTTTTTTTTTTTTTTTTTTTTTTAAAAAAAAAAAGGGTTATTTTTCCGCATGCGAATTAATAATTTTTTCCCGACCTCTATTAAAAATAAGATTAGCACGGCCCAGCATCGTCGCAATCAAAATAAAAAAAAAAAAAAAAAAAAAAAAAAAAAAAAAAAAAAAAAAAAAAAAAAAAAAAAAAAAAAAAAAAAAAAAAAAAAAAAAAAAAAAAAAAAGAAAAAAATTCAAGCCGGATTGGGAAAAGGCAAAGTATCCACATAGCGACTAAAGACCCTCCCGCCCTGAAAGCCTGTTTGTCACTAATAATTTTCGATATTTGGTTCCTCCCGCTTTTGCTTGCTCGCGAGGATAGGGGATATACTTGTTACCGGCAGTCACGTAGAGGCAAAAAGGGGAGGATTGAATAAATTAAAAAAAAGGGGCTGGGGTTTGTTTTTTTCGGTTCCCCATAATGAAATCTCACATGTCATTCATGAATTCCCGGCCGGTCTGGTGCAACTTGAAGCGAATCTCCGCGAGCCTGATCTCTTTCTCCGCGGTAGTTGGTGGTGGTTTGCCATCCGCATCCGGTGTATGGCGGCACGATGGACAACCGGATCGTCTATCGCGCAGCCAAGGCCGCCGCAGCCGCCGACTTTGCCGCACTTCGCTTCAACTTCCGCGGCGCGGGCCAAAGCACCGGCTGGTTTGACCAGGGAATCGGAAGAAAAGGACGATGTCATTGCGGCAATCCGCTGGCTCAAGGAAAGATATCCCGGATTGCCTCTGGCATTGATTGGATATTCGTTGGGCGCCTGGGTGGGATTGCAGGTCGCACATTCCGATCCGCATGTTGCGGCGATGGTTGGACTGGGGATTCCTTTGGATCTCTATGATATGGAATTCCTGATCGAAAATCCCAAACAAGCGCTGTATGTAGTCGGAACGAGAGACGAGTTCTGTTCACAGGAAAACCTGGATCGGTTCGCCCGCCGCTTGCGCGCTTCTTCATTCGTGCATCAGATCGATGACGCCGATCATTTTTTCTCGAACCAGGCAGACCTTGTTCAGAATTTAATTTACGACTTCTTTTCCCAGCTGCATCTGGCTCCGCACACTTTATGAGAAGAACGATTATCGCAGGTATGCTTTTGTTTGCCGTGGGGTGGTGCGAGGGATCCTTCGGGCGCCGCCCCGCGCTTCATCAAAGTGAGTGATCACTGTGATTGAGTCCGGCAATCTGAAGGAGAGCGGCGAAAATGTGGCCGCCGTAGTGACGGACGACGGAATCCTGATGGTTGATCTTTCGACAGGAGCCGGATCTGTCGATTGCGATGGAAGCCCCGGCAATTATGACCTTCGAAATCCGTGCGCTGGATTGTCTTCACCGAGCCGGGATATGGATCGCTACTGCCTTTACCCACTGTGTTTCCGCCGATAGGAACGCGCTTCTTATTAACCGGCCACCGAGGCTCCAATCGTTATTGCCCCCGGAAAATGCGCTCTCAAAAGCGGGAATGGGCACCGCCGCGCCTATCTCCACCGTCGACTCATCTTCGAAGGGCAGATGCATTTATTCCCCTTCGAATGTGGATGTACGTATCATCGCACTGCAGCACAAAGCGCGGACAGGAGGCGATGTGGCAGTGTTCGTCCCCGCTGAAAAGGTTCTTTTTGTGGGGCGGGCTTTTATGAGGCGGGGCGGTATCCCGATATTGACAAAGCAGCAGCGGAGTAAACCCCCTCGGATGGGATGGACGGCATGAAACAGGTTGTCGATTCGGTGCCGGTTCTGAAATCGGGCAGAACCCTGCTGCGAAACCCGCTCGCCAAATCCGCCGCCAAACCCGAAAAGGAAAAAACGCTGGAGGAGAGGGATCACGGTGATATTCGGGCCCGCGGTGAGGCTTCGAATTGCAGAACATGAAAGACCTGCTGGAATCCTGCAAAAAGCTGCGCGCCGAAATTGCGCGAGCGGTCAAGGCGGGAGGACACTCAGACGGTTTACTAACTTGCATCTGCGTCAGCCGATCATTATTGGAGTTATGGGATTCTTCGAGGCCTTACGCCGCACAGCTCTTCGAAGCTCTGTCAAAATAAAACAAATAGAAGTCGTTGGACCAGGCCAGCAATTCCCGCGCGAACTCGGGATTTTCGCTGTAGCAATGAACCAACTCTTCCAGCTGTTCCGAGTAGTCCTGCGCTGAATCACATGGCAGCTCCTGGCAGTTAGAAGGATCGAATCTGCTGTGCACCAGGTATCGTCCCCCCAAGCGCGGGCCAGATCGAGTGATTCCCACTGGCTCTCAGATCCGTGCCTATCTGCACCGAGCGGGCAATCCCCGCCGCGCGCATATTTGCGCGCAATTCAGCACTGCGCTGCGCGAGGCCGCGCCAATATCCGTGACAGTGCGTATCGAAAATCATGCAGGACTATTTTGTGATCCTCATTACAAGCCCTCTTGAAGGAACGAGGGCCCCCTCCAGGCAACTGTTGCTCTGCCCGACGTTGATATCAATTTAAGTGCGCTCAAAAAGGATTCCTACGCCACTCCGGCATCGCCGCTGTGCGATACCCTAAGCAACTAACTTGGGGGGCTCAAACTGCGTTGCGCGACACATTTGAGCAGAAAGAGAAAAAGCCAGGAGCGACGAGGAACAACCTTGGCGGGAGGGAAACCCCATCGCCCTCGTCCTTGGTACATACGCTCTGACAATGGGCATGTTGCGAACGACTGAGTTAACATGCGCGATACCACGGAGGAGTGACACATCGTTCTGGAAAGGTATCGACATTAATAATGCAGAGCTGATCCAAACTTCCCAAGGCCACCAAATCCATAGAGCCAAACGGAGCGCAGGGGACGTTTGCGTCAATCGCGCGCATGCCTTCTTCCAGAACGGCCGCGTTGTCGTTCAGCAGGGATATCAGCGACTCTCGATTTACAGCCGGCGAAGCACGCAGCAGAATGGGCTCCTCAGGCTGAAAAAATGCACTGTCAAGCGCCTTTTGCAGAAGAAGCGTGTTTTGCTCATCCGCTTCCTCCGCTCGGCTTGTTGGACGGTTGCGACAGGAATAAATACGATACATCTTCCAAGCCTCTGGCAAGCCGCCTTTCCGTTATGACGGTCGATCCTCGGATTGGGAGCCCGCAACTTCCTTTTTATGCAAATTCCATAGTTTTTGAGACCGAGTGCCATTAAACTATCAAGAGCCGTTTTCAAATTCGCGGGCCAGTGTTCAGTTCAGGTCAAACCACGGAGTTCTTGGTCGCCAAAGGGACTGGGCTCCACAAAAGTATTTAACGGATCTTTTTGCCAGCGCCCATCGACTACATAGCGATAACGATACCGACCGGGTGCCAGCTCAAGCATTTTTTGCCATATGCCGTTGCTGAACTCCATTTCATTGCCGTCCGGAAGTCCAAGAGTTAAAATCTCCCGCCAATTGCACGCGGCGTGTCTTCGGGTGCATTCAATGTAAACAAGACTCCGTTTTTTGTCGGAATAGGAGCTGATGGTTGGGGGGAAATACTATCCTGTCAAACCTTCGTGCGCACTGTGTCTTTTCGATCGCTTGTTATACCCAATGCTTCCGGGAAGAGACAGCCCGGATTCCCGTCGAAGGATTTCCCTGGCCAGGTTCTGATAATCCTCGAAACCAACGCAATGCTTGCAGTAATCGCAAATGGGAATGCCGTGGCTTGCGGCCTCCGCCAATTTGACACTGTATCGAATCACCGTATCCAGAGCTTTATCTCCCAGGTGCTTTCGGATATCTGCGACTACATCTTTGACAAATGCCGTGCGGCCCGTATATAGCGTCAATAGCGCATGCGCCTGGATCGTGTGCCCTTTTTTTCGTGCCAGAATATCGAGAGTTTCCAGCATTTTCCCAATGCCGTGAAGCGAGAAAAAGCTCGGATCCAGCGGGATGATAGCTTCAGAACACGCCATCAGCGCATTGAAAGTCAGGATACCGATATTGGGTGGACAGTCGATGAAGACGTAATGATATCGATTGCGCACGTCATCGAGAGCTTCGTTTAGACGGTCTTCACGGCCGAATACTGCCGCCAGTTTCTCTGGAGCAGTGCTAAGCAAAATGTGGGCTGGAACCAAGTCCAGGTTCTGGGAAACGTTGCGTACAACATCTCGCATGCGCATTCTTTGCCCGCTGAGTTCCCATACCAACACGTCGGTGATTGTACGGGCCGGCGCAGCAGAATTCGTCTGCAATCCCAGAGTTGTATGTCCTTGCGGATCCATGTCGATCAGCAAGACCTTTCTGTTTTCTTTGGCTAGAAAAGCCGCAAGGTTGATCGCAGTGATGGTCTTGCCACATCCACCTTTCTGATTTGCTATGGCTATTATTCTCATGGAGGTGCCTCCCGGTTATTTACTATTACCAATACCAAGATGGCTGCTTATTTGGCCCAATTCTAGCATGCAAAGAAATTAAAACAACTATTAGTTGTGGGGAAAATGCAATCTACCCCATTATTTTGTATTTGAAGCCTGTCTGGCGCAGTGCTCGGGCAGCTTTGGATCAATATGTTTATAGCTCGTATGTCGTAATTTCATGGAAATGCAGTACTAGGAGTCTGTCCGAGTATTAGGAGGTATCGCGTTCCGAGCGCCACGGGGGCAGATGCCAGGCGGCGCGACGCAGGCGATGTCGATGTACATCGTCGAGGAGCGCCAACGCCGCAGATGCCCCCGTGCCGCCGGAACCCGAAGGGCGCATGGGTGTTGCGGGCGATCTCTGCGTTGCTCGTCGTCAACGATGTGCACCGACATCGCCTCCTCCTCGCGCCTTGAGCTCGCCTCACAAGCCCCATGCGCGCGATACCTCCTAATACTCGGACAGACTCCTAGGATTCACAGATCTCTGCGACTACGGGGGCGTGATCGCTGGTACCGAGTTGCGCAAGCACCGAGCATTGGCGGATGCGGCCGGCTGCTGCCTGGCTTGCGAGAATATAATCCAGCCTCCAGCCGATATTATTCTGGCGCATATTGCGCCACGGCGGCCACCACGTGAAAAGCCGGTCATTGTCCGGATCCAGCGCGCGGCCCACATCCGTCATGCCGCCGCTCGCCAGGACACGCTCAAACAATTCTCTTTCATCGGGCCGCTGGCCGATGACATTGGGCTTGCGTTCTTTCGGGTGGACATCCTGATCGGTGCGGGTGACATTCATGTCGCCGCACAGGATCAGATCCACGCCACGGGAACGGCACTCCGCGGCATAGTGTTCCATCGCCTCGAGAAATCGCAGCTTTGCGGCGTAGTCTTTGCCGCCATTGGGGACATACACGGAGCCGATCAGAAGATTTCCCACGCGCGCGGTCACAATGCGCGTTTCAAAGTCAAAGGCCGGGTGTTCAAACGGAGGCTGTTCCGCCAAAAGACTGCGGCGAATATGCAAGCTCACACCGGAGTACGCTCTCTCTCCGTGCCAATAACACCAATAATCGGGCATTTCCCGCAGAGGCTCGGGCACCTGTTCGCGTGTCGCTTTGAGTTCCTGCAGGCAGAGGACGTCCGGCTGATCGCGCTGGATCCATTCCATCACCTGGGCTTGCCGTGCCCGAATGCCATTCACGTTCCAAGTCGCGATCTTCATGGAAATCTCCGCTCAGCGGTGCTACTGCCGACTATCGACTGCCGACTATTCCTGATACAGGCTGTCGAATCTGGTGAATTGTTTGCTGAAAGCGAGCTGAACCGTGCCTGTGGGGCCGTTCCTTTGTTTGCTGATGATCAGCTCTGCCAGTCCGTTGTTTTCCTCGGTAGGATTGGCCATTTCCTCGCGATAAATGAACAACACGAGATCGGCATCCTGCTCGATGGAGCCGGATTCCCGCAGGTCCGAGAGCTGCGGTTTACGATGCTCTCCGTCCTCGATTCAATGGCGCGGCTGAGCTGGGATACGGCGATCACCGGGACGCTAAGTTCCTTGGCAATCCCTTTCAGCCCGCGGGAAATCTGAGATATTTCCTGAGTGCGGTTTTCGTATCGCTGGGTGGATCCGGACATCAGCTGCAGATAATCCACGATGATAAGATCCAGGCCGTGTTCGAGGCTGAGGCGGCGCGCTTTGGAGCGCAGTTCGGGGATCGTGATGCTGGCCGTGTCGTCGATGAAGATCCTGGTTTCCGACAGATCGCCGGAAGCGCGGCTTAAACGGTGCCAGTCTTCTTTGTTCAGATAGCCGGTATTGACCCTGTGGGCGTCGATCCGGGACTCGGCGCACAGGAGGCGTTTCACCAGCTGCTCTTTGCTCATTTCGAGGCTGAAAATGCCGACAGACTTGCGAGCTCGTATCGCCGCATGCGCGGCAATATTGAGGCAGAGACTGGTTTTGCCCAAACCGGGCCGCGCGGCGACGATGACAAGATCCGAGGGATGCAGGCCGGCCGTCATGCGGTCCAGATCGACAAATCCGGTCTCCAGGCCGGTGACAGGAGCTTTCCGATTGGAGAATTCCTCGATCTGCTTGAAGACGTCGCTGACGATGGGTGAAATGGGCGAAAAGCCTGTATGGAACTGCTGGCCGGCGATATCGAATATAGCCTTTTCGACGTGCTGCAGGACTTCTTCGGCGGATTCCTCGTCCTGGTAGCTGCGCGCCATGGTCTCATTGGAGACCTGGATCAGCCGGCGCAGAGTCGATTTTTCCTTGACGATCCGGGCGTAGTGCTCGATGTTCATCGCCCGCGGCAGGCCGTCGGTGAGGCTTGCCAGGTACGCGGCTCCCCCCACGCTTTCAAGCTCGTTGGCGCGCTGAAGTTCTTCCTTGAGAGTGACCATATCGATAGGGCGGGAGCTGTTCATCAGCTGGAGCATCTTCTCGAAGACCCTCCGGTGGCTCTCGAGATAGAAATCCTGCGGACCTGAGGTCTCGAAGACAGTGAGGACAGCTTTGTCGTCGAGGAGTATCGCTCCCAGGATCGAACGCTCCGCCTCCAGGTTGTTGGGAAGCGATTTTTTCCAGGCTGATGTCTGCCATTTCGAATGACGAATGACGAATTGACGAATTACGAATTCAAAAAATCAGCACCGAATAAGACGAGTGGCGAATTCATCAATTCGTAATTCGTCACTCGTAATTCGTAATTTAGGTGACGGTTTCGGGCTCGGGCTCGACGATAACCTTAATGGGGATAGTCACGTCGCGGTGCAGACGAATCGGCACCTCGTATTCCCCGATCGTTTTGATCGGCTCTTCCAGCTGGATCTTGCGCTTGTCGATAGTGATCTTGTGCGATGCGAGGAAATCTGCGATATCCAAGGCGGTTACGGAGCCGTAGAGAGCTCCGCCTTCTCCGGTCTTGCATCGGATGGTGGCGGTCAGCTTCACAATTTCGCGTGCCAGAATTGTGGCAGCCTCTTTTTCCCGATGATCGCGCCGTGCCTGCGCGACCTTTTCCGTTTCGGCGACTTTGATGTTGCCGGGAGTCGCCGCCAAGGCAAGTTTTTTGGGAATCAGGTAGTTTCTCCCATAGCCGGGCGCCACCTTCACAACATCGCCGACTTTGCCCAATTTTTCAACATCTTGCTTTAAAATGACGTTCATGTTTCACCCTTTGAAAAAATGTCTCAATCAGCAACGAACGGAAGGATAGCCATATGTCTGGCGCGTTTAATAGCCTCCGCCAGCAAGCGCTGATGCGTCGAGCAGACTCCGCTGATTCTCCGGGGAAGTATCTTTCCCCGTTCGGGAATGAAATGACCCAGGAGCTTCCCGTCTTTGAAATCGATATAGGTGATTTTTTCAGCGCAGAACTTGCAGACTCTTTTGCGCCGAACACTGAATCTTCTTGGACCTGGCATTAGGAATGTCCTTTCTACCGTATTGGACCGGGCATGACGGCTCCGGTCCCCGGTGAACCTCTATATATCTAAATCCATTGGGGGCGCTTCGGACTCCGCTGTTAACGAAGGCTCGAAATCCTGTTTGGGTGGCTTTCTTGCGTCTGGCCGCTTTGATTTTATCGGAGCGCTTGAGGTCTTCGTCAATGCGAACCGAAATAAACCGGATGATGTAGTCGGTCACTCTGAAGCGCCGCTCCACTTCCGCGATAGTGCTGCCATCCCCCTCAATGGAAAGCACGACATAATAGGCCTCGCGAAATTTCTTGATCTTATAAGCCAGGGATTTCTTTCCCCAGTTATCGATCTTCACTAGTTTGCCGTTTTTGCCCTCAACCACAGTTTGAATGTGGTTGATGAAGCCTTCCAGCTCTTCGCTGGTCAGAGTGGGGGCGGCAACAAAGACCACCTCGTAATTTCTCACGGTCTTCTCCTTCACCGCTTTAGGCGTTAAAAATCGCCATGGTTTTGGAAACGCCATCGTTCACTATGGATTTCATGGCATTCCCGGCTTTGAGGATCATGTCGTTCAGTTCCGCATGCTTTTGCTGCGGGAAATCCGACAAAACAAAGTCCGCTTTATCTTCGGGCATCTGCTCCTCGCCTATTCCCATTCGCACGCGCATAATCTCATCGGTGTTTAAAACATCCAGGATCGACTCCAGCCCGTGATGTCCGCCGGCAGATCCTCGCTCCCGTATCCGAATTCTGCCAAACGGCAGATTCAGGTCATCAGCAACGACCAGAAGGTCCTGCGGTCCCCGCTGGAAAGCGGAAAGCAAATCGTAATACGGCCTTTCCGCTGCGATTCATATAAGTCAACGGTTCCGCAAGAAGCACCGGAAAGCCGCCGATCTCGATCCCGCAAATCCGGGAAAGCAGCCGGACGGACCAGCTATCGCCTGATTCCCGGGCAAGCGCATCCAGAACCATGAAGCCAACGTTGTGCCTGTTCCGTGCGTATTGTTCGCCGGGATTTCCAAGCCCGACAATAATTTTTGCCAAAGCTCCCGTTTCAATTCCCCGAGCTTGCAGCATCCCGCACCAAAGCACTGAAATCCAGCAGACCAAAGGGCTATTATTTGTTTTCCGACTTTGGAGCTTTGGATTTCGTTTCTTCCGCCGCGCCTTCCTCGCCCGGCTTGCCCTTCTTGATCACTTCGGGTTCGGCCGCTTCTGCCACCGCCTCTACCGGCACTTCTTCCTTAATCGGAGGAACGATCGTTACAACGACGATTTCCGGATCTGAAAGAATCTTGACCTTGGCATCCACCTGAATGTTTTTCACCCGGATATAGTCGTTGATCTTCAGGTGACTGACATCCACCTTGATGGATTCGGGAATATCCGAAGGCAGGCACTCGACCTCGATCGAATGCGTGACGATATCCATGATGCCGCCGTCGAGTTTGACGCCTTCGGCTTCGCCGACGATCTCGACGTTGACGGTCAATTCGAGCAACCGATCCATCGCGATTTCGAGGAAATCGGTATGAAGCAGATGCCCCTGAACGGGATCCAGCTGATAATCCTTGACCATGGCATTGCTCTGCTCGGCTCCATCCACGCTAATGGTAAAGATGGTGTTGCGCCCGGATTCCGAATAAAGAATCGTCTTCACATCGTCCGGATCGACGGAAACCACGACGGGCGGCTTCCCGGGACCATAAATGACGGCCGGTATTTTCCCCGCTTTGCGGAGCCGCCGGTTGACATTCTTGCCGCCTGGCGTCCGTAATTGGGCTGCGATAACTGTTGGCATGAAATCCAACTCCTTCCTAAAAATCTCGCGAATTTTGGAACCTTCGAGAACTCTTCACAGCGAAGGTTCCGGCGCTTTCAAGATTCGACTCTAAACAAAAAGATTACTGACACTCGTTTCTTCGTGAATGCTGTGTATGGCGGTGCCCAGCAACCCGGCAACGCTCAAAATGGTCATATTCGGCAACATCCTGGAACTGTCCAGTGGAACCGTGTTGGTAAGGATGATCTCTTCGATCGGCGCGTTCCGCAACCTCTCGATCGCGGGACCGCTCAAGACGCCGTGCGTCGCGCAGGCGATAATCTTGCCCGCTTTTTTCTTGCGCAGCGCGCTGACTGTATTCACCAGCGTGCCGGCGGTGTCGATCATGTCGTCGCAGATGACGATGTTCCTTCCGCTTACATGGCCGATGATATTCAGCACTTCGCCGTCGTTGGGGGCTGTGCGGCGCTTGTCGATAACCGCGAGGTCCGCATCCAGCCTCTTGGCGAACGCCCGGGCCCGTTCCACTCCGCCGGCGTCGGGCGAAACCATGGTAAGGTTCGGGATTTTCAGTTTCTTCAAATACTCGATCAGCACCGGCGCGGCAAACAGGTGGTCCACCGGGATATCGAAAAATCCCTGGATCTGTCCGGCATGAAGATCCATGGTCAGAATCCGGTCCGTCCCGGCCGCCGTGAGCAGGTCCGCCACCAGCTTGGAAGAGATCGGAACGCGGGGCTTGTCTTTCCGGTCCTGCCGTCCGTAGCCGTAGTACGGAATGACCGACGGTGATCCGGCGTCGCGGAGGAGCGCTTGAACGCGTCGATCATGATCAGCAGTTCCATCAGATTGTTGTTCACCGGGCAGCAGGTGGGCTGGATCAGAAAACGTCCTTGCCCCGGACATTTTCCAGAATCTGGCAGTAGAGCTCGCCGTCGCTGAACTTGGTCAGGTTGATCTTTCCCAGCGGAATCTTCAGATGCTCGCAGATCTCCTCTGCCAGCGCTGGATTGGCATTCCCGGAAAAAACCTTCAGCTCTCGGTTCACGCTCTTGTATCCGGTGTTGATCATCTGCTTGCTCCCGGCAATGCGCGCGAATGGCTGGGGCGGGAGGATTCGAACCTCCGAATGCAGGTTCCAAAGACCTGTGTCTTACCGCTTGACGACGCCCCAGCAATATCTTTCGCGAAGGCAGCTCGGCCTGCAATCCGCAATTGACGCCGGCGACTACCCGAACATGTTTTGGAGATACTCAGCCCGAGAAAGGGTCTTCGCCGGAAACACCCGCCAGGCTTCCCGTAATGACTGCCCGGGCAGCCGCGAGATGCTGATTCTTCATCAGGGAAGAATCCGAAGACAGAGGATCCGCTGCCCGACAGCAAAGCTGCCGTTGCACCCCGCTTCTATCAGGAATTCTTTTGCCTCCCTGATCGGCGGGTAGGCAGGGAGGATCGAAGCCTCGAAATCATTAAAGATCCCTGTCAGCCGACAGGTACTGTCCTGCAACTGACAACAGAAACGCTGAATTCTATGGTCCTCCGTCGCAGAAGTCAATCCCAAATTCAGGGAACGGTAGGCTTCCGCCGTGGAAACGTGCACCGCGGGAAAGACAACCACAAGATGCTCCGGGCGAATATCCGGAAGCGGCTGGATTTCTTCCCCGCTGCCGATGCCCAGGGCGGTGCCGCCGTTGAGGAAGAAGGGGACGTCGGAACCCAGGCGCGCGGCGAGCCGGACCAAGTCGGAATCGGAGATCTCGACATTCCAGAAACGGCGCAACGCAAGCAGCGTTACGGCGGCATTGCTGCTTCCTCCGCCAAGCCCCGCTCCCGCCGGTATCCTTTTTCTGAGAGTTATGGAAGCGCCGTGTTTCCCGGGAAGCGTTGAAGCCAACAGAGATGCCGCTTTCCAAACCAGGTTGTCCTCAGCGCGGACGCCCGGAAGGCTTTCGCAATGCAGTTCAAGCTGCGGCGAAGGCGCGAAACTCGATTTCGTCCCACAAATCGATCGTTTGAAATATGGTCTGGATGTCGTGATACCCGTCCGTCCGCCGTCCGAGAACGGACAGAGCCAGGTTGATTTTTGCGCAAGAATGAGCTCGAAACGGTGAGGATGTCACTTTGCCGATTTTTGTTTCCGAAGCTTTTCCTGAAGCGCTTCCAGTTTTCGGCGCACCTTCTGGGTCTCATCCGGATCCGTGCCGATGCTGACGGATTTTATCCAATAGCTCTCGGCCTTTTGAAGGTCGCCGGTTTTAAAATAAAGATCGCCCAGATGCTCCACGACGGTGGGATCGTTCTGAACGATTTCATTGGCTTCAAGAAGGTATTGCTCGGCATTTTTCAGGTCGTTCAGTTTGAAGTAAGCCCAGCCGAGAGAATCGAGATAAGCACCGTTTCGTGGATCGACAGCTAAAGCTTCCTTGACATACCGAACGGCTTCGTCGAGGCGCACACCCCGGTCTGCCAGCATATAGCCGAGGTAGTTCAATACTATCGGGTTGGATGGATTCTCTTTCAGGATTTCCTTGAAGAGGGATTCGGCGCGATCGTAATCCTTTTGCCTTTCATACACGGTCGCTTTCTGAAATTTGATGCGATTCTTGTCCGATGCCTCTTTGGGATTTCTCTCTTCAGCACGAGTCAGAATCTTCTCGGCATCGGAGAAGCGCTTGTCCTGCACATATATTTGGCTTAAGGCGATGTAAAGATCGATCTCGTCAGGATTGGATTGCAGGAGCTTATTCAGAATTTCGGTGCCTTCCTTTGGCTTTCCTGCGTCTGTCAGCGTCTGTGCATACTCAATGCCCGTCTGAAGATTGGAGGGGTCTTTCTCGTACTGTTCTTTCCCAAGAGGGAGCGCCTTGTCGAACTGGCGGCTGATACGATAGGCCTGCAACAGCAGCGAATTCGCTTTGGGATCCGCTTTGGCCATATCCCGGTACACAGCGATGGTTTTTTCCCGCTCCCCCGTCTCCCAGTAATTGGCAGCCAGGCGCTGCTGAAACAGCAAGCGGTTGGTTTTTGCTTCCTCGGAGTCAGCGGGTACTTTTTGCAGGAGGCGCTCAAATATATCAATAGCTTCCTTGCGATTCCCGCTTTCCTCGTAGGCTTTGCCGAGATAAAACTGCGCTTCCATGCTGATATCCGGATCATTCGTCGACACAGACCGCAGGATCTCTATGGCTTCCGGATACTTGCGCAGCCCGATATGCGCGCGGCCAAGAAGGATTTGAGATATCGGGTCGCCCGGAGCCGTTTTGGCAAGGTCCGTCAGGATGTTTGATCGCTTCGCTGTATTCGCCCGATTCGATAAGCAAAGAAGCAAGCCGCCGGCTGGCGCCTGCATTATCGCCCGTTATCGCGAGGATCTTTTTATAAATCGGAATGGCTTCCTTGTTTTTGCTTTGTTTCAGGTAGATGGTCGCCAGCATGCTAAGGCTTTCGGCAGACTCCGGCTGATTTTTCAGCCCCAGGAGCAGATATTCGGCAGCCTTTTCCGAATTGCCGATTCCGTCGTAATATTTGGCGATTTCCCTGTAACCGTTGTCGATGCTCGTTGAGAGGCTCTGAAATTTTTCGTATGCCTGGATGGCTTTCTCCGGCTGATTCAGCTCGAAATAAGCTCCGCCGAGAGCGTAGTAGACGCGTTCGTCCGCCGGAGATAATTCCCTCAGCTATTTCCAGTTCCTGAACCGCTTTCTGAATATCCGCCGTAGCGGAATCTCCCCGCATCTGCGGCCGGAAATAAATGTTGGCGAGCAGCCAATGCGGACCAGGGTTCTTGGGATCCAGTTCGGCAGCCTTTTGCGCATGGTCTATCGCTTCCTGGATGCTGCCGGATTTACCCAATAAGGTGGCCATCTCAAGATAGATTGGGGAACTGCCGGGATTGTATTTGAGCGCCGTCCTCATCTCCGAAATTGCCTTGGGCAGCTCTCCTTTGTCTTCATTCCATTTTGCGAGCGAGAAGTGATAGTAGCTGACGGCCCGGTCCGGCTTGACTTGCTCCTCCAATTCCCTATCCAGATTGATCGGCTTTGTCGGAACCTGCGGCGCGACTTTTTGAGCAGGCGCACCCATACATACAGGCATTAAACAAAAGAATAAAAATAAACGCATCAAGGATCGCACGGGACTGCATTTCATAGGCTTGTTGTTCCTTATCTCCAGGAAACTATATAAAAGCTATTCATTATCGCACATGCACTTCGGCGTTTCCAGCATTCCTCCGATGCGCTTTAATGCCGCATATTTTTTTGCAGGGCGAAGCTTTTGGAGATGTGCGGCTGTTCGCTGCCGCTTTCAATAAAGAGATGAAAAACAAGGATTTTGAGCGTTTTTAAAAGCGGCAGCATGCTGACGCACTCCGAAAGCGCCCTGCGGGCGCAGAATATGCGGCATTACCCGATGCTCCGGTATATCCTGTTTCAATATTCGCCAGGCTGCAGCCGGCACGTTCCGGCCTCGATGTGGGTCACATAAACGTTGTTCGTAATCCCTGTTCTTTGATGGTACAGGGACTTCATCTCTTCAACGAAAGCCTGGACGCTTTGTTGCTTTACAAGGTTGATGGTACAGCCTCCGAATCCGGCTCCCATCATTCGGGCTCCGAGCACTCCCGGGATGGTGGACGCTGCGTCTACCAAAAAATCCAGGTCAGGGCTGCTGACCTGATATTCATCCCTGAGTCCGCTGTGTGAATAATACATTTGTTCTCCAAAGGAGCGGAAATCCTTCCTGCGCAGATCATCGCTAGCCCGAAGGACACGCTCATTTTCTTTTACAACATAAGCGCAGCGCCGATAAAGGATCGGTTCCATCCCGGCGCGATGCTCTTGCAGAAATTCCGGCGTCACATCCCTCAGACTTCTGACCTCAGGCCGGTGTTTCCGGAGAATCGCGACTCCCGCCTCGCACTGCTGACGCCGGATGTTGTACTCGGAAGAAGCGAGCGATCTCTTGAGCTCAGTCTCACACAATACGATGGCGAGATCGGTGCGTTCGAACGGAAAGTGTTCGTACGCAAGGGAGCGGCAATCGATCTTCAGCACTGTCCGATCTTCGCCAAAGACATTGATGAACTGATCCATGATGCCGCAATTCATGCCGACGAAGTTGTTTTCAGACCGCTGACCCAATTTAACCAGGTCCATCTTGCTGATGCCGAATCCGAACAGCTGATTCAGTGCAAACGCGAAACCGCATTCGACGGCAGCCGACGACGACATGCCTGCCCCGATGGGAATATCGCCGCCAAAGACTACGTCGCAACCGGGAAACGTGTGCCCGAGCACACGGAATTCTTCAATGACACCGAGGAGGTAATTGGGCCATCCTTTTGAGGACCGCTGGATTGCCGCGAGTGCGGCGGAGAACTCATCGTTCAGATCGGAAGCTACAAAGCGCACCATCCTGTCCGTCCTTGGCGACACTGCGAATACGATCGCTTTGTCGACCGCCGCAGGCAAAACGAAACCTTCATTGTAGTCCGTATGCTCGCCGATCAGATTCACGCGCCCGGGCGACCGCACGACAACCCGTCCGGGACGCTTGCCGATCTTCCTGAGAAACAAGGATTCAATTATTGCCTGCGGATCGCTCATGCGTCGCCTGTCACCCGGCTTTTGGGTGTCGGTTCATAAAGAAGAAGATAAGACCCACCACGATCATCACCATTCCCCACCAGAGCTCAGGATGCAGGCGGGAGAGAACCGTGTCACGCGCAGGCGGGCTCAGGTAGTTTGCGATCCCGGCGCTCAGCACCACGACACCCATCGTGCTCAGCATGAGGCCAACAAAATACCAGATTGGCTTCATTTCTTTTGTCTCTTTTTCCATCGGGAATCTCCGTTACCAAAAATAGAGGTTGAGAAGGATGAGGACGATCAATGAAATCACTGCAATCAATTCAGGTTTTCGATGCCAGCGAATGCCATCCGCTCCGGCCATCGGCGTCAGCCCCTTGACCAACCCGACCAGTTCCTCGACAGGTTTCTTTTTTGTGAAGAAACTGATGACAATAGTGAACACAAAGCAGATGAGCCATGCCCACCAGGCACGCCAGAAATTGGCAGCCATATCGCTCTGAGCATCCGACATTGTGATCAGGCGAGAATCAATCCAGCTGAATTTGACAGCAAGGAAGAGGGTGAAGGAGGAGCCCATGCCTGCCAGGAGACCCCAGAAGGCTCCGTTCGGCGTGATCCACGGGATAAACATACCCAGAAGCATCGTGGCGAACAGCGGGGCATTGACCCAGGAGAAAATCGCCTGCATGTAATCCATGATGCTTGGAAAACTCTTTGCCCAGTAGGCGGTTCCCACGCTCAGCAGGATTCCAACGATGGTCGCCGCACGCCCCATCCATAGGAGATGCGCGTCCGATGCTTTCGTGTTCAGGACGGACTGGTAAATATCGTAGGTCCAAACGGTATTGAAGGCACTGATGTTTCCCGCCTGCCCTGCCATAAAGCCCGCGAGCAGCGCCGTCACACCGAGGCCAACAAGCCCTGAAGGATAATAGCGTGCAATTAACAGAGGCAAGGCGGAATCGTAGTTGATCTGTCCGCCGTCATGAAGCAAGGCGAATCCGCTCTTCGGATCATGGGCGAGAACGATAGCGATCAGACCGGCGAGAATGACGATGAAGGGAACCGCCATCTTGAAAAATGAAGCAAGGATCGGCGTCATTCTGGCGGTGCGGAGGTCTTTGGCAGAAAATGCTCGCTGCACGACAAGAAAGTCCGTCGTCCAATAGCCAAAGGAGAGCACGAATCCGAGACCAAGGACGATCCCGCCCCACGTGATCACCATGCCGTTCTGCGCCGGGTCGCCGCTCGTCGACCAGAGAGTTGTATAGGAGACCGACCGGTAGAGCTCATCGACCCTGCGGAAGATATCCTGGATACTTCCGATCTCAATGATTCCGAGTATCGAAACCAGAAAGAGGCCAAACCAAATAAGAAAGAACTGAATAATCTCCGTGAAGATTGCGGACATCAAACCACTCAGTGTCACATACGCGGCAACTGTCGCCGCCGAAATCCACATGCTGACGGCCCAATCCCATCCAAGAAACGTATGAAGCACGAGGGCCATTGCATAAAGATTGATGCCTGAAACGAGCAGCGTCATGACGCCAAAAGAGACCCCATTCAACACTCGAGTTTTCTCGTCGAAGCGGAGCTTGAGGTAACCCGGCACGGATTTTATCCGGCTGCTGTAATAGAACGGCATCATATAGAGCCCGAGGAAGAGCATGGCGGGTATGGCGCCAATCCAATAGAAATGGGCCACGTACATTCCGTACTTGAATGTATTGCCGGTCATTCCAAGGAGTTCCAACGCTCCGAGGTTTGCCGAGAGAAACGCCAGCCCGGCAACCCATGCGCTGTTCTTTCGTCCGGCAAGAAAGAAATCATTTTCGTTTCTTGTGAATCTCCGAAGATACCAACCAATCCCCAGCACAAAACCAAAGTACAGGGCGATGATCAGCCAATCGGAAAACGCGAGTTGAATGGATTCCATCAGTGGCTTTCCTTGAATTAAAAGAGTGGCATGGTGATTGATTCAGTTGCTCACGGCCGAATTCATCGGGCGGGCACGAGCAGACCCTTGTCGACATTTGGGGGCAGACTACACGCGCCTGATTGGGAAATCAAGGGTTTTGGGAAGCTCTCTACGCTCCGGTGGATGAGTGCGGGAATTTCATGCGCACCGAGTTTGATTCCTCACTGCAGGCGGATTACTTGTAATAAGGGCTGCCTTAAATAACAATCCTGAGCGCTGATGCTAGGGAATCAAGGCTCCAGGTTCATTGTGCGCAGCAGGGCGTGGTAGCGCCGGTTGGCGCGCAACGGATCGGAGATGGAAGTGATTAGATATGTTTAAATCAAGACATCATGGTCAAGCACTCTCCGATTATGTTTGAGGAAGAACATTTACGGTATATACTGTATATATGCGCTTCGATTGGGATGCGGGGAAGGCTAGCCGCAATTCTGGTAAGCACGGGATTGCGTTTGATCAGGCGATAACTGCCTTCGATGATCCCTTCGCCCTAATCGCTCCCGATGAACGGCACTCCAGGGCAGAAGAACCGCGGGAGTGGCTGATTGGCGAGTCAGACGACGGCGTTCTCGTTGTGGTATTTACGCGACGGCAGGCAGGGCAGGTCTGCCGCATTATCAGCGCTCGGCGAGCAAGCCGACGCGAAAGGAGGCGCTATGAAGAATTCAAAAGAGTTTCCCTTTGAAAAGGCAAGGCGCGTCACCAGGAGCGAACGGGCAACTGCTCGCAAGGCGATCGAGCTGAAAACCGGTCTGCCACGTCCTCCCCGTGGCCGACCGGTAAAATCAGAGGAAGATAAATACCAGCCCACCTCAATTCGATTGCATCCTAAGGTCATGGCTTGGGCGCGCAAGGAGGCCCGAAAACGAGGGGTGGGCTATCAGACCATCATAAATGAGGTATTGCTTGAGAAGGCGGGATAGCGATATTTTCCGGGTGGGCAGGCGGATTGCGAGTGAAAAGGCCTGTTTTCAATAGCTATCTTTGAGCGATAGCACATGCGCATTTATTACAATGTCGCTATTTCACCGGCACTCTTTGCTTCAGTTGCTCCAGCCAGTTCACGCCGGGGATGATCTTGTGTGTTTATTTCGCAAATTTTTCAAGACGCGAAATCAGATCAGCCAGATCCTCGCGGAAGGAAGATCCATTCTGAAAAGTGTACGCTTTGCAGTTTGTCATCTTCAGCATTTTGCTCAGATCGTCGGCTGCAGGGATTAGTCTCGTACGAAAGTGAAAAAACAGAACGGAAGCCGGGTCCTGCGGAGCAATCTGCCGGATGGGCGTGTGCTTGGCGAATACCATATCGGTGCTGACGACGATTACTATTTTGAGTGGAGCTTCCTTTCCGGGCGCACAGGCGTCATCTTTCAGAATTTCGTGCAATGTATCGAACAGATAAGCAGATGCTTGCGTTCGCGAAGCAAGCGAATCGATGTCGATCGTGTCCGGATTTTGCCTGGCCACAAGCCGGATTGTGCCCCGCCAGTCGAAGCCTGCTGCATCCTCGCGATAAACAAGCGTTTTCATCCCCAAAGGTATCCCTGCAGATGACGATCTGCACAAGATGCTGAAGCCAGTCAAACCTCAAACAATGACTGTCGCGGATGGGCTTTCATTCCGCAAGGAACTAGCTGCCCTGATTTCCCGTCTTGAAAATTTGACACACTGATTATGTGAGTCGAGAAATCAGCTTCTCACACGGAACAGGAGCTAGGTATAACTCCCCAGAAAGGGTTATTCTGGGAAGTAGCTAATCTCAGCGGCTGTATAGCGGGATCGGCCTTTACTCAAGGGGTATGCGGTCTTTATTAAGCCTGAGCCAATCCTCGAAAGTCTGCAGCGCCGGATTGAGCGAACGGGAAAACGCCACATCCCGTGCCCCGCAGAAGGCCTGTTCGAAATCTCTCTTGAACTGGAACATGTTGCCGAGATCTTCCGCGCCTGGAAATCCCAAGCCGCGATACACTTCCGGCGGCACATCGTTGTAGCGTATCTCCCGGCCCAGCACTCTGCTCAGCGCGGCGGCCATTTGAGTGCCTGTCAGGTGTTCGCCGGCTATTCCAACGGTCCTGCCGATGAATTCATGCCCCCTCCTGAAGATGCCGTAGGCACACCTGCCAATGTCTTCTGCGGCAATGCCCGGAAGTTTCTTTTCACCCATAGGCAGTGTGAAAGCAAAAGTCCCGTCGGGATTTTTTTTGGGACCCATGCCGAAGCTGATGAGGTTATCCCAGTAGAATGAAGTCAGCATAAACGTTGTTGGCAGCTTCAGGTCCATGAATATCTGATTAGCCTCTCCCTTCGCATCGAAATGAGGAACCTTATACTTGCCCATCAGAGTAGGCATTCTAGTGTCACTCAAGGGCACCCACTTGCGAGTGTCTTCAAGCGTGGACCAGATCAGATGTTGAACGCCTGCGTGCTTCGCTGCCTTGGCCATCGCTGTTGCATGGGCTAGTTCTTTTTCAGGCGAAAAGTGTTCCCAGAAAAATGTGACGCAATAAGCCGCATGAGCGCCGGCGAATGCTTTTTTCAGACTGTCCGGATTATCAACATCGGCCGCAACAATTTCGGCGCCCAGCCCGGCAAGCTCTCTCGCTTTGTCGGAGTTGACGTTTCGGGTGATCGCCCGCGCGGTGAATTCATTGCTGCCATCTCTCAAAATGCTGCGTACTAGACCACTGCCTTGAGCTCCTGTGGCACCCACCACGGCAATTATCTTTCTTTGCTTCATATCTTCTCCTTCCCAAAATCCCAGGTTTCAGCCGGCGAGCGCTGCCGGCTGCCATTATTTGTTCTTATTAATGTCGAAAGCTCCGGTTGTCAATTTGCCTCTTATCGCGCGCGAGAGATTGGGATTAGGCACACTGCCCTTCAGTTCCGGCCTGTGAATTCAAAATGGTGTATTAACCGCAGCCGTAAGCGTTTTTGTGTTCTGTCATTCTAATTTCGTAGTAAGATTGGCACAGCTCTCAATCTTATAAAGTGATTTAGTGGTCTCCTGGGCTTTTGCGCAGCAAACGTAACGCTTCTTATCAGCGGCGGAGAGCGTGCGCGTTCAGATTTCAATTGTGATTTCGGGATGCATAGGGACGCAGTCGATCAATCCCGGTCTGATATCTTGTCCGTCCGTCCCAGGCTTCCGGATGCCACTCGCTTTGCACGCGTTGGCACTCATGAGCAAGAACAAAAGGAGAGGATACATACTATGAGGAAATCGCCGATCATTTGTTTGGTTGTCGTGCTCGCGGCCGGAATCCTTGCCGCTCAAACTCAAAAAACCGGCGCCTGTGACCGCGCCTGCCTGGAGAACATAGCGGATCAATATCTCGCAGCCATGGTAGCCCATGATGCTTCCAAGGCACCGTTTGCCAAGAACCTGATCTTTACCGAAAATACGGTAAAACTTCCACCCACGGAAGGACTGTGGTTTACGGCTTCCGGTCTGGGCGGTTTCAAATTTTATATTTGCGATCTGCAGACAGGCCAAGTGGCGTGGACCGGTCTCGCGAGAGAACACGAAAAACCAGTGCTGCTGTCCGTGCGGCTTAAAGTCGTGCATCGCCGGATCACCGAAGCGGAATCGATCGTAGTCCGCGATGTCAGGGAAACGGTCCTTGGCAATCTGAAAGCTCCACCGCCCACATTTGCCGAAACCCTGGCCCCGTCCGAACGCTTGTCACGCCGGGAAATGCTCCGGATGCCGGATATTTATTTCGAAGCGCTCGACAAACTCAACGACAGTGGGATTCCCTGGGACAAGGACGCCTACCGGATCGAAAACGGGATGGTGACATGCGGCACCATTCCTAACGCTGCTCCCCCGCTACCGGGAATGCCTGCAAGCGGCTCCTGTAAGACCCCCGATGGCATTATCCCCCCCATGCTGAAGACCATTCATAATGTTTTCCCGCGCCGCACCCCGGTAGTGGACGAAGAAATGGGTCTTACCTGGGGCTTATACTGCTTCAATCATCGCGGGCTGGCGGAGATCAAAATGCCGGATGGAAAAACCTATGCCAGCTGGACTACTACGCCAAGTTCCATGCCCTTCGCCGATATCTTCAAAACAAAGAGTGGAAAGCTTCGTGGCATTTTTGCCATCGGAGCCATGTTGCCCTACGGCATAGGCGATGGCTGGTCCGGTCCTATGTTCAAATCAAATAAATGAGGCAGGCGTGCGAATATCGGGATTCAAAGTGATCATTTCGAATTTCAAATCAGGAGAAAGGAACATGTCCATAAAACAAGCCTTGCTTTTGATATTCAGTATTCTTCTTGTCATTAGTGCTGCAGCCTGCAACGCCGATAAAACTATGCCAACGACTGCTGGCAAAGGTCAGGAGGAAGCCATTGCGCCCAATTGCGACCGCGCCTGCCTTGAAGGATTTGCCAACCAGTATCTGGATGCGCTGGTTGCTCACGACCCGTCGCGCGTGCCACTTGCGGAAAACGTCAAATTTACCGAAAACGGCCAGGAGCTCGAGGTGGGCGACGCTCTCTGGGCGACAGCCAGCGATCCTCCGACAGCCTACCGAATCTATATTACGGATCCCCAAACCGCGCAGGTCGGCTTTTCCGGCCTCATGAAGGAAAACGGCAAGCTGGCGCTCATATCTTTTCGATTGAAACTGGCGCAAGGCAAAATAACCGAAATCGAGCAGATTGTAGCGCGGGACGACGGACAATTCTTTGGCGGTAAATCCCTGACCACCGCGGATCCCATCTATGCCGAAGTCCTTGAACCAGCCGCGCGCTCTCCGCGTGAGGATATGATCAACATCGCCGACAGCTATTTCAAAGCGTTGGAACGGATGGACGGTACAAGGCCGGTGCCTTTTGCGGATACCTGCAACCGGATGGAAAACGGCATGCAGACGACTAATAATCCGGGGCCGCGTAGTGCATCCAGCGGTGGCTTCAACATCATGGCACTCGGCTGCATCGACCAGTTCAAGTCAGGCTATTTCAGGTTTGTCACGCGCATTCGCCGCCGCCACCTGGTGGTCGATGAAGAGCGCGGCATGGTCTCGTCCACCGCGCTTCTCGATCATGCCGGCAACATCCATTCGGTCACCCTGACCAACGGGCGTAGACTTCCCATCAGCCTGACAAGCCCCACAACATTTTTGGGCGGCGGTTTCTTTAAGATCAAAGGCGGCAAGATCCATCGGATCCATACCATTTTAATCACAGCGCCCTACGGCATGAAGCCCGGATGGTAGCCCCTTCTTTGGAGATTCGGGAATCTTGCCGAATCTCCCGGATAAGTGTCGTTGGCAAAATAAAAAAATTTCTTTGATAGGGAGTGTGAAATGAACAGCCTACGATCGACATCAGAATCAGGCAGCAATCCCACGCAACCGAATGCCGAGCGACGGTCCTTTGTCTGGAAGACGGGCGCCGCGCTTGCCGCAGTTTTTGCCACAGCATCCGCATGCGCATCAAAGCGCGAGACTGATGAGGTCAAGACATTGAAAGAACAAGTCGCGCAAATGTCCAATCAACTGGGAATCCTCGAAGACACCAATGCGATTCGCAAACTGCATCACGCCTATGGGTACTATCTCGATAAGTGCATTTACGAGGAAGTCGTCAGTTTGTTCGCCGACGATGGCGAGGCCCATTTCAATGGGGGCATCTTCATAGGCAAGGACAAGGGCGTCCGCCGCCTGTATATCGACCAGTTCAGCCAGGGTTTTACAGGCAAAAAGAACGGACCCATTTTCGGTTTCCTGCTGGACCATATTCAGATACAGGACATCGTGGATGTCGCCCCGGATCGCCGCACCGCCAAAGCCCGCTTCCGCTGTTTCATGCAGGCAGGAGCGCATGTGACTTCAAAATCGGCTTTAGCCAACTCAGCCAAGGGAATACCTCCCATGCAGTGGTGGGAAGGCGGCATCTATGAGAATGAATATGTGCGAGACGGAAATATCTGGAAGATTAAAGTGCTCAATTATCGCGCTATCTGGCACGCCGACTATGCAAAAGGCTGGTCCTATACAAAAGCGGGGTACGTTCTGCCCTATTCAAAGACATATCCTGAGAACCCGACCGGTCCGGATAAACTCATCACGCCGCCGCCAGTGCTCTGGCCCGATACGGATGTGGTGCCCTTCCACTATGCTCATCCTGTAACCGGGGAGCCGTGGAAAGGGTAGGCCTCTGAATGATTCAGGCGGCCAATCGTCAGGGAAAGGAGCTCCGAGCTATGCGCTGGTACATTTTATCCCTGTTATTTGTCGCCTCCACGATCAACGTGACAAGAACTATTACGGGTTACAGGTCTGACAGAGAAGAGCTTTGTGCGGATTCCTGCTTCCCTGGTCAGATTTCAAAGTATAATCTTTAAAAGGTCCTAATCAGAGAAGGAGATCCTACATGGAATACGAATATGCCTTTGAGATGTCGGCCTCCAACATCAGATTTGGCCCGGGCGTTACGCGCGAAGTCGGCATGGATTTGGCTGATCTGAAAGCCCAACGCGTAATGGTTGTAACGGATCCCACCCTGGCCAAGCTGGCGCCTGTGGCGACCGTACTCGAATCTCTCAAGAGCGAAAAAGTACCGTTCGATTTATTTGACCGCGTGCATGTGGAGCCCACCGATGTTTCCATGCACGAGGCGATCGCATATGCGCAGAAAGGTCGATTCGATGCCTATGTGGCTGTCGGCGGCGGGTCGGCAATGGATACAGCAAAAGCAGCCAATCTCTATTCAACCTACCCGGCTGACTTCCTGGACTACGTGAACGCGCCCATCGGCAAAGGCAAACCGGTGCCAGGCCCTCTCAAACCGCTGTATGCCATCCCCACCACATCTGGAACCGGAAGCGAAACTACCGGAGTTGTGATCTTCGACCTGATCGCGATGCATGCTAAAACAGGGATTGCGAATCGCTATTTGAAGCCAACTCTAGGGCTGATCGATCCGGAAAACACCAAGACCATGCCGGCCATGGTGGCCACGGCCACGGGATTCGATGTGCTGGTGCATGCACTCGAGTCTTACACAACCATTCCCTACGATCACCGCGAGCGGCCTGCAAGACCCATTCTTCGTCCCGCTTATCAGGGACGGAACATGGTCAGCGACCTTTGGTCTTCCGAGGCGATACGCGTTGCTGCCAAATTCCTGCCGCGAGCTGTGGAGGATCCGGAAGACTCTGAGGCGCGTGCAAGAATGATTCTGGCGGCTTCCTATGCCGGCGTCGGCTTTGGCAATGCGGGCCTGCATCTACCGCACGGGATGTCATATCCGGTTTCCGGCATGGTGCGCAATTACCACCCGTCGGGCTATCCTGCCGACGAACCATTGGTGCCTCATGGAATTTCTGTTGTGCTGAACGCGCCCGCGGCTTTCCGTTTCACTGGGCCTGGATGTCCTGAGCGCCATTTGCAGGCCGCCGAATTTCTGGGTGCCGACGTATCGCGAGCAAAAGCGGCGGATGCGGGTGATATTCTGGCCGATCAACTGATACAACTCATGCAGCGCCTGCACGTACCCAATGGACTCAGTGCAATCGGCTATACTCGCGACGATATTCCAGCCCTGGTTGAAGGCACGCTGCCGCAACACCGGGTTATCAAGCTCTCGCCGCGCCCTGTCGGCCGCGAAGAGTTCACTCAGCTTTTCGAAAAATCGATGGTAATCTGGTAGGGGCGATTGACGGATTCAGAGCAACCGGTCTGTGTTGCCCTGAAATCAATCTCAGCGCCCTTGAGGATAGAATGTACGCAACACCCCCTGCGATTAAGAAAAACAACCAATATTGAGGATTAGCGTAAATGTCAGATTCATCAGGAAATCGATACTTTTTTGAAGACGGCACGTTGGATATCGACCCGATCAGCGGGGAGAAGCCAATTAAATTAAAATTTCGCGCAGGTGGCCAGTGGATTCAATCGAAAACCGTCAAATACATGCCTTGCTACAATCCCTCCACCGGTGCGGTGATCGCTTATGCGCCTCAATGCTCTGCGGAAGAAGTGGAGCAAACAATTCAGGCTGCTGTAAATGCATATCCGGAATGGTCCAACACTCCGGTAAGCAGGCGTGTTCAGGTATTGTTCAATCTCAAAGCTCTCATGGATAAGCACCTTGAAGAGCTGACATACCTGCTCGCCAAGGAAATGGGCAAGAAATGGGATGAAGCCATGGGGGACGTCCTGAAGGTCACCGAAGTCGTGGAATTCGCGTGCGGCGCGCCTCATATCATGAAGGGCGATGCCCTGATGAACGTTTCCACCGGCTATGATACAACGCGATACAATCATCCTATTGGCGTTTTTGCGGGCATAGCTCCATGGAACTTTCCTGCCATGATTCCCCAGGGCTGGATGGCGCCGATATGCATTGCTACCGGCAACTGCATGGTCCTTAAAGCCGCCAGCTTCGTACCTCAGTCCGCGATGCGGATTACCGAGCTTTGGGAGGAAGCCGGACTTCCTCCCGGCGTGCTCAATGTGATCACCGCCGGTCGGAATGAAGCGGAAATATTCCTTCGGCATCCCGATATCAAGGGCGTCTCTTTCGTAGGATCCACGAGCGTGGGATTGCACATTTATTCCACTGCCGCAGCCAACGGAAAGAGAGTCCAGGCATTGACAGAAGCAAAGAATCACGCCCTGGTTTTGCGCGACTGCAAACTGGATCGCACGGCTCAGGGCATCATAAACGCCTTCTGCGGATGCGCCGGAGAACGCTGCATGGCATTGCCGGTGGTCGTGGTTGAAAATGCCATTGCCGATCAGTTGGTCGCCCTCCTGAAGAAATACGCATCGCAGATGAAAATGGGACCGGCCTACGACAAAACAACGGACATGGGACCACTGGTAAATCAGGGGCATAAGGATTCCGTCCTGAATTGGATTGAGACAGGAATAAAAGAAGGCGCCGAGCTTGTCATGGACGGACGCAACCCAAAGATTGCGGCCGGCTTTGAAAAAGGCTTCTATCTCGGCCCCACCATCTTTGACAAGGTCACTGAAGACATGTCTGTCGGGCGCGAAGAGATTTTTGGCCCCGTTGTCTGCATTAAGCGCGTGGACGGATTTGAAGAGGGCTTGAAAATCATGAATGACAGCCGATTCGCCAACGGATCGGTCATTTACACTCAGAACGGCTATTACGCCCGTACTTTCGCGAAGGAGACCCATGGAGGCATGGTCGGCATTAATGTGGGCATTCCGGTCCCGCTAGGCATTTTTGGATTCACGGGCCAAAAGCAATCCTTCTTTGGGGACCTGCACATGATGGGTCGCGATGGATTCATCTTCTACACTGAGAGCAAAAACGTCACTCAGACATTCTTCGCCGAGGATAAAGAACACGTCGGCAAAGTGGACACCTGGGATGGAACGATGGCGGCATTGTCCAAGTAGAAATCGTTAACAGGCCGAAACAGTTCCTCGAAGCGGGGGAACCAATTGCATGATCAAACGGAAGTGGCAGCTTTCAGAAGTCCGTCCATTCGAAAAGTGGCACTTGCCAGCTTAATCGGGACCTCCGTCGAGTGGTATGATTTCTTCCTCTACGGGACTGCCAGCGCCCTGATCTTCGCACGGCTCTTTTTCCCAACATTCGATCCGTTGACAGGAACCCTGGCTGCATTCGGCACTTTTGCTGTGGGATTTGCTGCCCGCCCCATCGGCGGCATTGTCTGCGGTCATTTCGGCGACCGCATTGGGCGCAGGTCCATGCTGGTTGTCACTCTCCTGATCATGGGGATCGCGACCTTTTTGATCGGGCTTCTCCCCACGTATCACCAGATCGGCATTTGGGCGCCGATCCTGCTTGTGCTGCTGCGCATTGCTCAAGGATTTGGGCTTGGCGGGCAGTGGGGTGGCGCCGTGCTTATGGCCGTCGAGCATTCTCCTAAAGGGAAACGCGGCTTCTATGGAAGCTGGCCTCAAATCGGACTCCCCGTTGGGCTTTTGCTCTCGACCCTTGTCTTCGGGCAGATCTCCAGGCTGCCGGAAGCTGCGCTTCTCGCCTGGGGCTGGCGGGTGGCGTTCCTGGTAAGCATTGTCCTGGTCGGCGTGGGTCTATACATCCGATTGTCGGTAGCTGAGCCCCCGGTGTTTGCCGAGGTTAAGCAAACGCACACAACGTCAAGAAGGCCGATCCTGGAAGCGTTGCGAAGGCACCCCAAGAATATAGCGCTGGTCATGGGAGCCCGGATAGCAGAAAACGGAGTGTTTTATCTCTTTAGCGTATTTGTTTTGACCTACGCTACGCTGCCTTCAATCGGATTCTCCAGAGCCACTGCTCTCACGGCAGTTTCTATTGCGGCGCTTATTCAAATATTTACTATTCCCGCATTCGGCTTGTTGTCGGATCGGCTGGGAAGGAAGCCCATCTATCTGTTTGGGGCGATCTTTACGGGCGTCTTTGCCTTTCCTTTCTTCTGGCTGATTGAGACATCTATCCCGGGCCTTTTGTTTCTTTCGATGGTTTTGGCTCTGTCGGTAGGGCATGCGGCGATGTATGCTCCGCAGGCGAGCTTTTTCGCTGAGCTTTTTGGCACCAGAGTTCGATACAGCGGTCTCTCTCTCGGCTACCAACTGGCTTCGGTCATCGCTGGAGGGCTCTCACCCATTATCGCTATGAGTCTACTTAGGCAAACCGGCAGTTCCTCGCCGATCGCACTGTATATCATTATCATGGCCGCCATAACCACAGTCTCGGTCTATCTGGCCGCTGAAACAACTCATCATGACATCGCGGCCGCTGCAGCCGACCCGGAAGTTGAAAGCGCCCGATTGGGGCAACCATGAACTGCCGGATCATGAACACGGGCGGAAAATAATATATTTCTGAATGCATCTGCGGATTAGTGGGAGTTCAAAAAGGATTGGGGGAAAGCATGGGTAACAATTGGCGTGAACTCATCAGTCAACCCAAATATGGCATTAGAACTGAAAAGGATGTTTTTATTCCCGTTCGCGATGGGATTCGCTTGTGCGTAAACATTTACCGTCCGGATGTGGACGGAAAATTTCCTGCATTGCTGGCAATGGGAGGATACGGCAAAGAGCTGCAGGAAGTTCTGATACCGCCGCAGCCTCTGCAGAAAAGCGCGGTATGGGACGGGAACATCGAAGCCGGCGATACTCCGGATATTGTCCCCCGAGGCTACGTCCATATCATTGCGGATGCGCGGGGCACCGGTAAATCCGAGGGAGAGTATCCCGGCATGTGGTCCTCTCAGGAAGGCCGGGACGGCCATGATATAGTCGAGTGGATCGCTCAGCAGCCATGGTGCGACGGCAACGTGGGGATGATCGGATACTCCTATTATGGTTGCATCCAACTGAAGGTGGCAATCGAACAGCCTCCGCATCTGAAGGCAATCTTTGTTTCTCATATCGTCAACGATTTCTATCGCGATGGCGTATATGGCGGCGGCTTACTCAGCCTGTTCTATTACGGAATCTGGGATGGCCGGCATGGCACGAGTGGCTTTGCAGCTAAAAACGCTCCGGCGCTGAGCATGAAGGAGTTTTCTCAGGAGGAGTTCGAGCGTAGGCGGCAGGCATCTATTGAATGATCCGGACATCCGGCATTATCCCAATATCTATCACCTGCTGAATTATCCCTATAAGAACCCCTGGGTTTTCGACTTTTTAATGCATCCTTACGATGGGCCGTTCTGGAAAGACAGGTCGATCTATCCATTTTTCGATAAAATCAAAATTCCCGTGTTCGTGGTCGGAAAGGTCGCCCACGGCGCCGGAGCATTCTGGGATATTTATCAGGGCATTCAATCGACCAAGAAACTCCTCGTTAAACCCTTTGGGCCGGAAGAACGGCCTTGGCGCGAAGATGCGGAACTCATCATCCGCTGGTACGACCACTGGCTTAAGGGAATCGACACCGGCATCCTCAGCGAGCCCCCAATTCGCATGTTTACACAGGGCATCAATCAGTGGCGCGATCAAACCGAATGGCCTCTGCCGGGAACGGAGTGGGTGAAGTGCTACTTGCGTCGATGGGAAGGACTGGCTTTTGCGCCTGAACGATATCAGCCGCACCCGGACTGCTTCCTGCAACAGCCGCTGTATCTTTCGACCAAAAGAGATTCTGTTAAATATGTCAGCGGGCCCATGCCCGAAGATGTGACGGTGATCGGTCCTGCAGCCTTCAACTTCTATGCCTCCATAGATACAGACGACACCAACTGGATCGTCAAGCTTGAGCGACGTGGCGCCGGGCGGCGCGGAAACCGGTTTGGCAAAAGGCTATCTGAAAGCCTCACATCGTGCGCTGGATCCCGAAAAATCCAAACCCTATGCTCCGTATCACAGGCACAGCAAGTCGGATCCGGTCGTCCCCGGTGATATTAATGAATACAATGTGGACCTGGGCAAGCTAACAAATGTCTTCAGGGCGGGGCACCGTATTAAACTGGAGATTCAGAGCCTGGAGTCTCCCCGAGATCCGGAGATGCAAATTCATTACCACCCATCGCTTCCCAGCAGCCGGACGACATTGCACAAAATCTATCGCAATAAGGAATATCCATCGCATCTTTTGCTCCCGATCGTTGGGAAAAAGGATCACGTGATGGAATACCTGAGCGACGAGAACCTGGCAGGAGCTCTATAGTACAAGGAGGAAGGGCTATGAGTATCTGGCATGAGTACATCCAAAGGGGCGGGACACTTCCCGAATGGCCGTATCCGGTGAACTACGGGAAGGTTAACGAAATTGCCTCTGACGTTCTGGTAATTGGCGGAGGAGTCGCGGGCGTGCGTGCGGCTATTAGCGCCGCGCAGATGGGAGCCAAGGTCGTTCTGGCGGACGTGGGCCATGCCAAAAGGAGCGGCTCCGGCGGCGCGGGAGTCGACCACTGGCACGGCGCCTGCACCAATCCTTGTTCCAAGGTCACTCCCGAGGAATATACCAAAGGCTGTTATGACAGCATGCAAGGTTACACCGGCGCTCACGTTCGCTACATCATTACCAGCGAGAGTTGGGATACGCTGGTCGAATGCGAGAAATGGGGACTGCAGATCAGGGATGTGCGCGACGAATTCAAGGGCGCCGAATTTAGAGACGAGGAAACCAAACTGCTGTTTGCCTACGATTATGATAACCGGCATATCATCCGCGTCTGGGGATGGAACATAAAACCCGTCGTCTACAACGAGATGAAACGGCTCGGCGTCAACATTCAAAACCGGATCTGCGCGACCAGCCTGCTCACGGAAGGGGGCAGGCAGGGAGCCAGAGTCGTCGGGGCGACCGGAGTGAACACCCGGACCGGGGAGTTTTATGTCTTCAAAGCGAAAGCCACCGTCGTCACGACTGGGGGCGCGGGACGCCTTTTCCAGTGCATACCCGAACTGACCGCCTCCTCATCAATGTCGGATATGACCTCGGCCGGCGTGGGCCACGCCATCGGCTGGAAGGCGGGCGCAGAACTTGTACTGATGGAGAAAACCGGCCCAATCACTTTGAGCGGCTTCGGCTACGCGCCTTACAGCATGGGCAACTCCGGCAACACCTACCACGGGGCACCCATCGTCGACGCCAATGGCAAGGAAGTGCCGTGGGTCGACGCGTTCGGCCAGCCAATCCAGACGCAGCACGAACGCTTCGCGTGCGGGTCAGGACAGAAATTCCAGCTGGGCATCGGCATCGGGATCTCCGCCTATCTTCCGCAGTATCGCCAGAATAACCCTGTGTTCGATCTGCCGGAGCGCATCCGTAAAGGCGAGTTTGTCCTCCCGTTGTATATCGACTTGACCCGTATGTCGGAACACGAGCGGCGGGTCCTGTGGGGGTTGATGGTCGGGAATGAGGGCAAGACTCGCATCCCAATTTACGATACCTTCAATAAAGCCGGTTTTGATCCCGACAAGGACCTTTTCCAGGCGCCGGTCATGACACTCGAAGCGTATGCTAACTCATGCTTTTGGTCGGCAGGAATGAATACGCCGCCAAATATACGTGCGGGCGGCGGCAGCTACATGGTGGACTGGAACCTGCGGACGTCACTCGAAGGCTTGTACGCCGGCTCAGGCAGCACCGCCTATGGCGGCGGCTGCCACGGGGAGTCGCATTCCACGGGGCGCTATGCCGGAAGGAAAGCAGCGGAGTATGTCCGGACGGCCCCGGATGCTGCCGTTGATCCTCATCAAGTCGAAAGCGAAAGGGCCCGTGTCTACGCTTCCGTGCGCCGGAGCCGCGAAGGTATCGGCTGGAAGGAAATCAACATGGCCATCGCGCGGGTGATGCAGGATTACTGCGGTAAATACAAAAACGAATTAACGCTGAGGTCGGGATTGAGGCTGCTGGGCGAACTCCGGAAAACGGAACTGGCAGACGCGTTCGCCTCCAATCCGCACGAATTGGGACGCCTGCTGGAATGCTCCTCGCTGATCGACTTCGGTGAGGCCATGATGCACGCGTCGCTGGCGCGCAAGGCGAGTAGCGGCATCCTGGATTTCCATAGGCTTGATTATCCTGAAATGGATCCGCCGGAATGGAACAAACTGCTGTCTGTCAGGCAGGTCGATGGCGAGGCTTCAGCACGGGAGCTGCCGCTGGATTATTTCCTCAAACCGCCCTTCGCTCCCAGCTACGCAGAGAACTATAAGGCGCATCGCGACAATAGCAGCCCGCGGATTTGAGAAAGGAGCGCTGATGATGAGCGAGAAAGTTTATATGGTGCCCAATCCGCCAACTCCTAATAAGGCGGTGGTTTTTGACCCTGAGTTTTGCACGGCCTGCAATTCCTGCACGGACGTATGCCCGACAGACGTGCTGATGCCCAACCCGGAGAGAGGAAAACCTCCGATCGTCCTGTATCCCGAGGAATGCTGGTACTGCGGCGGCTGCGTCGAGGAGTGCGAATTTCCCGGGGCCATCGCTATGATTCATCCCACAAGCCAGAGGATATCGGTCAACTGGAAAAGAAAGGATACCGGCGAACAGTTCCGCCTGGGCATGAAGAACCCGCCGCCCCCAAACAACCGGCCTCCATCAGGCTAGCAATCCCTTCGGGCAGCGACGCAATCCGACGGACCAGCCTGTAGCTTTGGATTATTTGGTCTCCAGCGGGTTTTGATGGGAAGTAATCCGTACCTGGTTATACTGTCCTTCCGCGGTTGCGGTCCATTTCCTCCTTCATTCTCCCGGAGGGACAGTATAACCAGGTACGGATTTTAGCTTATTTCTGATTTAACAATTGTTCCATCTCATCCATGACCTCGTTCATTTCCTTAATGGCCGCGTTGAATGGATCCGAAGTCTTCATATCCACGCCCGCGGCTTTTAGAAGATCGATGGGGTACCTGGAGGAACCCGAAGAGAGCATATGGAGGTACGCGTCCCGCGTCTTCGACGTTTTATCGGTGCGAATGTTGGCGGCTATCTGAGAGGAAGCCGTGATGCTCGTCGCGTACTGATAGACGTAAAAGTTGTAGTAGAAATGCGGAATGTAAGCCCACTCGATCCCGTAGAGGTCGTCGACTTTGCACACCCCGGCCGCGTCGCCGTAGTATTCCTTAAGCAGGGAGCGATAGAGTCCCGACAGCTTCTCTCCAACTAAAGGCTCGCCCTTTTCCGCCATCTCATGGATCTTGAGCTCGAACTCAGCGAACAGTGTTTGCCGGAACAAAGTCGTGCGGAGGCCGTCCAGGTGGTTGCCTAGAAGAAAAAGTCGCGTGTCCTTGTCCTTTGTCTGCTGCAGCATGGAGTGCAGGAGCAGATTCTCATTCAAAGTGGATGCCACTTCAGCCACGAAAATTTTATAATCGTGGGTCGGGTAGGGCTGGGTTTTATCCGAAAGCAATGTGTGCATGGAGTGTCCAGACTCGTGTGCCAGAGTGGAGACTTCTTCATACGTGCCGGTGAAGTTCTGCAGTTGATACGGGTGCACCCCGTAAGCGCCGGTAGAATATGCACCCGATTTTTTCCCAGTCGAAGGCAGAAAGTCCACCCAACCTTCCTGAAAACCCTTCTTAAGGTCGGCCACATATTGCGGCCCCAGGGGTGCCATCGCTTTCTCCACGAGCTCCACGGCCTCTTCCGGCGTGTAGTGCAGATCGACTTTCTTGACGATCGAGGCATAGAGGTCTTCATAGCGCAGCTGGTCCACACCCATCATCTTCTGGCGCAGCTTCAGGTAGCGATGCAGGGTTGGCAGATTGGCGTGCACGTCCTGGATGAGCCGAGTGTAGACTGCGGTCGGGACATTGGAGTCGAAGAGGGCGGCATCCAGGCTGCTGGAAAATTTATGAACGTTCTTATCGAAGATGTGGGTCTTAACGACGCCGTCCAGGGTTGTGCCTAGAGTGCGCTCGAACTCCTTGTACCTGGACCAGAATGTCCTGAACACTTTGTCTCGATCCTCGCGGTCAGGCAGGCCCCGATATAGCGTGTACGCCTGGGCATCCAGTCGTACCTTCTCGCCGGATTTGAGGATCACCTCGGGATACGGAAAGTCGGCGTTGGTGAAGGTGACGTATGCATTGGAAGAGCCGCTGGCCATAATCGCAGCCTCGGCCGAGACCTTCTCCTCGGCGGCCGATAGCGTATGCGGAGCGTAGCGCAAGATGTTGTCGAGCCAGGGGACGTACGGCGCCAAGCGCGCATCCGCAGCCACAAAGCCCTTCACCTTGGCCCCGCCTAAAGCGAGGATCTCGGGCCGGAGGAATGCCAAGACGGCAGCAAACTTCACACCCAGGTCTTCAGAGGTTTGCCGCATCTCGCGCGTCTTGCTCACCCGTGTGTCCTCGTCCAATCGCATCGACGCATAGGTCCCAAGGAGAGCCAGGTCACGATCCAGGTTTGTAAAAGCAGAGAGGGCTGCGTAAAAAGAATCCGCCGAGGTCCCCAGCTTGCCCTGGAAATCGGCCAGTTTTGGAATACGCGCGGCGATATCGTCTTTTGACTTAAACCAAGCACCCTCAGTCGCGAAGAGGTCCGAGGTTTTCCACTTGTACTTGTCGGGCACTTCAGACCGCTCCCTGGGGGATGCCGTCGCAGCCAGGAAAGCTATGGCTGCAATAGCGGTGACCATCCGAGTAAGAATATATTTTCTCATGCAAGCCTCCTTACAAACCTCTTTTCAGAAATCATAGAAAAGGAAATTAGTTATGCACGCCGGGAGCTTCATGGCCTGAAGATCGAGCATACTCTTCGTATGTCCCCGGGTACGTCAGGGGCTCGACGTGACCTTCTCCGGCTCCACCCAATTCTAGCACGCGATTTGCCAGGCCGCGCAGAAACGTCCGGTCGTGGGAGACAAAGAGCATTGTGCCCTCGAAATCTCTCAATGCACCCACCAGCATCTCCTTGGTAGCCAGATCCAAATGGTTTGTAGGTTCGTCCAGAACCAGAAAATTGGGCGGGTCGAACAGCATCCGGGCAAGGACTAATCTGGACTTTTCGCCGCCGGAGAGCACCCGGATTGGCTTATCCACATCATCCCCGGAAAACTGGAATGCTCCCAAAAGGTTGCGCAATGTACCCGGAGATTCCAACGGGAAATCCTTTTGGATTTGATCATAGACGGTGAGACCGAAATCGAGCAGATCCAGAGACTGCTGGGCGAAGTACCCCACTTTCAGGCTGGCGCCAAGGCGAACAATGCCCGCGTCAGGTTCGAGCGCCCCAACAACCATCTTGAGCAGCGTGGTTTTCCCCGCGCCGTTTTTGCCCATAACGCACAAGCGTTCGCCCCTGCGAATCAGAAGGTCAAATCCGTCGTAGAGGATCCTTTGGCCAAAACGCTTGGAAACACTCGTCAGCGAGGCGACATCCTGACCGGACCGGGGAGGATTACGGAAGTCGAATTGCACAATCTTGCGAGTGCGGGGCAACTCAATTTTTTCAATTTTGTCCAAAGCCTTCACGCGGCTTTGAACCTGTGCCGCCTTGGCGGCGTGGGTTCTGAACCGTTCGATAAAGCGGCTTTCCTTGGCCAACATGGCCTGCTGCCTGGCGTAGGCGGCTTCGCGATTTGCCTCTCGCACCGCACGCTCACGCTCGTAATTATCGTAATTTCCTTTGTAGAGGAAAACTTCGCCTCCATCTATTTCAACGATCCGGTCCACGACCCGGTTCATGAAATCCCGATCATGGGAGGTAATAATCAGCGTGCAGCGCGCGTCTTTCAGGAAGCGTTCGAGCCATAGGATGGATTCGATGTCCAGGTGATTCGTGGGCTCGTCCATCAGAAGAACATCCGGTTTTCCCAAAAGGACTTGAGCCATGGAAACGCGCATCTTCCATCCTCCGGAGAGATTCCCCACATCCCCGTCAATCTGATCGTCCTCAAAACCCAGTCCGTGCAATACCTCCCGCGCCTGAGCCTCGAGTCCGTATCCGCCGAGGCTCTCATAGCGGTGCTGCACTTCGCCGTAGCGGGCAAGGATTCGTTCAATCGAATCCGCGTTGTCGGGATTGGACATGTCGTGCTGCACCGACTCGAGTTCGTGATGCAATTCTCCCAGCTCGCCGCTGCCCGCTATAGCCTCGTCCAATACGCTCCAGCCGGACATCTCATCCAGCTCCTGGCGGAAATAGGCGATGCTGAGTTTCCCGGGAACCGATACGGAACCTTCATCCGGTTGTTCCGTGCCTTTGATCAGACGAAATAGAGTGGTTTTGCCGCAACCGTTGGGCCCCACCAGCCCGGCCTTCTCTCCCGGATTGATCTGAAAGCTGAGATCCGTAAACAAAACCTGCCGGCCGTACTGTTTGACAACATTCGAAAATACAATCACGCATTTTCCTCACAGAGATAAGCCCTATATGATACAGGGTAGAGAAGGGAAAACTTAGGGGGATATTTAGAAAACCAGCGATTCAGACAATGGCGGGGCAGGCGCCTTGTGCGGCATGGTTTTCGCGCCCGCAGGGCGCTTTTGGAGTGCGGCAGCTTGCTGCCGCTTTCAATAAAGAGGTGAAAAACATGGATTTTGAGCGTTTTGAAAAGCGGCAGCTAACAGCCGTACTCCTGAGGCGCCCTGCGGGCGCAAAAAGTATGCGGCATTAGGCGAGACGCCGGCGCTCCCGGGAGGCTGAAGCCCCGACCCACATGTTCTTGTCTACAATGAGCAAGATGTGTGTAAGGAGCAGAGCTTGCTACCGCTTTTGAAAACGGCCCAATTCACCCGGTTTTCGCAGGCTCTCTTGAAAGCGGCAGCGAGCTGCCGCACTCCGAAGGCGCCCTGCGGACGTAAAAAGTATGCGGCATTAGGCGCAAGCGGGCATGGAGGAAAAAGCCAGTGAGCTACATTTCGGGGATGTCATTTGAACTGGCGCGACAGTTGGTCGAGTTTGTCAAGCTCGTAGGGTGACAAGGTCAACTCCAAGGCGCCTCGATTCTCCACGGCCTGCTCAACGCGACTGGCGCCCGGAATCACAACCACAACGTTTTGATGGAACTGGTAAAGCCACGCCAGCGCGACTTGTCCCGCAGTTGCGCTGTGCGCTAGCGCAATCTTGCCGAGCTCTTCGATGAGGAGCCGGCTGCGCTCGAGGCCTTGAGCGCGGAAACGCGCCATCCACTTGCGCGGACCTGGTCGCGTCCTGACATATTCCGGATGCTGGTGGTACTTGCCGGTGAGCAACCCCTGCTCCAGCGGGGAGTAGGCGATAATGGTCACACCAAGCTCTTTGGCCGCCGCCAGAGTGCCATTCGATTCCACGCGCCGATCGAGCAGGCTGAATTTCACCTGGTTCGATGCCAGCTCAAGGCCATGCTTCGCCAGCGCCGCGTGGGCACGATGCATGCGTGCCGCGCTGAAGTTGCTTACGCCGACCGCGCGGATTTTCTTGCCTGCAACCAGACCCGCCATGGCGAGCATCTCGGCTTCCACCGAAGAGAAGCTAAGGGGAAGGTGCACCTGATGGAGGTCGATGGCAAAGGGTGCCAGACAGCTGAGGCGCTTCTCAATGGTCAACCGGATAGACTTTGCCGTTCGGAGGATGGGAGACCACTTAGTGGCCACCACCACTTCGCCATTGGCCTTTCCCGCGTTTCTGAGCGCCGCGGCCAATGCGCGTTCCGAAGCACCGTTTCCGTACATTTCAGCAGTATCAAACCAATTGATCCCGCCCGCGAGCGAAGCTGCCACTACTTGGTCTACAACCGACTGTGGAATCGAATCCCAGAACTTCCCGGCTAAGCCTTGGCCGGCCGAAAACTGCCAGCAGCCCAGTCCGACTGGAGTCACTTCGATGTCCGTCTTACCCAGCCTGCATCGCATTGTCATTCATTCCTCCTTTTGCGCCTACGCCCAGAATCATGGTCAGGTCAGCCCGCTCCAAAGGTCCGCAAGCGGCGTACGATAAGCCCCAATCCGCATAATTCCGCATTGTCTTTCTGCTCCGGATAAAACGGCTCGAAAGACGTTATGCCTGATTCTACACCCGGAACTCAGGACTTATGCTCCCCAAGTTCCGTTCGCGTCTTTAATCCCCGAACTTCATAAGACTCAGGATGCTTACCAGAAAATGGAAACGCCGATTGTCAGTACAGGATGCAGCTTGCTCCGCCTATCCACTCCAAACGGCAGAACAAAATATGAAGCAATGTCATCCTCGGCCGATATGTAGGGGGGACAACTGTGGCAGGGACAGCACTTCCCCATGGCGATCTAAACAGGAAGGAACCGGAAATGAATCCTGTAGAAATTAATCAGCCCAACGCGCCGGTAGAAATACCTGATCCATCGACCGCGGAGCAGCAGCGGAGCGCGGCAGACATCATCGGCGATATCCTCGTTCAGAGCGGGCTGATCACAGCTCAGCAGCTGCAGTACGCGCGGCGGGTGCAGAGCAAACTGCAGGGACCGAAAACGCTGATCAGCGTGCTGGAAGAAATGCGACTTGCGCCTCCCGACAAAGTCAAGGCAGCATTGAAAGCCAAGCCGCTTGCAGCCAGGCTGGGAGATCTTCTGGTCGAGCTCGGCTATATCCGCGATTCCGATCTCAAAATGGCGCTGGCGCTCCAGCAGGACCGCCCTGAAAGCAAGATCGGCGAACTGCTGGTTGAGCACCACTACGCCAATGAAGAAACCATCACGGAAGTCTTCTGCCTGCAGCAAGGCATGGAACGACTGTTCCCTCTGACAGCCAACCCTGAACCCCAACTGATGACTATTGCGCCAACAAAATGGCTGCGCACCAATAATATATTTCCCATCGGGCGGCGCGACGGCGCAGTCGTAGTGGCAGTGGCGGACCCGGAAAATTCCAAGCAGCTGGAGATTGCCAGGCACGTGTTTGGGGGAAACGCAATCATCGGGATTGCCCGGGCCTCAGAGATTCACGAGGCTATCGAACGGGTAGAGAGTAGAAAAACAAACACAGCTTCGTCCGTCATCAACGAGAATGTCATCGTTCAGACCGTTCAGAAGATCATAGCGGATGCGGCCGATGCCGGCGTCTCCGACATCCATATCGAACCGCAGAAAGACAAGCTGCGCATCCGCTTCCGCCAGGACGGAGTGCTGATTGAATATAAGAATTTTCCTTCGGACATGATGGCGCCTCTGATCAGCCGCGTAAAGATCCTCGCCAAGGCGGATATTGCCGAAAAACGCCGTCACCAGGACGGCCGCATAGATTTCCCGTACAAAGATTCTTCCATCGATCTGCGGGTTTCCGTTTATGTCACCATCCACGGCGAAAAAATCGTTCTGCGTCTGCTCAATACCCGCAGCCAGATTCTGGATATCAAAAAACTCGGGATGTCTCCCCGGATCCTGCAACGCTTCACGGAGGATGTCCTGGATGCTTCCAGCGGTGTGGTCGTCGTCACTGGACCGACCGGCTCGGGCAAAACCAGCACGTTATACTCCTCGGTCAATTACCTGAATAATCCACAGACCAGCATCATCACTGCCGAGGATCCGGTGGAATACGTGATCGACGGCATTTCGCAATGCTCCATCAATCCCAAGATCAGCGTAACCTTTGAAGACACCCTCAAGCATATTGTTCGCCAGGATCCCGATGTGATTGTGATCGGCGAGATCCGCGACCTGTTTTCCGCGGAGACGGCGATTCAGGCGGCTCTCACGGGGCACAAGGTGCTGACCACGTTTCACACCGAAGACAGCATCGGCGGCCTGGTGCGCCTGCTCAATATGAATATCGAGCCCTTTTTGATAGCCTCTACGGTCGTGAGCGTTCTGGCGCAGCGGCTGGTGCGGCAGATTTGCCCGCATTGCGCGGAGGATCAGGTGATTACTCCTCATCAGGCGCGCCGCCTGGGATACGAACCGCGGGATGTGGCCGGCGTCAGCTTCAAGGTCGGCCGGGGATGCAACCAATGCCGCTTCAGCGGATATAAAGGGCGGCTCGCCATCTTCGAACTGCTCGTGCTCAATGAACAGGTGAAAGATTCCGTCATCGAACGCAAGACATCGTACGAAATCCGGCGCATCAGCATGGAATCCACCGGGCACGTGACTTTGCTGGAAGACGCAATCTGCAAATGCGTCAAAGGACTGACCACCTTCGAGGAGATCATCCGGCAGATCCCCCGATTGTGCAAGCCGCGTCCCATTAACGAAGTGCGCCGACTGCTGGGAGAAGTGCAATGAACTCAGATCTATCCTTGCTGGACCGCATCAAACAATTAATTGACTCCGGAGGCATGGACCTTCCTATTTTCAACGCCACCGCTTCGAAATTGCAGACGCTCATGGCAGACGGTGAGGCCAATGTCGACGAAGTCGAGAAACTGATCCTGCGCGATCAGGTCATTGCTGCGGAGGTTCTGCGAGCGGCCAATTCGGCGTTTTTCGGCGGTCTTACGCGCATTCAGACGATCCGAAACGCCATCGTGCGCCTCGGCATGAAGCAGGTCGCACGCCTCGTTGCTCTCGCTTCTCACCGCTCTGGATACGGGGCCAAGGATCCCGACTTGACCCGGAAACTTCAAGCGTTGTGGAACCATGCCAGCGCAACTGCGATGGGAACACAATGGCTGGCGCACAAGCTGGGATTTGCCAAGCTGGAGGAGGAAGCTTTCCTCGGGGGTTTGCTGCACGATGTCGGAAAGCTGGTGATCCTAAGGTCGATCGACGAGATCAAACATGCGGAACAGGGGCAAGTCGATTTTTCCTCGGAATTGGTTGATGAAATTCTGCAGAGCGCTCACCCGGAATTGGGCTTCAACCTGCTCAAGCGCTGGGACATCCCTGATGTTTACTGCACGATTGCGCGCGACCACCACCTGGAGACGTTTGAACCATCGGATATTTCCCATGCGGCCGTGCGCCTAGCCAACCTGGCGACCGCGAAGACGGGATTAAGCCTCAAGCCGGATCCTTCTCTGGTATTGAGCTCGCTGCCCGAAGCCCAGGCACTCGGCGCCGGTGAAATCCTGCTGGCAGAGCTGGAGATCATGCTGGAAGACTCAGGCCACTCCTAATCCGGATTTTTCATTTTCAAATCGAAAGCGGCGCAACTCGATGGTACTGTTGTGTTTTGCACTCCTGCGGTGAAAAAAGCATATCCAAATAAGCAGGACCAGCTGGAATAGGGGCAAAGGAATCGAAGGCATGTTCCAAGGGAAAGCAGGGATGATCAGGGTCGGCCTATGTTTCTTAAGCGCCTGCATTGCTGTGTCGCCGCTGCTGGCATTCAATCAGGAATCGAGGTCGTTGCCGACGGAATCTGATCTTCTTGCAAAGCCCGGCCTGGTGCGCACCTGGTCGGAACGCTTGCTGGCCAATGATCAGAAGATGCGCGAAAAGGCGGCGGCGGAGCTGATTCAGGGCGGTGCGGAATCTCTGCCTTTAGTGCGAAACTTTTTACTCAGCAGCCATGAGCACCTTCGAAAGAAGGCGTTCGAGATCATTCGCCGCATCGGTGCGGGCGCACTTCCGCTGCTGATCGAGTTGCTGGGGTGGAATGAGGTGTCAATCGCGCGGGAAGCTGTCAGCGTGATGATTGATCTTGCGCCCGATACGGAAACGGCGCAGCCGGCGTTAATCCAGGCATTGAATAAGGAAGACCTCCAAGTGGCGCGCGATGCGGCCCGTGCGTTGGGCGCCCTGGGCGAAAGGGCCGGTTCGTCGGTCCCACAGTTGGTGAAAGCACTTTCGCACCGGGATTCGGTGGTTCGGATTTATGCGGCAGAGGCCTTGGCATCCATTGGCCCGGCTGCGGCTGCGGCGACGCCCGATCTGACGAAAGCCCTTCGCGATCTGGATCCCGGAGTGCGATGGGCTGCCGGGGAGGCGCTGGCAGCCATTGGACCAAAAGCGGCGCCCGCTGTACCTGAATTGATTGAAGCCCTGAAGGATGAGTATCTTTATGTTCGCATCTGTGCCGCCGGAGCGCTGGGGAGCATCGGACTGAAGACGGAGGCTGCGCTTGCGGCCTTGAAAGAGGCAGCAAACGATCCGGCGATGCGCGCGGAAGCGGAGTGGGCGCTGCATCAGATCGCAGGCATTGCGCCGGGCGCGAATGCGGCGTCCTCCGCACAGAGCGAGGAAGGCGAAAATAAGGCAGCCGCCGCTTTATTGGGGCAGATGAGCAGCGGGACGCCCGAAGTTGCCGGAAGCAAGGGTAGTCCGCCCGAGGACTGGGACATAAAAACGGGCCGCAATATCGCCTGGAGTGTTGGCCTGGGGGACGAGACGTTTGGCCGGCCCGTGGTCTCCGGCGGCGTGGTTTATGTGGGAACCGACAACGGGCGGAAGCTGAATCAGGCCTGCCAGGATGAGTGCGGTGTGCTCCTGGCGTTTCGCGCGATAGATGGCGCATTTCTCTGGCAGGATGCGGCTCCACGAGTGGACCGGGGAACGGGCGACTTCCTGCTTCCCTCAACCACCGGCGGGCCGCATGTCGAAGGCGACCGATTGTACTATGTCACCGCCGAGTGCCAGCTCCGCAGCCTGGACACGCAGGGCTTTCGCGATGGCGAGAACGACGGACCTTTTCAGGATGAGCAGTCCCGGGATGAACGTACAGCCGACAGGATCTGGGAACTGGACATGGGCGGGCGCCTGGGCGTCTTCCCGCATGAAGCCTCGAACAGCGACGTGCTGGCGATAGGCGACCTATTGATCGTTGCTACGTCCAACGGCCGGAATGAAGGACACACGCGTGTGCCGTCCCCGCGAGCTCCCAGTTTGATCGCGGCGGACAAGCGTTCCGGCGATGTGGTCTGGCGCGCTGTCGGTCCAGGCGCGAATGTGCTGCACGGGCAATGGAGCAGCCCTGCGGTTGTGAACGTAAACGGGCGTCCGCAGGTTCTTTTTGGCGGGGGCGATGGATGGCTGCGCGCCTACGATGCGAGTTCAGGGCGGGAACTGTGGCGCTTTGACGGAAATCCTCCGGAGGCAAAGTGGCTCCCGCGTCCCGGCGTTTTTTCGCGCGGCTCGATTATAGCTACGCCTGTTTACGGCGATGGCCGCGTCTTCATCGCCATGGGGCAGGACCCTTCCCATGGCGACGGACCGTCCGTGCTTCATGCGGTCAGTCCCAATGGGCAGGGGGATGTTACGAGCAGCAGGGGCCTCTGGCGCTATCGCGGGATCGGCCGCGTTGTGGGAACGCCAGTATTAAAGGATGGGCTGCTTTATGTCGGCGATCTGGGTGGCGTGGTGCACTGCCTGGATGCCGCGACGGGCGCAGTTGTCTGGACTCACCAAACTGATGCACCCATCTGGGGCTGCCTGCTGGCGACCAATGACCGGTTGTATGTGGGGAACACCGATGGTGTCCTGAATGTGTTGAGAACGGGGCGCCGGAAGAAAGAATTGGCGCGGATCGAGATGGACGCGCCGCTCTATTCACGCCCGGCATTGGTTGGAGACGCGCTCTATCTGGCCACAGCAAGCCGGTTGTACCTCATCAAGGCGAAATCCTGACAATATTTCGGATCCGTACCGTAAGTCATTCATGACATACCGCTGAGTTATTTGTCGTAGCGCTTGGCGAGGTGTTTTTTGAGATGTTCTTCAACCGTTCTGTTCTTGCGGGCGGCTTCCTTCGCGATCCTATCGTAAATGCCCTTTTTGATTGCGAGCGAGATCTGCCGCATGTCTTTTGGGATATCAACAGATGAATCCTTTGGAGGAATCCGCTCCTTCGATGCTGTCTTATTCGGCTTTTCTTTTGAGGGTGCTGGGACTGGCTCGGAACCAGCCGAAGCGAATTGAAGCGCAGCTTGCTCATCGATCTCCGGCTTCAAAATGGTCGCGCTTTTTCTTTCTTTCTTCATCGTTTCTTCTCCGCAAGGATTCGTTTAACCTCCTCGGCCAGCTTGATTGCTTCCTCGCACGCATTCCGGTCCGCGCATTCCTCCACCGAAAGCCCGCGGGCAAGCGCTTCGCTGAAAGCGACCCGGTAGCCGAGCCGGGCTTGCAGTTCTTTGAGCTTCAATCCCTTGTGCACGGCGTCCTTCAGTTCCTGTGCTTCCCTCGTTTGCGCGCGGAAGCGAGTCCATACCAGACGGGCGTCGACGTCAGGCTTATAGTGCCTGGCTTCGTCCAGTGTCTGCAGCAAATCGGTCGTTGACCAGATTTCCGCAGCGCTCGCGCCGAGCGGGATGAGACTGAGGTCGCTGAGAATCATGATCGTCCGCGTCATTTCCGCCAGTCGCGGAGGCCCGTCAATGACCAGATACCGGGAAACGGCGCTGTGCTCTTTTGCCTTTTGGATCAGTTCCAGGTGGTTGTGTGCTTTGGCAAGGAGGAGGTTTTGCGACGGGAGTTCCGCCTGACGCAGCGCATACCAGGAAGAGCTGGTTCCCTGCGGGAGATCGCAGTCGATCAGGGTTGTCGGCGCTTGAAAGGAAAAATGGGCAGCCAGGTTGGTGGCGAATGTAGAACGCCCCGCGCCTCCCTTAGTCTGAATAATCCCCACAATCCTCGTCATGATGGTCCCTCTGAAAGATCCCAAAAGGGCGATTTGCAATAGTTGGAATGTGACCGAAAAGGCTTTTCTTGTCAAGGCATATGGGCGTTGTGCAGAGTTGGTTGTGGTATAAACACTGCGGCAAAAGAGATATGCCTTATGAATACCTTGAACCATGGTTTCGAATATCAGAGACATTTGGGGTCCGATGCCGCAGGTTTACAGGTTATCGAATACTTGACGCTGTGCTATGCGGCATTCACACGGGAAGAATGGCTGGCGCGCATCAATGCGGGCCGGGTGCTCCTGGATGGCGTTCCAGTTCAGGAACACCAAATACTGAAGCCGGGCCAACTGCTAGGCTGGATGCGCCCTCCCTGGAAGGAGCCTGAGGTTCCCCGGTCTTTCGCCATTTTATATCAGGACAAGTACCTGCTCGCAGTGGCCAAACCCTCCGGACTACCCACTCTTCCTGGCGGGGGCTGCTTTATGGAAAATACCCTTTTATCGCTTGTCCGCCGCCATTTTCCGGGGGCCAGTCCGGTGCATCGACTGGGTCGCGGCACCTCAGGAATTGTCTTGTTCGCCAGGAGTCAAACGGCTGCGACAAAGATTTTTCAAGCATGGCGCAGCGGTGAGATTCTTAAAGTCTATCGTGCTTTGGCTGTCGGTTGCCCGGAGAAGGATGATTTTTCTGTGGACGCCTCGATCGGTCCCGTGCCCCATCCGATTCTGAAGACTATCCATGCCGCGTGCTCTGAGGGAAAACCCGCCCATAGTCAAATTAAAGTCCTGGAGCGACGCGCCTCCAGTTCACTCCTGCAAGTCAAAATCTCCACGGGCCGTCCGCACCAGATCCGCATTCACCTTGCCGCCGCCGGATATCCTCTGGTTGGCGATCCGCTCTATGTAGTGGGAGGCGTCCCGGCGGATGACAGCCGGGCGCTGCCGTCTGACCTGGGTTACTATTTGCACAACGCTTTACTAGGCTTTCCTCACCCGGCTAGCGGGAAATGGACCGAGATCACTTGTGGTCCGCCACCTCTGCTGCGCACCCATTTAGAGCAGAATGGCACATAGGGGCGTTTCGGAAAGCGGCAGCAAGCTGCCGCACTCCGAAGGCTTCGCCCCCAAAAAACTATGCGGCTTTGGTGGGGGAGCAACAGCCACTGTCTGAATCGCAGGTCCTTGAACGGAGATTCTTGACGGCTCCTATGGAGACTATTATAATGGTCACCGTGTTTGACCTGATTTTTACGCAAACGGCGCAGAGACAGTACGATCAATTAAATCCGCGACTGAGGAGGCAGGTCGATCGCGGTTTGGAAAGAGTTGCGGCTAATCCCCGAGAAGGCAAACCGCTGGGCGGAAGTTTAAAGGGAATTTGGTCGGAGCGCGTCGCTACCTTTCGAATCCTATACAAAATCTTCAACGACAGGATCGAGGTCCTGGTCCTTGTGATTGAACATCGCAAGTCTATTCATGGGGCTCATTGATGAGACACGAAATTCTATCGGTAAGCAAGGCGAAGACAAGGCTCCTGGATCTTGTGCGTAAGGTTCAGGAGGACGGAAGAGCCTATGTTCTGACGAGGGACGGCGAGCCCGTGAGTGCTCTTGTCCCCATCGAGGATTATGAGTCTCTCCTGGAAACCATGGATATTCTGGCGGATAAAAAAACGATGAAAGACCTCACGGCTGCGCTTGCCGATGAGCGGCGCGGACAGCTATTCAAGCGGGATAAGAGCGGCAGATGGTTGAAATACAAGAAAGTAAAACGCATTGCTTAAAGGGTGTCGCCGAGGTATTGATCCAATTCCCGAACCCGCTCGGGCAACGGAGGATGCGTAGAGAAGTACTCCGCCAACCCGGAATTATCGGAGGAAACCTGCGCCAGGCGTTTTAGCGCACGAATCGATGCCTGGCCATCGAACCCTGCAGCTAATGTTAATCGAGCCGCTTCCCGATCAGCCTCCAGTTCCAGACGTCCTGGAATATCCCTTGCTGACCATCTGGCGGAGCATTTGCCCGGCTTTAGGGATTCGCGCCGCGACTGCATTCAGGAAAGCACTCGCCGTCAGCTGGTCTCTGGCATGGCCGCGTACGATGTGCCCGATTTCATGCCCCAGGAAAAAAGCAATTTCGCTGCGGTCACGTTTACACAGATCAAGCAGCGAATCCGTGATAAACACGAATCCCCCTGGAAGAGCAAAGGCATTAGGCTGGGGGGCAGCGATCACCTTGAAGTGGAATTCGCGGCGGGGATTTTTCACCACCTTGGCGAGTCCGGTTCCGATCGTCGCGACAAGCTCCTGGTCTGCGCGCACCACGCTTCCCGAAAACTGCTTCGAGAAGGCGCGAGCGCATTCCTCCCCGTACTCCGCTTCCGCACGGAGCGACTCCTCCTCTGTTCCTGAAGCCCAACTCCACATCCACTTGGCCTGGCGTAAAGGCTTCCGCGACTGCCAGCCCAGCCAGCTCCCTATGCGAGGCAAAATCTTTGGATTGAATAATAGAATGAGAACAAGAATGACAATCAGTGCCTGCAAGTGGTGCTCCTTAATTCTTGGGAATGCCTCGCCACAAACCAATCGATGAGCTGCCTTGCTATGCTCAGCTTCCCGGGGATCTGCGGCAGGTTGTGCGATTGGTACCAGCCGGCCTCGACAATTTCTTCTCCGTCAATCCGGATTTCTCCCGATTCATACTGCGCAGTGAATCCGATCATAAGACTATCGGGAAAGGGCCACGGTTGACTTCCGAAGTAGGCAATATCCTTGACGAGGATTCCGGTCTCTTCCTTAACCTCGCGATGCACGGCCTCTTCAAGGCTTTCTCCGGGCTCGACAAAACCTGCGAGGACGCTGAAAAATGATCCCGGGAATCTGGCGGATCGGGCAAGGAGCAAAGCATCCCCTTTCTCGATAAGAACAATGATCGCGGGAGAAATGCGGGGAAACTCAAACCGGCCGCATTCCTCACATTCCTTGGCTCGCATGTCGTTGCGCTGTTTGAGGAGCCCACGGCATGTGCTGCAGAACTGACAGCTTTTATCCCATTTGACAAGATGCGAACCCAAAAGCGCAATCTCGTAGATCCCGTTTTCAAGAAGGTCGAAAAGAGACCGCAGTTCCTGGAACGTGGCGTCGGCCGGACTCTCGCCGGGAAGTGAGCCTTCGGCGGCGAAACACGGGCGCCCTCGATAACTCCCGAGAAATAGGCGATGCTCGACGCCGACGCCCAAAGCTTCGATCTCATCTGTCGCTGGAATTGAGGCGGCATCGCCCGAAACCTTGACGAGCAAACGATATCCTGAATAGACAAACCACAAGGCGTCGCCGTTTTGGGAATCGGGGGGCACAACGGACGACTTAAACTCGCTGAACATCTTCATAGGGTAGCGGGGAACCCCGCAGCAGTCACCATTATTCGCTCGCAGGAATACGGACAGGCACATTCTGAGAGGCTTGATCGCAGGGATCTTGCCCGTGATGTCATAAAAGTACAGCATGCCCCCGCTCATTGGATGAAATCGATAGAGGTTATGGCGGATTTGCCGGTTGCGAGCAGATTCAGATATTCCTGGTTAAATATTTTCCAACACTCCGGGGGGCAACCGTGTCTATATATGTGAACGCCCTGATTCGAGAGTTGCACCATGGAGAGGATGATCTTGGCCGATACGCCCGTTGCATCTTCATGTGACGCCGACACTCTGGACTTCGATGCGCTCGTATTCGCACACGGGCGCTTTGTCCTAAATATCGCCTATTCAGTACTTCGCAACACGCAGGATGCAGAAGATATTGCGCAGGAGACTTTCTTCAGGGCCTTTCGCGCAGGCGACTTGAGTAAAATCGAGCACATGCGCGCCTGGCTTGGCCGCATCGCCTGGCGCCTGGCATTGAATCACTCCAGAAACCGATCCGAGGATCGACGAAACATCCGATCCGAGGATCTGTTGCGCACAATGCCTGCCGCGGAATCGGCTGCCGAAGAGGTTTTGATCCGAAAGGAGAGAGCAATTTTGCTGGGACGTGCATTGCTATCGCTGCCGCGCGACCTGCGCGAAACGTTCGTGCTTCTTACTGTCGAGGGAATGACATCCCAGAATGCGGCGGAGATTTTGGGCATCGCCGACTCTTCTGTACGCGACAGGCTTTCCCGGGCGCGGAAAGTGATAAAGGAAAAACTAGCAGCCCTTGCGGAGGGAAACAATGAACCGTGAAGACCTGGAAAGAGAGTTAGACACATGGCTCGACAGGGCCTCTACCGAATACGGCACGGCGGAATCGCGGGCCGGACTTGAGGCGCGGATCATTGCCAATGTGAACAGCCGGCTGGCCAAAAGACGACTGCATTTTCGATGGCTGTCGCTGGCAATGGCGGCAACGGCAATTCTCATTTTCTCGTGCTATGTGCTTCTCACTCGAATTGAGGACCATCCGGCAGGAGAGAGCGTCATGCAAAAGCAGCGGGGATCCGGCGTGCCGCCCATCGCGAAACAGGAACAGCCACCGTTAATCGTCCAGGCGGAGCCATCCGCGAAAGTGTATGCTAATAAGCATGTTCACATTAAGGTGAGGGAAACCCCAAAGGGCCATTTCCTATCCGCCAAGATATCCGACCAGGAACGATATCTGGTGTCATTTGTCAAAACGGTCTCGGAACAAAATTTTGCGAGCGAACCCGAAGCCGAATCCGGACCACTGCAAATGCCCGATTTTGAGCTCTCAACCATTCAAATACCGAAGGCACAGGTTTCATCCATTAACATCGACATGGTGCAGCTGCCCATAGCGCACCAGAGCGAGGACCCATTATGAACAGAATAATCGCCACCACTATGATTGCAGTCGCGTTACTTGCGATAGTTCCTCTTCTGCCGGCTCAGCAGCCGCAGGCTCCTCCTTCGCCCCCGGTTCCCGCATCGCCCTCCAAGACAGCAGATTCAGCCAAGCCTGCTGCTTTTTATCTGCTGGAGTTTGCGATTCGTGAAATGGAGGGGGAAAAATCTTTAAACAAGAGTGCCTACAGCTTATTGGTTCGGACGGGTGAATCGGCAAAAATGACAGCCGGAAGCCAGGTCCCTTACCCAACCAGTTCGGCGAATATGGCCTACAGAAGCGTCGGCGTGAGTATTAGCTGCAGGCTGCAGGAAATCGATGGAAATCCATGGCTGTCCTCGGTGTTTGACATCAGCGGTCTCGCTCCTTCCGAAAAGACCGGTGATACATACCCGCCGATCTTCCGGTCGACCAATATCAGCGCCGACGCCCTTCTTGCCCTGGGGAAAGCCACGCTGTTGGGCAGCATGGATGATCCGGGGACCAAACACCGGTTGCAGGTAGAAGTCACCGCCACAAAACTAAAATAGGCAAGGCCACCTTTCCGGAGGCTTTGAGAATCAAAACCCGATCTCAAAGCCTCCAAGACATCGGTACGAATCCTCTATCCGTCCCCTATCAAGAGCCGACGCATTTTTTTTCGCTCAATTTGGGACTTGGCAGTTAGACAAGCGTAGGCGAGAGCAAGTACATGCTTTCGCATCGAAAAATTGCCATGAGGAGGATTGGTATGACATCAAGAAAAGCTAGGATTGTGTGTGTATTGGCGCTATGTCTGGGCCTGGCGCTCAGTTCTGTTTCCGTAATGGCCCAGAAATCGGCTGCGGCCCCAACGGAAAAAATCAACCTAAACTCGGCTACGTCCGAACAGCTGCAGGCCATCCCTGGGATTGGCCCTGCGACTGCAAAGGCCATTCTCGAATACAGGGCCAAGGTCGGGAAATTCAATAAAATTGATGAGATTATCAATGTGAAAGGAATCGGCGAGAAAAAATTTCAGAAGATCAAAGACCGTCTGGCGGTCTGACAGCTGCAATTCCAGATTCCAGATTCCAGATTCCAAATTTCAGATTCACTGCAGTCTTTGACCTGTATTCTGAAATCTGGAATCAAGAATCTGGAATCTGTATTAACATGCCCGGATCTGCGCAGCAGCAGAAAGCCCTTGAAAAATGCGGTTATCCGGGGTTGGGCTAATTGAAAGTAAGGTGGGGATGGACGCGGACCCAGTGAGCCGTCTGCGCAACAGGCGACGTGAAGACCTGGATGTTTTTGGCTAAGGCGATGATTTCGCCGAATTCATCCATCAGCCGGAATTCCTTGGATCCCGCATTGGCCGTAATCAGATTCAGGTCCATTCCGTGAAGCAGCTTCTTCTTGTCGCCTTCTGAAATTACGATTTCGGGAATATCGCGGAGCAGGTTTCGTATCGGAGTGACCTGGCTGATGAAAAAATCGCGCGGGTGAAACTGCTCGCCCTCCGCCAGCGGGACTGCGGCCTCAATCGGAAATTCTCCGCTGCGCGTCCGGCGCAAACGGACAAGGTGTGCGCCGCAGCCGTATTCGGCGCCAATGTCATGGGCCAGGCTGCGCGCATAGGTTCCGGCGGTGCAGGCGAGTTCAAACTCCGCTTCACTGTGATTGACGCTGAGCAATGTCAGCGACTTAACAGTGACTTCTTTAGTGGATGGCGTCATCTCGATGCCCTTGCGCGCGTAGGAATACAACGGCCTTCCATGGACCTTTTTAGCTGAAAATGGCGGCAATGTTTGGCAAATGGTCCCGCAATAATGAGTAAATATCTGCCGGAGCCGGTCCGCATCCAGTTCCGGATGCACGTCTTCGCCGCGAGGATCTCCGTCCACATCATAGGTGTTCGTGGCAAAACCGAAACGCATGACTCCGTGGTACACCTTGTCGGACGCCAGAAAGTAGCTTGTCAGACGGGTGGCCCGGCCCAAGGTGAGAGGCAGGACGCCGGTGGCAAAAGGGTCGAGGGTCCCCGCATGCCCGACTTTCTTGATTTTGGTCAGATTCCGGATTTTCGCCACGACATCGTGAGAAGTCCATCCGGAAGGTTTGTCAATAATGATGACGCCGTCTGTGCTGTCCATTCTAGTGTTCGTGGATCTCATCGATCAGTCGATCGATGTGATCCCCATACTCCTGCGATGTGTCAAACTGAAAAACGATTTCGGGTATAAACTTCATGCGAATCCGCTGGCCAAGCTCATGCCGGACCCACCCGGTTGCATGATTCAGTGCTTCGAGGCTTTCCTCTTTTTCGCTCTCGGAACCCATCATCGAAATGAATATCCGCGCATGCCTGAGATCGGGAGTCAACTGGACACCCGTGACGGTCACAAAGCCGACTCTCCGGTCTTTCATGTCGCGTGAGATCATCAGGCTTACTTCCTGCTGGATCTGCAAAGCCAATCTCTGCGGTCTTCGTGATGGTTGCATAATAAACTTAACCTTCGTATCCCACGTGCTTCCTGGTATCCAAGTTTCAGGTTACACGTTGCAGGTTTCATTACAGGTTCCAGGTTGGAGGTTTTAACCTGCAACCTGTAACTCGTAACCTGTAACCGATGATTAGGTATCGATGTATGAAACCTGGCAGTCGATGAGAACGTCCCCCAGCACGTTTTCAGCCTCTCGGACGAATTGCTGCATGACCCGTTCTAATGTTGCGTCGTCCGCGCCAACCGTAACGGCCGCCAGCTTGGCCCTCTGCCATTTGTCCTGAAAATCCACCTCGGCTATCGAAAAGTTGAACCGGGCTCGCAAGCGATCCTGAGCCTTGCGCAGGACCATCCGCTTATCCTTGAGCGACTGGGAGTACGGCAGAAAAAGTTCAAGGGTGCAATACGCTATAGGCATTTTCGAATTGACGAATTGACGAATGACGAATTACGAATGGACAAAGCTGCGAATAGAAGATCAACCTCTATCCGGATGTATATTTTAATCGTAATTCGTCAATCGTAAATCGTCAATTAGAGAGAGGTGGGCTGGATCTTTTCGATAACGTATGCCTCGATAATATCGCCTACCTTGACATCGGAGAAACGCTCGAAGCCGATCCCGCATTCAAATCCGGACTTCACTTCGGAAACGTCATCCTTGAAGCGGCGCAGCGAACCAATCTTTCCTTCGTGAATTACCGTGTTATCCCGGAGCAGCCGGGCTTCAGCATTGCGGCGGATCACACCATCCAGCACATAGGATCCTGCAATGAATCCGAATTTGGGAACCCTGAAGGTGTCGCGGACTTCGGCCCGTCCCACATATTTCTCACTCGTCGTGTATTCGAGCATGCCGATCATGGCAGCCCGGATTTCATTCGTCAGGTTATAAATGACGGTGTAGAGCCGAATCTCGACTCCTTCGGAATCCGCCAATTCCTGGGCTTTGCGCTCGGGCCTCACGTTGAATCCGATAATAATCGCGTTCGATGCAGAAGCGAGGAGCACGTCGGTCTCGGTAACAGCGCCTGCGCCGCTATGCAGGATTTTCACTTTCGCTTTCTCGGTGCTCAGCTTGTTCAGCATATCGCTAACAACTTCCACTGATCCCTGCACGTCTCCCTTGACGATAAGCGGAAGCTCCTTGACAGCTCCTTCGCGCATCGCCTCATATAAAGCCTGCAGCGACAGGCGGGAGGTCTTCTGCAAAGTCTGTTCCCTATCCTTGGCCTGCCGGTATTCCGCTACCTGGCGCGCTTTCGTCGTATCTTCGAAAACCTGGAAAATGTCTCCGGCCATGGGCAAATCCTGCAAGCCCTGTATCTCGACCGGGATCGAGGGTCCTGCGGAATCGATGTTGGCTCCACGGTCATTGACGAGCGCTCGCACGCGCCCGTGCACGGACCCGGCAACCAGAGAATCTCCGAGTTGAAGAGTCCCGTTCTGCACCAGGACGGTAGCGACGCAGCCCCGGCCCTTGTCCACCTTCGCTTCGAGAACGACGCCTGAGGCGAGACGTTTGGGATTCGCCTTGAAGTCCTTCATGTCCGCCACAAGCAGGATCATTTCGAGCAGCAAATCAAGATTCGTCTTCTGCTTTGCCGAGACCTGGACCGTAACGACATCTCCGCCCCAGTCTTCCGCCAACAAACCCTGATCCGCGAGCGCTTGCTTGACCCGGTCGATCTGGGCTCCCGCCTTATCGATCTTGTTGATGGCCACGATGATCGGCACGTTGGCCGCTTTGGCGTGGTGAATGGCTTCAACGGTCTGCGGCATCACTCCATCATCCGCAGCGACCACAAGAACAACGATATCCGTAGCCTGCGCGCCGCGCGCGCGCATCATCGTGAACGCTTCGTGGCCCGGCGTGTCGAGGAAGACAATGCTGCCGGTTGCGGATGTCCACCTGGTACGCGCCGATGTGCTGCGTGATTCCGCCGGCTTCTGTGGCGGTTACATTGGTTTCGCGTATCGCATCCAGAAGAGATGTTTTGCCATGGTCTACATGGCCCATAATGGTAACCACGGGCGGCCGGGACAAATGATCCGCCAGATTGTCCACAACTTCCTGTTTGGCTTCGGCTTCCTGTTCGAAGCTAATTACGTCGGCACGGAATCCGAATTCGGCGCACACTTCTTTTGCGGCATCAAGGTCAAGGGATTGGTTGATGGAAGCAAGAATTCCCTTGGAGATAAGCTTTTGAATAATGTATTTCGATTTAATGTCCATCTTCTCCGCCAGGTCCTTGATCGTGACCCCTTCCGTAATTGCAATTGGCTTGAAATCTTCAGGCGAAGCCGGTGGACGCGGCAAATCAACTACTTTGGCGATGATCCTCTCAGTTACTTCCGGTTTCTCAAACTTTTTCTTCCTTACGAATCTTGAGGAGGGCGTGAAAACTCTCGGCGCTCCGGGCTTCTCCTGGTGGAGACCTTTCAGGATGCGGTCCGTAATCTCGGGCGTTACTACTCGTTCCGTGGTGGTCCGCATCAGAATTTTTGTCTTAGCCTTCGGTATAATAATTTTTTTGGAAAAAACTCCCGGATGATGAGGCGGATGTTCTACTGCGTGGCCCGCGGCGGCAGGAGCCGCCGCATGCTCTACCTCGGCATGAGCGGTGGCTGAGGGAGCATGATCGACAACTTGGGGCGCTTCATGCACAGGCGCAACAGGAGGCGTTACCGGTCCAGAGGGAACTTGTGCTTCTTCGGCTGCAGCTGCTTGTTCGGTAGGTGCCTGCTCGGGATGCGCCACCATTGCGGCTTCGGCTGCCTCGTCCGGCGCCGACACTTCGCTCGGAGGCGCTTCGGCAGGCATCGCTTCCGTTACCGGTTTGAGAGCCGCCTGTTCAACCAGCTCAGCCGATTCCCGATCATAGTGTTTGCGACCCTTGCGAGGCGCTAGAGACACTTTGGGAGCAACTTCCTCCGGTTTTACTTCGATCGGCTTTTCTACCTTGGGAGCCTTCTTGGCTTTTTTGAGACCTGTCGCTGCAGCCGGAGGCTGCGGTTCGGGTTCGGGCGCGGCGGTTTGTTTGGCCGGTTTTTTCTCCGACTTTTTGGCGGCTTCCGATTCCTTCTTCTTTTCCGCCCCTAGCGCTTTTGCCTCTTCGGCCTCTCTTTGAGAGAGGATTTTTTTCCGGATGGTCTCTGCAAAACTCGCATCAATTGTCGCGGTGGGAGAAAAAACATATAAACCAAGGCGTTTCAGCTCACCGAGTACTACCTGGTTCTTTACCGAGCACTCTGTCGCCAGTTCCGCGACCGTTATTTTATCCATTTTCGCAAAGACCTCGACTACGGTTGCTATTTGACTCGCCCGTTTTGAGGCAAATAGAAATCTCAAATCAATAAAGCTGAAGTTTCCAACCGGGTGAAATCCCGGCTAAAAACCGCGGCGGAACTCTGCCCGCCTGTCAGACACACAAACCTTGCCGGCGGGGAATCCCTGCCCGCATTTCTCACGGGCTTACTCTTTTTTATCTTCCTCTGCCGCCGTGGAATCGGTAGCTTTCAGAGCCGCCTCGGACTCATCTGCCGTTTCCTCGTTTTGCTCTGCGGCTGAGTTTGCATCTGTCAAAACATCTGCTGCCGGAGCTTCGGAATCGGAAACCGCTTCAGCGCCGGAGGTTTCATCCTCGTCGGCTGCCTGAATTGCAGTAGGCACATCCATTCCTTCCGGGACTTCGATCTCCACCTCTTCAAAGAGATCCTTGGCTGCTTCCATGATTTTGGCGGCCGTCTTATCCCCAACCCCGGGAATTTCCTTCAACTTGTCTTCTCCCAATTCCAGGATGCGTTCGACATTTTCAATTCCCGCTTCGCGCAATCGCTCGATGATCCGGTCGCTGATCCCTTCCAGTTCCGTAAGGGATGTGGAGGAAGACGTCAAGGATTCCATGACGCTGAGTACTTCCTGTTTCTTCTGCTCTTCGCTCTTGACGTCGATCTGCCATCCAATCAGCCGCGAAGCCAGGCGCACATTCTGGCCCTTTTTCCCGATCGCCAGGGACTGCTGCTTCTCTTCGACAATCACTTCCATCCGTTTTTCCGATGGATCGATGATCAGAACCTTCGAGATTTTCGCCGGATTCAGCGCATTCGCAGCATATTGGGCCGGATCGTCCGACCATTGCACGATGTCGATCTTTTCTCCGCGGAGCTCCCGGATAATGGCGTTGATTCGAGAGCCCTTCATGCCGACGCAGGCTCCCACCGGATCCACATCCCGGTCAAGCGAGGCAACGGCAATCTTGGCGCGGTCTCCCGGCTCATGCACGGCGCTTTTCACTACAATGGTCCCGTCGTAGATTTCCGGGATCTCCATCTCGAAAAGGCAGACAAGCAGCTGCGCATCGGTGCGGGAAAGAATGACCTGCGGGCCTTTGGCAACGGGCAGTACTTTGACGATAACTGCGCGGATACGCTCGCCCTGTTTGTAGGTTTCAGCCCGGGATTGCTCACGGAGCGGAAGCAGCGCTTCTGTTTTTCCGATGTCCACGATGATATCCGGACCCTCGAATCGCTTCGCGACCCCGTTGACCATCTCGCCGATCTTCTGGGAATATTCGTTGTAGATATTCTGTCGTTCGGCTTCCCGCACTTTCTGAAGAATTACCTGTTTCGCTGTTTGAGCCGCGATGCGTCCCAGAACGTCCATGGGTTTGGGTATCTCGACCGTGTCGTCGACTTCCAGCGAGTCATCGATTTCCTTCGCCTCGCTCAACGATATTTCCAGGCTTGGATTCTCCACGGTCTCGACGACGCGCCGGACCGCGAAAATTTCAACCGTGCCTGTTTCGGGATCGAATCGCGCGTTGATGTCTTCGTTGGTTTTATAAAATTTTCTGGAAGCGGCAACCATCGCATCTTCCAGTGCGCTGACGATAATCTTGGGATCGACGTTCTTTTCTTTGCTGATCTGTTCGATCGTTTGAGCAATGATGTTCGACATATTTCAGGCCCCCTGCGGCCTCATGCTTAATTCAGCCATCAAATTGGCTTTTTCGATGTCCGTCACGGCAATCGCGACTTCCTTGCCCGGTGCGACTTCGAGTTCCAACCGGCCTTCAGTAATGCCCAGGATCTTCCCCTTGAAATTTCTCTGTCCCGCGATAGGGGATCGCGTCCGTATCTTGGCATTCTTACCGCAAAAACGCAGAAAATCCGCTTCCCTTGTCAGCGGACGATTCACTCCCGGCGACGACACCTCTAAAACGTAGTGGAATGGAATCCAGTCTTCCACATCCAGTGAGACGGAAAATCGCCGGCTGAATTGCGCGCAATCCTCCAGGGTAATTCCAGCCAGGCTGATCAATATATGCCCGGATGACGCTGCGGTTCCCGTCCCCTTTAATCTCTACGAGTACTACCTCCATCCCCATGGATGCGGCAATCTGTTCCGCCAGCTCAGTAATCCTGAGTTCCAGGGATTGTTGCTCGCTCGATTCCGATACTGCCATTTTAAGCCCTAAACAAAAAAAGTGGGCACTCGCCCACTTTGTACAAAAGCAGCAACCGGAAGTATACTCGACGGGAAATGAAATAGCAACTACCCGTCAAATCCGCTTCTGCACCCCTTAACCTGCGCGGACCGAGGGTGCTGCGCGTGGGAATGCCGGCGTCTCGCCTAATGCCACTTAGTCGCCATTACACAGCGCCCGAAGGGCGCCTTCGGAGATGTGCGGCTGTTCGCTGCCGCTTTTAAAACGCTCCGATATGGTAATTTTTCAAGGGTTCGCTTGAAAGCGGCAGCAAGCTGCCGCACTCCGAAAGGCTTCGCCACCCGAAAGCTATGCGGCTTTAGGCGGGACGCCGGCACTCCCAATCTATGCATGAAATAAGCAGCGAGGTTTACTTCTTGGGATTGGCGGCAACCGCGGCTTCCACAAAACCGGATTCTCCCTGGTCCAGAATACTTAGGCCTTCCGGATCCGCTATCTTTACGGAAGAATCTCCCTTTACATGGGCATAAATGCCGTTCTTGGCGCTCTTGCCCAAAGCGCAATCGGCGATGATGCGGCCTCCCTGCTTAAAAACCGCATGAACGGCAGGCTTTTCCAGTCCGTATTCCTTAAGCGGGGCCGGCTTGTCTATCCACTCTTTGACAGGTTTCTCCATCGCATCCAGGATCCCGTTGACCGCATCCCACTTGGCCTTCTTTTTTGCCGCGCCGAAAAACCATTCTCCGTTCAATTTGACGAAGCTGAAACTGCCCTTTGCATTCGTGAGCTCGATGGCATCCACATCCCAGCGCTGCATGGAGGCAAGAGTCTTGTCGCGCACCTCGTTTGGCGATTTGAGAAGCTTGTCTACAAGATCCTTTTCTACGAAAAACAGATCCGGCCTGGACATGTCCTGCGCCAGATAAATCCCGGACGATGTTTGTTCCGCTGCCTTGTCTTCCCCGGCGGCAGGTTTTGCGCTCTTTTTCTTCAGCCTGGATTTTTCCAAGCCGATTATAAAGTGCTTGATTGCCTTGTTCTTACCGTAGGTCAGGCTGACATCGATGAACGGCTTGTCCAAACCCAGGGTTGTATAGTCGCCGGTGTTATCGTTAAAAAACTCCTTAATCTTTCCGGTGGACAGAGCACTGAGGATTCCACGCACTCCGGGGCCATCCGCGGCTCTTTTTTCGATTCCTTTGAACCACCAGCGGTCATCTTTGTCTTTGGTGAGTTCAAAAACGCCTTTCGGATTGTTTACACTCAAAGACTGGACTTCAGGCTGTTCGAAACTGAGAACCGAACGATTTCTCAGATCATCCACTTTTTTGCTGAAAGAACTCGCGGCACTAGTGGAAACCAGAAATACGACCTTCTGGCCTGGGAATGACGCGTAAGCAAAGCTGCCGGTCGGGTTATTGTTGCCGAAATCGATGGCGTACTCTTTGCCATCTTTCGTTTTGAATTTGAGGCTGGTTTGAGCCGGGTTCAATCCGAATTTAGCCAGGTCGGCTGCATTCTCTTCGACGACATTCTCCCGGCGTAGTGTGACAGCCGAACGAGCCAGGCGGTCGAGCTCTTCGGAGTCGGCATCCAGCGTTTGAGGCGCGGTCAGGACCCATTCCTTTTCGTCCTTGCGCGCTGCCGTTACGTGCTGGCCGGGAGAGAAAAGCTCTATCTGCCGGATGTCCCTATCCTCGATTTTCCATATTAGGCTTTCGGACTCTTTTGCCTTCTCGCGCTGTGCTCCTCCCTTGATTTCGTAGAAATAGATGAAGCCGCCAAGCGCAAGAACCACAATCAGCAATACCAGCGTGCCCTTGAAACGCATCCTATCTCCTCCGGCGATTCAACACGACGGCGACGCCCACGACAAGCGCAATACCGGGAAGAATAAATATCGTGAAAAGCCGTAAAGCCGCCAATTGGCTTTGAGAAAGCAGGATCCGGCGATCCTCAGCCGGTTTGGGACGAATGGAGATAAGATCCTCATCCTGGGCAAGCCAGCTGACAATATTTAAAAACAGGTTGCCATTGCCCTGGGCCGGGAAATAGGCGTTGATCGGGAAATTGGAAGTTCCCGTAACCACCATTCTGGCTTTAACCGCACGACCTTTATCCGATGCCGGTTTGATTTCCTTAGTCACCGCTACGGCGAGTGGAAGCGGACCCTTCAAATCCTTTGTGGGATCATAGGAGGCTTCCTTGGTGCCCAGATTTGTCTCGCCCCAGCTGTTCTCATTGCTTTTGAAAAGCGTGTCGACGGTTAATCCCGCCGGTATTGATTTTTCCGGTTGAATAGACCTGGTAAGCGGGAAAAAGGTCATGGCCTTGAAGCGGTCCGTGATCGCGTGGTTCTCGTAGCTGATGACCAGCGGAATGCTCGGGCCCGCGCCCATGAGCCTCCCGGCCCCGCTGACGTCAAGGACCAGGTCGTTATCTAGCGCTGACGCCCCATGGCTTTAAAAATGAATCAAAGGACGGGGCCGGGTGCGGATCAAGCAGAATGAATACGCCTCCGGACCCTTGATTGAGAAAGTCGTTGATAAATTGGAGTTCCTGGGGAAAAGGCTCCGTTGTCGCGCCCGCAATAATGAGCGCTTTCGCATCCGCGGGGACTTTCCCTTCGCTGGCAAGGTTCACTGTCCCGACAGCATAGCCCTGGCCTTCCAAGGCCTTTTTAGCTTCGGAATAGCCCTGGCGATCGGTATCGGCTAAATCCTTTTCGCCGTGGCCCTGAAGAAAATAGATTTTCTTGGCTTCGGACCGTCCGACTTTAATGATGGCATTCGTGAGGTCCTCTTCCCGAACCTCTTCCGAACGCTTTTCAATCTTCTCTTCGCGATTTCTGAGAGTGAGGACAAGAGTCCCGAACTTCAGCTGAGAGCCCGTCAATGGATTTTGAAATGTGCCATAGGCGGTGACGTTGTATCGCTTCGCGACATCAGGTTGCTTGTCCGGATCGATAAACTCGTATCGGATGCGACGACTAATTGTCCGGTATTCCACCAGCAATTCCTTCAGCGGCGCATAGTCCCCGCCGGGGAAAAACGCCTTAATATCCACGTCACCGGTCAGTTTCCCGAGCACCTGAACGGTCTGCGGCGCCAGAGAGTATCGGCTGCCGCCGGTTGTGTCAAAGCGCTTTGTATGTCTTTGCCCGAGGTAGTTCAGGCCCGACACGATTGCTATGACCAGGACAAGGGAAACCACGTAGTTGCCGGCATACTTTGTCGAGCGTTTTCCGAGAGACGAGAGAATTTGCCTGTAATTGGCGGCAATGCCGATGATCACCATCAATCCGCCTGCGATTGCGAGACCCAGGTTCCACTTTTCCCAGACATTCGATACCAAATATCCAGATAAACGCGGCCAACAAAAGCAACAGGCCTAATGTGTCCAATTTCTGTAGATATTTTTTCATTAGCCTTTCCACCGCATCGACTCAAGTGAACGATATGCCAAAAAAAGTCCGACGAATGCAAATGTCACATAATAAATGATGTGCGAGGTATCGATCACACCCTTAATGAAAATCATCGAGATGGCTGATTACCGACAGGTAGTTGATGACGTCCTTGGTAGCGCCCGACAGCCGAAGAGGAAAACACGCTGATAAGCCAGAGCACGAGGCTTGCGCCAAATGTGATGACCACCGCTACAATCTGGTTTTCGGTTAGCGTTGAAATAAATAGCCCCAGAGCCAGGAGCGCCGCACCGTATAAAAACATGCCCAGATAGCCCGCCAGGATCGGCTTCCAATCGGGACGGCTGTAAACAAAAAGGGCCGAAATAGTAAAACCGCTGGACATAAAGAGAATAAGGAGAAAAGTTACACTTGCTAAATACTTTCCCAACAATGCCTGGAAATTGCCAACCGGAGTTGTCAGCAGAAGCTCGATGGTTCCCCGTTTCTTTTCTTCAGTAAAAAGACCCATTGTTAACATCGGAACCAGGAAGAGAAGTATCACGCTCGTGGTTCGAAACAGGGATTGAATCACATACGCCGGAACATCAATCGGCTGTATACCTTGGCCCATCTGAGCTTGCGTCATCGTATACTGAACGACTTCCGTGAGATTTCCGAAAAAGAATAGGCCGGAGAGGAAAAGGAAAACAGTCAAAACCACATAAGCAATCGGCGAGACAAAATAGCTCCTCATCTCGCGCTGCCAGATTGCCAGAATATTTTGCATACCGGGCCTCTTATACAGGGCGCCGAAATCGGCGTAAGTTATTCTTTTTCTTCGGTTGTGAGATTGATGAAGACGTCTTCAAGGCTCATGGAGATGCCCCGCAGATCCAGCAATCCCCAGCCCTGGGACACCACGGTTGCAGCCAGCACACGGCGAAGATCGCTATCCAGCTGACATTCCACAATATAGGTCGCCTGTGAACCGGCGGGTTCCTCGTTCACCTGAACTCTTAAAACGCCGTCGATCGACTGAAGCTTGTCGCGAACGGCAGCCATCGGGCCATCGACCGTCAGAGATACGCGTTCAGCGCCCTTCATTTGGTGCGCCAGGCCTTCCGGCGTATCCATAGCCACTACTTTGCCTTTATTGATGATGACGACGCGGTTGCACGTCATGCTTACTTCCGGCAGGATGTGCGTTGAGAGGATGACTGTATGCGTTGAGCCAAGGCTCTTGATCAGATCTCTAACCTCATGTATTTGTTTGGGATCCAGACCCGAGCGTCGGCTCATCGAGGATAAGAACTTCAGGGTTGTTCAGCAGAGCTTGTGCCAGACCGACTCTCTGCTTGTAGCCCTTGGAGAGCTTGCCGATAATCCTGTTTCGAACATCGCCCAAGTTACATTTACCGATGACTTCATCCACCTGGCTTTTGCGCTGATTGGACCGGGTGCCTTTGATCTTGGCCACGAAGTTCAGATAGGATTGAACCGCCATTTCCGGATATAAAGGAGGGTTTTCCGGAAGATATCCGATTCTTTTGCGAACTTCGATACTCTGCTCGAATACGTCATATCCCGCAACCCTTGCAGTACCTTCGGTCGAAGGCATGTAGCAGGTGAGAATCCGCATCGTGGTGGTTTTTCCCGCACCGTTGGGACCCAAAAAACCGAGGATTTCCCCTTTTTCCACCTTAAAGGAGACATCGTCCACAGCCTTGCGGCCGTTGTAAACCTTGCTTACATGTTCTACTTCAATCACACTTATTCCTCCCGGGAGCGGCTCGTAAAACTTGATTATAAAAGGCTAAATAATAATGAAAACCTGCAGGCGAGTCAATCGGCGCGTTCCGTTTCCTGGGCCGGACGCCGGATAAATCCGCATTTTTCAGAGGATTTCATTGCGAGGCGGTGACCCTTCCACCCTTTCTGCAAGCACACGGAAATAATACGGATCAGCCAGAAATTGGTTGCGAAAAAAAAGATGTGATGTTATACATGTTCTCGGAACGAATTGAATGATCTGCCGTATTACCGGGCGTGAAGATGTTTTTTATTAAAAAAGCGAGGTTTTGACCTTGATACCCACAAAAAAATTCATCCCGCCCGATGAAACTATTTCTCGGTTTCGACTATCTAATACTATGTAACGCTCTCGGGCGAAGAGGTCGGGGCCAAAAAGCAATTATCCCCCCTTAAGTCATAATAGGTGCAGCTTTAGTTGAGTTGAAGGGATTTTAAAAAAATGTCCCCACAATGAGGATATTACCAATCATGATTGAATTGGAACAAAACGATACTCTAGAAGAAACCGAATACGATGCCATTGAGCTGGACGATGAAAATCGGGGCGATGCCGAGGCATTTCCAGGTCTGACGCGAGCAAATTACGTAGACAGGGTTAGATTTGCCCGTGTGCCAAATGAAAGCAGATCCATCGGGAAGGAAGAATCCGCTGCTTCCGCAGATCCCCTGTATATCTATTACAGAAGCATGAGCAAAATCCCCCTGCTCACCCGGGAACAGGAAGTGTATCTGGCAAAGAAAATTGAGTCGGCCAAACTCAATACCCTGCGCCTTCTGTCGCTGACGACGATCAATACATATAAAATAATGGAGTTGGTCGAAGAATTGCAGCCCGTTGGAGCGGCGCCCGTAGTCCCCATGTTTGGCATGGAAGACAAGCAGGAAGCTGTAAACGATGTATCGCTTGAGGAACGCACGAAGAGCCGGATTCGCCAGATCCGCAGAATTCTCTCCCGTATCGAAAAGCTGGAAGACAAGTACCGCCTGGCAAGAAAGAACATGTTCAAGAGCAAAGCGCGAACCAGCAAAGCGAATAAGGATCTCACCAAGATAAAGACCAACCGGGAGGCGATTTACAATTCCCTCCTGCGAATTGACTTTTCAGAAAATCAGATTGCTATCCTGGTCGGAAGCGTGGAAGCGGTTTTGCACGAAATGGAAGAAGCGCAAAAGGCCGTCAAAGTTCTGTCTCAGCGCAAGGATTCCAGCCAGAAGGCGATCAGAGAAGCCCGTTTGCATCTAAGCGAACTGGAAGCGCAGTATCTGTCGAATGTGGATGAACTGCGCAAGATCCTCGCCTTAATCAGCGAGAATAAGACCGAAATGCTTCTGGCAAAGGATCAGTTTGTTCGATCCAACCTGAGGCTGGTTTTGAGCATCGCAAAGAATTACTCCTACCCCGGATTGGATCTTCTGGATCTCGTTCAGGAGGGCAACATCGGGCTGATGAAGGCAGTCGATAAATTCAATTACCGTCTCGGCCATAAATTTTCCACATACGCGACGTGGTGGATTCGGCAGAGCATCACCCGCGCCATCGCGGATCAGGGCCGGACTATCCGAATCCCGGTGCACATGGTTGAAGCCATGAACCGCGTTTTGAAAGTGGCGAATGAGCTTACCAAGCGGTTGGGGCGTGAACCATCGGTTCATGAGCTTGCCAAAGAATTGAAGACGCCGATTGCAAAGGTAACTCAGATTCTGAAGGCGGCCCAGGAGCCTATTTCTCTCGAAGCAAGCATCGCGGACAACAAGGACGCGGTTTTGAACAAATTCATCGAGGATAAGAATGCGGTATCCCCGGATGAAGATGTCATGAAGCATAATCTTCACGAAGTGACGATTTCCGCCCTGCAGTCGCTGTCTCCCCGCGAGCAGGAAATCGTGCGGATGCGCTACGGCCTCAATGAAAATGGAAAAGAATACACGCTGCAGGAAGTGGGAGAGATATTCCAGGTGACAAGGGAACGGATACGCCAGATCGAAGAGAAGGCGCTGCTCAAACTCCGGAGCCCCTATCGCTCGAACAAGCTGCGCGAATTCGCCGATTTTGTAAGCACCAACTAGGATGCTTTTCCGCGGCAGGATTAAAATCCTGCCGCGGTGGATCCTACTTCACGGCTTTTTTCAGATCACTTCCAGCTGCAAATTTAGGAACTTTGTGGGCGGCAATTTTAATAGGAACTCCTGTTTGAGGATTCCTTCCCACGCGGGCTTTTCTCTTAGCTACAGAAAAAGTCCCAAAGCCTACAATGGTTACCTTCTGGCCTTTCTTCAAGGAAGCGGTAATGCTTCCTGTCAACGAATTGAAGGCTGCTTCCGCTTTTGCTTTAGTCAGACTTGCATCTTTTGCAATTTTTCCTACAAGATCACCCTTATTCAAAGTGCCCCCCTTTCTACGCTGCTGTCTATTAAGCATTTAGGAAACGGCCGAGTAATAGCACCGCGCGATAATGCGAGTCAAGCGAAATTCATACCATTAACGCGTATTCCAGCCCGCACTGCGCTGCATCTGGCGAGTGCGTAATTTGGGCTTGGCGCTCCGCTCGGTAGACCTATCTAAAAATATAGTAGCTTGTTCCTCTTTGGATGAATAGAATTTATCATCAGACAGTGTCGAGGAACTGCAACCTAGAACAGATTGGATGAGCTGCGTGGTGCAAGCTTCGTTGTTGGTTCCGTGTTTGATAGCGCAAACTACTGCAATTCCATACAGGTGAATTGATGCGAATCTTTCGATGCATTTGTGCACTTGGGCTTTCCATTTTTATCGGCAGCTCCTCCACCCATGCTCAGCAGTATTTCTCGATTGGAGCCAAAGAGCTTCTGCGATCGGCCGGTGCGGCAGATGACAGCAATCCCTACGGCGTGAGTGTCCAACTTGAAGAAACTGCGGCAAAAATTGACGCCACCAACCGAGTTGTCTACCACCATCATATGATTTACCGGATTGACTCGCAGGACGGCGTCGATGAATGGAGCACTGTGGGCATGCGATGGTCGCCCTGGCGCCAGAAGCGTCCTTGGATACGCGCGCGCGTGATTACACCGGATGGCGTCGAACACCTCTTGGATCCCAAAACACTTTCGGATGCTCCCGCGAACAATAACCGGCCGGAGGTTTTTGATGATGATCGGATTTATTCCGGGCCACTGCCGGCAGTAAAGGTGGGCTCGATCGTCGAGAGAGACATAACAGTAGAGGACACGGAGCCGTTTTTCAGCGCAGGAATCGTCCGGCGATTCTGGTTCGGGGGCAGCGCGCCTATAGTGAAGTTTCGTGTGACCATTGAAGCGCCTGTATCACTTCCTTTGAAATATGAAGCGCGGATGCTGCCGAAGTTATCTGTGAGCAAAGAAAAAATAAAGGGAGGCTTGCGGCTGACTTTCGAGCAGGCGAACCTGGCCGTGTTGGAAGAGAACGAACCTAACCTGCCGTCCGACATATCGCCGTGGCCATATCTGGTAGTATCCACCGCATCATCGTGGCAGGCGATCGTAGCGCAATACAATCAGACAGTCGAAAAACAGATTGCCTCGGCGGATTTGAAAACGATTGCCGCCGAGCATGCCGGCTCAAATCGCATGGAGACAATTAGCAATCTAATAACCTACCTTCACGACCATGTGCGCTATACCGGGATTGAATTTGGTGAGGGATCGCTTGTCCCACGGCGGCCGGAAGAAACACTAAAAGAACAATACGGAGACTGCAAGGACAAAGCGGCTGCGCTTGTCGCTCTGTTGCGTGCCGCCGGAATACGCTCGCACCTCGCATTGCTATTGACCGGACCGGGATTGGATGTGGACGCGGAGCATCCGGGCCTAGGCATGTTCAACCATGCCATCGTGTATGTACCGGGAACGCCTGCGGTGTGGATTGATGCGACCGACGAGTTCCGGACAGCCGGCCTTCCCTATTCGGATCAGGGGCGCAACGCCCTGGTGATAGATCCGGATTCCAGCCAACTCATCAAAACTCCCGAGGCTGCATCCGAAGATAACCTGCTCATTGAGCACAGGCTATTCGAGCTACGCGAATTCGGCGCGGCAAAGATCACGGAGGAATCGGAACCACACGGCTCCACAGAAGCTGTTTACCGGGATATCTACGGGGGCGGAGATTCCAAGGAAATTCTCCAGCAGCTGGAAACGTACGTTCAGAACGAATATCTTGCGAATTCCCTGGCTAAATTCGAGCCGGGAAAAGGATCTGACCTTCATGCGCCTTTTCGCATGAAGCTTGAAGTGGCTAAAGGGAAACGCGGCCTCACGGATCTTGAATCCGCGGTAGTTGCCATCCGGTTCGACACATTTTTCTTGCGCTTCCCGCAATACATCAAGTCGGGACCGGATGATGGAGAAAACGCTGAAAATGACGCAGAGCCTGCGAAGAAAAAAGTCCGCACGGCGGATGTCGTTTTCGAGCCATTCATAACGGAATGGCGTTACACGGTAGCGGTGCCGCCGGGCTTCCAGGTCCGCAGCCTCCCCGCTAATCGTTCAGTCAAGATTGGCCCGGCGCAGATGACGCAGAGATTCGAGACTGAGAAGGATGGGACTGTCAGAGCCGCTCTTCGGATCGATTCCGTTCGTGGGCGATACACAGCGTCCGAAGCCCTGGCGGCACGTAAGGCAATTCACGATGTCCAAACGGCCGATCCTCTCTTGATGGTTCTTGAGCCGACGGGCGCTGCGGCACTGGCGGCAGGCAATATCCGCGAAGCGCTGGCAGCCTGCCGGGATCTTGCGGCGAAGTATCCAAAGGAGGCGTTGCACCGCGTCCGGTTGTCCCGTGCACTCCTTGTAGCCGGCTTAGGAGAGCGATCCAGGGAAGAGGCGCGGGAAGCAATTAAACTGGAACCGAATTCCGCAATCGCGCACCGCAGCTTGGCTTGGATACTGCAGCATGACCTGATCGGGCGTCGATTCAAGAAGGGATTCGATCTTCAGGGTGCCGAGTCCGAGTTGCGCAAAGCCCATGAACTGGATCCTGAGGATATAGAGTGTCTCGTTGAACTCGCGATTTTGCTCGAGCATGATACCGTTGGCGAACGCTATACGTCGAAATCGAAGCTCGATGAAGCAATAGCGACGTATCGTGAAATAGAAAAAATCAAAAAAGATGCCGCTCGCCCTTTCGTTGATAGCATCCTCTTCGACTTGGTCTATTCCAGGCAATTCAACGAAGCCACTGCAATGCTTGCGAAGCTGCCACAAACCCAGCAGAGATTGGCACTTGCATTGGCGTCAATCGCCGCGGTAGACGGATCTATTGCAGCAATTCAACGATCATTGGAAATATCCCGAGATAGCAGTGACCGCAAACCGGCACTAAAGGTTGCGTCAATTATCCTTCGCAATATGCATCTATACCCTGCTTCTGCAGAGCTTGCGGCGGCTGCGGCCGAAGGAGAAGCGAATGCCGCGCAGGCGCTTGGGGAGGCACAGGGATTTCGCAACACTAAACCTTTCAATTCGGTAATCAACACCGACGATCCGCGCAGCGCAATTCAGCGGCTCTTTGTTTTTCTGACCGACCCCACGGCAATTGATATGGATCCGGTGCAGGAGTTCGGTTATATCGTGGTCGGGCTTGCACGCAGGAAAGCGAAGCTCCTGTCCAGACAGGGTGGTGTGTTGCGCTTCGCTTTGGAAAGCCGCGCCATGGCCCGAGCCGTTGCCACCGACTTTATTGTGTCAAACTTGCAGATGGGCGTTGAGGGAGATGACCGGAGCGGCTATCGCATTCGCGTGCAAAGCGCTGCCGCTGAGCCGCGAACAGCTTTTGTTGCGCGAGTGGACGGCAAGTATCGGATCATGGGATTTGGAGGTGACCTGGCGGGGGTAGGCGTGGAGGTATTGCGCCAAATCCAGGAGGGGAATCTGGCGGTAGCAAAGCAATGGCTGGACCGGGCGCGCGAAACGGTGAATCGCCCGGGCGGAGACGATCCCTTTGTGTGGCCTATATTCCCAGCGCTCTGGAACCGGGGCGACCCTGCCGATTCAGCAAACATGCGGAAGGCGGCATTGTCTCTAATCGCCAATACGGACTTTATCAAACCTCACATCCTTGAGCTAAAAAGCGCAGCAGGTCGGGTTTCAGGGGATGGCAAGACCTCGGTTCAGGTTATGCTGTTGGCCGCGTATCGAGCTCTTGAACAATGGTCTGACTTGAGAGATCTCGGATGGGAAATGCTTCAAAAGCAGCCGACATCGACCTATGCCTTTGCCGCTGTGTCTGATTCCTCTCTGAGAATGAAGGGCTCGGCGATCTGGGAAAAAGCAATTGCACTGCGGTTGGATAAATTGCCGGAAGATCATTTGGCATTGTCCTCCAGGAGTTATCTTCTCGAACACAACGGCAAGTTTGAGGAATCCCGAGCTGTTCGGAAGAAATTGATCGATTCGGGCCAAGCGGGTGCTGCAGACATGAACGCATACGGATGGAGTGCACTTTTTACGGACAAGGTGGAAGATGCAGACATTGAGATAGTGCAACGCGCAAGCGGATTGACGCAGAACATGAGCTACGCAGTTGTTCATACACTCGCATGCCTCTATGCCGAGGTCGGGAAAACCAAGGAAGCCTACGAACTATTGCTTCACACAGTTTCACTCGGCGGATTGGATGAACCAGATTCGGCTGTCTGGTACGGTCTGGGTCGACTGGCGGAGCAGTATGGCGAGCGGGTTGCGGCACTGGCCGCATATGGACGCGTGACAAATGAGGAGGAAGATCAGGATTTACCCATGTCGACGTTGAGTCTAGCGCAAAAACGGATACGCGCGCTGGAAGCAGAGATGGCTGCGGGCTTGGATGCAAGATAGCCGAACGTGCAAAGAGCGCATAAATACGGTCCAGGAGCCTATCCGAGTATTAGGAGGGGGCGCGGCACGAAACAAATTGAATCCCCTTCCCAAATCAATCTATAGGATTTTCTGAACTAGATTTCCGATCTTCCCCAGCCGGTAGGCAGCTACTATTTTTCTACAACCAAATTATTAGTAACGCCGAATGTGCCGGAGATTCCTTGTGCGGCGATTCCGGCCAGGTTTTTGTCCATTTGGCTTGCCACAACTCCAGTCAGCGTGATCCTACCGTTCTTGACGATGATATGAATGGGTGGCACTGCCTGTTGCGCGTATCTTTCCAGACCGGATTTGCTGTAAATGGTTTTGTAAGCGATGGCTCGAAGGCGATCATCCTGGGGTGACAACGGGAGCACTTCAATATTGTTTACTACCTTTCCCACGCGTTCCATCCGGCGGATGGCATTCTCCGCTTCGCTCTTCAAAATCGGACGCGTAACCTGCCCCGAAAGGATTACCGTATCGACTCCGGCGATCTGGAATTCAAGGTTGTCGAACAAGCTGTAATTGGGCAGCATGACCAGTTCATGCCGGACTTCCTTAACAAGCCGTGCTTGATTCGCTTTCACATCCTGCATGCTCTGGGCGAAGGAATATGGCACCAGGAGGAGGCTGACAATTACTATCATGTTTAACACTGAGTGTCTGCGGGCTTTCATCGACGTCTCCTTTTCTAATGCTCCACCATTGAAAATGTAATAAGATTTCATTGATTTAAAGTCAAAAGACGCCGTTCACCTTCCCGTTGTTGCGACGGCTCCGGTGCCGTCTCTCCGGAAATCACGTTGAAAGCTCCGGACAGGCGCGGACCCATATGGCTGGAGAGATCGATCTGAATCTGTCCGCGTAAACGAGAAACCTATTCACTCCAGGGTTTGAGATGCGGATTTCAAGTTAATGCGCGGCCTCTGCCGGTTTGCCCTTGCTCGTTTGGGGAGGTTTGGCAAGCAAGATGAGCGGGAGGCAAAGGATAAAAAGCAGGGCGAAAGTTCGCATGAGATCGATGAACGAGAGCATGGTTGCCTGGCGCTGCACCATCCCAAAAATCATAGCTGAAGCCTGCTGCCCCGCAGCCACTGGATCTGATCCCTTAGCCATCAAGGCTGAGCGCAGCTGGGAGAGCATTTGCTGTGATGCCTGGCTATACGGAGTCACGTGCACGCCGAGCAGGTTAATATGCATTTGGCGATGACGTTCCAAAAGCGTTGCGGCCGTTGCGATGCCGATACTTCCGCCTATGTTGCGCATGAGATTGAAAATGCTTGTTGCATTACCCATCTCCTGCTTTGAAATATTATTCATTGCAATGGTTGTCATTGGCACGAACAGCAAGCTGAATGACATCCCCTGAACAAACTGAGGCCAGAAGAAATCCCAATATCCGGCATTAAGATCGAGAAAGCCCAACCAGAACAATGTACAGGAGCATAGCAGAATTCCCGCGGTCAGGAGCTTGCGCGCTCCGACACGGCCCATCACTATGCCCACAATGGGTGTACACAGGAGCGAACCAAAACCTCGCGGAGCCATCGCGATCCCCGCCTGCAGAGAAGGATATCCCAAAAGAGTCTGCAGAATAATAGGCAATAATACCAGGCTGCCGTAAAGCACAAAGCCGACGACTGTAATCAGAAATACGCCGACGGAGTATGTGCGGTCCAGGAAGATGCGAAGGTCGATGATGGGATGCTTTGCGTAAAATTCATTGATAAGGAACGAAAGGAGCAGCCCTCCCGCAATGATGGCCAGCGTGGTAATCATGTTTGATCCAAACCAGTCTTCCTGCTGGCCTTTGTCGAGCATAATCTGCAGAGCTCCCATTCCGACAGCCAGCATTCCAATGCCCCAATAATCAACGCCTTCCGATTTGCCTTTCAGGTATGTCGGATCAAAGACGAACATCTTTGCCATTACGAATGAGATCATTCCCACCGGTATATTTATATAAAAGATCCAGCGCCAGCTGTAGGTGTCGGTCAACCATCCGCCGATCACCGGGCCGAGGATCGGCGCGGTAACAATGCATACCGCCCAGAAAGCCATCGCCTTGCCGCGTTCTTCCGGGGGGAATGCCTCGAGCATAATGGCTTGGGATAATGGCTGCATTACTCCGCCGGCAGCCCCTTGGATGACGCGAAATACAATCAGGCTGGCCAGGTTCGGCGCCAGTCCGCACATGAACGAAGCAGTTGTGAATCCGACAATGGCCGTCAAGAGGAGGCGTTTTCGACCAAATTGCCGCGCAAGCCATCCAGTCATGGGCAGGATAATGGCATTGGCCACCAGATACGAAGTCAGAGTCCACGTCCCTTCCTCAACCGTCGCAGATACGGAGCCTGCAATATGCGGCAGAGAAACGTTGACTACTGTTGTATCCAGTACCTCCATAAAGGTGGCAAATACTACCGAGAGGGAAACAAGCCAGCGATTTACCTGCGGTACGGTTTCCGTCATGCAATTTCCCAAAAAAGGGAAATGATAGCGAGTAGGACTAAACTTGACCAGAAATTTCGCAATTCCGCGCAGCGTTTTTGGAATTAACGGAGGCTGCATGGTGGATTGCGCGCCAAGGCTTGGAAGTGCTATTAATTCAGTGGCAAATTAGATTTCCAGTGGGGTGTTACATGCGTACATGGAATCAAAGCAGACCAGACCGCCCGGCTTTGCAGCATTTGGCGGCGCTATTCATCGCAGTCGTTTTTTTCGTCTCTCATTTGAGAGCTCAGGATCCGCCGCCGGCGGCTACGGCTTTGTCGCTCTCGACCGCCGTTGAATATGCAATTAAAAACAATGTCCAGACCCTCATAGCCGGGCAGCAGATTCTCGAGTCGGAAGGAACACGCGGGATTGTCCGATCAGCGCTTCTGCCAAATATCGCTGCATCGTCCTACCAGGCGAATATAACCTCCAATCTGGCGGCAACGGGATTGCCTGTCCAGGATATGAATAGTTTCCCGATTTTTGTCGGCCCATTCAGTCGGTTTGATGCCCGTCTCAGCGCGGTACAATCCATCTTTGATCTGGGCGCCATCCGCCGCTATCAGGCAAGCAATAAAGGGGTGGATCTGGCGAAGGAAAGACAGCAGCTTGCAGTGCAGCAGGTTACTACAACCTCCATTCTTTCCTATTTAGCTGTCCTTGAAACCGAGGCGTCATTGTCCGCTGCGCGCTCGAATGCTCAGCTTGCAGATAAATTGCTGGAACTGGCCATCAGTCAAAAGAATGCCGGAGTCGCTACAGGAGTTGATGTAGCACGCGCACAGACTCGGGCGGCCAATCAGCGCGTGCAACTGGCGCAAGCGGAAGTCAGCCTGAGTCGCGCGAGGCTGAACCTGCTCCGCGTTGTAGGCCTGCCTCTGTCCACGAACGTCGCACTTGCCGATCAGATGCGCTTTGGACCCGAAAGCGTTCCTGATATTAAACTGGCTATAGACAAGGCTCTGGTGGATCGCGTTGAAATAAAGATGGCTGACCAGGCAGTCCAAATTGCAGAGATGCAACGCAAAGCGGCAGTTGCCGGTCGGCTGCCTGTAGTGAGTGCTTTTGGAGATTACGGTAGCAGTGGGCTTAAGCCAAATGAGATCAACCTTCCAACGCGGAGCATCGGAGTTCAATTGAACCTTCCCGTATTCGACGGCGGGCGAATCCGATCCGAAGTCAAAACCGCAATGAGCCGTCTGCAGCAGACGCAAATGCAGCGCACCGATCTGCTCGCTGAAGTCGAAAAGGAAGTTCGACTGGCACTTATGATTATGAAAACTCGAGAGGAGCAGGTAAAGGCATCCATCCAGACAGAAACCTTGGCTGCGCGGGAACTCGAACTTGCGCAAGACCGCTTCAAAAACGGGGCAGGAGACAATATCGAGGTCATAAACGCGCAAACGGCGCTGGAGGATGCCCGACAAACCTATGTCTTAAGCCTTGCGCAATTTACGGCAGCGCGGGTAAGCCTTTTCGTCGCGATGGGCCATCCTGAGGATTTTCGCTTCTGATCATTTCTGGAGAGCCGAAACATTATTGGTTTTTATAATTGAATTGAGGGGGGGGCGCAAATTGTCCAACATCAAAGATACCGAAGCAGTCCATGTCCCGAACAAACCGGGAATGAAAAGCACTCACAGGGCTGCAATTATAATTTTAATCGCTGTTTTGATCATCGCCGCGATTGCATACTATATTCACTCCCGTTCTTTTGAATCCACCGATAATGCTTTTGTTGAAGCCGCTGTAATCCAGGTCAGTCCTCGTGTGTCCGGCCAGGTGGTGCGGGTAAATGTCGCGGACAACCAGCGGGTTCAAAAAGGCGATCTGCTGCTTGAAATTGATGACCGGGATTATGCAGAAAGAGTGGCTGAGACAAAAGCCCGGTTGGCCGATGCCGAGGCACGCTTGTCCAGCGCGCAATCCGGTGTGGCTCTGGCATCGGATGTTACCAGTGCAACTCTTGTTCAAGCCACCGCAGCGCTAAGAGCTGCCGGCAACCAGCCCGAAGTTTTAGCGGCGCGCCTGAAGCAGGAGGAGGCGGATATTCAGGCTGCAGAAGCAACCTTGCGCCAGGCCGAGGCCAACCGCCTTGCAACGGAAGCCGGAGCGCAGCGGGCGCGATCAGATGTCCTTCGCTATCGCACTCTCTATCAGAAAGATGAGGTTTCCAAGCAGCTGCTGGACCGTGCGGAGGCTGAAGCGACGGCATCGGATGCCACGCTGGAAGCCGCCGGGTTTGCCGTTTCCAGCGCCCGTGCACGGCTGGAACAATCGAAAGCCGTGCACCTATCCACGATGTCTGTGTTGCGCCAGGCGGAAAACCTGGTGCAGCAGGCCTCCGGCAAGCTCCAGGAAGCACGCGCCGGCTCCACGCAGGTGAACATCCGGAAATCCGATGTCAAAGCCGCACAAGCGCAGGTTGAACAGCTTTCTTCCTTAAAGCGGTCAGCAGAATTGAATCTCTCCTATACGCGCATTTATGCATCGGAGGCGGGAATTGTCACGAAGAAGTCCGTCGAGCCCGGCAATTTTGTTCAGGTGGGACAGGCTTTGATGGCGCTTGTAACAGATCGTCTCTGGATTGTCGCCAATTTCAAGGAGACGCAGCTTGCACACATGAAGCCAGGGCAGTCTGTGGATATTAAGATTGATGCGTATCCTCAGTATAAACTGAAAGGAAAAGTCGACAGCATCCAGACCGGCACGGGCGCGCGCTTCAGCCTGTTGCCCCCTGAGAATGCAACAGGCAATTATGTGAAAGTCATCCAGCGCACGCCGGTCAAAATAATATTTGTCGATCCACTGCCTGCAGGAATCAGTATCGGGCCGGGCATGTCCGTCGAACCCAGAGTGAGAGTTCGATGACTGCAGGAGTTAGTCTATTTCCACTCGTCGATCAAAATTCCTCTACCGAATCTGAAGTCCGTTACAAACCAGGTAGTCTGGATTTTTCCGCCCGCGACCACAACCTGAATGGCCTTGGGATTCGTGAAGGGCTTGATCAGCGTTTCAGGCGGCGCTTTTAGCCATGTTGCATAAGGTTCCAGTCCCTGAAACGCCATTGGGGAAGTTGCCGTAGAATTGACGCCGTTCCCCCAATACGTGCCAACGGCTACTTCCACATTCTTCGCCAGCCATTGACCGAGATCCGCCTTTGTCTTAAAGCCGTGTGCGTCCTTGAGCAGGTCGGCTACGGTCGGATCCATCACGACGGTGGCCGCCATGCCGGTCAGGGCTCTCATGTAATCCCGGATCAACATGTGGGGCGGGTGACTGAGCTGCGCTTCGCCCACGCTCGATATGTAGCTCCACCCGACACCGATGCTCACCACGTTGTCCGTGCGCTTGTAGCCCAGCTCGACGCTGAGAGGTTCCCATCCCTGCGGCAGCGCCTCTTCGTTCTCCGCGATACAGACGTTGTTGTATTGAAGATTGTTTCCAAGCGATGAATAGGCGCCGGTCTTAAGGGTGATGTCCCCCATTATTTTGCCCGCCAGCGTGAAACTCCTCCCTATGATCGTGTTCGCTTCACTGAATGGACCCATCGCGTCGGTCCCCGAATTAATGCCCAGCGCCTTGCGGATCGGCCCGTTCACGACAATCATGTTCGCCATGGAACTGGTGGAATTGCCGAAAGAGGACGCCTGGGTGAGCGTGGCAAGGATGGTAGGGAAATATTCCGGCTTTGCCCCGGCCATGACCGCAAAGATCGCGGCTTTTTCCACCGACAACTGCCGGGCGCCGAATTTGCTCAGCACCTCGTCCGGCTTGTGGCTGGTCGCCTTAAGCATTGCCGTCACCTTTTCTTCGGTAGGAAGTATGATCGGATAAAAATCCGTCCATTCCTTCTCCTTGAAGAGGCTCTGCAGGTTGGCCTCCGTGTCCGGCTTCAGCAGCCTCGGTTCAATGACGGCGCCTGTGGGCATTCCCTTTTTCATTTCTTCTTCGGTAAGGGGGTTGGTTAGGGCGTCGATGATCGCCTGTATCATCGGCTTGCCGCTTAGGAGATCTTTCCCCTCGACATAGCTTTTGTGCACTGATTTCGGCTGGCCGGCGACCGGGAAAGGAAATGCGACATACCGGATGGGCATGCCGTTACCGTATTTCAGTTCATAGTCCTTAAATCTCACTACGTTGATTCCTGAGGCGCCCACAGTGGGCGTACCGGAAAGCTCGAGACTCCGTGCAAATCGGCTCACGGCCGATACGCAGCCATGTCAACCACCAATCCCGATCATCACCCCGGCAGCCTTTTTGTCGGCGATCTCCTTCCGAAGCCCGGGATCGTCACCGCCCATCCAGCCACCTTGGGATCTCCGTATCTCCACATTGATCGCCGGCATGTTGCGGGCAAACCAGGCCTTCATCTCCTCGTAGACGCTGTAGGCGGCTTCGGGGCCGCCCCATTGCAGGTCGACCAGGAAGATCGTTTTCCCTTGCAGTGTGCCGGCTCGCGCCGTGAGCGGAACCCGCTCCACAAACTTGCTTGAAATCGCTGGATTCAGGACGGTAATCAACCGCTCCCCAATGACTTTTCCCGTATTTGCCTGTCCTGTTGCCGACGGTGTCCTTCCAATCGAGATCAGGACAGCCGCCATCAATAGAAAGCTTCCCAATAGGATCTTCCGTTTCATATCTTCCTCCGCGAAATAGAGGGCAAACAATGACCGAACGCTTGCATTGACATATAGGCCATTTCATTCCGTGCCGCAAGTGAAATGAAAAAAATCATGCGGGGCGGATGCACATCAAAGTCTGCTGCATAACGGCGCATAATTTTTCTACCGTATTTTCAATCGAATATAGGTCGACTCGCGCAATCGAAAGCGTTCGCCCTTGTTTGACGACAGTCCCGCGTGCGATTATCGGATTGCCCCTGGCTTCCCCGAGCAAGTTGATCTTGAATTCGACGGCCAGCATATTGGCGTCGTTGGGCTCCAACGTCCATGCCGCATAGCCTCCGGCATTATCGCCGATCGTTGCGAGAATTCCGCCATGAATCGCATTCGATTGCTGCGTTAATTCCTCCCGCCATGGGAGAGTCACTTCTGCATATCCCGGACGGAGATCGGTCAACTGTGCTCCAATCCATCGCATGGTGTTTTGACGGTTGAAGTTTTCTATTAGCAGTTCAGGGTAGCGTGGATCATAGAAGGTATATTCCGTCATATCTCTCATTCCTTTATGTTGTACGCGGCCTTTTTATACTAACACAGACAATCAGGGGATTCTTTGAACGCCGATTGAAAAATGATCTATTGGATTATGGGCTGTCAGGTATTAAAGTTCAGCGGCTGCGGAGTTGGCATGATCTATAATTTTCCGCATCCGCGCGCTGCGCGCTGCCGATCAGAAGAAGTAGCGCGCCATTGCGCATAGCGCCGCGTTTTGGTTTAGGAGGGATTACGCTGAGCACGGAGTCATCATCGATTCAATCAGGTGAAAACGCGGATCTGCTGTCAAGGCTGAAGCATCTCGCCAGAAACCTGTGGTGGACCTGGAACCAGGAATGCCAGGAGATTTTTCAGGAGCTGTCCCCGCGCGGCTGGCAGGATCTGTATCACAATGCGGTCGCCGTTTTGCAGGACATTTCCGAATACGAGCTGAACATGCGCCTGCAGGATCCTGTTTTCGCGCAACGCGTCCGAAGCATCCTGAAGGTTTTTGACGCGTATATGAACCGGCAGGACACCTGGGCCTCTCACCATGCCCCCGCATTCGCGGCTAATCCTGTAGCCTACTTCACTGCGGAGTACGGCTTCCACGAAACGCTGCCTATTGCCGCCGGAGGGCTTGGCATTCTTTCGGGCGATCATGCGCGTTCCGCCAGCGACCTCGGACTCGGGTTTGTCGGAGTCAGCCTGTTCTATCGTGAAGGCTATTTTCAGCAGTCGATGAACAGGGAGAACTGGCAGACGGAATACTACACGCCGCTGAACCCGGAGCTGTTGCCGCTCGAACCGGTCCTGACGGGAACAGGGGAGCGGCTGGTATGCCAGGTAGAGATCAATCTTGCCCAAGTGTATTTCCAGGCCTGGAAGGTCAACGTCGGTCGCTGTCCGGTCTACCTTCTGGATTCGAACCGGCCTGAAAATGAACCGCTGCACCGGGATTTGACATTGCATGTGTACGGCGGCGACCGATCGACTCGAGTCATGCAGGAACTGCTGTTGGGATTGGGCGGCGTCCGCCTTCTGCGCGCCCTGGATATCCAGCCGTCTCTCTTCCACATGAACGAAGGCCATGTCGCTTTTGTCGCTCTGGAATTGATCCGGGAAAAAATAAGCGGCGGGTGTTCGTTCGACGAAGCCCTCGCCCGCACTCGCGCGGAATGCGTTTTCACGACGCACACTCCGGTGGAAGCGGGGCATGACCGCTTCAGTGCGGAACTGATGCAGTATGCGCTGCAGCGGATTCAACCGCAGGTCACGTCCTCTTTCAACGAACTCATGGCTCTTGGACGCGTCGATCCCAACAACGCGCAGGAGCCTTTTTGCATGACCGTGCTGGCGCTGAAAACTTCCCGCGCAGCCAACGCCGTGAGCGAATTGCACGGGCAGACAACCCGAAAAATGTGGCAGGTGCTGTATCCCGGAAAATCCGCTGCCGAAGTGCCCATCGGGCATGTTACCAACGGCATTCACATGATGGGATGGATGAAGGGCCCGGTCCGCAGGTTCTGGAGAAACAAGCTGGGATCCTATTGGGACTGGGATATTTACTCGCAGGCATTTTGGGATCGCCTCCTGGATCCGGATTTTGTTTCGGACGAGGAACTCTGGGCGCTGCGCTATCGACTGCGGCGCGCGCTGATCGAGTTTGCCAGGCGGCGTTTCATGATGCGCAGCATGACATTGGGAGACGGCAGCACTTTCGATCGCCTGCTCGATCCCGATGCGCTCACGATCGGCTTCGCCCGCCGTTTTGCGACTTATAAACGAGCCCCTCTGCTGTTTGACGATTACGATTCGATCGTCAAGCTGGCAACGGATCCGCGCCGCCCGATTCAATTCATCTTCTCGGGAAAAGCCCATCCTGCAGATGAAGAAGGCAAACGTCAGATCCAAAAAATAATTCACCTCAGCAAATACAGCGAACTGCGGAGCCGGCTGGTTTTTCTGGAGAATTATGACGTTCATGTCGCGCGCCAGATGGTGTCCGGATGCGATGTTTGGCTGAACACACCGCGGCGGCCTATGGAAGCGTCCGGCACGAGCGGACAGAAAATCCTCTGCAACGGAGGCTTGAACCTGAGCATTCTAGACGGATGGTGGCGCGAGGCGTACGACGGAACCAACGGATTCGCTATTGGAGACGACTCGCACCCGGCCTCCGTCGAGGAGCAGGACCAGCTGGACAATGAATGCCTGTGCAGAGTTTTGCGCGAGGAAGTAGTCCCCTGCTTTTACGAGCGCGACGAGCGCGGCATCCCTCAAAAATGGATTGCAAAAATCCGACACTCGATGGCAACCCTGGTGCCTAAATTCACCACATCCCGCATGGTGCAGGAATACGTTCTGAAGTATTATCTCTAGCGCGTATTCCGGGAATTATACGGAGTGAGGATTTATGCCCCATACTCGTCCGCTGAGAATCGTCATGCCGGCAGCAGAGGCATCCCCGTTTGCCAAAGTGGGAGGACTGGGGGATGTCGTCGGAGCGCTGCCCCGGGCCCTGGCGAAACTGGGAGCGACACCGCTCATCATTCTCCCCGCATATAAAGAGACTTTATCCGGAGCCTTCGATATCCGTCCGTGCCGCGCAGTTCCCGGATTTGATGTGCCCATGCAATCGGCCGCGGAACACGCCACCGTGTACCAGGCTAGCCTCGATGCCACGGGCATACCTGTTTACCTGATCGGATCCCGAAAATATTTTGATCGCAACGGCATCTACGACGACCCCGCTACGATGGAAGGGTATTCCGACAACATGGAGCGGTTTATCTTTTTCACAAAATCCGTTCTCGAACTGCTCCCGAGATTAAATGCTCCCGTCGACATTATTCATTGCCACGATTCCCACACCGCACTCATTCCCGGGATCATGGACATTAATTTGCGAAAAAATCCCTTCTTTGCGGGTGTGGGCACGCTATTGACCATTCACAACCTTGCGCACCAGGGAATTTATCCTAAAGAATCGCTGGCGCATGCCGGAATTGATCCTGCGCACTTCTATCCCATGTCTCCCTTTGAATACTGGGGGAAGGTAAATTGTATGAAAGCCGGGATTGAACTGGCGGACAAGGTGAATACAGTCAGCAATACGTATGCCTTTGAGATTCAGACAAATGCTGAGTTCGGCATGGGATTGGAACCTGTTCTTCAAAAACGCAGGGAGGATGTCAGCGGTATCGTCAACGGCATCGATACCGATGCGTGGAATCCGGAAACCGATCCCTTGATCCCGGCGCATTTTTCAGCTGCGGATATGTCCGGCAAATCAAAATGCAAGGAACTCCTGTTGCAGCATTTTGGGCTGCCGCATTTTTCTCAAACAGTCCCTTTGATCGGAATTGTTTCCCGGCTGGCGGACCAGAAAGGATTCGATCTCATCGCGGAAGCAATGAATGAAATTGCAGCGCTGGATCTGCAGTTGGTCATTCTGGGAAGGGGACAACAAAAATATCATGACATGTTCCGGCAGTTTGCGGCACAATACCCCACGAAAATTGCCGTGCAGTTTTCTTTCAACAATGCGCTGGCGCACAGGATCGAAGCAGGATGCGACATGTTCCTGATGCCGTCCAGATTTGAGCCTTGCGGTCTGAATCAGCTGTACAGTCTTCGCTACGGGACGGCGCCGATTGTTCGAGCGACCGGCGGGCTTGCGGACACGGTCATACCCTATGATGGGGATACGGGCACAGGATTCAGCTTCAGCGCATATTCGTCAAATGAGATGATGGCCGCTATACAACAAGCTCTGGCAGTCTATTCGGATCCGATGCGCTGGCGTGCGCTCATCCTGCGGGGCATGTCCCAAAACTGGTCCTGGAACCGGTCTGCGCTCCAGTATTTGCGGCTCTATAGCAGCATTCATTCAAAGAGGCATCCTGAAGGTTAGCCTATGCGGTCTATTCTTGTTTTATGCCTGATGTTTGCCGGAATCAGCGTCACCGCCGGAGGGCAGGCTTTGCCGGCAGCTGCAGCACGCACGCGCTTAACGCAGACCGACCCGGAAGCCGTCGGCCTGCTGGCCTCTCAATTGAAGCATATCGATGAAGCGGTCCTTTCATCCATTCAGGCCGGCGATATTCCCGGCGCCGTCTTGCTCGTGGCACGGCATGGCCGAATCGCCTATTTCAAGGCTTTCGGGAACCGGTCCGTCAAACCCGGACAGGAAGCGATGACGACGGATACGCTATTTGATATGGCTTCCATGACCAAGGTGATGGTCACGGCGCCTTCGATCATGCTGCTGGCCGAGGAGGGGATCCTGCGGCTGCAGGATAAGGTGAAACGCTACCTTCCCAATTTCACCGGCGGAGGGAAGGACGGCATCACTCTGCTCCAACTCTTAACTCATTATTCAGGCTTGCCGCCGGATTTCGATTTATCGAAACAGTGGTCCGGATACACGGAAGCGTTCGAAGAACTCCGGAAAATAAACACCAATACGGAGCCCGGGAAAGCCTTTGCCTACAGCGATCTCAACTACATTGCACTGGGCGAAGTCGTTCGGGCCGTTTCCGGCAAGACGCTGGATGCCTTCGCCCACGAACGCGTTTTCGCGCCGCTCGGCATGACGGATACGGAATTTCATCCGCCTGCCCGGCTGGTGCCGCGCATTGCGCCCACGGAATCCCGCCGGAACACCCTGAAGTATTTGAATGGACAGACGTCGCTCGCATCGCTGGACCGGATCCTGCGCGGCGAAGTGCATGATCCTACGGCCTGGCGGATGGGCGGCGTCGCCGGCCATGCGGGACTCTTTTCCAGCGCGCGGGACCTCGCGATTTTTGCCCAGATGTTCCTGGACCAGGGAGCGTATCCGGGCGGACACATCCTATCCCCTATGTCGATCCAGGCGATGACCAGCCCTCAATCGCCCGCCAATGCGACCGATATTCGCGGATATGGATGGGATCTCGAATCCATTTATTCTTCGCCGCGCGGTGATATTTTCAAGGGAGGATATGGACATACCGGTTTCACGGGCACGTCCCTGTGGGTTCATCCGCCGACCGACTCCTTCATCATCCTTCTCACCAACCGGGTGCACCCTGACGGAGGCAAAGACATCAACCACCTTCGCGGAGCCGTTGCTAACATTGTCGCGGCTTCCATTTCCGATTTGCAGTAAACGTCCTATTTGCACTAGTCCCTAGTCCTTTGAGGTGTTTCGCGTGCTTTCGTGGTATAAAAGCAGAAATAATAGATGTGCAGCAGCGTTTGAAACTGAAACATGGTCGCTGGGAACCCTATGAGCAAAAACAAAGCACAGATTCTGGTCGTGGACGATGAGGTTCATGTTCAGGAAATTCTGAAATCGACTCTGGAGGATGCCGGCTATGAATGTGTCGCCATGAGCGACGCCGAATCCGCGCTTACAGTGCTTGCCTCGCAGAATTTCGATATTGCGCTTTTAGATATGCCGGATAGCCGGCACGCAGGGAGCGGAGCTTCTTCAGGACATAAAAAAAGGATACCCCGAAGTAGTGGTGCTCCTGATCACGACGATCGACAACGCGAGCGCGGCCATCGAGAGCATACGCTTCGGGGCCTATGATTACATTGTCAAGCCGTTCAACCTGGACCAGGTCCTGATCTCCGTCAATCGAGCGCTGGATAAGCGGCGCCTCGAAAACACCAATCGGGACTATCAGAAATATCTGCAACGGATCGCGGAAGAGGGCTCTGCGGAGACGCGCCGCCTTTTCTATTCGATGACTCAGGTTTTTGTCCATTTGCTCGATCTTAAAACTCCTTTCAATGAAGGGCATTCGCGGAGAGTCGCGGAAAAATCGCGCTATGTCGCCCGCGAGTTGCGGATGACGGACGAGGGTGTGCGCAAGGTTTTCCTCGCGGCACTGCTTCACGACGTGGGCACCATCCTCGTGGAAGATATGCTGCTGAACAAAGAGAGTGCGTTGACCGCCGACGAACTGCGCCACATCCATGAAAAGTCTTCACTGGCCGACGAGGTACTTCGCCCGATTCTGGACGACGAAGAAGTCCTGAAATCCATCCGGCACAAGAGAGAACGCTATGACGGAACCGGGTACCCCGGCGGCCTCAAGGGTAATCTGATCCCCTTGGGAGCCCGCGTGATTGCCGTCGTCGAGGCCTTCGACGCGATAACAAGCGGACGGCCGTACCGTCTGCCACGTTCGCCGGAGGAAGCGATCGCGGAATTGCAGCGTTGCACGCCAACTCAGTTCGATCCGCAAGTCGTGGCTGTATTTGTGGATCTCTATGAAAGAATCTTCCGGAACATCAACCAATTCTCCATTGGAATTCCTTGAAATCCCAACGTCTTCTCCGCCAGGACGCCACGCGAATCTGGAAGTCTGCCTTGCGCGCGGTGGACCCCGAGTCCGCAATCCGCAGAATTGTGAAGCGCGACGGCTCTCTGCTGCGGATCGGCCGCACATCTTTCGACCTGAAAAAAACAAGAAAACTATGGGTCCTGGGCGCGGGAAAGGCTGCCGCCCCGATGGGACGGGCTGTCGAGAAGATTCTGGGCGGATATCTTGCGGGGGGGATTCTCGCAACCAAGTATGGGCACAGCGTTCCACTCAAAAGGCTGGATGTTGTGGAAGCGGGGCATCCGCTCCCCGATGCCAACAGCCTTGCGTCTGCAGAGCGGATTTTTTCTCTAATCAAAAGCAATATCCAGCCGGAAGATCTCGTTCTCTGCCTTCTTTCGGGAGGCGCGTCTTCTTTGCTTGTGTCCCCTGCTGAAGGCATCACCCTGCAGGACAAACTGGCATGCACCCGGCTTCTGCTCCAGAACGGCGCCGACATTTATGAATTGAATGCTGTCCGCAAACACCTTTCGGGCATCAAGGGAGGCGGATTCGCACGTCTGCTGTCGCCCGTGCGGAGTGCAGTCCTGATCCTTTCCGATGTGGTGGGCGACGATCCGGGCACCATCGCCTCGGGCCCTCTGGCACCCGATCCCACGACATTTAGCGACTGCCTCGAAATCTTCCGGAAACTTGGCATTCGCGAGCACATCCCTTCTGCGGTAAAACAGCGGTTTGAACTTGGCGCCGCAGGCCGAATAGAGGAAACGCCAAAGAAAGGCGACCCGGCTTTTCAGGGAATTGAGAGCTTCATTATCGGCAGCAACGCACAAGCCTGCACTGCCGCGGCCCAAACGGCCAGAAGCCTGGGCTACCATGTCCGGGTGCTCACGAGTCGGCTCGAAGGAGACACCGCGGAAGCCGCGCGCTTCCACATGAGCGTGGCCGGCGAGATCGTGTCCCAGCGCCGCCCTGCGCGTCGCCCGGCGTGCATCATCAGCGGAGGGGAGACCACGGTCAAAGTAAGCGGAAAAGGAAAGGGCGGCCGCAACCAGGAATTCGCCCTGCATTGTGTCAGGCCGCTAGCCGGCCTGCCTGTACCCTGCCTCGTCGCCAGTCTGGGAACGGACGGCACGGATGGGCCCACGGATGCAGCGGGAGCGGTCGCGGACAACTCAACGCTGACCCGCTCTCTGATGCACGGCGCCCGTTTTCTGGAGGAATCCCTGAACGACAACGACTCCTACTCATTCTTCAATCGCCTCGGAGACCTCATCGTCACAGGCCCCACGCGGACGAACGTCATGGATCTGCACCTGGTGCTTGTGGGGTAAGAACGGCGCAGATCTGAAGAACAAGTGAGTCCGAGGAATTAACAGCATCGCGACATAGGTACGGTGTCAGCTCCTCCAATACGTGGGTCGGGGCTTCAGAGGCTGTCTCAAAACCCGCATTGGGCGGGCCTTCAGCCCTTGATTTTCTTTTACGACTTTTTCCTGGGGCTTCGCCCCAGGCTGGTATGGATCGCGCCTTCGGCGCTTTAAGATCCTAAATTTACAGCAATTTAAGCGCCGAAGGCGCGCGCTATATCAGCCTAGGGCGAAGCCTTAGGAATTTAGCGACAACCAGGAAAAGGGCTATAAGCCCGCTCAATGGGCGAGTTTTGAGACAGCCTCTTCAGACCCGACCCACATGTTTTTTACTGTAATGCGCAAGATGCGTGTGGGAATCTGCGGTGTGATTCGTTATAGGATTTTTTTATCTTCCGACTTACAGACCTTTTCCACGTGACAGCGGTTACAGAGCGGTTTGCGTGCCTGGCATGCCGTCCGTCCATGCAGAATCATCTGATGTGAAAAGGATATCCAGCGGTCGTGCGGGATGATCTGCATCAGATCGCGCTCGACATTTTCGGGCGTCGCTGCGTCGCTGAGATCCAATCGCCGGCTCACTCTGAAGACATGCGTGTCGACAACAATCCCTTCAGCTTTCCGAAAAGCGACGCCCAACACGACGTTCGCGGTTTTGCGCGCCACGCCCGGAAGTTGAAGAAGCTCTGCCATGGAATCGGGAACAGAGCCGCCGAAGGTATCCATTATCATCGCGCAGGCTCCCCGGATGCTTTTGGCCTTGTTGTGATAAAAACCCGTCGAACGGATGTCCGCTTCCAGTTCTTCCTGCGGCACTTTGACATAATCGCGCGGCGACCCATATTTGCGAAAAAGGCCTTTCGTCACGATATTGACCCGCGCGTCCGTGCATTGCGCTGAAAGAATGGTGGCAACAAGAAGCTCCAGCGGATTGCCGTGCAAAAGTGCGCACTGAGCATTCGGGTAGGCATTATCAAGGCCATCCAGTATTTGTTTAAGACGATCCGGTGCTTCCCCGGCATTGGATTTCATTTTCTTAGCCATCATGCACTCCAGTATATTCCACTCAGGCGATCGGAAGCACGGTTTCCGACCAGCGAGCCTTTAGGAGTCTGTCCGAGTAATAGAAGGGGGCGCTTCTACTACTCGGACAGGCTCCTAGCCAATGCGCTGGTGCGGATCCGGCAGATTTGGAATTTGACAACCCACACTCCCGCATGTTATCAAAATCCTAACAATAGAGGAGAATCTTATGAGCGATGACAGCTCCGCAGGTGAAAAGGCCCTATATTTTGTTCTTGGCGCGGCAATTGGAGCCGCGACAGCGCTCTTACTCGCACCTCGAAGTGGAGTGGAAACTCGTAAGCTGATCTTGTCAAAGGCGCGCGAAGGCGCAGATGTCGTTACAAATCACGCCAAGACTGTTGCGGGAAAAACCTCCGAGTACGTGGAACGGGGAAAAGAAGTATTGCAGCAACAGCGCGATCAATTGAGTGCCGCAATCGAAGCCGGCAAACGAGCATACCGGGAAGAAAAAGAAAAGGCATAAGTCTAGATGGCGCACGAAAATATCCTGCTTGCCTTCACTGGAATATTGGCCTTTGCTGTACTTCTGCAGAGTCTTCTGTTCATTGGGATCTACCGGTCCATCCGTCAAATGAACGACTGGCTGAGCACCTGGAGCAAAGAAATGCTCAAGAATGCTCAGATTGTTTCGTCCAGAGTCGAAGAAGGGGTTTCCGCTATCAAAAGCACGGCGGAAAGCCTGAAACCTATTACGAAAAACTTAGTTCACGCTACTCAGATCGTACATAACAGAGTAGTGGAAATGGACGAGTTCATTGGCGAAACCACGCGCACGGCTCAGCTGGAATTCATGCGCATTCAGGACACCTTCCAGTTGGCAATGCGCAGGGCGGAACAGGCGATCGACGCCCTGAAGGACAGCATTCTGGCTCCCATCAGCGAAGTGAATGCGGTGGTTCGAGCTGTCCGGATAGGCATGGATGTGCTTTTTCGACGGCGAAGGAATCCTTCCAGTATTTCCGCTCAAGATGACGAAATGTTCATCTGAAAGTTAAAAATCATTACCGGATTTGACGGTTTGCGGACATAATCGACTGTCATAGATCGAAATCTGATCCGTGGCCTTAGCCGGGCGATGGCATTATTCGTGCTGAAGGAAAAGAGGGAAAATGTCAGAAGAAAAAACCAGGCCTACCAAACAGGAAAACAATGAAGGATCCGGGCACATATCCCGCAGGGATTTCCTGAAAGATGCCGGGCTGGCAGTAGGAGCGCCTGCTTTGGGATCCATTGCGGTCTCTTCGGAAGCCGCCGCGCAGGCAAAGGCAAATGCTCCGGCTGCCAAGGGGGTTACTGCTTCCGCGGCAAAACCTGCCGCAGAACTCACCGCCATCGAGTTAACGGTCAATGGCGGGAAATACCGGTATATGGTCGAGCCGAACTGGACTTTGCGGCAGCTCTTGCGCGATGAAATAGGTTTCACCTCGCCCAAGGACTGGTGCGGCGGATTGGGGGCATGCGGATCCTGCACCGTGATCATGAACGGTAGGCCCATTCTCTCCTGCCTGACTTTAGCCTGTGAATGCAATGGCGCTGCGATCGAAACGGCCGAGGGAATCGCCAAGGCGAAGCATCCCGTCATCCAGGCATACATCAACAACAACGCGTTTCAATGCGGGTATTGCACCCCGGGATTTGTCTGCACAGCCAAAGCGCTGCTGGACAAAAACCCGAATCCGACCGAAGCCGATGTCCGGGATGCCCTGGGTGGCAATCTTTGCCGCTGCGCCACGTATCAACGGCACCCTCCGGCTGTGCTGGAAGCCGCGGCAAATCTTAAGCAGAAGGCCTGATGGATTCCTCGGAACGATATAGGAGCCTACGATGAAGACATTGAAGAAGTTCGCGCATATAAACGCAAAGACAATCGATGAGGCCGCATCCCTTCTGCAAGCGGGACACGCCGCTGTGCTTTCCGGAGGCACCGATCTTCTTGGCACGCTGAGGTTCGAAGTTTTGCCGACGTATCCTGAAGTTCTGGTAAACCTGAAGACGATTCCGGGCATGGAGTATATAAAAGAAGAAGGCGGAATGCTCAAAATCGGCGCGCTGACCCGGCTTGAGGATATTGCCAAGAGCCCGCTGGTCCACAAAAAATATACGGCTCTGGCCGAGGGCGCACATCGAACCGCCACTCCCCACATTCGCGAGATGGGAACTATTTCCGGAAATATCTGCCAGATGAGCCGGTGCTGGTATTTCCGCAACCCGGACAACAGGTTCAACTGCATCCGGAAGGGCGGGAAGACATGCTACGCGATGGTTGGAGACAACAGGTACCATTCCATATTCGGAGCCGTGAAAATGTGCGTGGCCGTTAACCCGAGCGATACGGCGCCGGCACTGGTGGCTTTGAATGCGAAGATTAAAACCAATAAGAGACTGATCGAAGCCGAAAATTTCTGGGAAATGACAGTCCCCGGGTCCACAATTCTGGCCGCCGACGAGATTGTCACGGAAATTCAAGTCCCGACACCCGCTGCAGGCGGCAAAAGCGCTTTCATCAAATTCGCTATTCGCAAGTCCATCGACTTCCCCATCGTGAATTGCGCCGCCATGATCGGGAATGGAGAAGCCCGCATATGCCTCAATGCTGTCTACAACAAACCATACCGGGCACTCAAGGCGGAGGAAGCCATCAAAGGAAAAAAGATTGATGAAGCTAACGCAGACGCAGCGGGCGCCGCGGCAGTAGCTTCCGCAAAAGCGCTTCCCGGCGACAGGAATAAATGGAAAATTCCGATCGCCAAAACGATGGTGAAACGGGCCATTCTCGCCTGCTCATAATCCTTTGCTTTTGGCTACGCCAGGACATCCACTGATCTTGTCGATTCCAGAGCACAGATTCCAAATTCCAGATTCCAAATTCCAGATTTGTATCCATATCCTGCGATCTGGAACCTGCAACCTGTTAACCTGCAACCTGTAACCGGTAGTTGGAGCAATGCATGGGCAATCTGGAGTTTTCGGTCCCTTACAATAACGACCCTGAAACGCTCACCGAGATATTCCGCTTCAAAGAACACAAAGGAAATCACATAAGGGAAATTTATCTGTCCGGCCCGCAGGAATATTCCGGTTCGGGCAGAATCGCGCCCGAGATGGATTTCGGCGGATTCGCGGATGTGGTGGACAAGATACACCGGGAAGGCATCCGGGTGAATCTGCTGCTCAACTCCACCTGCGAGGGCAGCGATTGGTATGCGCCGCAAGTCCTGAAATCGACGATGGACTACTTGAAGCGAGCGCACGAAGATCACGGAGTTGAGGCGATCACGGTCGCCAATCCCCTGTATATCCGGGAAGTCCGGAGAAGGTTCCCGCAGCTTGAGATCTGCGCATCCGTACTGAGCGACATCAATTGCGTGCAGAAAGCCGTGATTTTCAAGAAAGCGGGCGCCGATGTCATAACTCCCGACGTCGACATCAACCGGGACCTCCCCCTGCTGAAGCGAATCAAAGATGCGACTCAATTGGAAATAAAATTGATGGTGAACGAAGGCTGCCTCTTCCGGTGCGCATTCCGCAAATTCCATTTCAACTACATCTCGCACAAATCGCACAATCCGGATAAGGCAAAGGAGACAAAACCCGAGGACAACGTTTTCAGCCTCAACTGCATTCAGCTTTCGAAAACCGATTCGTCCCAGCTGCTAAAATCCTGCTGGATTCGTCCAGAGGACGCGCGCAGGTACGAGTCCATCACCGGTTACTTCAAACTCGTGGGGCGGACAAGCTCAAAGAGCATGATCGTCCGATCTCTCGAAGCCTATATGGGCGAAAGCTGGGACGGGGATCTTCTCGAGCTAATGGCGGGCAACCTGTACTCCGTAGGAATGTCTCACCTGATGCACCTCGACAATAAGAGCCTGGATGCCGTCAAATTCTTCGAGAAGGTTACGTCCTGCGATAAGGAATGCAGTGAATGCGCGTACTGTGCTGAGCTTATTGGAAAACTGATCCGGCGCGGAGTTTTCACTCCTGCAAAAATCACCGACCTGGGACTTCAGTAGCGCCTTTCCTCAACTCCGGGATTGGAGTCAAAATCCGATGACCCGCGACAATTGGGTACGATCGCTGGGACTGGACGCGGACGGCAGCCTGTTTGTCGAAATCGACAACGGGATCCGGCTGTACGACTCCTGCCTGCAACATGCTTTGCCGGGCGCAGTAGTCATTTCGCCGGAGGACCTCATGAAGCCCGAGAACCGGCAGCTGTACTACCGGTTCCTTACGACCCTGAAAGAGATAGAAGGCGTCGTCATCAACTCCGCCTACAATGGATCCTATCCGTTTAAAAGGGGAGACATTGTGGTGGATGCGGGTGCCCGCATCGGTGCATTCAGCGCGAAGATCTCGGCCGCGCTCGGAGAGGAAGGTAGAATCATTGCCATAGAGCCCGAGCCTCGCAACTTCGCCTGTCTTCTCAAAAATATCAAAGCAAACCGCCTCGGCAATGTTGTCGCGATTCAGAAGGCGCTTTGGAGCCAAAAGCAGCAATTAGACATGTATCTTTCGGGAAATGCTGCAGCCCACAGCGTGTTCCACGACGCTTTCTACAGTTCCACCAGCGATTCCATCAGCGTCGAAGCGGACACCCTGGACGGTATCCTGGAAGAATTGGACATCGCATCGGTTGATTTCATCAAAATGGATATCGAGGGATCTGAGATCGAAGCTCTCAAGGGAATGCCAAAAGCGCTGGAGTCACAGGTGCAACTAGCAATCGCCGCCTATCATCCGGTGAAGGGATATCTTGCCCACACGGTCATTGGCCCTCAATTAACGCAGCTCGGATTCAAGACCACTGTTGCCGACGGAATCGTGCACGCGCGCCGCCCCTGCTGATTTACGAATGACGAATTACGAATGACGAATTGAAAAATACAACTCGATAGAAGGTTCGCCTGCAGAGTAACCGCTACAGCACTGTATGTTTTATTTCGTCATTCGTAATTCGTCATTCGTAATTCGTTTAGCCTCCTCCCATCTGAGGGAGAACATGGATTATGTCCCCTTCATTCAGGACGGTCGCCTGATCCACGCTATTGTGGTTTAAAAGCACCGTGATTCGAACTTCCTTCGGCAGGTTCAGCTTTTCCAATGCCTGCTTGATCGTGGCGCCTTCCGGCATTTCCCATTCCTTTTGTAGAACGGATTTTTCTCCCGCGGGAAGGTAATAGCGGAGGTACGCGTAGATATAAACGGTTATACGCATTTCACTTCGACTCGACGCACGCCAGGATAGCCCGCTTCACCAGAACCTTGGCTATCTGGACCATATACCCGTTGCGCTCCATTGGCTTTGCATCCGCCATAGCCGCGGCACCCGCAGCCTCCGCCAGGCGTTCATCCATCCGTTTTTTCAGGATTGTCTTTTCTGCTTTGTCAGCCCGATACGGTTTGACCGCGATCGCATTGAGGCAGATGCGGGCAGCCGCAACGACGCCGTTCTTTCTTGTGATCATCGCCGCGCAGTTTACGATCGGGAAGTCGATCGACTTTCTGATGGCAAATTTAATAAACGCGCTTTGCGAATCTGCCTTGGGTTGCGGCACCTGAATTTCGGTTACAATCTCATCCGAATCCAGCACCGTTGTTTTAGCCACGTCGACCTGGAAAAGATTTTCGGCGTTTAGCGTTCTCTTCGAAGTTTTTATCTTGGCATTCAAAGCGATGAGCGCCGGAGCCGTATCGCTGGGATGCACCGCGTAGCATCCGCCTTCAACGCTTCCGCCCATAATGGAGTGGTAGCGGTTGTCCCCTTCAATCGCATAGCACCTCCGCCGCCCTTCCTCAGACAGGGGAACCGGTTATTGGGATTTCGATAGTACCAGCAGCGTATGTCCTGACACAGATTGCCGCCGATTGTGCCCATTTCCCGGAGGTGAGGAGAAGCCGTGCGGCCTGCTGCCTGCGCCAGTGCCGTGTACTTTTCCCGGATCAGCGGCTCTTTCCCGATGTCTTCCAGACGGGTGAGCGCTCCGATGCGCAAAACGCCTTTTTCTTCTTTAAGGAAATCCAGACCTGCAACGTTTTTGATGTCTATGAGTGCCTCGGGATACCTGGGAAGTATCGAATCTTTCATCTTCCCCAATATATCCGTCCCGCCCGCGATAATATTTGCCCGGTCCCCGTATCTTTGGAGAGCCGAGATGGCCTCATCCACTGTCCGGGCGTTGATATGAGTAAACTGTCTCATGCGTAACCTCCGAATCTGATTCCAGATTCCTGATTCCTAATTCCTGATTATTAGTAATCTATCCGGCGATTTCGGATTAGGAATCAGCAACCTTTTTCTAATACCTTCAAAACCTGATCCAGTGTGATCGGCCCGACATCAATCCACTTGCCGAGTGCGTTAAACACCGCTCTGTGCAAAAGATAACTTGTGACAGTTCCATGCTACTGCGCCTCGCGCAGGATTTTTGCCGCTTCAATAATGGCCTTGGGATGCTGAGGGTAGGTGCCGCAACGGCAGAGATTGCCGCCGAGGGCCTCGCGTATTTCCTGTTCCGTCGGGTTAAGATTCCTATCCAGGAAAGCCTTTGCGGTAACAACGAATCCCGGAGTACAGTATCCGCACTGCATGCAGTGATGCTTTACATATTCTTCGATCAGAGGATGCCCGGCCGCCGCGATACCCTCGACCGTCTCGATGAGTTTCCCGTTGCACTCGATAGCCAGAGTCATACACGAGAGGATAGGGCGTCCGTTCAGGATGACCGTGCAGGAGCCGCAGGCGCCACGATCGCACATCAGTTTCGTTCCGATCAGGCCGATCACGTCGTGGATAAGGTAATAGAGAGTCCAATCAGGTTCGACCTGGAATTTGTATTTTTGCCCGTTGATTGTGACATGGATGGTCCCCTCAGGCTCGGGCAGGGCTTCAGCGGCGTGATTCACAAGGACGTGGGATTTTATCGCCTCAAATGAGTCAAACATATTCAGACAATAAGGGCATGAATATCTGTTTAACGCGGCTGCGCCTGCATCCGTTTTTTTCTTGGCCATTTGTTTCACTCCTGTCCTTTGGAGTGCGGCAGCTTGCTGCCGCTTTGAGGTTTCCCGTTTCCAGTTTCCAGTTCCCCGCTAATAGCCTGTCTCCGAAACGGGAAACGCATAAACGGCTAAAGCGGCAGCAAGTTGCCGCACTCCGAAAACTTCGCCCGGCCGCCGCTACACACGAAAACTGAGTTTTCTTAAGAATTCCGATTGTTCAATTCGGTTTTCGTATTCCTTCCGGAAATGTTTCAAAGTATCCATGAGCGGAAGAGACGCTGTCTGGCCCAAACCGCACATTGCGGACACCGACATTACCTGCGACAAATCCTCCAGCGCTCCGATGTCTTCACTTGCGCCTTCTCCCCTGGAAAGCCTTCCCAGGATATCAAGCATCGCTTCGCATCCATCCCGGCATGGCGTGCAGCGTCCGCAGGACTCGTCAGCCAGGAACTCCATATTCCGGTACATCGCGTCAATTACGTCCCGGGTTTTATTGAATACCATTACCGCGCCGGCACCCAGGACACTTTCGTATGCAAGCGGTGTATCGATCCCGTCTGAGGGAATGACTCTTCCGCAGGCGCCGCCGACCTGCACCATTTTGACGTCCCGGGCGGAGGCCAGCTTGAGCACAAGCTCTGAAAGACTGCTGCCAAGCTCCAGCTCATACACTCCGGGGGCCGCCACATCTCCGCTGACCGAAAATACCTTGGTCCCTTTGCTGCGTTCGGTTCCCATCGCCCGGAACCAAGCGCTGCCTTTCAGGATAATCTGGGGGATATTCATCAGAGTTTCGACGTTGTTGATGATCGTCGGTTTTCCCCAGAGTCCCTTCTGGGGCGGGAATGGAGGTTTGTAGCGCGCCTCTCCTCGCAATCCCTCGATGGAATTCATGAGGCCCGATTCCTCGCCACACATGTAGGCACCGGCTCCTTCACGCAGCTCGATGTCCATATGCTTGAGGAATCCTTTTTCCTTCGCCTGGCTGATGGCATTGAGGATCAGGCCGGACAAGAAATGATATTCGCCGCGCAGATAGATGAATGCTTTGCCGGCACCGATGGTCCAGCCGGCAATTGCGATCGCTTCGATAAGGGAAAAAGGATCGTTTTGTAGAATGTACCTATCCTTGAAAGTGCCGACCTCGCCTTCGTCTGCGTTGCATACGATGAATTTCTGATCGGCGGCCTGCGCGCGCGCAAGCTTCCATTTCAACCCGCAGGAAAAGCCTGCGCCTCCCCGGCCCAGCAGGCCGGACGCGGTCACTTCCTCGATGACCTCTTCAGGCGTCATGCGCTTCTGGGCCCTTTCCAGTGCCGCGAAGCCGCCTCTTTTTAAAAATGAATGAATGCTCCTGGAATCGACCATTCCGCAGTTTTTTAAAACGACCCGTTTTTGCACGGCCATTCTCCCATTGGGTCTCAATATTGATGTAAAATCCTGGATATTTTTTTCGGCGTCAGGTTTCCATGCACATCGTTGTTCACAAGCATGGCGGGCGCCTGGTCGCAAGCTCCAATACAGTTGGTCAACTCCAGAGAATACTTTTTGTCTCGAGTCATCTCGCCTGGCTTTATGCCGATTTCCTCCTCGATGCTCTTCAGGATCATTTCAGAACCCTGCAGGAAGCAAGGAACGCTTTTGCAGACCCGGATGACATTTTTCCCCAGCGGCCTGGTTGAGATGAAAGAGTAGAAGGTCGAGACACCGTATACTTCGCTGATCGAGAGATTCATGGCATCGGCCGTGTCCGCCAAAAATTTTGGCGATACATGGCGGGATTTGTCCTGCGCTTTCTTGATCATGGAAAGCAGATTGCCGCAGTTTGTTTCCCGGGCCTGCGGCTGAGGCGTGCGGGATTCCATCTTCTTCCCTCTTTTTTTATCCTCGGGTTGCCCGGCCTTGCTGAGCGCAGTTGTAGGACAATACTCCACGCAGACATAGCAATCCTTGCAGACATCCTTATCTAGCGGGATATCGTTATCGACGACGACCTTGGAGTGAAACGACCTATAGCCGGTGTTGAACAGGTACTGTCCCGCGATATCGCTGCAGGCGCTGATGCACCGCGAGCACAGGATGCATCTGGATAAATCCCTGTGGATGTAAGGGCTGACGGTCTCGATCGGATAGAAGCGCGGTCTGGTGATGTGGAACCTGGGGGGCGCCACCTCCAGATCGGAGGCGATCTTGTGCAGATCGCATTGACCGGCTCTGATATCCATGACGCAGGGTCCGGTGTGACCCGCAAGGAGCAGTTCGACAGTCGCCTTCCGGGCAGAGAGGACTTTAGGCGAGCGCGTGTGAAGGACCATGCCCTTGGCCACTGGAGTGTGACAGGAGCCTATCAGCCGGTGGGTTCCCTCGAGTTCGACAACGCAAATGCGGCAGGACCCGCTCGGAATGAAATCGCGGTGATGGCAGAGCGTGGGGATGCGGATCCCGGCCAGTTCCGCAGCCTGAAGAATCGTCATTCCTGCAAACGCTTCGATTTCTCTATTGTCCATCTGGATTTTTAGGGATTCCATATTCCATATTCCATATTCCTGATTCCGGATTCCGGATTCCTGATTGTTTTTGGTCTGGAATCAGGAATTTGAAATCTGGAATCAATTGAATCCATGCCCGTCTGCGCCTGATGCCGGATAGTTTTCGCGCCCGCAGGGCGCCTTCGGAGATGGGCGGCTGTTCGCTGCCGCTTTTAAAAATGGCCCAATGTGCTCGTTTTTCAAGGGTCTTCTTGAAAGCGGCAGCAAGCTGCCGCACTCCAAAAGCTTCGCCTCGCACCAAAACCCCGCGAGAAATGCGGGATGGCCCGATCATAGTCCAAAGCCTGTCACATGCAAAAGCAAATTGTCGACTTCCTGGAAAGCTGTTTATTTCGCGCAAAACCGTGGCAATATTCAGCCTGATTACAGTCTGGTTCGCTGCATGATTTCGGTATCGGTATCGCGATCGGCTTTTCATGTTGATGATCGAAATCCGAAAACCGATTGCGATACCGATTCCGACTAGCGATCCCGATTATTGCGCGGCTATAGATATTATTTAAGGGAGGGAGGAGTTACTCGCTCACATACACCCTCGGCACACGGGTGTTGATATTGGTCAGTATTTCGTAGGGGATCGTTCCGGCCCATTCTGCCAGATCCTCAACGGTAATGTGTTGACCGTCCGCTTCGCCCAGCAGGATCACCTCATCTCCGTTGTAAGCCGAGTCCCCCTCGATATTGACCATCAGCTGGTCCATGCAGATGCTGCCGATTTGCGGATATTTATTCCCGCGGATAATCACCTGCGCCCGGTTGGACATGCTGCGGAAAAAACCGTCTCCATATCCAACCGGAACGGTCACGATGCGCGTATCGTGATTGGACTGCCACGTGGAACCGTAGCTGACGGCGTGGCCGGGCTTAACTACTTTGAAATAAACTACGCGCGACTTCCAGGCCAGGGCCGGCTTTACTTCCACCGTGTGCGGCACTTCGGGAGAGGGATAAACTCCGTAGAGCATAATGCCGGGCCGCACCATGTCCAGGCAGCTTTCCGGGAGCTGCAGCACCGCGGCGGAGTTTGCGATATGCCGCATCGGCATGGGCAGACTGCGGCGCTCGTAGAAGCGCAGCACCTCGTTGAAACGCTCCAGTTGCAGGCGCGCATGAGTCAGATCGCAGGAATCGGCGTTGGCAAAGTGGGAAAAAATTCCTTCGACTGCAACATGCCTGCACTTCAGCGCCGCCTCCTGAAGAAGGTGCGCGCTGTAATAGTGAATACCGATCCGCTCCATGCCCGTGTCGATCTTCAGATGGACTTTTGCTTGGACGCCTATCTGCGCTGCGACCGCGTCGATCTGCTCCAGACGTTCTACCGACGAAGCGGTCAACGTCAGGTCGTGCTGCAGATAGCGCAGGATCTGGTCGCCCCAGATGCCGCCCAGAACAATGATCGGAGCAGTAATGCCAAGTTCGCGCAGCAGGATTCCTTCTTCCAGGACCGCCACGCCGACGTAATCCGTTTTCCCGGCCAGGGCCTTTGATACTTCCGCGAGTCCATGTCCGTAAGCGTTGGCCTTTACGACGAGCATCACTTTTGCGGGCGCGACTCTCCGCGTAATCGCAGCCAGGTTGTATTCCAGGCGCGCCAGGTTCACTTCCGCCCATGTTGCGCGTACGCCCCCGTCTGTGACTATCAACTCTTGATTGATCCCCATGGAGATCATTCTAACCGAATTGACCGGCCTTTGGTAATGCAGGTTGGAGATACTACTCCAACAGAAAGCATCCCGTAAATGTAATGGTATCCTTGCCATGGTAATATTCCATGCCGTTTGCCTGACAGACGTCACGTACCATCATTCCGAATGCCTCCATCGGAGAGCTTGCTCCGAGCGGATCGCGGCATGGAGCATCCGGGTAGGAACAAAGATCGCAATTTGAACAGCCTTCGGTCCCGATGGGAAGCATCCCGGGATAGTCCCTCCGCAATTCCTTGGAAATGCGGCGGAAGCTTTGCGCGTGACGATGCGCAGCCGCCATAATTCCTTCACCGTCGAATTGATCCTCCAATTTCCCTACTGTCTGCACAATAAGCCCCTTCGCATACCGACGAATGCGGGCGGCACATTCGTCCAAAGATCCGCATCCGGGAGGACAGGACCAGTTTTTGCCATAACGCCCGCACTTGTTTGTCTCGCAGGCCTCGCGAACCTCGGGCCGCAGAATAATAGTGGAACAATCCAGCGCGCCTGCCTCATCAAAACCGGCTTCAAGCGCCTTTGTTATCAATCTCTCTATCATCTGCATAGCAGCGCCGAACACCTTTGAGAAACGCAGGGTATCCTCTTCGAATAGAAACTGCAGAAAAAGAAACCTATAAATATGCCGGTTTAAAGTATAGCGCATTTTACTGATACCTTGATTGTATTCGTATACCGTGCTTGTTCGGCTGCGCGGTGCGGCAATAGCAGATCGGCAACCCGTGCCGGAAGATCGGAGCTCAATCGCAAAGCGCATCTTGCTTGCACGCCGAGAAGGACAATTCGGCAAATCGTGCTGTTTTCAGACCAGTCCTATGGTATTCTGCGCCCCTTGAAAAAAACGAGCACCCATCAAATTACCATCGGCAGAAGTTTTGGAAGGAAATGCAAACATGGCAGTGCCTAAATTTGATCCCAAGGAAATGGAAGTTATAAAAGAGAACCCTGCATGGAATTTTATGCCTGCAATAAAAATTTACAGGCACCCCGTCTCCGACAAGGCAGCCGTTAGCGGTTTGTTGAGAAAAGAAGCCGTCTGGCAAGTTTCACACATGGTTGAAAGCCGTTTGTTCAGCCCAAGAGTTATTCCTGATGCTATCGCGCGTTCCTTCGTTTTTGAAGGCACTCCTTTTGATCCGAACAAGGGTGGCGGACCCGACATGTTCGGCATGCTATGGGAGTATGTCCCGGTCGCAGGGGGATCGATGATCCGTCCAGGCAAGCCATTTATAAAGGATTTCAACGAATGGCCGGATAAAATTGTCTGGCCCGATATTGAATCCTGGGACTGGGAAGGGAGCGCTAAGGAAAATGCATCCTATCTCGATGATGAAAAATCCAATGTATGCTGGTTTCTGACAGGCTGGTACGAAAGGCTGATCACGTTCATGGAATTTGAAAACGCGGTTGTGGCCATGATTGACGAAGATCAGCAGGATGCCATTAAAGCCTTCTTTGATAAGGCAACCGACTTATATATAAAAATATTCGATAAATTCTGCACTCATTTCCCCGGGATTGACGGATTCTGCATCCATGATGACTGGGGCTCGCAACAGGAGACATTTTTTTCTCCGTCCGTAGTCACTGAAATGATCGTTCCCTACATGAAAAGAGTCACCGATTTTCTGCATTCGAAAGGCAAATACTGCGAACTGCACAGCTGCGGCCAGCTGATGAAACAGGTTCCGAACATCATAGCCGCAGGCTGGGATATGTGGTGCCCGCAGGCAATGAATGATACGCATAAAATTTATAACTTGTATGGGGACAAGCTACTTATAGGGACTATGCCCAATCCATTCGACCCGGCGGCCTTTTCAGAAGAACAGCAACGGGAAGAAGCTAGGAAATATGCGGAAATATTCTGCAATCCGGAAAAGCCTTCCTTTTTTAACATTAACGCAATGACCATGTTAACCCCTGCCTTCAACGAGGAGCTTTATAGGCAGTCGAGGATTCATTACAGCAGGTAAAATAGGAGAGCAAATGCTTACACCGAAACAAAATCTGCTTGAGCTCTTTAAACCCCAAGGCAAACCGGACAGACTCGTCAATCAATACCAGCCCTTCGTTCCGGTAATGATCGATCCGTGCAGCAGTTTTGCGCGCGGCAACCGTGTAAAAGGCAAGACTACAAAAGACCAGTGGGGAACTGAAATTGCCTGGCCGGAAGAGCAGTTTGCAGCTATGCCCCATGTCACAGCAGAAAACAAGGTGGTCCCGGATATCACCCGGTGGCAGGACTATGTGAAGGTTCCGGACATAGCCGGAGCTTGCTCCAATCCTGAGCTTTGGAAGCCCGCGCTGGAAGCGGCGGAGCAGGTAGACAAAAGTGAGAAGATGGTCATGGCCTTCATGGGCACTGGCATTTTTGAGCAGTGCCATTATCTCATGGGTTTTGAGGATACGCTGTCGAACCTTCTGCTGGAACCGGAAAGCATGAAGGAACTCATCGCAGCCATCAGCGAATTCCGATTCAAATATCTCAAACTGCTCGTCGACAATCTCAAACCCGAAATCATTCTCTCCCACGATGACTGGGGAAGCAAACACGCGATGTTTATGAGCCCCGCCACGTGGCGGGAGATGATAAAACCTTACTACTTCAAGATGTATAAATACGCCCATGACAACGGCGTTCTTATCATGCACCATGCGGATTCTTTCCTTGAGCCCATAGTTGAAGACATGGTGGAATTGGGGATAGACATCTGGCAGGGCGTGCTGCCCCAAAACAACATACAGAAGATACAAAAGCAGCTCGCCGGGCGCATGATTCTCATGGGCGGCATCGACGCCGCCATCGTTGACTGGCCGGGAGCCTCCGAGGAGACTATCCGCACCGAGGTTCGCCGAGCCTGCGTGGATTATGGCCCGGGCGGCGGCTTTATCCCGAGCTTGACCTATGGACTCGCGGGCAGCATCCATCCCAACGTTGACCCGATCATTACCGACGAGATCGCCCGCTACAATGAGGTGGTTTACGGAGTCAGGGCTTGATTTGTAATCGAGCCATTCGTCGGAAATTCAATGAAAATAGGGAAAGACCTCGTATCGGAAGCGGGGCCAGGATAGCGCTGGAATAGACTTAGATAGTAAAAGGGGCCTTTTAATGGGGAGTACTATTTTCAGCCTGGATTCATATTTTGAGAGAATAAATTACGGAGGCAGCACAGAAGCCGGCGAAGACACTCTCAGAAATATTCACACCGCTCATACCCTGAACGTACCATTTGAAAACCTGGACGTGTTTTATCGAAGACCTATTTTACTGGATGGGGTATCCCTGTATAAAAAGATTGTGGAGGAGAGGCGGGGAGGATACTGCTTTGAAATGAACGGTATCTTTTCGCTTGTCCTCCAGGAAATGGGATTCAAAGTTACGAATCTTCTGGCAAGGGTAACAGTCGATGGCACTCATTACACAACCAAAACGCATCAAGCGATACTAGTCGAAATAGGAGGCAATAAATGGCTGGCTGATGTGGGGTTTGGTAATGACGGCATTATCGCTCCATTGATATTGGAGGAAAATACGGAGCAACGGCAGTTCGCCCATACATACCGCCTTATCACAAATCCGACACTTGGGTATGTGCTCCAGAAAAAAAATGATGACGGACATTATCCTCTATACGCATTTACACTTGATGAATGCAGCCCTGAAGATTTTCTGATGTCGAACCATTTTACGGCTACATTCCCGGGCTCCTTTTTTCTCACGATGCGAATGTGTACGATGCCTAAAAAGGATGGGAGGATTACACTCACGGACGGCCATTTCAAGGTGGTGAAAGAGAATGATGTGTTGACTACACCCATCACAGATGATCATGAATTCAACGCACTTTTAAAAAACATTTCGGTCTGGATCTGGCCATAATCAAGCCCGAAAATTAATTGTCAATGGGGGGACGGCCTGGAACAAACAACACCTGATCCGTCCGCTAATTAAAAAGCGAGGTCAAAAAATGGACTCGGACTGGATTTTTGGCCTCGCTGTTTTGTTTAAGCGCTATTCATTGTTTGCTGTTCGATGTTATTTGAACATTTCCTTGGAGGCTTTGTCGATCTCCTCCATGACGGTATCGTAGACGCCGGGGTAGATGCTCGCAGGATCGCCCATCGTCGTGCATGGGATATAGTATTTTGTGCCGTATTCGCGGCAGGCACGAAAGGTCTCCTCATGGAGAGCCTCGCGCGTCCAGTCTCCACGGTCGACTTTTCCGTTGTCAATGCCACCCATGATTGTGAGTTTTCCGCCGTAATCCTTGATGATCTTCGGAATGTTGTTGGTGGACATGCAGCCTTGCCAGACATCCATGCCCATCTCGACCATGAACGGCACAAGGTTTTCGCCATAGGAGTCGGAGTGGTGGACGATGCACTGGACGCCATGTGACTTGTAATAGCCATAGATCTGCTTGTACGCAGGCAGGATGAACTCTTCGAACATCGCAGGGGAGATAAAAGATGATTTCTGGCTGCCCCAGTCGTCGTGGTGGAACAGGGCATCCGGCTTGATATATTTGCAGACATCCTCGGCATACCCGAGCTCAAACTCGGTGATCATCTCGTAGATCTCATGCATCTCGTCCGGGTTCGTATAGAAGGCGGTCAGGCAATTCGTGATTTCCAGAAGATAGTGGCTCTGCTCGAAGACGCCCGGGGCGATAAACGGCGCCACAAAATATTCGTTACGATCAATGGCCTCAACCTGTTTAACAGTCTCTGCCCAAGCCTCCTCCGGCATGACGGGGTTTGGGACCTTGACGTAATCGCGCCAGTGTTCGATGTCCTTGATGACGATATGTTCGGCGTCGTGTACCGGAAAGGGTCCGGGCGCGTTGGACGGGAAACTGATGGTGACGCCCCATTTGTTTATTATGGGAGTGCCGCCTTGAATGGGGCGCCCACTGCTCATGCCAAATGGAGTCATCACCAGCGACAGCGCCTCATAGCCTTTGACAAACCGGTCGGGTTTTCCGCCCTTCATGGTTTCCACCATATTTTGTCTTTTTGTGAGCATATCTGTTCTCCTTCAATGAATTTCGGCACGTCCATCGATGGTCAGCATCGCTGGACTGACATCTTCGGCAGAAACCGCCTGCATCAAGATACCGCTGTACCTGGTAAGCAATATCAAACGACACGATCTTCAGATAATATGCGGCAATAGTCAAGCTGAGGCTATTGCCTCCGCGCTATAATGTTCAGTAAAATCGAGGTTGATTGGCTAAACGGTTACCCGAATATAAACTTCAAGGCATATCAGGGAATAGCGATGATGAATTTTAAGGAAACCTTCTTGGCACGGTTAAATGGACAAACTCGGAGCCGGCCCTTTTTCATGCCTGATTTAGGTCTATGGTTCGGATGGCATAGCAAACGGGGAACATTGCCGGAAGCATATAGGGAAAGCTCCCTGGCTGACATAGCTTCAGCTTTGAATTGCCCGGCCTGGATGGTCCATACACCCTGGCAGCTTGAATATGACGGTATCGATGTAACCAGAGAAAAGTCGGAAACCCAACGCGTATACAAATATCACACCAAATCCGGAGTTCTGTCTGAAACATGGTCGCTGGGACCCGATGGGGATTGGTGGCAAACCGAATACCCGGTTAAAGATGAAAATGATTTGGATGCAGCCGGGGAAATTGTGAAGGCAATGCGGTACCGAAAGCCCTCCAAACCGCCTGAAATCGATGCGAATCCCGGCATCATCGACGTTATCCAACTTCCTAAAACCCCATACTCGGATATGCTTCATACCATGCTTGGATGGAGTGATGGATTGATGCTGATGATGGCGGAAGAAGACCGATTAACGGAAATGTTGGGGGTAATGGAAGAAAAAAAGAATGAACTGATACAGAACCTGGCTGCCGCCTTCTCCCACTCCATCTTTTTGGCGCCGGATAATCTGGACGGACAATTCATCTCGCCGGCTGTTTTTAAAAACCACCTTGAATCAAGCTATCAAAAGACATGCGAACAATTGCATCGGAGCGGCAATTACCTCTGGGTTCACATAGGGGGAATTTCCAGGCATCTGTTGCCTCTCCTGGCCGGTTCCGGTATTGACGGGCTGGCCGGCATCTCGGGACCGCCGCAAAGTGATGCATCCCTTCCCGAGGCAAGAAGAGCGACGGGCCCGGATATTGCGCTATGGGGAGGCATCCCGCAGGATTATGTGATGCCCATGGTCGACATGTCTCTTCTGATCGATTCCATTGAAGCCGCTAAAGCCTTTGCAGCGATCGACCCCCGGACGATCATCGGCATTGCGGATCATGTCCCCGTTGAGGCGGAATTCAGTCGCCTGAAGGAAATTTCCAATCGCATAAATGGGAGTTGATCCGCATTACTGAAGGCATGGCAGCTGCCTGGAGCCACTACGCTCAAATAAAAATCAGCATTTCGGACCAATAAATTATTCGCTCAATCGGCCACCCCGCCTGTTAGTCATAGTGCGGCTTTAGGGCTGCAGGAAGCTGAGCGAGATAAATGGCCCGCTGTCAAACGAGAGGCTTTCGCTCTTGCCCGATGGCAGGCCTCGCTACAAACTCAAGCGTCGTTGGAGTGACGGAACGACGCATGTGATCTATGAGCCTATGGAATTGATGGAACGTCTTGCAGCGCTCGTGCCTCCGCCGAGATTCAATATCACAAGATTCTATGGGGTGCTTGCGCCTTCAGCAGCCTTCCGGCCCGTCATTGTTCCCAAAGATAAAACATCCATCGCGCCGACGCATTCGGGCTGTCGGCCAAGAGTGGAATTTTCCAAAACGGACTCTGCCAAAACCAATTCAAAACGGGGCAGGCAGCCGAGAAACTATTCCTGGGCTCAACTTATGATGAGGGTGTTCGAATTTGACGTCCTCTCTTGCCCCCGCTGTGGCGGACGGATGAAAATTCTGTGCGCCATAAATTCGCCGACGGCGATTCAGAAGATTCTGGCTTGTCTGGGACTCCCTACGAGAGCTCCGCCCATAGCGCCTGCCATTTCGGATGAAGATGCGAAATTCTACCAATAAGATGAGCGGCCAATCTGCCTTGCGCTTGGGGCGCAGCTTTGCCTGCCGCGGGCAGCCAATCTGCTCTGCACTATAGGTGCATTATCGAAATTTCCAAATCTTTTATAAAATGTTCTCGTCAGCAAGATTCTGGGTTCTTAATTTACACAACCAACTATTATCAGAAGTTTCCATGATGTCAATCGGCATGGATCGGCAGCTTGTCCTACCTATCCTTCCTGTCCGTGCACTTTTCCCTCCAGGGTAAAGGCGGAGTGGGCAAGTCCTTCGTGGCCTCGCTGTTATCCCAGTATTTCCTTGAAAAGAACATGGGCAAGGTATTTTGCATCGATAGCGATCCAATAAACGCAACCTTTTCCGGGCATGAGGAGCTCAAGGCGGACCACCTCGATGTGATGCGGCGGAGACAGGTTCACGAACGGCAATTCGACGCTCTCATCGAGAGAATTTGCCGTGAGGAGGGCGTTTTCGTTATAGATACCGGCGCCACCAATTTCATCCCGCTCTGGCATTACATACTGGAAAACGAAATCCTTCGACTTCTCGGCGACCAGGGACGCAAAGTATTTGTCCATGTGGTCATAGTAGGCGGCCAGGAACTTAAGGACACCTTGAGCGGTCTGGACGAGATCGCTAAAACAACGAGTGGCCGGAATATAGTTGTCTGGCTGAATGAATATTTCGGCCAGGTCGAGAGCGACGGGAAAAAATTCGAGGATATGGTTGTTTATTCCCGGCACCAGGATAAGTTTGCCGGCGCCGTACTCATCCCGCAGCACAATCCTCAAACATGGGGCGAGGACGTTCGGGAAATGCTGGAGCGGCGAATGACTTTCCGGGAGGCGATCGAAAGTCAGCACTTCAACCTGGTGGCAAAGCAGCGCCTCCAGATTCTGCGCCGGGAAATCTAGGAACAGCTGGATCAGATCCCAATGGCATGAATGCAAAAATTGACACCAAAGAAATGATCGCGAAGGTGGCGGCGCGTCACGGCATTTTGCTGCGGCCGGATGATCCGGCATTTGCCATTGTGACGCTGAATGAACTGGTTCTCGATGCGATGGCCGCCGCCCTGATTCAACAGGTAAACAATTCCATCACTGAATTCAGTGCGGCCGCTGATCGAATCCAGGTCCGGGCAGGCACCGCCCTTGCCGAGGAAGTCCGGATCGCCGTCGATTCCATGCGGATTGGCTTACGCGCGGACCTCGAAACAGGAGGATATAAAGCCCGGGAGCTGGTAATGCAAGTTCACCGAGCCCATAGCCGTCGTAACCTCATACGCTGGTTTTCAATGGGACTTCTGGCTGCTCTGATATTGGCGTTTTGTGGAGCACTATTGGGCAGACTGATATAGGTCTACTTAATCTGTTTGCCCTGGCATTTCGCGCCGCAGATTGCTCAGCAGGTGAATTCCAAATCTATGGTATGTCTCGAAACCGCCCTTGTTCGCGCAACTCTTGTGTAATCTTGCGAACTAGCCTATATTCGTTTGTTAAAGGAGCGTTTCCATGAGTGCTCGCAAAATTTATATCACCGATTTCGACATGAAACGGCTCCGGCAATTATTGGAGGGCACAAAGGCCTGGAGCGACAAGGACAGGCAATACATGGAAGTTCTTGAAGAAGAATTGGATCGCGCCGTTGTTGTTTCCTCGATGAAGGTGCCGCCAGATGTGGTCACCATGAACTCGAAACTACAAGTGAAAGACCTGGATGCCGGCAAATATCTAAATTTCCAGTTGGTGTTTCCCCGTGATGCGGATTTTGAGCAGGGCAAGGTTTCAATTCTTGCACCCATCGGCACTGCGCTGCTTGGCTACAGAACTGGGGATACGATAGATTGGGTTGTTCCATCAGGCATCCGACGATTAAAGATTGAGAATGTGGTATATCAGCCGGAGGCGGCAGGCGACTATCACCTGTGAGTATGGAGTCAAATCGCGTATGGATCCGAGTGTTAATGTGGATCCAGGCACACGAACCTACGAACGCGGAGTTCATTTCATCTTGCAACGTACGGGCATATCCCGTTTCCGCAGAATTCTTCCGGTTCCATATCTGGCAATCGACCTTGGGACGGCAAACACTCGCGTCTATGTGCTGGGCAAGGGATTAATTGCAGATGAACCTACTAACGTCCAACTGAAACCGTATGAAGATGAGATTTCCGGCGGCATATGGGATGGCGGTGCCGGAGATGACACCCTTGTGTTCCCGATGCGATCGGGCGTTGTTATCAATATCGAAGCTGCAGCAACACTGCTGAAGCCCTTGATACGGCGTGCACGGCGATTCGGCATGGTACAACCTCGGGGCATCGTTTGCGTGCCTACTGATGCCTGCCAGAGTGAACGCGATGCCTTGGTTGAGGCAGTGCAGCGTTCTGGAGTTTTCGTGCTGACCGTTGCGCCGGAACCATTGGCGGCGGCAGTAGGAAGCGGATTAGTTGTAGAATCGCCATTCGCCCAAATGCTCGTGGACATCGGCAGTGGAGTTACTGACATCGCCGTCATTCGCTCGGGACGGATTATTTATTCCAGGGCGATTCGAACGGCCTGCAGTTATCTCCAATCAGCGATAAATCACGAAGTGGCAATTCGCTATGAGGTGCAGCTTCATCCGCGAGAATCGGAAAGGTTGGCGCGAGAGGCTGGCGCCAAGCTCGAAGCTTCGGCGGACCGATTTCATATTGCCGGGGGAGTTGACGCAGGAGGGCGGCCTGCAAGTGTCCGGCTGCACCATGGTGAGCTACGTGAGATCATGGATCCTATTATCGACAGTCTTGTCAACGAGATATTTATTGCGCTGCGGGATATGCCGTCTATCGCAGCCGCCGAGGTTATCGAAGATTGCATCTGGCTCACCGGAGGCGGAGCTTGTATGCACGGCATGGCTGAGCGAATCGCTGAATTCACCACTCTCAAAGCTCGATTAGTCCCCGATCCCATGCATGCTGTCGTCAATGGCGCCGCACAAATGCTTAGCGCTAAAGTCTATGCGTAGCATCCAGCTTGCATTCGAAGAGCTCCCTGCAGAGGACGAATTGCATCAAAGCGGATTTTTCCAGAACCGCTTTTTTATACGGATTTGACGCAGGTGGATTCTTCCAGAGCGCGGAATTACGCAATCGCCGCTCATCTTAATATCCTAAGGAAAGGAAAACAAAGTTTTCCCTGCCGAACGCCATGGCGCTTCTCTACAATCTGGACGTCGAGCTGACCTGATAATATTGCAGATAAAAGCGCTTCCCATCTATCTTGAAAAGGGAGAGGAAGAAAATATTGGATTGCATATGAATACAAATCAAAACCCCCTGATTATTGGGGTGCAACTATGATTGTAGCGACCTGGCGCTTATTCCTGCTTTTAATCTCAAATCTCGAATTTATTTCGCTGCTATCGATCTCTTATACATTAGAATAGGCCTATCAAAAGTATTTTGACTAAACAGTGGGCAAAAAGCCTTTTTGTCTCTTTCGCATCTTCAGCCCGTTTTGTCTTAATTGGGCTGAACCTGTTCACTGAATGCAGGTTTTCAGGACATCAAGAAAAGAACTCATTCATGAAGGGCATGAAAATGACGACAAAGAAAACGACGAAAATGACCGCAGTGAAAAGCACAACAACCTCAAAATCATATAATGCGTTCGAGACAGCTCAGGAGCAGTTTGACAGGATCGCCGGCATATTAGATCTCGATGGTCCTACGCGGGATTTATTGCGTAATCCTATCAGAGAATACCATTTCAGTATTCCCATTAGAATGGATAGCGGAGGGATGCAAATTTTTCGGGGTTTCAGAGTTCAACATAATGATGCTCGAGGTCCCTGTAAGGGAGGCATTCGATTTCATCCGCTTGAGACTGTCGACACTATCCGCGCACTTGCAATGTGGATGACCTGGAAGTGCTCCGTTGTAGATATCCCGCTGGGCGGAAGCAAAGGGGGAATAATATGCGATCCCCATAATCTTAGCATACACGAGATCGAGCAACTTTGCCGGGGTTGGGTCCGGCAAATCGCCCGGGAGGTGGGTCCTTATATCGATGTCCCTGCTCCGGATGTCATGACCAATCCGCAAGATATGCTTTGGATGCTGGATGAGTTTGAAAAAATCCATGGCGGCAAATACCCCGGATTCATTACCGGAAAGCCGGTAAGCATCGGAGGTTCGCTGGGACGCAAAGAAGCGACCGGATACATGGTGGTTCTCACAATTCGCGAAGCCCTTAAGGAAATGAATCTGAAACCGGAGAATACCACAGCGAGCATTCAAGGATTCGGCAACGTGGCTCAATACGCCGTTGAGCTCTTTCACAAGATCGGCGGGACAGTGATAAGCGTCTCAAGCTGGGATCCGACAGACAATAAAACATTCTGCTGCAAAAAAAAGTCCGGAATTCTGTTTGATGAACTCAAATCAATCAGCGATCCATTCGGCACCATTAATAGGGTCAAGGCGCAGGATCTGGGATATGAAATTCTTCCCGGAGAGGCATGGCTGGAACAGGACGCCGACATTCTGATTCCTGCGGCAGTTGAAAATCAGATTACGGTTGATAGTATGCCTCGGGTCAATCCCAGAGTTAAACTTATAGCAGAAGGAGCAAACGGGCCCACAACACCCGAGGCGGATATTATGCTCGAGAAACGCGGAACGTTCCTGATTCCCGACATTCTCTGCAACGCCGGAGGCGTTACCTGCAGTTATTTTGAACAGGTGCAGGGCAACATGAATTATTACTGGGACGAGAAAGAGGTTTTCGACAAGCTGGATTCCAAAATGACCTCAGCGTTCCATGCAGTCAGAGAAGTGGCAACAAAGCAGAAACTTCCGATGAGAGATTCCGCCTATGTCCTCGCAGTGAACCGAGTTGCGCGCGCATGCAAGGATCGGGGATGGTGTTAGCGTTTTCCAAGCTGGAGCCTTAGCCCGAACTTCTCGCGGGCTTTCCACTGCCGCGGCAGGCAAGGGCGCCCTGCCGGGCGCCCTCCTGCGAAGCGCTCTCCGCAGGCGTGCCTGTCCGTGCCGCCTCGCTGCGAAATCCCGTGAGAAATTCGTATTAGAATTGCTGAGTCCTGGAGTTCTGTTTTTATGTATGCAGACTCCAGGATAAAGATCTCGGAGGAACGTAATGGAAAGCAAATCCGTCAACAAACTCATTGTTGATCTGAAAGAGCGTGCTAAGGAACTCAACTGTCTTTACGAAGTTGAGGAAATAATGAGCAAGCCCAACCTGACGTTGGAGAATGTGTTCCGCCGGATAGTAAATACGCTCCCGGCGGGATGGCAGTATACCGATGCATGCCAGGCAAGGATTAGTTATGGCGGTTTTGAAGCCCACACGGAAGGCTTCCGGGATTCTCCCTGGGTGCAACATGCGGATATTCTGGTTCAAGATGAGGTAGTGGGCAGAATCAGTGTCTGCTACACGGAGGAACGGCCGCTCGCAGACGAAGGGCCCTTCCTCAAAGAAGAACGAAAACTGATTAATACCGTTGCCGACCGGCTCAAGCATCGAATCCTTCATACAAACCTTAAGCAGGTATTTGAAAGACAGAAGCTGAAGGGAGAATCCCATGAGGAATGGGCTGTTATTCTTGACCTGCTGAGAAGAACCGACCCTAAACTGCTTACCCGCATCGCCAGAAAGATGTTGAATCATCTTACATGGGCGGGTTTCGATAAGGCGCAGCGCATTCTTGAACGCATCAGCCCGGCACTGAAAGGTGACGGACCCGAAGCAGATCAAGACGACAACCGGCCGCAGCGAATTGCGGCATCCCATGACCTGCTTTCGTCAAGCGAAGATATTTTCCGGATCGCAGGAGAGTATTTACGCGAGGACGAGATCCTGGCATTTATCCAGAAGTGGATAAAGGATGACCGGTCCGGATTTCTGATCAAGGTTCTGGAAAATCCCAATTCCTCGCTGGTTGAGATCGCCGGCGCCATCGAGCGATATCGTCATCTCCTTCCTCAGGGTGTTGAGCTTTCCTCGCCCAGAGAGCGGGCATTCCGTGTTTCACTCATCCAGCGTGTCCTGAATGATGATCCCCAATTTGTTCAGGTAGCCAAGCAGTTTATCAGTGTTAATGATTTCCATGATCTTCTCGATCGAACAGTATATTCTCCCGGAAGCCACGGGAGGCTTGGGGGCAAAGGCGCAGGCTTGTTTGTTGCTTCACAAATCCTGAAACAATATTCGGCGGATAGTGAGCTCTTGCGAAGCATCAAGACCCCGAAAACATGGCGCCTTGCTTCGGATGGTCTGCTTAATTTTATCAACTATAACGACCTGGAAGAGATCGTTGAACACAAGTACAAAGACGTTGGCCAGGTACGGCAGGAGTACCCAGCCATTATTCAGGTATTCAAGAGCGCTTCCTTCCCTCCAGAGATCGTTAATGGATTATCCCTCGTACTGGATGATCTTCCGGAAGTTCCGCTAATTGTGCGAAGTTCCAGCCTGCTCGAGGACAGCAAAGGGACTTCATTCGCCGGCAAATACAAGAGCCTGTTTATTGCCAATCAGGGAACCAAACAGCAACGCCTGACGGCTCTCATGGATGCCGTTGCAGAAGTCTATGCGTCCACATTCGGCCCAGATCCGATCGGATATCGAATCCAGCGAGGGTTGATCGATTTCCACGAAGAGATGGGAATTATGATTCAGGAAGTGGTGGGCGCCAGGATCGGCCGCTATTACATGCCCGCCTTTGCGGGCGTTGCTTTCAGTCGTAATGAATTCCAGTGGTCGCGTAGAATCCGCCGCGAAGACGGCCTGCTGCGCATGGTGCCCGGACTGGGCACGCGCGCTGTCGACCGCGTGCAGGATGATTATCCGATACTCATTTCGCCGGGCCAGCCGTTGCTCCGCGTCAATGTTACAATTGAGGAGAAAATCCGCTATTCTCCAAAACGCATGGATGTAATCAATCTGGAATCTGGTTTGTTCGAGACGATTGAAATCCAAGACCTTCTGCGGGAATGCGCCGATGTATACCCGATGCTGCACCAGCTCGTCTCCATGCTCCAGGATGACAGGCTTATACAGCCATGGGGTCTCGGAATTGACAAAGACAAAGAGTGGATCGTTACATTTGAAGGTCTGTTCAGCCGGACACCATTCATCGAGCAGGCGTCGGCGATGCTGAAAGCGCTCCAAGCTGAATTCCGGTCGCCCATTGACATAGAATTTGCGCATGACGGAACCGATCTGTACATTCTGCAATGCCGCCCCCAGAGCTATGGGACCAAGTCTCAGCCAGCCGCGCTCCCGCGGGAAGTGCCCAAAGATCGAATCCTTTTCTCCGCAAATCGCTATGTCACTAATGGAACCATTCCCGATATAACTCACATTGTCTACATCGATCCCGAAAAGTATGCGGAGTTGCCAAACCGAACGGATATGATTGCGGTTGGACGGGCGGTGGCGGCACTAAATCAATTGCTGCCGAAACGTCAATTCATTCTTATGGGCCCGGGACGGTGGGGAAGCCGCGGCGATATCAGACTCGGTGTGAACGTGACCTATTCGGATATTAATAACACGGCAATGCTGATTGAAATCGCTCAAAAACAAAAAGATTATGTCCCCGAACTCTCTTTCGGGACTCATTTCTTTCAGGACTTGGTTGAAGCATCGATCCGGTATTTGCCTCTATACCCGGGCGATTGGGGAACCCTTTTCAATGAATCCTTTTTTAAGAATTCCCGCAACTGGCTACCGGACCTTTTGCCGGATTTCGCGCATCTTGCCGGGACTGTGCGTGTCATCGATGTGGCCAATACAGTGCCAGACATGGTGCTGCAGATTTTGATGAATGGGGAGCTGGATGAAGCTCTGGCTATTCTTGTAGAACCATCCCTAGAGCCAATTGAAGCTCAATCCAATCGCGCGGAAATCGAGGCAGTGGAATCCGGCGCCAATGTGCATTGGCGTTGGCGCCTCCAGAGCGTGGAGCGCATGGCGGAGCTTATGGATCCAGCGCGCTTCGGAGTGAAGGCGCTGTATTTGTTCGGCAGCACGAAAGATGGAACCGCCGGCCCGCAGAGCGACATCGATCTGCTGATCCACTTTGAGGGGAATCACGCCCAGGAAAAAGACCTGCTGATTTGGCTCGATGGCTGGAGTCTGTGTCTGAGCCATATGAATTATTTGCGGACAGGTTATAGGACTGATGGACTGCTTAATGCCCATTTTATTACAAATCAGGACATACAGAACCGAACCAGCTGGGCAGTGAAAATCGGATCCACTGCCGACCCCGCCCTTCGCATTCCTTTAGGCAAGCAACCGAAAGAGCCTTGATCAGAAGCATAAAAGCTCATACTATCCGGAAGGCAAGCGCAGCAGTTTTCAGACCTGATGAATCAAAGCTCTTGCAGTAGTATTAGCATGAGGACTGTATGGGAACGTGTTTTTTTGTCTCAGATCTTCATGGTAAAGAAGAGCGCTGCCGGAAGCTGTTTCAGGCCATCGAGAAAGAAATTCCAATCGCCGTTTTCGTGGGTGGAGATCTTTTTCCCTCCGGCCTTGGAGCCATTATGGGTGTCCAGGGATATGAGGACTTTCTGGAAGACGTATTCGCCGCCGGATTTGCCAAATTAAAGCAGACTTTGGGTTCGGACTATCCTTCAGTATTTATAATTCTGGGCAATGATGATGCGCGGATCGAAGAACAGGCAATGCAGGAGTATGGAAAACAGGAGCTATGGCACTATGCGCATAATAAGTGCCTGCCCTGGAAAGATTACTCTGTCTACGGATACGCTTTTGTGCCACCCACACCTTTCATGCTTAAGGACTGGGAGCGGTATGATGTATCCAGCTATTTGGATCCACTCTGCGTTGCGCCGGAAGATGGATGGTTATCCGTGTCAGTTGCGAAGGCGGTACTAAAACGCCAGACAATTCAGGATGATCTTCAACTGCTCGCAAAAAATAACGACCTATCTCACTCCATTTTTCTTTTTCATACACCTCCATATAACACAAGTCTGGATCGAGCCTCACTGGACGGAAAGAAAGTTGATCATGTAGAGCTTGATGTTCACGTGGGAAGCATTGCAGTTCGGCGTTTCATAGAATCCAAACGGCCCCTGCTGACCTTGCATGGACATATTCACGAATCCGCTCGCATAACAGGAATGTGGAGAGAGCGAATCGGCAAGACGTTTGCCTTTTCGGCCGCTCACGATGGCTCTGAATTAGCGCTCATCCGGTTTGATTTATATAACCTAGAAAATGCCACCAGAGAACTGCTTTGAATTACTGTTAGCTTTGAACAAGGCCTTTTTAAGGACGGGCGATTCTGCTTTGCAGAGCACGTGAGCCATGAATTCAATCACTATATCCAGATCAAAATGCGACGCCGTTTCTGCCGCACGGCGGCATATCAACGGCCCAGTGCGGATTCCGGCCGCCAATGGCCTAATTGAAATGCAAAGATCCTGCGCTACAAGCACGTTGAGCACTTTTGCAATCAGGATGTCCGACGCTCTCTCGATTTTTATTGCATGATCGAGCGCCGCATGAATAAGGCTTTGGTTTTGCCCGGATCTCATAATTCGCGTCAGACCAACCGGGTCTGCATCAATACAGTCTTGGGACGTGAGTTCTTCGAGCTTTGCAGGAACTTTGTTTCTCTGGTTCGAATTCCCAAATATGTCGGTCACCACCGAAATTATGATCTTTGCGATTGACTGGCCAAAAGGACAAGGATTTTTCTGCAGAAAACCCAAATCGGCTCCAGTCCCATCGCCTAGCTCCTGATAAGTCGAAAAAAACCGGAAAGTGGATTTCAGGAAGCGATTAAAGAGGGTAGGCTGCCCCGGCCAGCAGAACGTAATGACCGATTCCGGTATATATGCTATTAAGGCCTTTGCAGGTGCCGCATAGTTTCGCCAGGGCCGCCCAGGAGGGATAAAAACATCAGGACGACAAGGACGAGAAAAGCCACGATGTCGGTCAGGGCAAATATGCGTAGCAGTCCCCCGCTGCTTATGGCCCAAAGCAGGATTAGCAGATTACGGAGTTTCATTTAGTTTCTCCAAAACATCGGTTCGGAATGCTGCACCTATTTTGCTTATTGATTGCCGCTAACATCCAGCTCCAAAGAGGAGCCAGAAGCCGAGGGCCAGCTTGATGTGAAAAGAAATCAGTTGGGACCAGAACAATAGAGTACGTGACTGGCCAAAACGCGACCAAAAGATCAGGGTGCCAATTTGAAGGGCAGTATCGATGAGCACTAAAATTCCAAGCTCTATAGGTTGTGTTAGCGGTGTATCAAAATCCCTGCCTTGAACCTCCACCTGAGGCGTAGAATGACACCGATTTCGACAAATCGGCAAGGACGGGTGCCGGAAGTTTACATAATCGGGACTTATCGGGAGTCGCAAAAAATCGCGGGTGGAGAGGCATCTCTGAAAAAGGGGATTTATTGCACCTATCGGCCGCCGGAGTGCACCAAAACTCATTGCATGTTTAAATCAAAATGGCTGTGTTCGTTGCCAGTTTGTTTTGCGTATAGCCGATTAACAGGAACGGATAGCTGACCCACAAAATGGAGGTGCAAATTGACTAGAAAGCTATGTTCTGTCTTATTGGCAATTCTTATCATCGCTGTTTGTTCTACAGCATATTCTGCAGAAAAACTGAGGGTATTGAATCCGACGCCACCGAATAGAATGGTCGATCGCGTGCCGCTTACCCCACGACTCAATTCTCTCGAAGGAAAGACGATATTCCTGGTGGATATCGGCTGGGAGGTGAAAATGCGGCTCCCAGCATTTATGATGAAATGAAAGCCTGGTTTGCCCAGAATATGCCGAGCGTGAAAATAGAGGTCAGAAAAATCAAAGGCTTCTATATGCAGGACCAGCCGGAACTCCTCAAGGAAATATCCGAAAAGGGCAACGCGGCCATGTTCGGGATAGCCGGTTGAGACAGCTGCACATCGGCCGTGAGCCGAAACTGTAAGCAACTGGAACAGCAATACAGGATTCCCACCGTCGGGGGTACAGCATCCAATATTATTAACTATGCCCAGGGGCACGATTTCGAATACACCAACGGATCGCCCATTCGATATATCTCCTTTCCTTTCCCGGTGGCCGGGCAACCCCAATCGGTCCACCATAAATATATTTTTGAGAGCAAAGACGTCGTAAGCGGAAAGCCGATGATGCAGGCATTCGTCGACGCCCTGACCGTTCCCCTGACCGACAGAGAGAAATACAAAGGGCCGGCAGCCTTTGTACCGTGTAAAACGCTCCTATCCCTGGAACAGAGAGATCCTACGATAGCGACGACCATGTTAAGGCGGTGGAAAGAGCAGGCAGTGTTCCCATTCTGCTGCCGGTCGTCGATAATGAAGAGTGCGTCCTGGCACAAATGGAGAACTGTTCCGGTTTCTTGTTTCCCGGTGGGCAGGATATTCACCCCGAGTTTTACGCAGCCGAACCACGCATTGATTTGGAGAATGTAGAGGATCGATCAGACGAAAAAAAGCGCAAAGGCTCCTGTTAGGGCGATGGCCAGTGTAGCCGGCAAAACTCTCCTTTTCAGGGGCCTGCTGCCGAGAGCAACAACCAATCCACACTTTACGAAGGTGTTTGCCAATGCCGCCAGTGTTATGGCATTTACCGCCGTTTGTTGATCGCCGCCCGATTTAGCGAATTGTGCCAGCGAAAGAGTAATTGCATCCACATCCGTCAATCCGGCCAGGATCGAAACCAGGTAGAGCCCTTGTGATGAAAATCGATCTTCTACAATCTTTACAGCCAGGAGAACAACGGCGAAGATCAGGCCGAAAGTGGCAGCCTTGGTCAGGCTGAAAGGATTCTTCAGCGGAACGTCTCTGGATGCTTTTTCGGCTCCTCCCTGCCTCCCGGCACTTCTTCTGTAAAAAAAGCCGGCCGCGAACAACCCGACCAAGCTCATCGCCACGAACGGAATTACCAGGCTCAAGACCATGGGCAGATGGACTATGGCCACTTCCACCACTACCCGCAGGAACATCACGCCCCAGGCAATCATGATGCCGGTCGCAAACGTATCTCCCGCATCGCGTTCCTCGGAATCCCGTCCGCCACGGGCGAAAGAGAGAGTAACGGCCGTGGAAGACACAAGTCCGCCGGTTAATCCGGTCAACGCTGTTCCCCGGCCCGGTCCGAGCCATCGCGTAGCGACATATCCGACAAGAGAGAGAGCCGAAATCAGGATGACCAAGAGCCAAAGCTTATAGGGATTGAGGGCATTCCACGGATCTACTGTTCGGTTCGGGATCAGCGGCAGGACAATAAAGCTGGCGATCAACAGGCGCAGGCCCGCGTTAATATCATCGCGCGCCAAATTGGAAACCAGTCCGTGCATCGGCTCCTGCACTATAGGTGCATTCAAAATCCCTATCAAAATTTCCAAATGTTTTATAGTATATTCTCGTCAGCAAGATTCTGGGTTCTTAATTTACACAACCAACTATTATCAGAAGTTTCCATGATGTCCATCGGCATGGATCGGCAACTTGTCCTACCTATCCTTAGGTGTATTCAAAATCCCTATTTAAAGCCTCCAATTTTGGAGTAAGATACCGCCGATTTCGATAAATCGTCAAGGTTCGGATACCTGAAGCCGACATATCACCCGTTATCGGAAATTCGAAGGCCAGGATTCACGGATCCAAAGAAGATCTGGCGGCTTGTCCTTCCTATTCTTCCCTGATTTATCTTGCTGAAAAACAGAGAAGTCACGGATATAGAATCTATCAACTGTTTGCCACCTCAGATTTTTTCGACCCGCGAGACCTCGTTCAGGTCAAGTACGAGATGGTACGCAGGGTGCAGGAAGACCACCAGACCATCAGTGGCAGCGCAGCTTCCTTCGGGTTTACCCGACCCTCGTTCTACCAGGCGCCGGCTCGGCTCAAGCGCGGCGGCCTGACGGATACGCTGATCCTCGACGAGGACGGGCTGTATGATCCCGCGCACTTCAATGACCGATTGTTGCTTGGGCTCAAAGGAACGATGCGTGAAGCGGAGCTCCACGTCTTGCGGGCGCGCCTGCGTGGCGGCATTCTTAATAAGGCGCGCCGGGGCGAACTGCACAACCATCTTCCCATCAGCCTGATCCACGACCCTACGGGACGCGTGCTGCTTGATCCCGACCAGCAGGTTCAGGAAACGGTGCGCTTGTTCTTTCAGACATTCGCGCGCACGCTTCCGCAAGCAGCCCGACGGCCGGTATCGGCACGAACACCTGCCTCAGGACCAGTGGCGGGTGTTGATTCGCGACGCCCATCCAGCATACATATCCTGGCAGGAGTTTGAGAGCAATCTGCAGCGGCTTCGCGCTTCCGCCAAAGCCTTCGGCTTCGAGCGCAATGCCGGACCTCCTCGAGAGGGCCCCGCCTTGTTGCAGGGCCGGATCGTCTGCGGCCTTTGCGGCAGTCGTATGCATGTACATTTTGGATGTGCTTGCGTGTCCTCGCTGCGGCGCACGGATGAGGATGCTTGCCGCGATAGATACACCCGACGCCATCCGGAAGATTCTTTCCCGCCTGGGCCTGCCCACGAGGGCCTCGCCCATCGCTCCGGCCATGCCGGGTAGAGATGCTATCGATCTATGGTAAGCAGAGCGGCCAATCTGCCTTGCAATAAGGTAAACGCGTATCAAAAAGCCGCGTTTTCAGCAACAGGATTCCACTGTAAAATGCCCCTGAAATCAAATCGAAGGCATTCAAGTGGACATATTGCCTATTATCAGCAGTCAAGTGAGGTCACGGAGAGATGTACGTTCGAGCTCCGATGAAGAAACTTGAAGTCAAAACGGCAGCCAATGTGTCCTATCCTTGGCGATAGTTTTCTACGCCTTCCGCTTTTCGCTTGGCGGCCGCCCCATCATCGCCTCGTCCCATCTCGACGATTGAGCTGTCACCTTTCCAGAGTTGCAGTGTAATATCTGTGGTGCCTACCCTGGGAGGATGCCGAATGCGGATTGTTGATAGCAGCAACCGGATCAAGCTTGACGAACTGTCGAAAATGGCGGAGGCCATGTTTGGCGACCTCGTGAAAGCGGCGGTGGATGTTGCGCGGGACATGATGGTTGTTGATGCGGAATTGCATGCGGATGAGGAAGCGTTGCTTATCGCGCACGGTTCGGAACAAACCGATCTCTGGGGCATCAATCTGTATCCAGAGCTGGAAGGGGATGATTTCGTGGAATTCGATTCGATGATTAATCTCCGCCCTTCACGGGGAAACCGCAGCCGGGGCGTGGAGGATCCTGCAATCTGCGAACGCATCCGGCGGATCGTCAATGACCTGGTGATTCGATGAGCCATCAACACCGAGAACTCGCTGCGGGCAGATGGAACCTGCTCTCCTTCGCCGAACAAATGGCGAATATAGGAAGCGAAATTGAACGGACAATATCCTGGAAAAAGAAGGGGTTACCCGAAATCAGCGGCCGGGCTTTTGACCGTTCGCTGGAGCTGATTGATTTGACCATTGCCGATGCAAGGAATCTCACACGGCTGAGGGAACTGCTTCGCGTCCGGGAAGCTATTGCAGACCATTTCTATTTCGATAATTTCTATCAGTCCACTCCAGAAAGCTGGCAGCGTTACTTTGGTTCCTTTCTGATCGCAGCGCGCGGGAAACGATAGGGGAAATCGGGGAATATCAGTCTTCCGGCGATGCGCGGCTGCAATAAGGTAAAAGTGTATCAAAAAGTCGTTTTCAGCAACAGGATTCCACTGTAAAAGACCCCTGCAATCAAATCGAAGACATTCAGGTCGACATATTTCATATTAGCAGCAGTCGAGTGAGGATACGGAGAGAGGTACATCCGAGCTCCAATGAAGAGGCTTGAAGTCAAAACGGCAGCCAATGCTTCCTATGCTTAGCGGCAAGTGATGATGGATTGCATCCGTTACGTTACACAAACCTTCCGAGGCACACGCGGTGGCTAACGCAAAAACCATCGCCCTCGTCAGCCCGTCAGTGGCCGGGCATCATCAAACCTATTTGCGGTTGTTTACGCGGACCGTGCTCGATCTTGGTTACCATGTCGCCGCGTTTACGCCCGAACCCGCCGATGTGCTTCACTGGATCGCGCAGGAACGGCCCGATCGGGCTGCGGCATGGCAAGCGTTTGATCTACGGTATCCAGGGAACCGCCGTTTGCCCGGCCCGCTGTCCAGCTGGTATGACAAAACATCGTGGGTCGCCTACGTTGGCCGCGTGATTCGGGCGTCGGGACTGAAACCCGATCTAGTCTTTCACACTTGGCTGGATAACTGCTTGACGCCGGGCTTACCCGCTTCGCTGACCGATTGGATTTTCCCGTATCCGTGGTCGGGCCTGTACTTTCATCCCTGGTATTTGTGACGTCAACTAAAATATGCGGCCTTGCGGCATGGCCCACTCAGTAATCACCCGGCGCTGCAGTCGAGCCGCTGCCCGGCCGTCGCTATCCTGGACGAAGGTGTGGCCGATCGTTTGCAAACAGCGCTGAAGGCGAAGCCGGTGATCGTGTTTCCCGATATCGCAGACGGGGCCCCGCCCGATCGGACTTTTCAGCCCGTGTGCGACATTCAAGCGCGGGCGGGCAGTCGTAAGATTGTTGCGCTGCTCGGCGTGCTGGCCCGCCGTAAAGGCGTAATACTGATGTTGGAAGTGGCCCGCCAGGCCGCCGCACACGATTGGTTTTTTGTCCTGGCCGGCGAAGTGCGGCTCGATTCTTTTACACCCGACGAGCAGCAGCGCTTGCAGCACTGGTTTCAGTCTCAACCAGCCAATTGCTATTTTTACTTGCAGCGCATCCCCACTGAAGCGCAGTTCAATGCGTTGGTCGAAATCAGCGACATCCTGTTTGCGGTTTATAAGAACTTTCTCAGCAGCAGCAACCTGTTGACCAAAGCGGCGCTGTTTTAAAAACCCGTCCTCGTTGCCGACGGTTACTGCATGGGCGAACGGGTGCGCCGGTATCATCTGGGCCTGACGCAAACCCAAGATGATGTGGCGCAGTGCGTGGCCGCACTGGAACGCCTGTTAGATCGATCCCCAGACGATGAACCGCTGCCCGCACCCGACTATGCGACTTATCGCCGGCTGCACTCCATCGAGCGGCTGCACAGTTCCTTTTCTGCCGTTCTAACGGCCGCCGGGTTGTGAACAACTATGCCCACGCTGGATTCAAACTCCCAAGAAACGCATTCGATTAAAGCTCGATTCCGATACCGACCCCGAATTTTCAGATCCCCTTTCCCCTTCTTCCCTTTAATCCTTTAATCCTTCATTCCTTCGCTAACTACGCCTTGCCAGGCAAAAGGCCGATGATGGACATCATGCGGCCCGCGGCAGGTCCTTCTGCGCGGTGGGAAAAGAACTCCTCCGTGTTGCAGCAGGTGCAGGCTTTCAAATCATAGCGGTTTTCCGGTCGTATTCCTGCGCGATTCATCTGAACATCCAGCACTTTGCCCAGATCCAAAAGATATTTGTCCGCGTGAACAGAAGCGGGCATCGCCGAACAGCATTCCGGGTATTCCTTTTTAAAAAGGTCGGCTACATCGCTCCCGATTTCATAGCAGCACGCGCGCATGCCAGGGTCAATTGCCGTCAGGAGTCGCGACGGAGAGCCCAGCCACATTTATTTGATTCCAAATTCCAGATTCTTGATTCCTGATTTGCCAATTTCTGCAAAATCCCTATCAAAATTCCCAAATGTTTTATAGCACATTCTCGTCAGCAAGATTCTGGGTTCTCAATTTACATAACTTGAAATTATCAGAAGTTTCCATGATGTCCATCGGCATGGATCGGCAACTTGTCCTACCTATCCTTTAACACTCGTAAATGGTCAAGTTGGCGAGGTTTTGAGATATTTGTTGTCGATCGATGATTCGATTGCCGGCAAAGGTGGCATGCAAGCAAACACCGTTCCTCTGCGATTACGATGGCAGCGGCATTCTCCGTCTTGTTTGTGCGGCGTCACTTGTCTGCAGACAATAACCGGCGTCCCGCGCAAAATCAACATCGTGGCTAACTGGTTTGAAGCACTGAAGCAACGGGTGATGGTGAAATGAACAGAAAGACGCCGGGACATTATGGAGGCGGTGAACAGTTAGGCCGTGGAGTTATGGGCGAAGTCTACTTGGCCGACTACCTCAAACCCGGTGGGGATGTCACTGAAGCTGAATCGCCCTTCATCGTCTGCTATAGAGCTCGTCTTGTCGGCGAGAAAAACTCTGGCGCCCGGCACCGGGCGCTCTGTTTCCCTATCCTGTACAATTCCCTTGAAACTCCCCTTGCAGGAATTTTCGCGTTTGCGGTTCACCAGCAGGCGAATGAAATCAATTGCGAAACCATCTGCGGCGCCGGTGACCTCATCAATAGTAACGGAAAGCGGTGATCCCGACTGGATAGCTGCGTAAAACTCTTCGGGTATGGGAATGCTGATCAGTTTCCCCACTGGCCCGGTCTGGTCGATGGCGTTGATCAGTTTTTCAAATTCGGCAAATCGATTGCCGTTAAGCGTAACCTGGAATCTGGAGCAGAACGTCGGCGACTGAAAATCATCAATAAATATCTGTATCCAGGCGTTTTCAATCTGAACGCCTTTGATTGCATGGGTCGGAATGGAATAAACGGCCGGTTTGGAGAGCTTTGGATTGTGATTACCCGAATAGCCATCCGCTCCGCAGCCTTTGGGATTCTCGGGATTGAATTTTGAAGAAAGCAAGATTCTGTCGAAACCCGCAATGTCCTCGGGTTTAGCTTCCCAAGGATATTCATGGGATTCGGTCATCCGGCCGCAGAAAGGATCGAAGCCTTCCGGCCAACCGAATCCTAGGTTGTCCACATCACCGATGCGGATGATATGAGCTGCTTCAATGGTGTTCTGGATATGGACGGACTGCTTGGTCCATTCTTTATCGCCCGAATACGTTTGCTGTGAAAAACAGGGCAAGGCCAGGGTTAGTATGGCCAACGCTAAGAGCGTGAAAAGTTTTTGATTAGTCATGTGGTTTGATTCCTAGGCCCAATTTCCGCAAGGCATAGCATGTGACTGATATCAATGGCGCTATTGCTGCCAACCTCCTAGACTTGCGCTATGGATACCAGGCAACTCATTTGGACTTAATGGGTCAAAATCCCATAAATCTCGGCTCGGGCAATGCAGTACTGATTACACCCAAAGATAACGTCTTTACGGTTTTGGGGGTCAGGTCTGGAAAATTCGATTTTTGTGCAAATTGAGCATGCGTAGGAAGAAACATCGAAAATCGAATTTTCCAAGCCTGACCCCTCTTGCACAGCAAAGGCGGGGCCTAGTCAACTGAGCATTTCATAAACCGACATTTTCCAATATCGCATTATGGTTTTGGACTATTTTGGATGGGAACTGTAATGCCTGGGACTCTTCACATCAGTCAAAGGCAAGGCGCTGACCTTTGGCGCCAGCAGTATTGAAATATCAATCACTAACGATGATATTTCAACCTATTGCCGGATTGCATGCTTCTGCAATCCACTGCTGTTATGCGACCATTTCCCGCTCACTGATTCTAAGAAAAGGAAGCATCGGCTGCCGTTTTGGCTTTAAGTCCCTTCCTTGGAGCTCGGACCTACCTCGTTCCGTGCCTTCACTCGACTTTTGAACTTTTGTCGGTCCATCCTAGACTGCCAAAGCTTCCGCCTCATTCATAATATTTGGGGATTGCCTATATTAGCAAAACTCCTAAATGCTAATTTGGACAGGAGTGATTTTGCTATTCCCGGGGATTCGCCCGGGCTACTTGCCAGATGGCCATTCTCTTAATCTCCATCGAATAGGCCTTTGAGTTCAATCACTACAGCCAGGTCGGTTGATATTTTCATGACATTCACAACCAGAGGCACGGCAAGCGGAAGCCAGTTTGCCGGATTGAAGGCCCGGCGCAATTCGAATCCCCTGGCGCGTTGCGCCTGAAAAACTGCCTTTGCTTCATCGAACATGATCGGGAAGAATCTAAGAATGATGATAATCATTAGCCGCAGTTCGCGTGGAACGCGCAACTTCCCGAGCGCCAATACAATATGCCGGGGTTCCGTCGAACGAATCAGAAATAGATTAGCCCACAGGATATAATGGACTTTCAGAATGAATAGCGACGCGACCAATGATCCGGGAATGATCGCTGCGGCGAGAGTCCGTGATTTGGTTAATTCTGATGCGATGCAAATCAACAACAGCAAGGGCAATCCCAGGGCGATGCGTTTGACCACGGATAATATTTCCCGAAATGAATCGGGAAAAAGAAGACAGACAATCACCAGGGCTGCATTCATGCAAACCAGCAACAAAAGATCGGTCGTGTGCAAGGCAAATACGGTGCTCGACAGGAGAAGACCCAATTTAAAATAGAGCATCGGGAGATCACAACGGTTATTCAGCATACAGCTCCCTCCAGCCGCCATCAAAGAACTGCCGGGTTGAACCATCGAATACTTTCCGGCCTGCCCGCAGAAATATCACGCGTGTGGCAAGATAATTGACAAGCGAAAGATCATGTGTGATGAGCATCATTCCAGCGCCGGAATGATGAAATTCCTTAAGATGACTCAGGACGCGTTCCCTGTTCCATTGATCCAGCCCGGCCACCGGTTCGTCAAGGAGCAAAACGTCCGGTCGATGCACCAGCATACTGGCCAAGGCGATCCTTTTCTTTTCCCCATAGCTCAAGGTGACCGGAGAGCGATCCATAAGCCTATCGATATTCAGCGCCGCGGCAATAGCTGCCAGATTATTTACCGCTTCCTTTTCAGGAATCCCGAAATTAATTGAAGCAAATAAACACTCCTCGCGAACCGTTTGGGTAAAGAGCTGCCGATCCGGATTCTGAAATGTGACGCCGACCCGTCGGGCGATTTCTTTTCTTGCCGCCCGACGAACATCCTGTCCAAAAATCTTTATTTGGCCCGATGTGGGGATGATTAGACGGGATAGACACTTTACAAACGTGCTTTTGCCGGAGCCATTGGGTCCGAGGATTGCCACGCATTCCTTGCGTTTAAGGTATGCGCCGACTCCCCTCAAAGCACGAATGCTTCGAGAATATTCATGGCTAAGGGAGTCTGCCTCTACAACGTTTTCCGTTGTGTTGGAATCGAAGCAACAACCTTGATATTCAGGTACGACATCATTCAAGTCGCTGGATCGGTCTTCTAGCTTCCCGTTGCTGAAAAGGAAAACGCGATCGGCAAATTGCCTCATCAGCGCAACTTCGTGTTCAACGATCAGGATTGTAGTGCCGAAAACTCGGTTGGTTTCTTTCAATTTGTCGAGGAATTCAAACTTGCGAACGGGATCCAATCCCGATAGGGGTTCGTCCAACAACAAAATGTCAGGGCGCGGCGCTAGAGCGCAAGCCAAGGCTAGCTTTTGCTTCTCCCCCCATGAGAGGTCGTCTATCTTCCTGCCTGCCAGGGGGGCCAAGCCAAAAGAATTGAGCAATGAATCTGCAACTGCCTCGCGTTCTGCTTGCGCTGTTTGCTTCTTTTCTAGTTGTGACAAAAGCTCATCTCTGACTCGAATAGAAAAAAGCTGCGTGTCAGGATTCTGAAATACCGGCTCGATGTGTTTCCTGAAATCTCGCGGATTGTCTGAGCCGGCTACCCGTATTCGACCGGCCATTTTCCCGCGAATAAAATTGGGGATTAGCCCGAGAATCGCCATCAGCAGGGTAGTTTTCCCGCAGCCGGAATATCCAATGTTCCACTTTTGCCTCCATTTTGGCTTGAGTTGGTTGGAGTTGGATACGGTGAGATTCACGCGGGCACAGTTTGGGACACAGCTGGGGTATTTTGAGGGTATTTGGGAGGTCCCTCGGAGAGGCTAAAATCAGCTTAAATGCTTGAAGGACGCGGGTTTGGAGCTGGTGCCGGGGGGCGGAATTGAGCCGTCGACACACGGATTTTCAGAGCGTTCTGCGCAACCTGCCAAATATTCACAACTATTAACAAATTCAGCAACTTGCCTACGGTTTCCGTTGGTCGACACTTACCAAGAATTACCATCAATTAACCTCCCTCATGGGACGCATACAGGACGCCATCCAAGGACCATCTATGTTTGTGAATGCAAGAAGCATGTTCTCACAATCGAAGAATTATGGTCGAAATCCATCTTGCTAATATGTCAGATATGACATACAATGCAATCGTGACTCCGGACGATAAACCTCTTGCATGGTTGAAAACAGCCGTCAAGTCTCCTCCGCTTTCCACGGAGGCACGACTGGAGGCTGGTTTCTTGCTTCGACAACTGCAAAAAGGTAAGAAACTGGAGATGCCTCACGCGCGTCCGATGCCTGCTATTGGCGAGCGCTGTCATGAATTGAGGATTGTCGATCAAGATGCGACCTGGCGAATTATTTATCGGATTGATGCCGATGCGATCGTAATTGTGGACGTATTCAGCAAAAAAACACGGACTACGCCGCAATCGGTGATTATCCGGTCAAGAAAAAGATTGCGGGAGTATGACGATGCATAACAGTAAGAAAAAACGCCTTGAGGCAAAGGGATGGAAGGTTGGAAGTACAAAGGAGTTCCTTGGGCTTTCCGCTGAGGAGGAGGCGTATATCGAAATCAAGCTCAAGCTGGCAGAAAGCTTTCGCGAACACCGATTGCGATGCAAGATGACGCAATCGGATGCCGCCAAGGCAATTAAGTCCAGTCAATCCAGAGTGGCAAAGATGGAAGCCGGGGATCGTTCGGTATCCATGGATCTTTTGGTTCGGTCCCTTCTTGCTCTTGGGATTTCGGGAAAGCATTTTATTCAGCTTCTCTCAAAAGGACTGTCCGTGTAGGCATCATGGCGAAAGCCATTGTGATCAGTAGCGATATCGAAAGGCTTCAATCTCCGGGGAGGGGCTGGAGTTCATATGGCCGCTATCAGCGCTTGAATGTTGGAGTGAAACAATGAAACGATTCTGGCTTCCAAGCATTTTCCTTTGTCTGTTCGTTGCATCCCAGTCGCAGGCCGTCTGTCCGCAACCCCAGCGGAAAGCGTGTTCAGCCTACTTTTCCAGTGACGTGGTGTTTAGCGGGACTATTGCTTCAGTGGAGGAAGTGCCGGAGGCCGATGACTTTATCGAAGGCTGGCGATATCGTGTAAACGTCGCTGAAGTGTTCAAGGGCCCACACCAGAGTCAGGCTACTGTCCATACATCAAACGATAGCGGACGACTTCTGCTTGAGGTTGGTAAGTTTTACGTTTTGTTCGCTATTGTCCAAGGCGACGATTTGGAAGTCGGCGCTGATTGCGGCTCCCTGCAAAGCGCCGAACATGCGAGAGAAACGGTCGACGAAGTGCGACGTCTGCTAAGTGTCCGTGACTCAGTCATCGAGGGCCAGATAAGCCGAGCCTATGTGCTCGGGCCTGGTATCCCTGGAGTTTCGGTTGAGGTTTTTGGTCCGGGCACAATTCGCAAACTTGTGACAGACAACCAGGGGTGGTTTCATGTATCCGTAAAGCCCGGCAGCTACAGAGTAAGTGTCGATCCCCGGTTTGCAGCAACCTTTGACCTCAGCACAGACAATCCAGATCGTCTTATCCTGCAAGCCGGTCAGTGTGCTCAACTGCAGTTTGTCAAGAGGTGAAACGACGCTCAACGGACTCATGGCTCTGCTCGGAAATCTTGGGCAGGTTGCACTATAGGTGCATTCAAAATCCCTATCAAAATTCCCAAATGTTTTATAGCATATTCTCGTCAGCAAGATTCTGGGTTCTCAATTTACATAACTTGAAATTATCAGAGGTTTCCATGATGTCCATCGGCATGGATCGGCAACTTGTCCTACCTATCCTTACGCTAATATGTTGGCCAAGAGCAAATAATTTTACTCCCAACTTTTCCTATCCACTGCCCGTCGCCCAACAAATGCAGTGGTGACACACAAGAAACGCTTGCCTATAGAAAGGCAAGCAATGGTAAACTCGACGCCGCAAATTAACTGCCGGTTTTTTAGCAGCTTGTTTTCGCATGCTCGGATGGCAGAGGAGGTGGAGATGAAATTAGCTGGAAAAGTTGCATTGATTACCGGCGGCGGCACGGGCATTGGTACTGCTCTAACCGAAAGGTTCGTAGAGGAAGGCGCGAAAGTCTGTATCAGCGGCCGCCGTCATTCGTTGCTTGAAAAGGTAACGCAGTCCCTGCCGGCGGGAACGGTGGCAATTTGTGCAGGCGATGTGACCAAATTTGAGGACTGCGAGCGTATGGTGAAAACCACCATTTCCTTCGGTGGGAAAATCGATGTGCTGATAAACAACGCGGCGATCGACCCTGGTGGGGCGGTATTGGATTTAAGCCCTGAGCTTTGGCGACAGGTGATCGACATAAATCTGACCGGACCATTCCTGATGACCAAGGCTGCTCTACAGCCTATGATCGATGCCGGTGGCGGGTCGATCATTAACATTTCTGCATTGGGAGGGTTGCGCTGCCTGCCTGCTATGCCGGCCTATTGCGCGTCTAAAGCAGGTCTTAACCACTTCACGAAACAGGTTGCTTTGGACTATGGTCCCAGGAATATCCGATGCAATGTCGTATGCCCAGGCGGCACCAAGACTGAAATGCTGGAGGTAGCTCTCGGTCCTGTGGCGAAAGCCATGGGAACAGACATAGAAGGCGTTTATGCCAGAATATCAGCAAACATACCTTTGCGGCGGTTGGCGCTGGCATCGGAAGTATCCGGCATCTGCGTTTACCTGGCAAGCGATGATTCCTCTTTCATGACCGGAGCCGAACTTCTGCTGGATGGCGGGACGTCGGTTGTCGATGCTGCAGGGGTTGCACTGAGCGATTCCGGCACCAAATGGGGTGCAGCCGGTAATTCCAGATAAAATTGGCAAATGCCCGTTCACAAGCGTCATTGACGGAAGCTGATTCGATACCCGAGGCAAACATGGAAATTTCCAAGGTTAGAATGCGCGCATTGCTCTTTGCCGCTGCACAGGCTATGAAGCAAAAAGCACGGATGAACCCTTCCTTCAAAGCTCGTCTCAAAGAGAAGAATTTCACCGCCCAGCTGAAGCTCATGGACAATACTGTCGGCAGGTATTTCATTTTCCGCGATGGTAAAATCACATCGAAAAGCGGAATTCACTCCAACCCGGATGTCTGCCTGGGCTTCAGCGATCCGGTTTTAGCCAGCCACATTCTCCTTCCGTGGTGCGACCAGCAGAAGAAGACGGACGCGATGAAAAACTTTCGCCTGACGCTCGGCGGTCCGGATGAATTGACCTTTTGGTTCATGGAAACTCTTAGCCAGATGCTTGCCGGTGACATTGAATACGGCATGGATATGGGGAAAGGTGTTACCAGGTATGTCAATAACTCCAATGCTGGCCCCGTATTCGTATATGTAAAGGACGGGAAGATAATCCGGATGACTCCCATCGATTTTGATGAGAGCGACGCGCCGTCGTTCACGATTGAAGCCCGGGGCAAAAAATTCACTCCGCCGCGAAAGAGCACGCTCTCTCCTTATGGATTTTCCATGAAATCCACCGTTTATTCTCCGGACAGGATTTTATACCCGATGAAGCGGGTCGATTTCGATCCTCAGGGTGAGCGAAACTGCGAGAACCGCGGCGTTTCCGGATACGAGAGAATCAGTTGGGACGAAGCTCTGGATATCGTGGCCAACGAAATAAAGCGCGTAAAGAGAGATTATGGCCCGGGTTCCATCATGAGCAGCACCGGGTCGCACCACACCTGGGGAAACGTTGGCTACTACTTGAGCGCCCACCGCCGTTTCATGAATGCGATCGGGTCCACTTCGGTTATTCCGAATCCGGACAGCTGGGAGGGGTGGTTCTGGGGAGCAGTCCATCACTGGGGAAACAGTATGCGCCAGGGAGGCGCCGAAGGTTACGGGACGGTTGAAGATGCTTTGAAGAACTGCGAAATGATGGTTTTCTGGAGCAGCGACCCGGAAACAAATCCAGGATCCTATGGTGCGTTTGAGAGCACCGTTCGGCGCCAATGGCTTAAGGAATTGGGCGTCAAGATGGTGCACATCAATCCCTACTACGACCCCACCGCCGCTCTACTTGGTGGGAAGTGGCTCGCGCCCAGGCCTGATACGGGCAATGCCATGGCATTGGCTATTGCCTACGTGTGGATAAATGAAAATCTCTACGATAAAGAATACGTCTCTACGCGCACGATAGGGTTTGACGCTTGGAAGGATTACATCTTGGGCAAGGAGGACGGCATTCCCAAAACTCCCGAGTGGCAGGAAGGCGAAACCGGCGTCCCGGCAAAAGACGTCAGGGCGCTGGCCAGGGAGTGGGGAACGAAAAAGACCTATCTCGGCGCAGGAGGTGGAGGAAACCAACTGGGAGGCGCCTGCCGCTGCGCCACCGGCCTGGAATGGGCGCGTTCCATGGTTTGCCTCATCGCAATGCAGGGGCTCGGAAAGCCCGGCATCAATATGGGCAACATGTCTGTCGGGACACCGATGGATACCAGATTTTACTTCCCCGGATATGCCGAGGGGGGTATTTCCGGCGATATCGAAGGCACCGCCTCGGCTATATACCTCTACCAGCGCATGTTCCAGCTGCCGGCAATGTCGACCGTCATGCAAAGAATACCGCGGCTCAACGTTCCCGAAGCGATTCTGGATGGACACACCGAAGGCTACCCCAACAACACCAGGACGATCGAAGGGCAGTTCTTCAAATTCAGCTACCCCGCTCCAGGGAATGCTCCGGTCAAGATGTACTACAAATACGGCGGCTCTTATATCGCCACAATGAACAATACCAACCGCTATATAAAAGCATACCGGACTTCGAAGCTGGAATTCGTAGTGAACCAGTCCATCTGGATGGAAGGCGAAACAAAATTCGCCGATATCATTTTGCCAGCCTGCACCAACTTCGAGCGCTGGGATATCGGCGAGACATGCAATGCAGGAGGATACATTATTCACAACTTCAACAAGCTCAATCACCGTACCATCACCCTCCAGCACAAGTGCATTAAGCCCCTTGGCGAATCGAAATCCGACTACCAGATATTCCTCGAACTCTCGAAGAGGCTTGGTCTGAGCTCCTATTTTTCGGAAGGCGCGACGGAGCTTGACTGGTGCAAACGCATGTTCCAGGCATCGGATCTGCCCAACGTGATTTCCTGGAAAAAATTTCTGAAGAAGGGTTACTATGTTGTGCCTCCCGCAAAAGAAGAGCTGAAAGCGCCATGCGCTTACCGGTGGTTCGCTGAAGGGAGGAAAAAGGATATCCCGGAGCCTTTTCCCCTCCCGTCGGACTATACCGAAGTATATCTGGAAGGTTTGCAGACGCAGTCCGGCAAAATAGAATTCGACTGCTCCAGTCTCAAGCGATTCGACCCGGATGACCCTGAACGCCCGACCATCAGCAAATATATCCCTTCATGGGAAGGACCGCACACAACGGACCTTTATAAGAAATATCCGCTTCAGCTGCTATCCCCGCATCCAAGGTTTACATTCCACACGCATCACGACGGGAAGGACAGCATTGTTCACGATGTCAAAGAGCACCGTGTTCTTATTGACGGTTATTATTACTGGATTGTCAGGCTCAATACGCGGGATGCCGAAGCGCGCGGCATCAAGCAGGACGACCTTGTAAAGGTATACAATGACAGAGGCGCCGTCCTATGTGCCGCCAAGGTTACGGAACGGCTTCCCCGAGGAACGGCGCAATCTCCGTGCTCCTCGGCAATCTATGATCCCATTGGCAAACCGGGATACTCGGTGGATCGCGGTGGAACAGTCAACCTGCTGACTTCGTCGCGTCCGATCATCAAAAAGTCCCATAGCACGGCTTCGAATTCCTGCCTCGTGCAAATAGAGAAATGGAATGAGCGCATATGAAACGATGGAATCTCGTCATCGACGTTGCACAATGTGAAGAATGCAACAACTGTTTTCTCTCCTGCAAAGATGAGTTTGTGGGCAATGACTTTTTGATGTATTCCGTCTCTCAACCAAGGCATGGACACAGGTGGGTCAATATTCTAACCAAGGAACGAGGCCAGTTCCCGAAGATTGACGTCGCCAATCTCCCGGTCTCCTGCATGCATTGCGACAATGCGCCCTGCATCCACGCCGGCAAAGGCGCAGTCGTGAGGAGGGACGACGGCATCGTCCTCATTGACCCGGTGAAGGCCGAAGGAAACAAAGAACTGGTTCAGGCTTGCCCCTACGGAACCATTTATTGGAATGAGGAGAAGCACGTGGCACAGAAATGCACCCTTTGCGCTCACCTGCTTGATGACGGATGGAAGGAGCCGAGGTGTGTGCATGCCTGCCCTACAGGAGCCAGGCGGATCTTCAAGATTGATGACGCTGAAATGAAGCAGAAGGTTAAAGAAGAAAAACTGGAAGTGCTCCATCCGGAATACAACACGCAGCCACGGGTATATTACAAAAATCTGTACAGGTATTCTAAATGCTTCATCGGCGGCGATGTTGCATTCACAAAGAACGGCTTGATCGACTGTGCTGAAGGAGCACGGGTAACGCTGTTTAAGGATTCGCAAGAAATAGCCCATGCATTATCCGACAACTATGGGGACTTCAAGTTTGACGGACTGGAAGAACAAAGCAGCCGATATACTGTCGAAATAGTCTTTGCAGGCCACCAAAAGAGAATCATCGAAATTGAGCTAACCACCAGCAGGAATGTGGGCACCGTCATGCTGCAAGCAGTTCAGGATCAATAGCCGAAGGATAGGAAGTGTATGCGGTGTTGAACATACCCACGCGTTGACTACCAACACCCCATTCGCTCAATAATTGTTGGAGATAGGCCACCCGCTTTTTGGCTCTATAATTGCCTTTCACGAAATGACAGCATCCTTCCAGTCATCCAAAGTAAAAGATGCCATAGATGCCGTTCTCAAGAGCTTATAGAACAGTCGTTATGTCCATTCGGCCCGTGCAGGGTACCCCTATAACCTTTATATTTGCCGGATATTCGAGCCTCATGGAGCCCGCCAGATCTGCTGCCGCGCAACCGCAATATTCGCAACAAAAAGCGATAATGATTGGCTCAAAATCAGCCATAAAATATCTCTCTTACAAAGAGTGCCGGGTCTTCAGAAAATCCATAACGACGATACAGAAAAAGTGCGAGGGACTTTTAATGACCTGGTTTATTTATTTTATGTGATTAAAAAACAACGTACCGGCGCTATAAATGCCGTGCTCAGGTGAAAGCGGAAAAGATGTGATGCGGGCTAATATTCATTCCGGTTGCCAATATTCTACTCATAGCGGCTTAAGGCAACCGGCTCTTTAGCACTGCATTCCTTTCTACGAAAAATCAACCGTTGGACAGGCTGAAGGATTTAGAGGCTAGGCCCGCGATGTGCCTGCCGATGGCAATCGAAGCGGTTGCGGCCGGAGAGGGCGCATTCAGGACGTTGATGGCGTTGGGCGCTTCGACAATCAGGAAATCGTCCACAAGAGAACCTTCCGACGTCACAATCTGGGCGCGGACGCCGGAGCCGCCTGGCTCCAGATCCTTATTCCGGAGTTCCGGCACCAGTTTTTGCAGCGCATGGAGAAAAACCCGCCGGCTCATGGACCGGTACAACTCATACGCCTGTGTCCGCCAATGCTTTCGCGCCATCGCCCAGAATCCGGCAAAGCTGAACATTTCGAAGAGATCTTTCCAGCACACGTTCGAAAGCGTATAGCTGCACTATAGGTGCATTCAAAATCCCTATCAAAATTCCCAAATGCTTTATAGTATATTCTCGTCAGAAAGATTCTGGGTTCTTAATTTACATAGCTTGAAATTATCAGAAGTTTCCATGCTGTCAATCGGCATGGATCGGCAACTTGTCCTGCCTATCGGATGCTCGCCCTCGGCTGAGGGATTGGGCTCATTGGGATTCGGCCTCCCTTACCATGTCATGGAACTGGCATCGGCAAATTTTTTATTGAACTCGGGGATGGTAGCCAGCTCAATATACCCATCTTTCGCGGCAATCTCCAACGCAACCCGGCGTCTATCCCGGGAAATCAGCGCCATCCGCGCCCCGGTTCCCGCCGCATTGCCTACCTGCTGATAGCGCTCCAGGGGCAGCGGAGGCAGCATGCCGATCGCAATGGCGCTCTGCACATCGATGAAGGTGCCGAATGCTCCGGCAATAATCACCCTGTCAATATCCGCTTCCACGATGCCCGCATCCTCGAGCAGAGCCTGAATCCCGAGGCGGATCGCGGTCTTCGCCGCCTGCAGTTCCCGGACATCCTTCTGCGATATGGTGATATCGTCTTCCCCCGGACGCTCCACGAGAACAAATTCTCTCCGGTCATTGCGTTTGCGCACAAGCGGGTGATCCTGCATCCTGCCCGAAGGGTCGATCACGCCGTTCTGAAGCATCTGGGCAATCCCATCGAGGAGCCCCGAGCCACAGATGCCGACCGGCGCCCCGCCCCCGATCGTCTGGATTTCCAGATGAGTTCCCGACAGGCGCACATGCTCGATTGCGCCTTTTGCGGCCCGCATGCCGAACTTGATATGCGCGCCTTCAAATGCCGGCCCGGAGGCGCAGGACACGCTTTTCATCTTGCCGTGACAGTTCAGGCAGATTTCCGTATTGGTGCCGATATCGAGGGCCAGGGTGACCCCTTCCCTCTCGTCCATCTCGGTCGCAAGCAGCATCGCTACATGATCCGCGCCGACGTACCCGGCGATATTCGGCAGCATATGCACATAGCCGCCCGGCGCCGTTTTCAAGGCCGATGTCCCGGGCCTTAATGTCCACGGCGGAACAGACGGCCGGTACGTATGGGACTCGGCCCAGCTGTTGCACCGGAAGCCCCAGGAACAGGTGATGAATGACGGTATTGCCGACAATGACCGCATCCGCGATATGCGAAGGATCGGAGCCGATCTCCGCGCACAAGGCGGCGACGCTGCTGTTCAGAGCGTCCACAAGGAGCGACTGCAGTTTCTCGGCGTTTCCCGCAGATTCGCCGGCGGTATAGATGCGCGAAACGACATCCTCACCGTAGGAAATTTGAGGGTTCATCAAGCCCGAGGATGCCGCGATATCGCCGGTTTTCATATCTACCAGGTAGACCGCTATTTTGGTCGTGCCGATATCCACAGCAAGGCCGATCCACCGGGTGGAGGGAGCGTCCAGAGCAATGACTTCCGATTCCCGCAGGACGACGCTCGCCTTCCAGTCCAGGGTTCGGAGCCGGGAAGAAAGAGACCTGCTGGACGGCCAAATCGATGGTTCCTGGAGCAATGCCGTGGTCGCGCTCCAGTCGCGCCCCACAGGTTCTGATCATCCGGTTTCGGATCTTCCAGTGAGGGAGGGGTCAATTGCACTTCGAGGGCGCGAGCCAGAGGATTCGGATCGACTCGCAGATCGAGGCCTTCCACCTGCATGCGCTGCGGCGTGGACAGAGATTCCGGAGGCACCAGCACGCGGATGTCGCTTTGTGGAAACGCCATACAGGCGAGTCGGCAGCCCCTGCTGCAGTTCCGCATCCGTAAAGGTGTCCCGGTCCACGGCCGTCGGGGGCGACACAACTCCGGATATGACCTGGATCCTGCATCGCCGGCATGCCCCCACACCGCCGCAGATGCTGATAAGATCCACCTTCAACAGCCGTGCGCATTCCAGGAGAGAGTATTCCTTCCGGGCAGCGACCGCGTCTTCCGACCGGCATCGAATTCAACGTTGTTCACAAGCGACTTTTACCCCTCAAGAAGGATTATTCAATACAAAAGCCTCCCAGTATACGAACACTGGGAGGCTTTGCATATTTACAATTTATTATTTGTTATTTCTGCTGCTTTTTCAACCATTCCGCTCCGTAGCGGTTGCATTCGTCAATGACGATCGGGGTAACGAACTCATTGATGCATTCGAGACTTCCGATACATGGCAGAAATGCTCCACCGGGCGCGTATGCTTCAATTGCCCTGCGAACTTCACCGCGGATTTCATCCTCTGTCGCATCTGCTCTGTCGATCACGCCCTGTTCAATGCCTCCCATAAGAAGCATTTTGCCTTGTGTGTTTTTCTGGACCTGAACGATATCGTTGGAAGGAAGAACTCCCTGCCACATGTCGATGCCCAGATCCACCATGTCATTTTCAATTCCCATGCAATAGCAATCGGCATGATGCTGAATCAGCACTCCACGCTTTTTAACATAGCCGTATATACGTTCATAATGCGGCTTCAACAACTCGCGGAATTTCGCGGGCGAGAAGAAGAGGGCCGTTTTAGAGCCCCAGTCGTCGTGCGTGTGCAGGATATCCGGTTTCAGATTGTCTATGAGTTGCCCGAAGACCTTTAGTTTCCAATCGGCATAGGCGTCGAAAAACTCATACATGGATTCCGGCTCTTCATACAAGCTGATCAGCACTTCCTCAAAAGGCATCAGACAATGCGCGCGCTCAAACAGACCGCGGAAACTGGGAACCATAACCAATGTTGTTTCCCTGTCGATTCCTTCAATGGTTTTTTTAGCATCGCTCCAGTCAAGATTCGGGATCTCCGGGAATTTGACATAGTCGCGCCATTTCGTAATATCCTTGATAACCTTATTTTGGTCATTAACGATCGGTATCCAGCCGGGATCGCCAGGCAGGAAGCGGATGGTGCCACCCCAATTATCGATTGCTGCTTCTCCTGTGAACTGAAGAATGTCCCAGATCGAAATGGGGTCCATTACACAATGGAACTTAATCTTCGGAAATGCCTCGAATCCATAACCCATCCATTTAATAGGCTTCTCATTCCGCAATGCGGACATGAACATTTCTTTTAAATTCATGAGCAAAAACCTCCCAATTTAACCTTAGCTTTTGTTAGGAATACCAAAAATCATGACTGCCAAGACAAATGAATTTTTCATTATAACAGGAAAAAACGCCCGGATTCCACGGATTCCACGGATTTGCAAAAAAAATTTAGCTCAATCTTCTAAGCACTCTTAATCCGTGTCAATCCGTGAAATCCGTGGCGTTTTTTGCGAAGCTTTCTTAAAAACCCGATCCGGACGGCCCTCTAGACTTGCGGATATTGTGCGTTTTAAAAAAATTGCTTCCCCGGTTGCCGCTAGAGGCACGCTGTCTTTTGTTTCAAATGTGATGCTTCTGCAGCTTGTTCCGGCCTCTATTGCCTTTTTATGGATTATATCTGCCAATTCTTCCCTGACGAACCGGTCCGCATCATCGATATTTTGGAACTTACGAGCGCCTGAAATGCCTTCTACAATAAAACCCTCCTTTTGCCGGGTACTATCCAGAGCTGTTTCTGTATAAAAACATGGCTTGTAATCGCGCCTATGGCATTGGCAACATCTGCATTTTCCGGAACGATCGCTTTTGCGTTAAAAGGAGTGACGGCCTGTGACAGAAAAAATTTGATCGGAGCGCCTATCCCTATCACCGGGTGATTAAAGTTGATCGCCACTTCATAATTGGGATGCTGTTCATTTAAAAGATGGTGCACCAGGGTTTTACAAACAGGACAGTGTATCCATCGTATCCGGGTCCGTATCATCATCCAGACGCCGTTTAAGCAATTCCATGGATAGCCGTTTAACGCCCAGCTCAAAGATGTGATCGATCATTTCAGCCATGGGCTTATGGGTTAGAGATGAATAAAAATCCGCATATTGCCGGGCTGTCTCCGTGTCCCACTCTTCAAAACTGCCATTGATATGAAGAAGGTCCGTAAATGTCAGGCCGCATCTTTGAATGACAAAATTCTCCTCCAGGCGCTGCAAATGCAAACTGCCTTCAGCAATGGCGCCGATAACATGAAGAAGCTCATCCAGGGAATAGGGCCTTTGCTCAAGCAGGCTGATGATTTTTTGTTCCAGCAGAGAGAGTTGCATCGATTTAACATCGCCCGTTTTTACCAGGATCTGCATCTTCCGGGTGGAGCTACTAAAGCGCTTGAGATTAAGACTTATATAATTTAGGGCGGTTTCCGTGCCGGGCCAGTTCCGGCCAAGCCAGGCAATGGGCGCAACCCGTTTAGGGCCTATGAGAAATTGCGTCTCTCTCATAGCGGATCAAGCTGTCGCCGCCCAAGCCGATTGTACGGATATCAAGCGCCTTGACATGGGTTCTGTGCCCGCCCACATTGGACCCCTCTTGATTAAGGCTGACCAAGCCTGCCGATAGGGCAGCCGTATCTGTGGTCGTCCCGCCCATATCCACCACCAGCGCATCATTGATACCCGTCAGATGCCTGGCGCCTGCTACGCTGGCGGCAGGCCCCGAAAGGATAGTTTCAACAGGCCGCATCTTCGCCATTTCCGAGCTCATCAGAGTGCCATCTCCTTTGACCACGACAACAGGCGAATCAACGCCATACCTTTCCATAACCTTTTCAAGATCCAGCAACAGCTTGCCAAGCCGGGGGATAATTCTTGCGTTCAGCATGGCCGTGACAGCCCGGGTCTGGAAATTGAGAGTATCAGACAGCTCATGGCCGCATGACACAAAGAGCCCGGTTTCTTCCTGAATGATTTTTTTCACCTGCAATTCATGTTCAGAATTAATGGAACCGGCAAACCCTGATACGGCGAATGCAGTTACATTATGACTTTCAATCATCTGGGTCACAACGGATCTGACTTCATCCGGATTGACCGGCATGATCGCCCTGCCCGTGATATCCAATTGCCCCTGTACGATGGATTTCGGCCGATAGGATATATTCTGAGCGATATCCAGCCCGAAAGGCGACATGAGAATCAATCCGACCTTCTGGCCTTCATTTTCGACTATGGCATTGGTCGCAAGCGTGGTTGACAATGAAACAAGTTCAATTTTCCGCAGAAAGTCCTGATCCAGTTGCTCCAATGCTTTGCTGATGCCCACCGCAAAATCCCATCGGGTGGTTAGGGATTTTGCCTTGCAGAGGGTGCTATTCTTTTCCAGATCAAAAATCACGGCATCGGTATAGGTTCCACCGGCATCAACGCCTAAGCCGATTTTTATAGAACCCTGGGAATCATCATCAGAGGGATCACCACTAATCTGAGATCTCATTTATTCTCTATCCCGGCACATATAGCGTGCATAATTAAGGACATATATTTGACTTAACCAGGATATTCCGGATAGAATCAAAACTTTGTAATACCAAGGTTTTCTGAAGAATTTGCAATTAAATATTTGACACAAATTCGTCCTTTAACAAGCATGATCAGATACTACAACGGAGTCAAGGCACCATGATCATTATTGCTGAAAAGATTAATGGATCTATTCCATCTGTAGCCAAGGCAATCGAAGCAAAAGACGCCGATTTCATCAGGAATCTCGCAAAAGTGCAGTCTGAATCGGGAGCTGATTTCATCGATGTATGCGCCTCAGTCGAAGTTTCCAGAGAAATGGAAACCCTGAAGTGGCTGATAGATCTTGCCCAAGAGGTTACGGATACCCCTCTAGCGGTTGATAGCCCAAGCGCTGATGTTTGCGCGAAAGCAATAGATTTCTGCAAAAAACCCGGACTCGTCAATTCAGTATCCATGGAGGGAAACAAAATTGATGTCGTTTTCCCGAAAATCGCAAGCACGAAATGGGAATGCGTCGCGCTTCTATGTGATGACACGGGGATTCCGAGATCAGCGGAAAAGCGCCTCGAGGTACTCGAAGCGTTGATGAAAAAGGCCAAAGAATACAATATCGACCCCTCCAGGCTGCATATAGACCCTCTTGTGGAAATGCTGGCTACTTCGGATGACGGCATTAACATGATCGTGGAAGTAATGAAGGAAATCAGAAGACTGTATCCCACGATTCATATAACAGGCGCTGCCAGCAATATTTCATTTAATCTGCCGGCGAGAAAAATAGTAAACCAGGCATTTGTTGTTCTTGCCATGAACGCAGGGCTTGACAGCGTAATTCTTGACCCTCTGAACAGGGATTTGAGGGGGTTAATATATGCGACCGATGCATTGCTCGCCCGTGACGAGATGTGTATTGAGTACATCCATGCTTTTAGAAAAGGCATATTCGGCACGCAAAAATAGAAAGTGTAATTGAAAAGCTCCATAGATTTTTATTTACAGGTTGAAGGATGTTTTAACAGGAATAAACTTCCCCGGCCTAAGGTCGGGGCATTATGGCACTCGGGTGAAAAAATATGGCTAAAATCGACGAAGTAAAAGAACAAGTAATTATCGGCAAAACCAAAATAGTTCCCGGCCTGGTTCAGGCAGCCTTGGATGAAGGAAGCGCTGCGAAAGATATCCTGCAGGCAATGATTGACGGAATGAAGATCGTGGGAGATCGATTTTCCTCTGGAGAAATCTTTGTACCGGAAATGCTTATTGCGGCAAAAGCGATGGCAAAAGGCGTGGAAGTATTAAAGCCTCAGCTAAGCGCAGAGGCTTCAACATCTCTGGGTACGTGCATTATAGGCACGGTTGAAGGCGACCTTCATGATATCGGCAAAAACCTTGTCAGCATGATGATTGGCAGCGCCGGTTTTGATATGGTTGATATCGGCGTCGATCAGGCGCCGGGCAAATTTATCGAAGCCATCAAAAATAATAAGAATGTCAAACTGGTTGCGTGTTCAGCGCTTCTGACAACCACTCTGCCTGCATTAAAGAAAACTGTGGATGCAATTAGAGAAAGCGGATTAGCGGGCTTTAAAGTTATTGTCGGCGGAGCGCCTGTAACACAGAAATTCGCGGATGAAATCGGATCGGACGCGTACGCCCCGGACGCAGGAGCTGCTGCAGAAAAAGCAAAGGCAATAATTGCTGCGTAGCGTATCCGGACCTTTCAGGAGGGCCTTTCTTTCATGTTGACAAAAAGACAGAATCTGCTGGAAACCATTCGTGGCGGGAAGCCCGACCGGTTTGTCAATCAGTACGAAGCGTTCGATTGTTCTCCGAGTTCACCGTTCGGCATGATTATGGGAGATCCGATATCGGCAACTTCCCCGATGCCGGCTCCCGGAGGAGCGCCGGTTAAAGATTCATGGGGCGTTACAAGAGCCTGGCCTGCAAATGTGCCGGGGGCGTTCCCAGTGCATGATGAGGCGCACAAAGTGCTCAAGGATATCACTCAATGGGAGAAAGTAGTCAAGGCTCCCAAGCTTGATTATCCGCAATCCGAATGGGATAAATACAAACCTCAAATAGCCGAAGTTGACAAGAATGAAACATTTGTCACGCTATTCGGGGCGCCCGGGATTTTCGAGCAGATTCACTATCTGATGGGAATGGATGACTCCCTGATTGCTTTTTATGAAGAACCCGAAGCCATGAAGGAGCTCATCAACTATATTACTGAATGGAAGCTCGTTTACGCGAAGCTGTTGTGCGATAACTTTGCTCCTGAAGTAATCTTACAGCATGATGACTGGGGCAGCCATAAATCCTCATTCATATCTCCGGACATGTTTGAGGAATTCTTTCTGGAACCGTATAAAAAATGGTACGGGTACTATAAGGAAAGAGGCGTTCAACTCATCGTTCATCATAATGATGCGTACAGTGCGAATCTTGTTCCTTTCATGATCGAAATGAAAATAGACATCTGGCAGGGATGCGTCACTACGAATAAGGTATCTGAACTTATTAAAAAGTACGGCGGCAAGATTTCTTTTATGGGTGACATCGATAACGGACTCGTGGACCGTGAAGACTGGAACCAGGAACTTGTCGCAACGCATGTACGCAGGGCTTGCAAAGAAAACGGCAAGCATTACTTTATCCCCTGTATTACCCAGGGAGGAAAGGGTGCTGTCTATGCCGGCGTTTATGACGCCATTTCCGTGGAAATTGAAAAAATGAGCAAGGAAATGTTTTAGTTAAAACCGGTGCAAATAGGCATCATTAGTCACTTAGCCTCCGGCTTTGCCGGAGGCTAAACCCGCATTATTCATGAATTTTCTACTGCGGCGCGCTTTCGAGTTTACAGCTTGTAGGCTTTAGTGGTATCGACGAAAGCGTGTACGTTTTCTGCTTTCGCTTCATCCAGCACGGCGCCGTTAGCCATGTAGTAGCCACCGTCATGGGCCAGATCATCCAACAACTGCTTGGTATGATCCTTGACTTGATCGACAGTCCCGGTCTTCAACAGTGAAGACGGGAAGTTGCCTGAGAAGCATGCCCAGCCCTGGAGATGCTTCTTGACTTCCTTCATGTCGGTCTTGTCGAAGTACCAGATGGTGCTTCCAGCCGGGATGTCGGGATCGGTGATCAGGTCCAGCCGCTGGTTATAGCTTCCCTCAACAAACAGGAAGGGGATCATGCCATCTTGAATCAGATTGAGCATGACGGCCTTGAAGGACGGCCAGTACAGTTCCTTGAAGCCTTTCGAGGACATGAAGCTGTCCGCGCCCTTATGCAGCGGGAAGAACACCGTCGGAGCTCCGCCCCAGTTGTAAGCTCCGTAGGGCATCTTCGTCATGAAAGGAACGATCCGTTCGCAAGCTTCAAGGATCTCCTTCTTCTTGCGGAAGGTGTCGAGCATCATCGCCCGCGTGCCGCGCAATGTGTCTCCGATGACGTCAAACGGCGCCTTCGAAAACCCTCCCTGATACTTCGGCAATCCCAGATCGGTGATATTGGCATTGTCGATTTCTGCGACTTTCCCAGCCCATTCCAGTGAGATCTCTCCTGCTTTCATCAGCTTTTTAAGCGTTTCCTGAACGTGCGGCAGGCCGAAGGGGATCATGCCCCAGGGGATAAACGGCAGTTCGAGAAAATCGGTGAAGGGCTGCAAATCTTTCAAGGGTTCCAGCGCTCCCATAACCCGCGGCAGGTAGCAGCGGATGAAATAGTCGCTTGGGTCGCGCAGGTAAGTAGCATATTCGTCCGCCTTCATGAATTCCGCTTCTGCGCACTGGTAGGAAGTGTTTTCCGGGACGCCGTGACCCGGCCAGTGGTAGAGCTTGTAGTCCAGGGTTTCCAAAACCGTGCCCGGCACGTAAAGCCCGGCGGATGCAGTAGTGTCGGGCATGAAATCGGCATGGTATTTCTTCATTGCCTTGCCGAGCTTTTCGTAGTCGTACATAGCGTCCTTGCAGGAGTATCCCGCATACAGGAACGGAAAGAAACCCGTTGCTAGCGCGACGGGCACCCGCTTGGGCTTCTTCATCAGAAAGGCGTCGGCAAACATCTGTGCGCGTTCCCGGTATCCTTTTTCCGCTTCCGGGTTGGTGAACTCGAGGCCTTCATGGTTAATCCAGGCCTCCAGACGCGCCTGACGCTTCTGATCAGGAGTTAACGTGTCGAAATTCTCTGGCTTTGGCATTGGTTATTTCACTCCCACCCATCCTTTGGAGAGGGTAACTGCGGCCATGGCGTCTTTGCCGTAGGCATCGGCTTTAGCATACGCGGCGACCTGGTCATCCATCTGTCCGCCGCCGATCATCACCTTAACGCTGTCGCGCAGGCCGGCATCCACCAGAGCCTGAACGGTGTTTTTCATCGGATCGTAGGCAAGCGTGAGGAATCCGCTGAGTCCGACGACCTGGGGCTTGAAGCTCTTTACGGCTTCGACAAACTTTGCCACCGGAACATCCACGCCGAGATCCATCACGTCAAAGCCGTTGACGTCGAGCATGAACACAACGATATCTTTGGCGATATCATGGATATCGCCTTCCACTGTGCCGAAGACGATTTTGCCCAGTTTCTTCTGCGCGGCTGCGCCGGAACCCGAGATTCTCGGCTTTACCATCGCTCCGATCTGTCGCAGCATTTCGCCGGCCAGGATCAATTCGGGCACGAAGCATTCGCCCGCGGCAAAACGGTTTCCGATGATGCCGAGCGCTTCACGGCAGTCATCCAAAAGGCCTAACGGTTCTGCGCCGGTTTCCAGTAATTTTTCCGCAATCTTTATTGCATCATCCTCGCGCATATCAACAACGGCATCAATTAATTCTTTCGACATATGCTCTCCTTTATACTTCCTTTGGGTAATTGTTATTCAATAATACAAATGCTTACTTAAACGGTATGCTATTTGTTAAAAACTCCTGCGCGAAACGCGCGAGTAAATTTGAGGCAATGCTTGTCATTTCCCAGCAAAAGCTCGGCTGCCAACATCGTGGTTTTGATGTCCTGGTTGTTCGGATCGCAAATGGCACAATCCAGTCCGGCTTCCATGGCATACGCGAGAAATACACGGTTGATAAAGGAGCGGGCCGGCATTCCGAATGAAATGTTGCTTAATCCGCATGTCATGTGGACATCGGGAAACTGTTTGCGGATTTCGCGGATAGTGTCAAAGAAGACCAATCCGTTTTCGTTGCCCGTCGCTATTGTCATGGCAAGCGGGTCAAAATACAAATTCCCGTCCGGTATCCCCAGGCTGCGCGTTTTTTCCAGCATGCGGCCGATGATGGATATTCTCTCTTCTTTTGTCTTGGGAATGCCCTTTTCATCCATTGCCAGCGCAACAGCCGGGCACTTGTGGGCGGCCACAATCGGCAGTACGCCTTCCAGGCGAGCCGGTTCGAGGCTGATCGAATTGATCATCGGGGTTTTGTTTACAGACTTGATTGCCAGTTCCAACGCGTTTGGATTAGCGCTGTCAAGACAGACCGGTGTGTCGACCGCTGCCTGAATGTTTTCGACAAGCCAAATCAGGTCATCCGGCTCACGCTGAGGAGCTGTACCCGCATTGGCGTCGAGCCAATCGGCGCCCGCGGCTGCTTGTTCACGGGCTAGATTTTGTATAAATACCCCATCGCGTTCCTGAATAGCCTGGGCTACCCGTTTACGCGTTCCATTGATTTTTTCCCCAATTATCTTCAAATGAAATACTCCTTTATAAACACGTGCTCTCTGCCATCGCATCAATGCGAATCCCAAACGTGAGAGCTACACCCCCTGCAAAAGAACGCAGGGCCTGGTTGTATGCCGCAGATTTTCAAATATCAAAAATCCGGACCATCGAGAGCTTTCGGGGAAGATTCAGAAAGACGCTTAAAAATATTTGAAAGCTATATCGGATGATCCTGAGCCAGAACAAATCATATCCATAATGCCTACAGCGGGTTGATTTATAAGACAATTCGGTCCTCTACACAAGCGATTTTATTGTCAACCTGACTGGAGCGAGCATTCGATTGACTTCGTTGCTCCCCATAAAGTATTCTCACTTTGTGCGCACGCAATAAAAGAGAGGTAATTTATGATTCCGCGTCTGGGAACCGGCGAGCTAATTGTTATCTTGATTATCGTTGTTCTGATCTTTGGTGTTAACAAGATTCCGCAGTTGGGCAAAGGATTAGGTGAAGGCATTCGCAACTTCAAGTCTTCGCTGAAAGCTGCCCAAGAAGATCCTTCAGACAAAAACGAGAAAAGCTAACGCAGGACGGTCCCGCCTTCGGAGATGTGCGGCTGTTCGCTGCCGCTTTTGAAAACAGCCCAATATGCTCATTTGTCATGGGTTATCTTGAAAGCGGCAGCGAACAGCCGCACATCTCCGAAGGCTTCGCCTCCCAAATACTATGCGGCTTTAATCGTACAGTCTTAAGAAGGGATAGGATACGCTTTGCATCCCTTCAACAACCTGCTATCCGCTTGTCTATGTGGTCCAGGATTTCCTGGCCTCTGCCTATCAGATCCGAAATCTCCGAGCGGCAACTATTGGCAAAATACACATCCTTCAGCTCTCGGATATTGGTCAGAATGTTATATTGGGCTCCTTTGAGCGAAGCGTATGCCAATTGAGCTCCGACGGCCGCATCGCTCCTGGCGTTGGGATTCCCTACTTCAATAAGTGTTTTCAGATATTCCAGCGTTTCAAAAGCAGCGCGTGCCGTTCGCAGCGGAGTCTCGGTCGCGCCCCGAAGGGCTTGTTCGACAGCACCGGCGCGGACAGCCCGTTTGTTCCTCTGTTTCCCGCGGCAGCCGTATGGCGGTCAGCAAAGCCTGGTACGCCGCAGAGTCTTCCTGAACCAGGGCCCGGAGAACGCTGCGGCATTCCGTCAATTTGGCATGAATATCCGCTACCTGCAGCTGCACGGAGGCGAATTTTTCGCTTCGTTCCGTCAGTCCCGCCATCATCTCTCCCAGGGCAGCTGCGAGCGTTCCTGTCAGCGCGGCGACACTGCCGCCGCCGGGAAGTGGCACCGCCGCCGCTACGCGCGCGACGAACGCCTCCATTCCTTCTCGCTGCAAATCCTCTCCGGAATAAGACTCATTCTTTGTTTTCAATGCTGTTCCAGGTGATTGATGACGATGTTTCCCTTTTTAATTGTGACCACGCAGTGGTTGACGCCGAAGTAGTACGGCAGCTCGCGGTAGTCGGATACATCCATTAAAACGATATCCGCCTGCTTGTTCTCTTCGAGTGTGCCCACTTTTTCAGAAATTCCGAGAGCATAGGCACCGTTTACCGTGGCAGCCGTGATGGCTTCCGCCGGAGTCATCCGCATCTGAGTGCAGGCAATTGCCAGGATGATCTGCATGTTCATCGTAAAGCAGGAAATCGGGTTGAAGTTGCTGGCCAGGGCTACAGGGACTTCGGCGGCGATGAGCTTTCGCGCCGGCGCATAGTGCATCAATCCGGAATTAAAGGATGTTCCGGGAAGAAGTGTCGCAACTGTTCCGGAGCGCTTCAACGCGCCGATATCGGAGTCATCGATCCACTGCAGATGATCGGCGCTGCGCGCTCCAAGCTCGGCTGCAAGCTTTGCGCCGCCGCTATGCGCCAACTTTTCGGCATGTATCCTCAAGCCGAGACCCGCTTTCCTGCCCGCCAGAAGAATGGACCGCGCCTCCTCGACGGTGAAATGGGCTTCTTCACAGAACACGTCGCAGAACTGGGCTAAGCCTTCCTGGGCCGCTCTTGGGATCATCACATCAATAATTTCACGGATATACTCTGCCCGGGAGTTGGCGCGACTCCCGGGAAACCGCATGCGCTCCCAAAAATGTCGGCACCACTTCCAGGCGGCTGCGGCTGCGGAGTGCGGCCAGCATCTGAAGGTTCTTTATCTCCTCCTCCCATCCCGAACCATAGCCGCTCTTGGCCTCGATAGTGGTTGTTCCATGAGAAAGAAACTGCCGGAACCGGCCCTCGATTCTTTCCAGAAGCTGATTGACCGTCGCGGAGCGCAGCTGGGCGATGCTGGCAGCAATTCCTCCTCCTGCAGCCGCTATTTCTTCGCAGCTCCTTCCCCTGGATACGAAGGTCGTAGTCTTCCGCTCGCCCTCCGTCAAAGACGGGATGCGTGTGGCAGTCGACGAAGCCTGGCAAGGCAATCAGGTCCAAGCCGATTCCATCCAGCGTCTGATAGCGCGTACCTGCATCGCGCACAGGGATGTCCTTGGTATGCCCGACCCATACAATACGGTCGGCGTGAATCAACACGGCGCCGTTCTCGATGATCCCGAGGTCGGACATGGAAGCACCCATCCTGGGGATGGGTCCGCTGCGAAGTGTGACGACTTGAGCGATATTCCTTAGTAGCAGCATAGGACTCCTGCTATTCCCGATCTAACACCGCATTTTACACGAACTATATACTGCAGCGGCACGGACGGGCAAAGATGCAGAGTGCGCGTCAGAAGCATTTGCAGGCGGCACGCACAGTTTCTATCATGGAGTTTTCGAATTGCCGCGCAACTCGTTTACAATCTCCTGTGCGATGCGGCAGCGCTTTGGGGAGTTCCTCAGGAGCGAAAGAGATGGCGCCTACAACCGGGTGTCCTCCGCCGCCATAGCGCTCGCACAATACGGCTAGGTTATGCATCTGTGGTTGCGGATTCCAGGGATTGGAACCTACCGAAATCTTGGCCCTGAAGCTGGAGAGACTCACTCCGACACAGTACATGGCTTGAGGGAAAAGGTAGTAAGGAATGAACTTGTTATACCCCTCCAAATCATGGCCGCTGACATCGAAGAAGATGGTTCCGTCCAAGCATTGCGCGCTGCTGCGGATGATGTCCTATCGATTCGAGATGCCGCTCATAGAGAGTGCGAAAAACCTCCTGTACCCAGGGCACCTCCATGATCTCGTCCAGGGACTTCCTCTGAAATTCAACAATCAGGCTGCAGATTTTGGAGCGATCACGCACGCCTTCAATCACCATCATGAGCTTCATCGCCGATTCGCGAAGCTCCACTGCCGTCTGTGCATCCTTAAATTGAGCGCCGTCGATGATATCCGCCCAATGGATCAGGTCCTGAAGACGGCTTGAGTCAAAGCCAAAGTGCTCCCGGAGCATCTCGCTAATGAACTTGGTACAGGATCGATAGGCGGGGTTGTGGAATTTCCTGTCCGCTCCTGTCGGCCCTGAAGTGCGCTTCGTCTTCTTTGCTGAGGAAGGCACTCTGGTGGTGGTCAAACCACCAGTTCAGGCGCGGATGGCTGGAGTACTTAAAATCCACTATCGCGTTTTCGTCCCCGTCAAATTGTACGTCCAGGAACAACTGCCCGGCCCGATGAGCCAACCCCTCGTACTCAAACTCAGAATTTTTATTGATTGCGTTCAAATAGAAATTACTGAAAACGGCCGCGGATGCCAAACCGTCAAAGCAGTTGTTATGAAAATATATCTTCATCATCCCCATATAGTTTCGGATCTTGCTCTCTTGCCGATTTAAAAAGGTGATCACACTGCAGCCGGGAAGCCCAAAGAATGGTACACATTACCACACTGTCCGCCATATTGCAATTTTCGCCGTTCACGGTTCACAAACTGTTGTTCAGACCGCAGGCAAGCAGCCGGATTGATTAAAGATTTACGGACATTGTCCGGGGAGTTGCCGCGCAGCTTGGGCTTCTTCGATGGATCGGAACTTGAAAACTCCCCGAGGGTTATTCCGTCGCGAGATCCGTCGGTAGCGAGCACAGTGGCGCACAAAACGCTTGAACGAATCTCCCGCATTTGCGCGGATCTGCGCTGAATTCATTTCTTCAATGGAATGGAATCTTTCCACAGACATTTTATTCGTCTCTCAATTTGAATCGCTCTCGGAGAGCGGCTGCGTCTTGCCGATCAATGGGACGAACAGTATCCTTTTTCAGTTTATACAGCGCTTGGGGTGTTGCGGCAAGAATGCGCACCCCCTCCACCTCCATAACTTCCGACTCAATGGTTTCATAGCTTGCCGCTTCACCGAGACGCGTCAAAATGTCAAAAAAAAGGTCGCCGTTCACAGGGTAGTATCGGACAGCAGGATAATCGCCCAGCAAATCCTCCGTTCGGATGTCCTGGATGCTCGGATCGTCTGAATAGGTTTCCTGGAATGCTTTGCGCAGCCGTTCCACGTTTTCTGATGTCGGCCGAATCACAAGATCTACGTCTTCGGTTGCGCGGACCAGCCCATGGAAACCCATAGCTGTTGCACCAATAAGCACATACTCAAGGTTTTGATCCTGAAATGCTCGCAGCACCCTTAAAAGCTCATCACGATCCATGGCATCATTTTACATCCTCCTATATTCCTTACTATAGTGAAATCAAATCCGAGGCGGAAAAAGGGGAGACGCCCCCTATGCACACATTTTATGTAAGAACAGCCTTAATTGACCTGTCTCCGGCGAATCGATGCTGAGACCGATTCTGCCGGTGACGCCGTCCAAATGGATATATCACCGACAGCGGAAATTGGGGTAGCAGGGAATCCCGCCAGGTGGTATATTAATGGTTTTGCCCGGTGTGCCTCCGGCTGGAGTGTGCCCGAAGAACGAGGTTGAAATGAAAGAAGCAATTCATCCCAAAGTATCACAAAGTAACAGTAAGCTGCGCCTGCGGCAGCAAGTTTGAGACTCGCTCCACAAATCGGAAATAAGACTGGAAATGTGTTCTGCCTGCCACCCCTTCTTTACGGGAAAGCAGAAGCTGATCGATACCGCCGGACGCATCGAGCGCTTCCATCGGAGATATGGCAAGAGCACGGCCGAAAATCCAGCCAAAAGCTGAGACATTTAATGGCGGACACAAAATCCAAAGCATCTCCTGAAGATATTCTCGTCGGGGGCCAGGCGGTCATTGAAGGCGTCATGATGCGCACTCCGCACGCCTATGCCGTCGCGGTGCGGCGTGCCGATGGCTCAATAGAGGTCAAGAAAGAGCCGGTCAAGCGCTTATCCGATTATTGCAGGCCGCTTTCCTGGGTAGTGATCCGCGGTTTTGCCGTCCTGATCCAGTCCATGGTCCTCGGACTCCGCACGCTGAACTTCTCCATCAATGTTTCCATGAAAGACCTGGAGGAAAAGGAGAAGCCGAAAAAGGTCAAAAAGGAGAACTCCGCGTTCCCGGTGGCCTTTTCGATGATTCTCGGCGTAGCGGTGGCCGTCCTGCTGTTTATTCTAATCCCGCTCTGGCTCACAAGCTGGCTGCGGGGCTATATCCCGGCCATTCACAACTGGGTGGTTTTCAACCTGGTCGACGGCTTGATTCGCGTTATCATCTTCTTGAGCTACATCATTTTGATAAGCTTCATTAAAGATATCCGGCGCGTGTTCCAATATCACGGTGCTGAGCATAAAGTAGTGCACACATGGGAAGCGGCGGAAGAGCTCACGGTGGAAAATGCGCGAAGAAAATCGACTCAGCATCCTCGCTGTGGCACCAGCTTTCTAATGTTTGTGATGGTAATCAGCATCATCGTTTTTTCGATTTTCAAACTCAACGCTTTCTGGGCGATTTTCCTCTCTCGCCTGGTGCTTATTCCTGTTGTCTCCGGCCTGTCCTACGAACTGATCCGATTCTCAGCGCCGCGCTGCCAGAAGGGTTTCTTCCGGTCGATCGTACTCCCGGGCCTGGCTCTTCAGCGCATCACAACCAAAGAGCCGTCGGACGATCAGCTGGAAGTCGCCATTCAGGCCCTGAAAGAAGCCCTGGATCTCGAAGGCATCAAAGCTCGCGAAGCGCAGACCGCCGCTTAGCGGGCCAACCCGCGCTCTCATCCCGTCCCATCTCCAACTTTTATTCATCGGATGCACCATGATTGACAAGCTCAATACATTGGACAGGAAATTTGAAGAATTAAACACGCAGCTGGCAGATCCCGGAGTGTATGCGGATCAGGCGAACTACCAGAAGCTCGCCAAATCGCACCGGGACCTGCGCGCTATCGTGGAAAAATTCCGCGAATACAAAGGCGTCCTGCAGGGAATAGAGGAAAGCAAAGCGATGAGCGCATCTGAAACGGATCCCGAAATGCGCAAGCTCGCCGACGAGGAACTGCTGCTGTTGGAAGATCGCGCAAGGAATGCCAGAAAGAACTCCAGTTGTTGCTGATGCCTAAGGATCCCAATGACGAGAAAAACGTGCTTCTGGAAATACGGGCCGGGACCGGCGGCAACGAGGCGACGCTGTTCGCGGCCGAGCTTTTCCGGATGTATTGCCGGTTCACGGAACGCATCGGATGGCGCGTAGAAATAATGGAGTCACACGAGTCGGAAGTGGGCGGATTCAAAGAAATTACCGCCATAGTCGAAGGCAACCGCGCCTACAGCAAGCTCAAATATGAAAGCGGCGTGCACCGGGTCCAGCGCGTGCCTGCCACGGAAGCCAACGGCCGCATTCACACATCCGCCGTCACCGTGGCCGTCCTGCCGGAAGCCGATGAGGTCGAAATAGTCGTCGACCCCAAAGATCTCAGGATCGATACTTTCTGCTCTTCGGGCCCGGGCGGGCAGTCGGTCAACACAACGTATTCCGCTGTGCGCATGACGCACATTCCCACCGGACTGGTTGTTTCCTGTCAGGACGAAAAATCCCAGATCAAAAACCGCGCAAAAGCCATGCGTGTAATGCGTTCCAGGCTGTATGACATCGCGCTGCAGGAGCAACAGAAGTCGATCGCCGCAGATCGCCGTAACCAGGTCGGGTCGGGAGACCGGAGCGAAAAGATCCGGACATACAATTTTCCTCAAAACCGCGTCACGGACCATCGCATAGGTCTAACCGTATACAATCTGACGGATTTCATGGACGGGAATATCAACTCCGTCCTCGAGGCGCTGTTCACGCATTACCAGGCGGAAAGACTTAAAGAAGCGGTTTAATGTTAGGCAGCGGAGCTTCAACCATATAAGTCGCTATCGCAATCGGTATCGAATGGCGCCTAGTTAAGGAGTGCTATAGGGACCCTGAAAGGGCGATGCAGACTGCGCCGCCCTTTCAGGGCTTGTATCCTTTTCATGCCAACCCAGGGTTACGGCCGCCTCGCGGCCTCCACCCTGGGCTCTGCTGCGTCGCGCTTTCAGCGCTGGTTTCCCTTGGCTTGATGCGCATGCCTTCGGGGGCTTAAATAATAAATCTGGCAGTATTTCGGAATGATTGTTGTCGCTCTTAATTAAGCGCTATTCGAATCGGCATCGATCATCGCTATCAGCTTTTAAATTTCAGCCACCGATACAAAAAGCCGATTTCCGATAGCGATACCGACAGTTGTTTTTTGAGGTTGTTGCTCGGAAGAATTGGAATCTATGCAAACCGTCGGCGGCGTTCGAGCATGGGCGTTGGAAGAACTGAAACGGGCGAGCGTAGATTCGCCTGCTCTCACGGCCGATCTATTGCTCGGATTTGTGCTCGGCTGGGACAGGGTGCGCCTCCTGAGCCACGCAGAGCAGGAAATGGACGATGCCTCGCGGGATCGCTTGCGCCGCATGATTTATCGCCGCGCCAATGGGGAGCCGCTTCAGTACCTGACGGGCGAACAGGAGTTTTTCGGTCTGGCTTTCAAGGTGACTCCGGCGGTTCTGATTCCACGTCCTGAAACGGAAATCCTTGTTGAGCAGGCTATTGACCTGATCAGGAATCACGCCCCCTCCAATGCGTGTTTTGTAGACGTCGGCGCTGGTTCCGGCTGCATCGCCGTGTCCTTTGCACACCATAGTCCCTCATCTGTTGGCTGGGCAGTCGACTTTTCTGCCTTAGCCCTTAAGATCGGTCAGGAGAATGCGAAGCGGCACGGCGTGGAGAATCGGCTCGGTTTTGTGCAATCCGATCTTCTCGAATGCTTTGCTCAAAAGCCGTGCTTCGATATCGTTTTTTGCAATCCTCCTTATATTGCACTCAATGAGTATGGTAGTCTGCCCACCGAAGTAAAAAACCATGAGCCTCATGAAGCGTTGTTTGGAGGCGCAGACGGCCTGGATGTGTATCGCCGCCTGGTCCCGGAAGCTGCTGTCCGCATGGTTGCGGGAGGATATTTGCTGCTCGAAGTGGGCATGGGACAGGCGTCACAGGTCGGACAATTAATCGAAAAAGAGGGGCTTTCCCTGCAGCCGGTTTTGCATGATTTGCAGGGCATTCCCCGTTGTCTTATCGGGCAAAAAATATCCCGGGAGAAATGATGGACAAGATTCGCATAACAGGCGGAAAGCCTCTGGTCGGACGTGTTGAAATCAGCGGCGCAAAGAATGCCGCCTTGCCGGCCATGGCAGCATCGCTTTTGACTGGAGACACCATCCAACTGGAAAACATCCCCTATGTCCGGGATGTCCTGACAACCCGCACTCTGCTGCAGGAAATGGGCGTAGAGGCTGAGGTCCGTCAGGACGGGACGGCCACGCTGAAGGCCGCCGAATTGCACTCGCACGAGGCTCCCTATGAACTGGTGAAGACCATGAGAGCGTCGATCCTTGTCCTTGGACCGCTCGTCGGGCGATTCAAAAAAGCGCGCGTATCTTTGCCGGGAGGTTGCGCGATCGGCGCACGCCCGGTGAACCTTCATCTTATGGGCTTGGAACGGATGGGCGCCAAGTGCGACATTGTGCATGGATACATCGAAGCCTCGACCGAAGGACTCCACGGAGCGTATATCCTGATGGAAACCGTTACGGTCACGGGAACCGAAAACCTGATGATGGCGGCGACCCTGGCCGAAGGCGAAACAGTATTGGATAACGCGGCCTGTGAGCCGGAGGTGAGCAACCTGGCCGATCTCCTGCGCAGCATGGGCGCACAGATCGAAGGGGACGGGACGCGGACGATACGAATCCGCGGTGTCCGTAAATTGCGCGGATGCCGGCATCGCATCATACCGGACCGGATTGAAGCCGGGACCTTTGCCATCGCTTCCGCCATCACCCGCGGCGATGTTGAAATCGTCAACTGCGAGCCGCGGCAATTGCACTCTGTCCTGACTCAGCTAAGTCAGACGGGGGCGGAGATCGTGATTGGGTCCAAAAGCTTCCGCGTACGGGGCCGGGATACCATAGTGTCCAAGAATGTCACGACATACCCCTATCCTGCTTATCCAACCGATATGCAGGCGCAGTACATGGCCCTGATGACTCAGGGCGACGGCAGCGCCGTCATTACGGAGACCATTTTCGAAAACCGTTTCCTGCACGCCCAGGAGATGATACGCATGGGAGCCGACATCACCGTTGACGGCCGGCAGGCTGTAGTCAAAGGCGGGCGCCCCTTGACCGGCGCGCATGTACTGGCATCCGACCTGAGAGCCAGCGCGTCTCTGATCCTTGCCGCCCTGGTCGCCCAGGGCGAAACCTGGATCGATCGCGTATATCATCTGGACCGCGGATATTATCGCATTGAAGAAAAACTGGCTGGCCTGGGGGCCGACATCGAACGCGTAAAATAGGGTGATTCCCTTTACGCGTAAAAAGACGGATTTTCAATGCATACAAAAGAGGGATGATGGCGATTCACGGATGCATTTTCTGCCAGGTGGCCGCTCACGAAAAAACAGCGAAAATCCTTTACGAAGACGAGCATTGCATCGTTTTCCAGGATATCCATCCTAAAGCTCCCGTGCATCTGCTGGTTATCCCGCGCAAACACATCACATCTCTGAATGATACTCTGGATGACGACAAGGCGCTCCTGGGCCATCTTATGACCGTGGTGGGACGCATGGCCAGGGAGCAGGGAATAGACGGCACCGGCTACCGGGCAGTCATCAACACAAATGCAGAAGCAGGCCAGACGGTTTTTCACCTGCATATTCATATTCTGGGGGAAGAATTTTCAACTGGCCTCCCGGGTCTAAATGCAATCCTTTTTTCGAGGGAACAAATGCCAAACGAGGAAAGACCCGTACAAATAATCGCCGACCACACCCTGACCTCTTCGAGGATTTATGCCAATTATGTCCAGGTCAGCGTTTCCCCTGTCGACTGCACGCTTACTTTTTGCGACGTCATCGGGCCTCAAAGTGAGGAAGATGCGCTGAAGATGCAAAAGACGGGAACGCTGCCGGCGCCGGTGAAGGCTGTGATCGCCATACCCACGCAGATCGTCGAGGGCCTGATTCAGGCGCTTCAGGCACAGCGCGACAAACAGATCGGAGGGGGCAAACCCTCAACGGGCACAACGGTACAGTGATTCACACGTGATTACGCAACTGCAGCTCGATCGGGTGGGGATTCAGATAGTACGGATCCTTTAAATACGGTGGATCATGTTTGTTCTCGGCATAGATGTTGGAACAGGCGGTACGCGCGCCCTTCTCATAGATGAGAAAGGACGTGTGATTGGGTCCGCCACGGAGGAGCATGAACCTTTTGCTTCGCCTCAGATCGGCTGGGCGGAACAGCGGCCCGAAGACTGGTGGCGCGCCTGTGGCATCGCCGTGCGCACGGTGCTGGCTGCGGCAAACCTGAGCGGCGAACACATTGCCTGCGTAGGATTCTCCGGCCAGATGCACGGCGCCGTGATGCTGGACGAGGCGGATCTGGTCGTGCGTCCGGCACTTATCTGGTGCGACGTCCGCACGGAAAAACAATGCCGCGACTTCACACAGAAAGTTGGCGCGGAGAAGCTGATCCAGCTTACCTCCAACCCGGCATTGCCGAATTTCACGCTGACAAAATTTCTGTGGGTGAGGGAAAACGAACCCGACAACTGGCGCCGCGTCCGCTCTGTAATGCTGCCCAAAGACTATGTGCGTTTCCGCCTGACCGGCAGCCGCGCAATCGACGTAGCGGATGCCTCCGGCACGCTCCTTCTCGATGTCGCGAACCGACGCTGGTCCCGTGAAGTGCTGGAAGCGGCGGAAATGAACGCATCGATTCTGCCCGAACTATTCGAATCGACCGACGTCTGCGGAGAGATTTCCGCGGCCGGAGCGGCTGCGACCGGATTGAAGGCAGGGACGCCCGTCGTCGCCGGTGCGGGCGATCAGGCAGCCGGCGCAACGGGCATGGGAATCGTCACTCCCGGCGCCGTGAGCGCCACGATTGGAACTTCCGGAGTGGTTTTTGCCGCGACGGATCGGCCTGCGCTCGATGCGCAGGGACGGCTGCACACTTTTTGCCACGCCATACCGGGACGCTGGCACGTCATGGGCGTAACTCAGGCCGCCGGTCTTTCTTTGCGCTGGTTCCGCGACCGGTTTGGCGCCGGAGCAGATGACGGCCGCGATCCATACGAACGTTTGACGTCCGATGCGGCGCGCGTCCCGCCCGGCGCCGACGGGCTCCTCTGGACGCCTTATCTGATGGGCGAGCGCACGCCCCATCTCGACCCGAATGCGCGCGGCGCCCTGATCGGCCTTACGGCATCACACACGCGCGATCATGTCATCCGCTCCATCCTCGAGGGAGTCGCCTTCAGTCTGCGCGATTCGTTTACGCTGTTCGAGGAAATGGGCGTGCCGGTCAAAAGCATCCGGCTGGGCGGCGGCGGCGCCAGGTCTGCTCTGTGGCGGCAGATCCAGGCGGATGTGTATGATCATGAGGTGGAAATCGTTGAAGCGGAAGAAGGCGCGGCATACGGCGCGGCCATCCTGGCGGGAGTGGGCGCAAAGATGTGGAACTCGGTGGACGCCGCGTGCAGTGCCGCCGTGCGCGTCGCACACCGCGTCGCACCGCGGCCGGCCGTCGTTAGGCAGATGAACGCAAGCTATGCGGCATATCGAAGGGTATATCCTGCGGTTCGATCGGTATGTGCTAGAATGGAACCATGAACTTCATAGCATCGGGGTCGGGGTCGGTATCGGATCGGTCTGATTGCAGGCATGAAATAAAAACGTGATCGGAGCGATCCCCGATACCGATCCCGACTCCGACCCCGATTCCAATTCGGATCCATAGGAAAGGAATTGTCATGAAACCAGACGCACAAAAGCTGCCCGTTCTCGAGAAAATCGGCTACAGCCTGGGCGACGCGGGAGCCAATTTTGTATTCCAGACCATGATCCTTTTCCAATTGAACTTCTATACCGATACGGTGGGGATCGCGGCTGCCATCGCCGGATCGCTTCTGCTGGTGGGGCGTCTCTGGGATGCGTTTTTCGATCCTATGATGGGAGTCATTTCGGACCGCACCAAAACGCGCTGGGGCAAATTCCGTCCTTGGGTGCTGTGGTCCGCTTTGCCGTGGGGCATCGTCATGGTCCTGGCGTATACCACGCCCAGACTACGAGATGACCGGGAAAATAATTTACGCGTGTTTGACCAACGTCCTGCTGATGACGCTCTATTCGATCAACAACACGCCATACTCGGCTTTGACCGGCGTGATGACCGGAAATGTCCACGAGCGCACAAGCCTTTCCTCGTATCGCTTCGTGTCGGCGATGATCGCCCAGCTGATGGTTGGAGGTTTTACGCTGCCGCTGGTCGCCAAATTCGGGCAGGGGGACGACGCCAAAGGCTGGCAAATGACGATGGGCCTGTGGGCGGTGCTTTGCGTGGTCCTTTTCGTCATTACGTTCCTCAGCACGAAGGAGCGAATCCAGCCCGACCCGAAACAGGAGCTATCGGCAAAGCAGGATTTCGGAAACCTGGCGAAAAACGGCCCCTGGATTGCGATGTTCATCGTCACGCTGGCTCATTTCATCGTCGCAGCCATGCGCGGCGGGACGGTTCTTTATTACTTTGAGTACTACATCAACCAGGACAGCCTGTTCGATATGCTCCAGTCGCTGGGATTGACCAGCATGGCGGTTGGTGCCGGAGACGGCGGCATGTGGCATAGCCTGCTCAATACTTTCGGCTTGATCGTGGATGCCGGAGAAAAAGAATGTCGCCTCGGTCGGATTCAGCCTGTTCAATATGTTCAGCCAGTTTGTGACAGTCATCGGCGTGCTGTGCGCAACATATCTTTCGATCCGATTCGGCAAGAAAGCCGTCGTGCAGATCGGTTTTGCCCTGACCGCACTATTCATGGCCTCATTCATATTCCTGCCCGCGGACGCAATCGGCGCGACTTTCGCCCTGGAATTCTTCCGCGCGCTGTCCTTTGCTCCCACCATCCCGCTGCTCTGGGCCATGTTTGCCGATGTCGTGGATTACGCGGAATGGAAAACGGGACGCCGCACTACGGGCGTGATCTATGCGACCATCATGTTCGCTCTTAAAACCGGACTGAGCTTGGGCGGCGCTATGGCCGGCTGGCTGTTGTCCGCCTATGGCTATAAGGCCAACGTGGCGCAAACCGCCACGGCATTGATGGGCATCCGAATGACGGTCAGTGTTTACCCCGCCCTGTTCTTTTTCATAGTCGTGGCGACCATGTTCTTTTACAAAATCGGCAAAAAACTGAACATCCAGATCCAGGACGAACTGATGGAACGCCGCAGACAATTCCAGCAATAAGAAAAGCTCCACAAATTGCACAAATCAAAATTCAGTTTGTTAATATATAATTCGTGTAATTTGTGTCTGATTTTGAGGAGATTATCGTGAAACCTATACCGGCATATTTAAATCCAAAACTGTCCGCGGAACGCCGCACGCGGGACCTAATTGCACGCATGACGCTTCAGGAAAAAGCGGCTCAGATGCTGTGCATCTGGCAGCAGAAAAGCAGTACCATGCTGGATGAAAACGGCAACTTCGATCTGCAAAAGGCCAAAACTCACTTCAAGCGGCGCCTTGGGCTCGGACAAGTCGGAAGGCCGAGCGACGCCGGAGGAGGCAAAAATGCCCGAGAGATGGCCGAGCTGACCAATGCCATCCAGAAGTTTTTCGTTGAAAATAGCCGCCTCAAAATCCCCGTGATCTTTCACGAAGAATGCCTGCACGGTCACGCGGCCATCGATGGGACAAGCTTTTCCCAGCCGATCGGCTTGGGCGCAACGTTTGATCCCGAGCTGGTCTGCCGTCTTTTCGAGATGACGGCAGAAGAAGCGCGCAGCCGCGGCACGCACCAGGCATTGACGCCGGTGGTAGACGTCGCCCGCGAACCCCGCTGGGGCCGTGTCGAGGAAACTTACGGAGAAGATCCGTACCTGGTCGCCTGTATGGGAATCGCGGCCGTTCAGGGTTTTCAGGGAAACGCCACCTTCAAAGACAAGAAGCACATTATTGCCACGCTCAAACACTTCGCCGCACACGGCCAGCCCGAGTCCGGCACAAACTGCGCGCCGGTTAACGTGTCTGAGCGATTGCTGCGCGAGGTCTTTCTCACGACGTTCAAACAGGCGATTCAAAAGGGCGGCGCCATCAGCGTCATGGCGTCCTACAACGAAATCGACGGCGTTCCGTCGCACGCCAACAAATGGCTGCTGCGCGACGTGCTGCGCAAGGAGTGGGGATTTGCGGGATTCGTCGTTTCTGATTACTTCGCCATACGCGAATTGAACGAGCGCCCCGAGCTTTTCGGCAACCATCTTGCGGCGGACGGCAAAGAGGCGGCGGCACTGGCCGTCAAAGCCGGCGTCAACATAGAGCTGCCCGACCCGGACTGCTACTCCAACATCGTCGAGCTGGTGAAGAAAGGCGTTCTCAAGGAGTCTCTCATCGATGAACTTGTCGCGCCGATGTTGTTGTGGAAGTTCAAGCTCGGATTATTCGAGGATCCCTACGTCGATCCGGATGTCGCCGAGAGGGTCGTGGGGTGCAAAGCCCACCGGGAACTGGCGCTCCAGGCTGCACGGGAAACGATCACGCTTTTGAAGAACGAGGGCGGCATTGCGCCTCTGAATCTGCGAACAATTAAAACCATCGCCGTTATCGGTCCCAACGCGGATCGCCCATTGCTGGGCGGCTACAGCGGACAGCCTAAACACTATTCTACGGTTTTGGAAGGCATTCGAAACCGCGCCGGTTCCATCAAGGTGCTGTATCATGAAGGGTGCAAAATAACTATTGGCGGATCCTGGCAGCAGGACGAGGTTGTTCCCGGTGATCCGGCAGAAGACCGCAGGAGCATCGCGGAGGCGGTGAAAATTGCGAAGCAGGCCGATGTTGTTGTCCTTGCCATCGGAGGCAACGAGCAGACGTCGCGCGAAGCATGGGCGCTCAATCACATGGGCGATCGCGCGTCGCTCGACCTCGTCGGCCGTCAGGATGAGCTGATCGACGCCATCGCGGCAACGGGAAAACCGATCGTCGCGCTTCTTTTCAACGGCCGCCCTATCTCGATCCGCAATCTTGCGGAAAAGGCGCAAGCCATTTTCGAGTGCTGGTACCTCGGCCAGGAAACAGGTCAGGCCGTAGCGGAAGTTCTCTTCGGAGACGTAAATCCCGGAGGCAAGCTTCCTATTACAATCCCGCGGTCGGTCGGACATCTTCCGGCTTACTACAATTACAAGCCTGCCGCGCGCCGCGGCTATCTTTTTGACGATATCAGCCCGCTTTATCCGTTCGGTTTCGGCCTGAGCTACACCACCTTCGAATTCGGCGAACCGCGGCTGACAAAAAGCATTATTCGCAAAAACGAATCCACCACTGTGAGGGTGGATGTCACCAACACCGGTCAAGTCCAGGGAGATGAAATCGTTCAGATGTACATTCGCGACAAGGTCAGCTCCGTCACGCGGCCGGTAAAGGAATTGAAAGGATTTGGCCGCGTCACTCTGGAGGCCGGGCAAACCGCTACCGTTACCTTCGAGATTGCGCCCGAGCATCTCGCTTTCTACAATATCGACATGAAGTATGTCGTGGAGCCCGGCGAGTTTGAAGTCATGGTCGGCAATTCCTCCCGGGACCAGGACCTTCAGAAGGTCACGCTGCGGGTTAGGTAGAGCTGCGGCAAGAAGCTTCTGTTCTATGTTTGGTGGAATGCGTGGTTGGCTTTTAATCCACCCTATCTGTATCAGGAGAAAACCATGGGAGACATGCTGCAGGGAAGAGTGGCCGTTATTACGGGAGCAGGCAACGGATTGGACGCGCGCATGCGATCGGCTTTGCCGAACAGGGAGCACGCGTGGTCGTCAACGATCTGGGCACATCCCATGACGGACACGGAGCATCGCACAGCGAAGCGGATGCGGTGGTCGAACAGATTCGGAAGGCTGGTGGCGTGGCCGTCGCGAACTATGCCAGCGTGGTTGAAGAAGACGGCGCAAAATCGATCATTCAACAGGCCGTCGATGAATTCGGACGCATCGATATTCTTATCAACAATGCAGGCATCATCCGCCATCAGGATATCGACGCCATTAAAACGGACGACTGGACCCTCACGATTAAAACGCATCTGTACGGCATGATGTACTGCACGCGTGCCGCGACCGCTTACATGAAGAAGCAAAATTATGGCCGCATCCTTTGCACTTCATCGCATATAGGGCTGGGATTTCCCGGCCAGGCATCCTATTCGACAGTGAAAGAAGGCATCGTCGGATTTGCGCGCACCGTAGCGCGCGAAATGGCCCCGTACGGAACCACCTGCAACGTCCTTCGTCCCATCGCCGTCTGGAGGGGCCCAGGGCCCGAAATCAAGAATCCAGTTTACGAAGCCAATCAACCGGAGGATGTGGCCGCTCTGGCAACGTACCTCGTAAGTGAAGCCGCCGATCACATCAACGGCTGCATCTTCGAAGTCTTCCACGGACACGTCGGCATCTTTGTAGAACCCGCACCGGTAGAAAAGGTGATCAAAAAGGATGGAAGCTGGAGCGCGGAAGAACTGGCGCGGGAAATCCCGGCCAAGTTAACCGCCGGCAGGTCCCGCGAAGCGTTTCCCTTTACGCTGCCGGACATCTTCAAAATGCCGCCGCCAAAATAGTCTCGGGACCGGGATCTGAATCAAAGCAGACTGGATAGGGCAAAGGATATCAAGTGAAGTCTTGGATCCATCGTTGGGGATCGGCAATTGCTATCATGGCGATAATCTTCATCGCCTCAGCCACGCCTGGATCCGATATTCCGAGGTTTGGCAGATTGGGATGAATTTTTTAAAAAGGGCGGGCACATGCTGGGTTACGCCTTTTTGGCAACCGCCTTATATCGCGCACTGAATAACAGCAAGCGTAGCATCAAACTGAAGTGTATTCTGGTCCTGTGCCTTGTTGCTCTCTATGCAGCCTCGGATGAATTTCACCAGCGTTTCACTCCAGGACGGACCGCTTCATTCCGGGACGTGGGCATCGACGTAGCTGGCGGCCTTATGGGCATTGCCGTAATGCGCTTTGTACAAAGGCGCAAAGCTGTACCTGGTTAGACTGTCCCCTGAGGAAAATGGATCCGGATGCCTGGCGGGAAAGGGGACAGTCTAACCAGGTACCGTTTCTAGGCGTGGTGGAGCAGAAGGTAGAAAGCCTGCCAAAGCATGACTGCGGCAAGAATCAGGAGCACGACCGGCAGGGCCTTTTCAATTTTCTTTAAACTGTCCGGATTCAGGTATTCCACGTGCCGCGTCAGGATTGTGAGCAGAAGCCAGAACCACAAAATGGGACCGACAATAACGCCCAGTGCAAAGGCCGGAGCGGCATGAAGGCCCGAAATCAGCCCGGCGCCGCGGGCCACTGCGACACCGCCGGCCCACGTTACAAGATATGTGGGGTTCAGCCCGGCAATGCTCAGTCCCAGGAGGAAATTGGCTCCGGCATATTTGGGGCTCGTGTTCCTGGGCTTGTGACCGTGGCTGTCATAAAAACAAAATATGGCAAATCCGATTAAGATGATCCCCGCAATCATCCGGAGAATGGAGGTCTGCACGGGATAGGCGGAAAGCGCAAGGTGAAGCCCGAGAAAGGCGATCAGCGCGTATCCCGCTTCGGCAACGGCCGCGCCGGACACAATGGCCAAAGCCCCAAACCTCTGGCGTCCCAGTCCGCGCTTAAGCACAATCAGCGCAATCGGACCGGTTGGAATCATCGATCCGATAAAGCTCATCAGCAACCCGGTAATAAAGGCGACACTCATCGGCATATTCCAAAACCAGCCACGAATTCCATAAATTGAACAAATCCGATTCCCTGCATCCGGGAAATATTAATCCGAGGGCAAATATTTTCCTAAGAAAAGATGCAGGAACGTCGTCTAATACGATATACGGAGGCGGAATGTTATGATCAAGAACAGATACCAGGTTGCGCTCCTGCTTTCACTCTTTGTCATTCTTGGCCTTGGATTCATCGCCGGGCAGACAGGCCAACAAAAGCCGAAACCTAAACCGGCAGAATGGAGTGGAGATTACATGAAAGGCTGGCAGCAATACGATCAGCTCGTTAAGGAACAGAAGTATGAAGCCGCCTCGTCCCTTGTGGAAGAGATGCTGGCCAAAGCCCGTTCCGGAAAGAACAACACCGAGTGGACTCGCTGCCTCATCCGCTACACACAGCTCCGCATGGCATTGCACGGCTATGAAACATCCGTTCGCTTCCTGAAAGATCAGCCATGGCCGGAGGATTTGACCGGCTCTTCCGTGTTGAACCTGTACTACGCGCACGCTCTGACCAACTATGCCCGCAGCTATTCCTGGGAAATCAACGCGCGCGAAAAGATAGACACCAAGGGCCTCGTGGACCTGAAGGCATGGACGCGCGACCAGATTTATGAAGAGGCGCAGAAGGCATTTGAAATTGTCTGGAAAGTCCGCGCCAAGCTCGGTGAAACGCCTAACACCGGATGGAAGGAATTTCTGACTCCCAACAATTACCCGGCCGGGATCCGTCCGACTCTGCGGGACGCCGTCTCCTATCTGCGCGTCGACATGCTGGCCGACACGAATGGCTGGCAGCCGGATCAGCTGAATGAAATCTATCGCCTGAATCTTAAAAACTTGATCGAAGGCCCGAGCGAAATATCCCTCGTCGATCCCGCCCGCCATCCTCTGGAGAAAATCAGCTTTATCCTATCGGATCTGGAAAGCTGGCATGCGCAAAAGAAAGCGCGGGAGGCCGCGCTGGAGGCCCGGCTCGAACGCTACAGGCAGCTTCATCAGCATTTCACGGAAGCGGAGGACAGAAAGCTCATCCAAGACGATCTGGGAAAATATCTGAAAGGGTTCACCGACATGCCCTGGTGGTCTGAAGGCATGGCGCAACTGGCGGAGTTTGTCCAAGCCGAAAGCGAACCCGACTCCCTGATACGCGCACGGCAGATCGCCATTCAGGGAAGAACAGCCTTTCCGGGTTCCATTGGAGGAAAGCATTGCCTGGCCATCGAAAAGGCAATTGAAGCGCCGGATTACGCGCTCAGCGGAATGCAAAACGATAATCCGCAGAAAAAGTCCCTCCTGGTGACGCACAAAAACCTGGCGCGGATATATTTCCGGGCTTATCCCGTCGATCTGCTGAAAACAATCGAGACATCCAATGATTACAGCCTGCTGCCGTCCGGCAGAGATCTGGAAAAACTCATAGCTGACAACGCGCCGGCCCAGCAGTGGGAAGCGCCGCTACCCGCTACGCCGGACTTTCGGATGCATAAGACATTCGTCATTCCTCCCCTGAAAAATACCGGGACGTATCTGATCGTTGCTTCCGGCCGCGCAGGATTTTCAGGCGCCGACAACAAGCTTTTTGGAATATACCTTGCCGTTGGAGACCTGGTGCTGGTTACGCGGCATGAAGGCACCGACGCGGAAGTCACCGTCCTTTCCGGCGCTTCCGGCAAAGCCGTGGCCGGCGCGGAAGTGATGCTGTACCGGTTCGATTGGAACAAGCGGCACCAGCGCGTGGAATCAAAGTTCAGCGACGAGCGCGGCATCGTTCAATTCCATATCGCACAGCAAAACTCCCAGCACTTCCTGGTTGCCCGGAAGGGAGAACAGGTCGCCTTCGATCCTCAGCATCTTTATGCCTACCGGCAGGGTCAACCGGCGGACAGTTCCTCGACCCTTCTTTTCACAGATCGCAGCATCTACCGTCCTCTACAGAAATTGTTCTGGAAAGCAGTGCTCTACAGAAGCAGTGCGAATAGAACCCGTTTCGAGACATCGCCCGCAAGCACTTTTACCGTAACGTTCAAGGACATCAACGGACAGGAAGTTGAATCCAGGACGGTCACAACCAACAGTTTCGGCACAGCCTCCGGTGAATTTGCCATCCCATCAGGCAGAGCCCTGGGCGGATGGCATCTCGAAAGCTCCATGGGCGGGGCAGCAAATGTCCAGGTGGAGGAATACAAGCGACCGACGTTTGAAACCAAAATGCTGGATCCTGAAGAGCCGCTCCGGCTCAATCAGCCGGCCCGCTTAAAGGGAGAGGCAAAATACTATTTTGGCCTGCCCGTTACGAATGGCCAGATCAAGTGGCTGGTCCGGCGCGAGCCGGTGTTTCCATGGTGGTGGGGCTATTGCTGGTGGGGCGGAACCGATTTCAGTTCGCCCCGCTCACAAGTGGTCGCCAGCGGGACTGCTGCGCTGAAAGAGGATGGCACATTTGCGTTTACATTCTCTCCTGAAATCGACGAGCGGCTGGGCAAGAATAAAGATATTTCCTATCGGTACTCCGTATCCGCGGACGTAACGGATGAGGGCGGAGAAACGCGCTCCGCCCAGCGGTCGTTCCGTCTCGGTTTTGTTTCCGTGGAAGCATCCGCCAGGATGGAAAAAACCTTTTTCCTCGAAAAGGATCCGATAAAAATCAGCGTTCAGCGCGCCAGCCTGGACGGTGTCCCAAAGGCCGGCAAAGGAACATGGCGCATCGCCTCGCTGAAAGGGCCGGCGGAAACGCTGCTTCCCGCGGAACAGCCGCTTTTTATTGCCGAAAGAATTCCAGGCACAAGCGCGGCTATCAGACTCCGGGCGATACGGAGCGAGAACGCTGGAATCATTCCTATAATCCCGAGGCAGTGCTGCTGCAGTGGGAAGAGGTTGCTACCCAGGCATCAGGATCTATCACGCACAACGAAAGCGGAGAGGGAAAGATCGCCGTCAGCAGACTGGCTCCCGGCGCCTATCGACTGATTTATGAAACCGTCGACGATTTCGGGGCGAAATGCGAACTGCAAAAGAACTTTATTGTCGCGGCTTCCTCCATGAAGCTTCCGCTGCCCGCACTTTTTCAGCTGGAGACTTATTCTGTGCCGGTCGGCGGCACGGCGCGCGTGCTGGTTCACTCGGGGATACAAAACCAACTCGTGGTTTTTGAGATCTACCGCGACGGAAAATGCATCCGGCGGAAGGAAGTGCGTTCCGGTGTGGATCCATCGCTGGTGGAAATCCCAATTGCGGAAGAAGACCGCGGCGGACTGGGCGTCACGATGACTCTTGTGCGGGACAACCAGTTTATCCAGTTCCAGAATTCGCTGATGGTTCCCTGGGACAACAAACAGTTGAAGGTGGAATTTTCGACGTTTCGCGACCGCCTCCGTCCGGGGCAACAGGAAAAATGGAGTGTCAAAGTATCCAGTCCTGCGGGAAAGGAAGTCTCTCTCCCGGCCGCCGAGTTGCTGGCCTATATGTATGACCGCAGCCTGGACTCCTTTGTGCCGCACTCACCGGCCAATCCTTTGGGATTGTATCCCTACCGGGCCGCTCTCTGCAAGCTCGAGCCAATCTGGGCCAGGCGAATCCGCTTTGGATAAACAGCAATGGATTCAACAGCGGACCTTCTGCGCCAATTCTCAGCCGCGACCACCTTCAGTTTTTTGATGGATATGGCATCGGCGGCGTGGGCAGGAGAATGAAAGGCGGAGTCGCGGGAAGATTGGGCAACGACCTTTTGCTCGAATCGGCCAGTGTTGCTACGGATGCCGCAGAGTTCAAGGCGATGCCTGCTGCATCTCCGCAACTTCAGATAATTACGAAATCGTCCGATCTAGTTTCTCCCAGAGAGAATGAAAAGCGTGAAGAAAGTGCCACACCCCCGAAGCCCGGTCGAGCTGCGCAGCGATTTCAGCGAGACCGCCTTCTGGCAACCGCATCTGCTCACCGGCGCGGATGGATCCGTGACCTTTGAATTCAAAGTTCCCGATTCCGTCACCTCCTGGAATGTCTGGGTACACGCCATCACGCGTGATTTGAAATCGGGCTCAGTCACTCGCGAAGCAAAAAGCGTCAAAGAGCTGATGGTGCGCCCATACCTGCCGCGCTTCCTGCGCGAAGGCGATCAGGCGGAAATCAAAGTGGTCGTCAACAATGCCTCCGACAAAGAACTAAAGGGGGCGCTCAATTTCGACATCATCGATACGGCAACCGACAAGAGCATTCTCTCGGAGTTCGGCCTGTCAAAATCCGATGCCGACGGCAAACCTTTCACCGTTCCCGCAAGCGGCGGGACGAATCTTACATTCCCCATCAAGACTCCGTCCAAAGTGGGACAGATCGCTTTCAAAGTCACGGCGACTTCCGGAGATTTTTCCGACGGCGAACTGCGCCCGATCCCGATTCTGCCCGGGCGGATGCACCTGATGCAGTCCCGGTTCGTCACGTTGCGGGACCCGGGCCAGCGCGTGATGCGCTTTGACGACCTGGCGCGCAACGACGATCCGACGCGCATCAATGAGCAGATGGTTGTGACGCTTGATGCACAGCTCTTCTATTCCGTTCTCTCGGCGCTTCCCTATCTTGTGAACTATCCGTACGAATGCACCGAGCAGACGCTCAACCGCTTCGTCTCGACCGGCATTCTGTCATCGCTGTACCGGCAATACCCTGCTATCGCGCGTATGGCGAAGGAGTTTTCTTCGCGGCAGACTCAGTTCGAACAATGGGACGCATCGGATCCCGAACCGCAAGATGGCGCTGGAAGAGACGCCCTGGCTGCAGATGGCCAAAGGCGGCGACACCAACGCCTCCGACCTGATCAATGTGCTCGACTCGCGGATCGCCAAAGCGCAGCGCGAAGGGGCGCTGGCCAAGCTGCGCCAGTCGCAGACTTCCAGCGGCGGATATCCCTGGTTCGCCGGAGGTCCTCCGTCGCCGTATATGACGCTCTACATTCTCTATGGATTTTCCAAGGCGCTGGAATTCGGCGTCGATGTGCCGCGCGAGATGGTGCGGCCGGCATGGGATTACATGCACCGGCATTACCTTAACGAAATTGTCCGGGACATGATGTCACACGACTGCAGGCTGGGAGTTCGTCACCTTCATCAATTACGTTCTGTCCAACTATCCCGACAGTTCGTGGTACGAAAACACATTCACGCCGGCCGAGCGCAAGACGATGCTCGACTTCAGCTTCAAGCACTGGAGAGGGCACAGTCCGTATCTGAAAGGCTATCTGGCGCTCACCCTGAAGCGGATGGACCGGCCGAAGGACGCCATGCTCGTGTGGGAGAGCGTCATGGATTCCGCCAAGACGGCCGAGGACCAGGGCACGTTCTGGGCGCCGGAAGACCGCTCCTGGCTCTGGTACAACGACACCATCGAAACGCATGCCTTCGCCATCCGCACCGACATGGAGCTGATCCCCGCGGACCCGAAACTCGACGGCATGGTGCTCTGGGTTTTCCTGAACAAGAAACTGAACCACTGGAAATCGACCCGCGCCACCGCGGAAGTGATCTACTCGCTGGCGCATTACCTGAAACAAACAGGCCAGCTTGGAATGCGCGAGGATGCGACCGTGACGGTGGGAAATCAGAAAACCAATTTCGTATTCGAGCCGGATCAATACACGGGCAAGAAGAACCAGCTCGTCATTCCCGGCGAAAAGATCGATCCCAAATCCACGTCATCCGTCACGGTGGAGAAGACGAGCAAAGGATATCTTTTAGCCTCGGCCACGTGGCACTTTTCCACCGAACAGCTTCCCGAGGAGGAGCGCGGCGATTACCTGCGCCTGACCCGCACGTATTTCAAGCGGGTGAACACGGGCAAGGAATTTGAGCTGCAGCCTCTCCGCGAAGGCGCGGCCCTGGCACCGGGCGACGAAGTGGAAATCCAATTGTCCCTGACGAGCAAGCATCCGATGGAGTATGTCCATCTGCGCGATCCGCGCGGTGCTGGATTCGAGCCGTCGAGCAATCTGTCCAGGCACAAATGGGATCTGGGGATTTCCTGGTACGAGGAGATACGGGATTCCGGCACGAACTTCTTCTTCGAGCATCTGCCGCAGGGGGAGTACACATTCAAATATCGTATCCGGGCCACCACCGCCGGGACATTCAAAGTGGCCCCTGCCACCGTTCAGCCGATGTATGCCCCGGAATTCGCGGCTTACAGCACGGGCGCCACACTGAAGATCGCCCAATAAAGAGACACAGATTGCACAGATTACACAAACGGAAACGCTAAACCCTGCGAGCCCCAGATTTCACAGAAACAATATAAAGATAATCTGTGCAATCTGTGTCTCGTGTAATCAGTGCAATCTGTGTCTAGTAGACCCCGTATTCCATGACGGCTTCGGTCATGGCCCGCAGGTTATCCGGGTTGCCTTTGTCGATGCTGGCGCCGCCGGTCAGGATGAAGCCGCCGCCTTCGCCGCAGACCTCGATGAGTTTGCGGCAATACTCTTTGACGTCCCACGGCGTGCCGGTAACCAGCAGCGACGCGGGCACGTTCCCCGCGATGCAAGCGTTGTCGCCCAGGACCTTCTTGGCCTTGAACATATCGGTCCGGTCGAAGTGCCACACCACCTTGCCTTTGGGCAAATCCTTGATGATCTCCAGGCGATTGTCGTAGCGCCCCTCCGCGAACAGCAGCGGCACCAGGCCTTCTTCAATCAACCCCAAAATCACTTTCCTGAAAGTCGGCCAGTAGAATTTTTCATACTGCTTATTCGACATGAAGGTGTCGTCGCCCTTGTGCAGTGCGAAGAACACGACGGGCTTGCCGGACATATTGGCGCCTTCCAGTCCGCAGGCGATATTCATCGGCGTCACTTTTTCGATCGCGGCCAGGAGTTTATCCGGCTGCCGGTACATATCCATGATGATGCCCTTCGTCCCTCGCAGCGTATCGGCCAGGATATCGAACGGCGCGTGCGACTGCCCCCCGAAAATGGTCGGGTATCCTGCCGCCGTCGCTTCATGGCTGAATTCCATGATGGGCCCCATCCATTTCGCCGTTTCCACTCCGTAATCGATGATAGCCTGATAGGCTGCGCGGACTTCCGGCATTACAGCCGGCATAAGAAACTTTCCGGCCATCCCGAGAATGAACGGAGTCGGAGAGAAATTCGCGAACGGCGCCAGGGCTCCCAGGCTGCGCGGCAGGTAGTAGCGCAGGCAATAATCGGTGAGGTCCTCCAGGAAAAGGTCGTACTCATCGGCCTTCATGTACTCGCCCTCAACGAACTGCTGCATCGATGCATGGTCGGGCAACCCGTGGCCGGGCCATTTCACATTTAAATTGCCGATTATTTCCGAGGCCTTTGCCGAAGGCACCATGCCCGGGCTGGAAAATGTATCGGATTCAAAATCATCGAGGAACTTGCGATACGCCTGGACGAGCCGCTTGTTGTCATGCATCGCATCCTTCAGCGTGATGCCCGAGTAATAGAGCGGATACGATCCGGCCGGCAGAATGACCGGCACGCGGTCCGGCTTCTCCAGCTTGAATACCTTGGTGAACCTGGTAACTCTTTCCTGGTAAGCCTCTTTTGCTTTCGGGCTTCTGAACTTCACGTCTTTTGCGTCTATCCATTGCTCGAATCGATGCTCTCGCTTCTGTTCCGCAGTCATTATCTCGTCCATTTTTGAATGACTCCTTAATAAAGCTTATCTGCCAATGCCGATATTTGCTTGATTAAACTGAAAGTCCAAATTACGATAGCGACACTTATGAGATTTCCCCTCATATGGGTGACTATGTTAGTTTTACTTCCATCAATTCGCAACAAATGGATTTTAGATTTTTCGTTTTCATCTGATCCACTGAAAGAGTCGTCAAGTACGCGGACGTTCCCAGGGGAAAGAGAAACAAAGCTAGCGTATGCGCCGTAGTATCAAGAGGTATTGGGAGGAATGCTGGAGTAGTGTAAAATACCCATGTCCCAATGGAGGAATCATTAATGGCTAGAGATGGAAATACCGCGCCTGAAAAGGCCGAAAAAAAGAAATTTTCACGACGGGATTTTGTAGTAGGGAGCGGGACCGCCATCGCTGGCGGAGCTCTTACAGTTCTGGCAACACCCACTCCGGTTGCTGCTGCTCAGGACAAAGGAACCTACCCGCTTTCAACCAAATACCTGGTTTATGACAGCAAGCACTGCGCCGGCTGTTACGGCTGCATGATAGCCTGTTCCATGGCTCATGACGGGGAGGTCAGTTTTTCACTGTCACGGATTCAAATGCACCGGGCAGTCCTCAATGAATATCCTGAGGACATTATCATGCATGTGTGCAAGCAATGTCCTGAGCCACTCTGCGTGAAGTATTGCCCTGTCAGGAGCTTGTCATATCAGCGCCGAGAACGGCAACATCAGAATGATCGATGCCGAAAAATGCATTGGTTGCCAGACTTGCATTAAAATGTGCCCGCAAACTCCTCATCGCACCATTTGGAATCCTAAAGCAAAAAAATCGACGAAATGCGATTTATGTACAAAGACACCCTTTTTCAACAGGAAGGGCGGCGTTGATGGAGCCCAGGCTTGTGTTGAGGCTTGTCCCAAAAAGGTTCTAAAGGTCGTAGATAAACTTCCATTAGAAACTGGTGGATACGAAGTTGACCTGGCGCCTCCTGCTCCTAAAGGCGGATTGCCCTTCGGCGGCGGCGGAGCTAAACCTAAACCCAAACAAGGGGCATAAAGAAAAAGGAGGATAAATATTATGGCAACGCCAGGATTCGGTGGAAAAATTTTATTAGTCGATCTTACAACCAAAGAAATTACAAGACTGGATACGGATCAATATGCAATGTACGGCGGTGGGCATGGCACCTCCACAGCCTTATTCTGGGAATATAGCGTAGCTCCGGGGAAATGGAACCTCGATGACGCATTTAATCCCAATAACATGGTTTTTTTAATGACCGGCGCCGTGTCGGGATCCGGAATTCCTTTTGCCTCCAGGACAAGCGTCTCGGGTATGTCTCCGCAGTGCTATCCAATTCAGTGGTGGTCTCACAGCAATTTTGGCGGCACGTTTTCTGCGATGCTTAAATTGGCCGGCTGGGATGGCGTGGCGGTTATAGGCAAAGCGGACTCTCCGGTATACATCAATATTGTTGATGATAAAGTCACGATAGAAAACGCCAAAGATTTATGGGGCATGACGACATGGAAAGCCCAGGAAGAAATCTGGAAAAGGACCGGCGTTCGCTACGGAATGGATTGGCAGGCATTGGATGGCGGCTATACGCTGCAAAGACCCGCAATCGTCACTATCGGAGCTGCCGGTGAGAATATGACGCGAGTTGCTTCCCTCGTACATGGCGGCGGCAGCGGCGCCGGACAGGGCGGATTTGGCGGCGTTTTCGGTTCTAAAAACCTGAAAGCGGTCGCCGTCGTAGGCTCCGGCAGTCTCAAAATAGCCGATCCCAAAGCGCTGGTGGATGCCAAGGAAAAATATTTCCGCGGCGCCCCCGGTGGTGGAGGATTTGGCGGCGGAGGAAATGATGTTTCCTCATGCTGCGCGGGTTGCGGCATGGGCAGCAGAATGTGCCACAACCGGACCCGGGCTTACAGCGCGGATTCCGATGATTGCGCGGAATCGACCTGGTTCTCCATTACGAAAGAACAGTCCAATGGCGTGCAGCTCCCGCGAGATATTAATCAGAAAGGAACCGATATCATTCAGGAGTTCGGGATCAATGGCATGGAAACCTGTTTCCAGGGTCCCATGTCATTCCCGACTTCTCATAACAAGGACTTCCCTATCCAGCCGAATATTCCTGCCTACTCAGCGCTCGGCTGGTACATGATGAAGATGTATGAAATGAAGATCATCGGCCCCGGCACCAAGTTCGACACGGCGCCTCTCCCAATGGATAAATTCCCAAGCCAGGAATTCATGGAAATGTACGGACGGGCGATCGCAAACCGCGAAGGCTTTGGCAGGCTCCTCGGGGAAGGAACCGCCCGCCTTGTTGAAGCGATTGGAAGAACGGATGACTTCAATACACTGGCCCGACAGACGATGTGGGGATTTATGGATCACTGGTCCATGCCTGGAGTTGAATGGGCTTACGGCAATCTGCTCGATTCCAGAGATATCAACAGCCACGATATTTCCTGGGGCCGAGGGGATGCTGCACAGAGTGTAAAAAATTATGCAGCCGGGACTTTAAGGAACGAACCGCTATGGTTCGACTATACCTGGCAAGGAGATCAGGCTTATAAAACCGGAATTTACTCCAAGTATAAAGCCGAGTGGGTCGCCTGGCATCAGCATTACTGGAACTATTACAAAGAATCGGTCGGTTTCTGCGATTGGGGGTACTGCCAACTCAACAACGGACGCACTCCTGTCGCCGAACCTACATTTCTCAATGCAATCACCGGAAGAAATCATTCTTTCAACGACGGCCTGGAGATCGGCCGGCGCACCATGAATTTAAAGCGGGCAATTTACGTGATGCAGGGCAGACACAAAAAGATGGAGAATTTCTCGGGATATTATTACAGGCCCGGCGCCTCCTATTGCGGATATGCCCAAACATTGCCCGTACTCAACGGCGACAAATGGGAATTCCAAAACTGCAAGGAGCTCTACTTCTCCAGAGAAGGAGTCGATCAGTTTAAGACCCATTTCTATAATGTTGAAGGCTGGGCTCCTGATTCCGGCTATCCCACACGGAAGACTCTCGTGGAACTGGGAATGCCGAAGGTCGCAGATTACCTCCAGTCCAAAAACAAACTGGGATCCGCCTAGGTTTCAATCTCAAAATTTCCATGGGGCTCTCCGGAAACCTGTTTCCGGAGAGCCCCATGTTTTTGCGACGACAACTGTCAGCGGCTGGAATCCTCGGGAGCGTCGCTATTTAAACTCGTTGTAGACAACACCCTATGGGTCGGGGCTGAAGCGTCGACCCACATGATTTGCTGCTTTATAATGACGGGAATTGCGGCATAAGCCGTTGGCCGGCGAGACGGCTAATGCCGCATACTTTTTGCAGGGCGAAGCTTTCGGAGATGTGCGGCTGTTCGCTGCCGCTTTCAATAAAAAGGTGAAAAACATGAATTTTGAGCGTTTTTAAAAGCGGCAGCAAGCTGCCGCACTCCGAAGGCGCCCTGCGGGCGCAAAAAGTATGCGGCATTAGGCGAGACGGCGTCGTTTTCCGAACCTACATTATGAGTTCCGTTGCCGGCAGATATCCTGTTCTTCGCTGAACTTCGAAATCCTATTTCCTGTCGCTTTTTCCAGTTTCCAGGAGGGCACAAGGTTCATCACTTTGTAGGTGCGCTCGATGGCTTCGCGCGTCCCCCAATCGCTCCAGAACACATTCGCAACCTTGAGTGCGACCAGGTGTTGGGGAATTCGCACGAGCATCTTCGTTGAAAAATTCCATGGCTGCATTGTCTGATATAGACTCACAGCCTTTTCCGGCGAAGTGCGCAATTCGAAGAGTCCCTCGACTTCACGGGGAGCTATCTCCTGCACCAGATCCAGCATTCGTGAAAGCCTGAAAACCATCACCAGCGTATTCCACAATCCGCCCCGCTTGATAATTTCCTGCGCGTCATCGGAATTCGGTTTTTCTTTGAAGGAATCGACATGATACAGGTTGCCGGACGTTTTCAGCGGATTTGCCGGCAGGATGTACCCATAGCCGGTCTCGGGCCTGTCCGGAACGATCCCGAGAAGCGCGATCTTGTCCGGCATATACGAAATCGTATTTATCGCACGCATGACATGCGCAACAAATGCATAATTGTTATCTACGTAATGGTCCGTGGGAAAAACGGCCACTATGGCATCTTTATAAACGCACTCCAGGGTCAGCAATGCAAAAATCAGGCCTGGGCCTGTGTCCCGGTTTAGCGGCTGCACCAATATGTTGGATGCGGGAAGGAACGTCACCTGGTCTTTGGCGAGGTCAATATGATTTTCATTGATAACGACATGGATGCGCTTCAGCGGGAAAAGAAGGTGCGCGCGGGAAATCGCGGCTTCCAGCAATGAAGCTCCCTGCATCAAGCGGCAATACTGCTTTGGAATCGGTATCCCAGAAATCTCGCTGGTCAAGTCCTGCAAACGCGTGCCGTCTCCGCCGGCGAGGAGCAACGCCACACGATTCGCCAATGCTTGTGTGTCAGAGCCGACGCCGTTTCTCCGGCTTTTATCGATGTCCGGGTCTCTTGTCCGCATTGTGTTGGCTCCCTAATGACGAGCCGATTCCCGGAAGTTTCGCTTCTAACTGCCGTTTCGGCCGCCAGCCAGTCCTCCAATTCATAACCCGGAGCGAAACTACGCTTCTCTGAACGAAAATAGGCAGCTTCGGCAATCAGCCGATATTTTTCCTCATTCGAAACTTCTGTTATGGAAAAGCTCGTTGCGCCGGGCTGCTCGAAGATACTGCCCGTCGTCGAACTCCCGGCTTCGGCGATGCTCGTCATACCGGTTTCCAGTTTTGACCCAGGGAACTTCTTCTTCGGGTCATCCTTGCTGTTTTTTGGTCGGGCTGCAGTATGCATGCTTGCCTCCAAAAGACAAATCCTCTATAGCTTAATTCTCATGTCGTTTCTGCTGTAAGCGGAAACATTTCTCGCGCATCATTTCAAAACCAGGAATCGGTTTGAATCAGCTTGTAGGAAAGGAGCCTGGCGCTATCGATCTATATCTTGAGTTCCACAACCAATTGGTAAAAATATACTCCAAGCTGTCACGCACTACAATAGTAGCAATGTTGGATTTTGCACAATAAGTGGGAGGCGCTATTTTCCGCACAGACTGCTGGGACACATTGAACACAAAATGAATCTCTGCGTTCCATGTATTCCCAGTGTCTGTGCCGTGTACCTTTTATGCAGATTTAAATCTTATGGGGCAACTATTTTACTCGCTTGGCAACAAAGGTTTCGCCTTCCTGTTCTCCTACCATGCGCGACAATTTGATTTCATCTCCGGATATTTTGCCCTTGTAGGCGATGCGAAGATCCATGCCGGTATACTTCAGGTTTTCAACAAAGGCCACATCGTCGCCGTTGACCGTGCCTTCCGTGATTGGAGTCTTGGCTTCTGCGTCACCGATGATGGAAATTGCTGTTCCGGTCAGTTTTGTTCCCTCCATCTTGAATTCAAAAGTATACTTCTGAACACCAACCTGTGAATCGAACTGGGCTGTCCATTTGCCGGTGATATCTGCGGCGAATAGAGTAACCATGCCAGTGATGATCAGAACTGCCAAAATCATGCCTTTGCGCATAAACTTGCCTCCCTCGATGTAGGTTTTGGAAATCCCAGTTTTGTAAGTATATACCGACTGCAGCAACAGAAAAAAAAGGCCACGAATTACACGAATCCATTTTTGTGAAATCCGTGTAATTCGTGGCTGAAAGCTTTTAAACCGTAGCCAGAAGCGCCCGTTTTACCAGGGTCTTGGCGATCTGCACTTTGTACTTGGTCGCGGCCAGCGGTTTGGCGTCTGCGACTGCCGCCGCTCCGGCGGCTTCTGCATTCGCCTCGTTGATCGGTTTGCCCGCGATCGCCGCTTCCGCCTTGACGGCGCGATACGGCTTGGGCGCCACCGCGTTCAGCGCGATCCGCGGCGCTCCGCCGCCCACCATTACGGCGCAGTTCACGATCGGGAAATCGATCGACTTGCGGATCGCGAACTTCAGAAACGCGCTCTTGGCGCCCGCAGGAGGCGTCGGCACCCGGATTTCCGTGATGATCTCGCCCGGAGCCAGCACGGTATTGCTCGGGATTTTGACATCAAAGAAATTTTCCGCCTCGATCGTGCGCGCCGTAGTGACAATCTTGGCATTCAGCGCGATCAGCGCCGGGGCCACGTCGCTCGGATGCACCGCGATGCACTTGTTGACCACGCCGAAGATCGAGTGATAGCGGTTATCCCCCGCCATGGCATAGCACGTCGTCCCGCCCTTGCGGATGCAGTTGAACCGGTTTTCCGGCTTGCGGAAATACCAGCAGCGGTGCAGCTGCGCGAGGTTGCCGCCGATCGTCCCCATATCGCGGACGTGCGGTGTCGCCACACGCAGAGCCGCCTGGGCCAGCGCCGTGTATTTCTGGTTGATCGCCGGGTTGGCGGCGATATCGCCCAGTTTGGTAGCGGCGCCGATCTTGAGCATGCCCGCTTCTTCCTTGATGAAATCGAGACCGGGAATGGTCTTGATGTTGATCACCGTCTCGGGGTACGTGGGAAGAATGTTGTCCTTCAGCGTCCCGAGCAGATCGGTGCCACCGGCAATAATGGTTGCTTTGCCGCCTGCGAGAGCGGTTTTGGCCTCCGCCAGGGTTTTCGCGTTCGTATGATTGAATGGTTTCATGTCTTTTCTCCTATAGAGTTCCAGGTTCCAGGTTCCAGGTTCCAGTTCAGGCTAAAGACTTTTTAACCTGTAACGGGAACCTGTAACTTGAAACGTGTTTATGCCTTGCCCAGAGCTTTGAGAACCTTATCCGGCGTAGCCGGCGGATCGACCCATTTGCCGATTGCATTTTGAATAGCACAAACTACCAGATGGGTATTCGCCAAAGAATGGCTGATCCCATTAGAGCCATAGGCTGCGTTGCCGACACGCGTTTCCAGCAATTCCATGTCCACCCGGGGCATGTCCAGCATGCTGATTTTCTTATAGTCAAACATGTTCGCGTTGAGTTTCACGCCGGTTGCCTTGTCGTAGAAATAATCTTCCTGCAGCTGGCACCCGGCGCTGAAATTCATCACCTGGTCAATCTGGCTTTCAAGTGACGTTTGCCGGATTACCTTGCCGGGATCTGCAACCACTCCAAACCGGATAATTTCAACCTCTCCGGTTTCCGCGTCGACGGCCACTTCGCACATCGCAATATTCATGGTGTCGAGCAGTTTCCCCATGCCGGTGGCCCAGAGAGCCGTCGGAGGCCTTCCTGAATAGGTCGCAAACAGATTAGATCCCCGTGTAGCCTGGGCAAGCGAAACCGATTTGCTGGGATCGGATTTGACGAATATGTTCCCATCCTTCATGTCCAGCTCGGCAGGGGTTAAACCCTTTAATGGACTGGGCGCGGCGGCCTGGCCGCCGCCACCGAAACCGCCGAAGCCGCCCGCTGCCGGGGGATTGTTTGCGTTCTGAATCGCAGCTTCCAATATCTGCTTTTTCAAAATATTGGCGCACTCTTTTGTAGCCCAGGCAGAAGCGGTAGTTCCATCGCTGCCTCCACCGACAGGAGTAAAGGTCTCCCTGTAGTCGAAATCGATGCTGATGTCTTCATACTTGAGGCCCAGTTCTTCAGCAACGACCATTGCGTTCCCTTCTACCGCATATATGCCGGTGCAGGGGCCCTGTGTAGGCATATGAACTTTGCCGCTCTTGAGCTCCAGTTTGCAGTTATATCCCGAGAAAGAATGCCGTGGACACATTTGATACCGGAAGCTTGCGCCATGCATTCTCCCGTCCGGGAGTTTCTTCGCGCCGGTCGCATGCCAGTTCCAGTCCATCATCTTCTTCCCGGCTTCCACACATGCCTGGTAGCTGGGCACTGCGGAAGTATCTTTCTGGCTCGTGGGCCCATGGAGATTCAGTGTCGCGATATCGATCGGGTCCTTGCCCAGTTTTTCAGCAATCAGCTGTAGCGCCATAGTGAGCGAATCCCAGTTAAAGGGACAATGCTGACCGCTGGTGTACATCTTTCCTCTGTTGCTGTTCACAACCTCCATGGTTTGCTTGATGTTCAGGCACTTTGTCGTGAAATAGGGGCCATAGCCTTGATCGCCCGAAGTGCCGAGTTGTGAAACGGGAGGGACTCCGGCATCGGAAATGGAGAAGTCGTCGATCGCGGTGATCAGCCCGTTATTTTTAAACCCGACCTTCAGGTGCATGAAGCGCTGGTTCATATTGAAGTCGTACATCTCGCTCCGGATGCACGTCATCCGGACCGGTCTTCCTGTCCTTTTGGCGAGCAGCGGCGTGATTTCCTGCGTTTTCCGCGTGCCCCAATCACAATACTTTCCGCCCTGGAAAAGGCCTTCCTGTTTCACTTTTTCCGAGGGGAGCCCGTACATGCCGCCCACGGAGTCTTTTCTCTGAACGGCGCCTTCCAAATGCAGGCTCTTCTGTTCGGAGCTCTGCATCGGGTCGTCGTACCAATAGGCAGCTGATGCGGGTGGATTGGGGATATGGCCGCAGAATGCAGGCATGTTGAAGTCGTACTCGATGATTTGATCGGCTTCCTTGAAACCGGCTTCAACGTCGCCCTGATTATTGCTCGCAATGGTAACGTTGCCCTTGCCTCTCGGATTATCCCGAATGACCGGAGCATCGGGCTTTCTTCCCTTCCCGTATGTCCACGATGTGCGGCCGCACTTCCCACTCCGGCTTGAGGGCCCTTAATGCTTCGTCGCAGAGTTCGTCGCTCTCTGCAACGACGATCACCGCCACTTCATCATCTTCCATATCGGCTACTTGGTCGACATAAGCGCTCTGAGGTCCTCCGAACCCCATCCCGCCGCCACCTTGCTGCGCTTTTGGGGCGGTCTTCGGGGCGGTTGCATCAGCTTGAGTAGTCCCCGTGCCAAGACCCGCGGCCGTAGGGCCGAATGCCGGACCGGCAGGACCCTGAGCCGGGCTCTTCGGTGCTCCACCGCCAGCTGCCGGTTTCGGCGCGCCGCCTCCTGGCATTCCGCCGCCACGACGGCCGAAATTCTTCAGATCGTCGTCTTCCCATGTCAGAACATCGACAACGCCGGGGATCTTTTTTGCTGCGGCCACATCGACGCTCTTCACCATCGCATTCGCATAGGGGCTCCTGAGAAACTTGGCGAAGAGCATGTTGGGGAAAACATAGTCAGATGCCGAACTTGGCTTTGCCTGTGGCCAGTGAATAGGACAACTTGCCGGGAAGGTTGGGCTTGCCGACTACTTTAAACTCTTTTCGATCTCCGTTAACTCCTACGGTATCGGCCATATTATGCGCCCCCCTTCATTATCTGCGCAGCTTCCATAATCGCCGTCGGATGCCGCGGATACGTCCCGCAGCAGCAGATATTGCCGGCCAGAGCCTGCTTGCATTGCTCTTCCGTCGGATTGGGATTCTTGTCTAGCAGAGCTTTGGCTGAGACCACGAAACCGGGCGTGCAATAGCCGCACTGCATCGCGTCCCATTTGCAGTAAGACTGGATCAGGGAGTTCCACTTCTTGTCGGCGGCGATCCCCTCAACCGTCTCGATGGCTTTGCCTTCGCATTCAACGGCAAGCGTGGAGCAGGAAAGCACGGCTTTCCCGTCGATGATGACCGTGCAGGACCCGCAGACTCCGCGGTCGCACATCTGTTTGGCCCCGGTCAGGCCCAGTTTGAACTGGAGCGTGCGCTGAAGAGTCCAGTGCGGCTCAATCAGTACATCGTAGTCCTTCCCGTTGACCTTCAGCTTGGTGGTCACCGGAAGTACGGACCCGGGGTGCGCCGTGCCAAAATGGCTTTTCAGTCCGCCGTAGGTATTGAAGTCCTTTGCGCAGATGGGGCACCGGAAATTGGTGATTGTCGTGGGTGCGGTTTCGACCGCAGCCGCTGCGGCGGCTTCGGGTGTCAGCTTCAAACCGGCCCCCAGGGTGCCTCCGGCTACGGCAACGCCGGCACTTTTAAGAAAATTTCTGCGATTCAGTCCTACTCCATCGCTCTTGTTGTTATCTTCAGACATAAAAATCCTCCTCAATGTCCTTCTACGTTGGGATATCCGCGGATATTTCAAGCCCGATAAGAATTACAAATACAATAGCGCTCACCTGATACGGCTTCATGCAAATCCGGGAAGAAAGAAGATCTCCTATTTTTTTGGCTTATTGGAGTCTGTCATTAATCCATTGCATCATGCAAGCTAATTTTTAGTGTTTTTGCGTTATCGCCACCAAGCCCTCCTCATGGTTTTTCTGCGGAGGCGGATGCGGGCATATCGGTACGGATTCGGATCAGATTCCAGATTTCAGATTCACGGCACCCTTTAAACTGTATCCTGAAATCTCGAATCGAGAATCCGGAATCCGGAATTTGGAATGGAGAATCGATAGTCGAGGCCTCGTAAAATTATTCTCGCATCGCCTGAAACTGTAACCTGGATATCGCATCAGACGTAGAAGATGTAGTCAGAGTGTTATATTGCCCGAAAATCCCGCAAACAGGCATTTGGGGTGGGATAAAAGAAGAGTTGTGTTTTTTTTGGTCCAGATGCGGTTTTTGGCAAAAGAAACAAAGAAATGCGGATTGGAATACACTTGTTGCAGGTTTGCTGGAGACAATTTACAATGCTCCTGCGGAAATACCAAAACTATCGGCATCAATACAGCTCAGAGGATTATTCTGTGCTCATTAGTAGTTAGTTTTTTCAGTAGAAGTTTGTATGCGGACACAATCTATCAAGGAGGAATTAAATTGAGAAACTGTTTACTCGTTCTAGGAATGATTCTTGTTGCTGGGCTTGCATTAGCCGCCCCTATAGACGGCAAATGGGTCGGAGAGATCCAAGGCCAGGACGGCAGCCCCATGCAAATCAGCTATACGTTTAAGGCCGATGGCGCCACGCTGACCGGCAGCACCAAAGCCCCGGGCCCGGACGCCAAAGATACGCCCATAAAGGACGGAAAGATCGACGGCAACAATATTTCGTTTTCAATCTCGTTCGACATGGGCGGACAGGAAATGAAAATGGAATTTAAGGGCGTTCTTTCTGGCGATAACCTTAAGCTGTCGATGGATATGATGGGACAGCCCATGGATTTCAACCTCAAGAGAGCCAAGTAACCCAAGATCGTGATTGGCTACGCAGCACAGAAGCTGCGTAGCCGGCACTCCCGCCTTCACAAAAAGAATCCCCCACAACCATACCCATCGGAATCGGTATCGCTATCGGATATCGGGAATCGGATTTTCATTTTGAGATCAGAACAAAAGCCGATATCCGATACCGATACCGATTCCGATACCGACGGGGCCTGGAAATAACAGCTTAGTGGTTAGTTGGCGCCGGAGAGATGCAGCTCATAAATGAAATCCGGACGGCCATCCGCGCGCAGATCGCTGATGCGGACATAGTAGGTCCCGGTATACGGCAGCGTATAGCTTGCGATTAGAGAGTCCCTGATTGTACCCGAACTGATGTCGTCGTTGTACGTGAGCTGCACACAGCTCGAATTGAGAAGCTCGAGGAACGGATCGAGAAAGACATCGGTGCTGGTCGAGTCTCCATAAAGGGTGAGGCGCTGGGCGTAGATCTCAATAGTCACACTACTTCCCGCCGTTCCCTTAAACGAATACACATCCACATCTCCATAGGGGCTGATGGACGCGCGCATCACTCCATTGGAGACGGGAGTGGCGGTACTGCACGTGTCATTACGAGTCAGGCTGCCGGCTCGCACAAGAATACTGAGAGGTTGCGTCAGAGTAGAAGGCTGATATGAATAGTCACTGACCTGAACTGTGAAATTTGAGGTCGTATCACGGGTAGCACCCGGCGGAGTCCCGGAAATTGCGCCTCCGGACGCAAGGCTCAAACTGACTGGCAGGGCACCCGTCGAGACGGTCCACGTGTAGGGCGGGATACCGCCGCTGGCCTGCAGAGTATAAGAATACGCCTTGTCGTGTGCCGCATCGGGCAAGCGCGTGGTCAGGACAGAAAGATCCGCAACTGCGGTAATGCTGACACTCAGACTTCTGGAAGTTCCTCCGCCCGGCGTAGGATTAAACACAGTCACAGCCCCAGTGCCCGCAGTCGCAAGATCGCCGGGCGTAATTTCGGCCGTCAATTTCGTACTGCTTACATATGTAGTCGTGCGCGCCACACCGCCCCACCGCACCACAGAGCCGGAGATGAATTTTGATCCCGTGACAGTAACCGTCAGCTCACGGCTTCCCGCGGGAGCGCTCGAAGGAGAGATTGAGGTAGCGCCCGGCACAGGATTCTGCGTGCCATGGCGAAGAAGAGGAGGATGTACTCCCGCCGCAGCTGATGAGCACCAGCGCAAAGGCACCAATGCAGCCGATCGCCAGAATTCGAAGGAATCGGCTCCGATTCTCCGGCCAGCGACTATTTCCGTAATGCGGTATAACGTTCAGTTTCATAATCTTCAGTGACAAGTCTCGCGAGTATGGCTGAAATTCAGTCAGGGCAACGCGGCACACCTTACCGCTCCCCAATTAAGGGCCGTCTTCCCAAGAGTCGTAGCGGGGCGGCGTGCCAAGAAAAATAATATCTGTGTTGGCATCTCGTGACCACACCCGCCCCCGCGCTCACCGTGGATTTCGCAGAGCAACTGTCGCCGGAGGATGAGGGGTAGTTCAGATATTGAGGATCACAGGTTCCCGGGAGTTTATATTGAAATCGCTAAGAAGGCGCCAATCGGCCCCACACCGGAGCCGTCGATAAAAGGTATTTCCCCCGAGTTGTAGATTGCCTCCACTTCGATCGTATAGTCGCCCGACGGGAGACCGGGAATATCGTAAAAGCCGATGAGCGACGGGTCCTGGGATCCGTAGAATTGTTCCTCGTTAAGATTAGACGGCGCAAATGGATTGCTTGCCGCCGGCGGTAAAAAGATAACCGGAAACGCACGAAATCGCTGTTCTCCGGGGATCGCTTGCAAGCCGTGCGATCACGTTGTATCCCTGGGCCGGGGTTGTGCCGTCGGAAAACAGGACCCGGCCCTGGATGCGGCCCGTAGTCGAACTGAAATTGGACGCAGGGTACAGCGCGGAGACCGCCGCCACGTCATCCGTCTTTAGAGTGTTGGTGGCATTGTCCAGCAGAACGGGAAACATGATCGGCAAACCTTCCATGTCTTCCGTGGAGCAGGAAGAATCCGTGTAGCAGTTCAGGTTGATTTGCGAATGATCAAGGCCGATCAGGTGGCCGAACTCATGGGTAAGAACCGCCTTAAAGACATCCAGCGTTACGGAAGCATGCGAGGAAGAATCCGGTTGTCCGTCAATGAAACGGCCATTCAAAACAGTCCAGCCGCGCGTAAAGAATCCGGCCGCATCATCCGCACAGATGGCGCCCGAAAAACCCAGGATGGAATTATTGTCGTACCCTAAGGCGGTCATGATACTGCCATTCAGATCATAGACGATCGCATTGATGGGCTGCGTTGTATCCGAACAAGCGCCGATTGCGTTCTGAAAAGTAAGGATGTTGCTGGAGGTAATATCGGAGCTTAGCTGGCTTGAGTTCAAAAAATTGATATCGGCAGTGCTTGCGCTATGCCACACATTAAAGCTTTCTGCCACCAGAGCGTTTGCTTGGGTATTCGACTGGTTCCCCAACCCGCCTTTATCGGTCTGGTACGGAATGGGATTCAGGGCCCACCGGTAGGCCTGTCCGGGCTGATCCGTGCTCGGTCCGGTGACATAGAGCGGCCCGCCGGCTTGTACCGGAAGGGTTGTCGTTCCCATCACGAGCAGCAGGACTGCAACACAAACGGCTTTTTTTCGGTTCATCGTATTCTCGGCAATGTTGTTAAGTTCCTGACCAGTGAAACAAATTCTTCCAGGGGTACCGGCCCGCGTCTGGTCGAAGCAAGTTTCCGCTGATCCGTCGTGAGTTTTTTTCCCGCCCTGACTGCGTCTCTTTCAACGTCATGGAACAATCCCGCGTTCCCGTACTCGTTGGCCAGCTTTGCGCGGCCCGTGGAATCGCGCGGCAATGAAGAAACGGCCCTGACCGATGCCGATAGGACTGCTCAGACCATACTGCGACGGCGAGGGCAGGAATAGAAAAAGCCTCTGGCCGACACTATAGCCCTGTTTTCCTTCTCTCGACCGGAGGCCCAAATATACTTCGCGGAAAGTATACGCACTGCCGGGAAGCCCTCGCAGCGATCTCTCGACATTCAACGTAACTTCGACTGAAGGAATATTCGGATATCCGGCAAGATGTGTGTGTTTGACGCTGGTAATCTGTCCCTGGATGATGACCTCTGCGCGTTGGGAAAGATAGGCCAGGTTTACCGGCCGGACTGCGAATTGAGCCTGAAGAGGGGAAGGGACAGGACCCAGACCAGCGTTGCGGCCGCCAAATACATGGCGACTGTCTTCCGGCAGTGACGAATACGGAGCGGATTTATTTCTTTCATGAACGGACGTCCCTCTGTCTATATCGCATGGGATACTATCGCATCCAGGCTATCAGATGCAATCCGACACAATCCCGGTTCAAAGAAACATTCTTTGAAAATGTAATATGGGATTAACTCGGATTTCTCACAGGCTTCTGGACTTACGACATTTGATGCAATTCCAACGCCTGCTGTTGACAATCTGCAAGCGTTTGCGGCATGGTAGAAAGCATAACAACAGGTGAGGAGCCATGAATCGTCGAGTTCTCGCAATGGTGCTTGCCGGCGGAAAGGGAACCCGCCTTTATCCTTTGACCAAAGACAGAGCCAAGCCGGCTGTGCCCTTCGGCGGGAAATACCGGATTGTCGACTTCGTTCTCAGCAATCTGGTCAACTCCGGAGTCTATTCCACCTATGTCCTCACTCAGTTCAAGAGCCAGTCGCTGCTCCAGCACTTGCGGGACACGTGGCAGTTCGGCGGCCTCCTGCCGTATCAATTCATAGTGCCGGTCCCGGCGCAGATGCGTTCGCCGGATGAAGCCTGGTATCAAGGCACGGCCGACGCCATTTTCCAGAATATCGATCTGATCAACCGGGCGGAGCCGGACCTGGTCCTGGTGTTCAGCGCGGACCATGTCTATCGCATGAACATCCGGGAAATGATCGAATTCCACAACGAAAAAGGGGCGGACGCGACGGTTGCAGCTGTTCCCACGGCCAAGGAGCTGTCTTCCGAGTTTGGCGTCATGGAGCTGGGCCAGAATGAGCGGATCACATGCTTTCACGAAAAGAAGATCGATGCCCCCACAATCCCGGGCAATCCGGAGCAGATTTTCGCCTCGATGGGCAATTATGTTTTTACGGCAGAGGTCCTGGTGCGGGAGCTTTACGCGGATGCGGCCAACGAGGAAAGCAGCCACGACTTCGGCAAAGACATCCTGCCCAGCTTAATGCAACGCGCGAATGTCTATGCCTATAATTTCGCGCATAACCACATCCCCGGTGATCCTCCCGGGGTTCTCCCGTATTGGCGGGATGTCGGCACGATCGACGCCTTTTACGAAGCAAACATGGATCTGCGGGCAATCATTCCGGCGTTGAATTTATACAATGCGCAATGGCCGCTGGGCCCGACACGAGAAACGTATCCGCCGGCCAAGTTTGTTTTTGACCAGGAGGAGCGGCGCGGGCACGCGATTGACTCGATCATATCGGGCGGATGCATTCTTTCCGGCGGTGTGGTGCGGAACTCGGTGCTTGGCAGAGCGGTGCGCGTGCATTCGGGCGCAGTGGTGGAGGACTCCGTTATTTTCGACAACTGCGATATCGGGCGGAATGCCCGGGTGCGCAGAGCCATCCTTGATAAGAACGTCCAGGTGCCGGAAGGAGCCGCCATCGGCTACGATCCGGAAAAGGACCGGAACCTCCACTACGTGTCTGAAAATGGAATAGTGGTCGTGGAAGGAGGCCGATCGTCGGTGGAGGTGACGGTGTTTAACCTTGGGTCGGCGGCAGAGCGAAGGAAGAGAAAACCCGCTGAGTCCCCTGCGAGCTAAGGAGACAGGAGAATAGAAATTAGGTCGCAGCTTCCTGGAGGAGGGGTCTATGTTTAAGGTAAGGGCAACTGTTGTGGGGTTTATGGGTGATGAGGAAAAGTACCCGTGCCACTTTCAACATAAAATCGGCGATGAATTTATATATGACGGGGAGAGCTATATCGGGCGGATATGCCCCGGCTTTTCTGCGGCGCTGATCCCGCGCATGATGAATTTTTTTGCCGCCGGGCCGCGTGCGGTTCCTTCCCCGCAATACTACTACGCTTTCTGGTACGCTCCGGTCAGCCGCAGGGATGCGACAAAGAAGATCTATGACGGCATCGGCTTCCGCAACGTTTTGGAAACGTCGGTGGAACCTCCCCGCCACATCGCCAGTCTGCAGCCGAAACATGCGTTCGACTGGCCCCCCATCGGTAAGAGGTCTGTGTTCCTTGATAACTCGATCGTCATCTGTGGAGATACACGCACTTCCCTGATGGCAAAGATCGAGGCATTCGATCTGGCGGATAAGGGCGACTCCATCACATATTTCCGCAGAGAAATGTCCATATTGCGCAAAGTGCTTTCCATGCCCGGGATCAAAGTGAACCGGATTCTCGGAGAATTCAGCAGGGAGCAGATCGAGGACATCTATCCAGCGCTCAGTCCGATCATGATTCAGATATTGTGCGAAGAGCTGGAACTCACGGGATATCTCAAAATGGAAAAAGGCAAAGCCACCGTCACACCGAAAGGCGAAGCCAAGCTGAAAGCTTTTGCGAAAAGCCTGACCAAACAAGAAAGGCGAGCGCTTAAGATATAGGATTCTTAGGAGTGCGGCAGCAAGCTCTGCTAGTCGAAATGAAAAGCCGAGGATCGATTGCGATGCCGATTCCGATAGCGATACCGACATGAATGTATTTATTTTAAGTAGCGCCGGGAAACACCGAACATGAAAAAGATTTATCGTTGCATCATCAGCCTGCTTCTGTTTTGCAGCTCCGGATTCGGCCAGGATGTCCTGGATCTTTTTCCTGAAAAGCCGGGCTCACTGGTCTGTTGGACAGAAACCCGGACCGTTCCGCGGCCGCTTAAAATCTATTATCTGAAGGCTGCATTGAATGCCTCCGGGCTGGAGGCGTTTGCGCTTCCCGGAGACGATCCCGACGGTCCCGGGCCGGCAGAGAGCCAGCTGACGCCACCCATAAACCTGTTTAAAAAATTTCATGCCCTGGCGGCCGTCAACGCCAACGCATTTGCCGGATTGCCCGGCGATAAAGCGTCCAGCCAGGACTGGTTTGAAGGCCGCGCCGTTGACATTCATGGAATGGTGGTGTCCGGCGGCAAGGTCATCAGTCCGCTTGAAAGCAACCGTACTCCCTTCTGGCTCGATGCGCTGCAAAAACCGCATATCGGAACGCCCGCATCCACCGACGTTGTGGCAGAGGCTGTTGCCGATTGGTTCTCTCCGCTCCTGACGGATACGCGCATCATCCCGGAACCCGCCGATCACGTATTGCATCCGCGGACTGCCGTGGGATTCGATGATACGGGTGCGTGGCTTCTGCTGATTGTAGTGGATGGGCGCCAGCCCGGTTTCAGCGAAGGGGTCTCGCTATACGAACTTGCACAAATCCTGCAGGCACAGGGCTGCACCCAATCCATCAACCTGGACGGCGGAGGCAGCAGCATTATGCTGATCCAGGAGCCCGACAAGGATGTGCGCACGGTCAATAGCCCGTCCGGCAAGACGCACAGGCCGGTGCCGGTGATGCTGGGCATAAGAAAATCCGCGCGCCCCTGATTTTTCTAGCTTTGCACGCGATACGACATTCCGCAGCGCCGTCCAGAAGCCGGGGAAGCTGACATCGGCGCACTCCGGATTATGGATGCGCGTCTCTCCCTCGGCTGCCAGCGCAGCCACCGCAAACGCCATTGCGATGCGATGATCGTTGCGCGTGATTATATCCGCACCCCGCAGTTGCTGGCCGCCGGGCATGGAAAGGCCATCGGCCGTTTCTTCCACTTCGATCCCCATGGCGCGCAGGTTCGTGACGATGGCGGAGATCCTGTCGCTCTCTTTGACGCGCAGCTCATGCGCATCCGAAATCTTCAGGCCGCCGGCAGCCTGCGATCCGAGGACGGCCAGCACCGGGATCTCGTCGATCAGGTTGGCGACCTGCGCTCCCCGGATAGGCGGGAGCGGCCGTTGCAGCAGTTCCGGGCTGTAGCGTACCCGCAGGTCTCCTCGAGGCTCGCCCGCAATCTCCGATCTCATTCTCAACCTTCAGATCCAGACCGGCGCGCACAAGGTAATCGAGCAACTCACGGCGCCTGCCATTCAATCCTACTCCCGGCAGCGAAAGCTCGGAGTTCGGAACCAGGGCCGCAGCGACCAGGAAGAACGCCGCTCCCGACAGGTCCCCGGGAACGACCAGATGTCTCCCCTGCAGTCTGGGTTCAGGATCAACTTCTATCCAGTTCCCCTGAATCCGCAGAGCGCCGCCGAATTCTTTCAGGGCGATTTCGCTGTGATCCCGGGTTGGAATGGTCTCTTCGACAGCCGTCGGCGCATGCGCCATAAAGGCCGGCAAACAGAACGCACGATTTCACCTGGGCGCTGGCGACCGGAAGCGAATACCGTATTCCTTTCAAGGATCCTCCCCGGATCCGGAGCGGGGGCAATTCCCGCGTCGCGCGATTCAATGGCCGCGCCCATCAGCCGGAGAGGCCGAATGATTCTTCCCATGGGTCTGTTCGACAGGGACTCGTCTCCTGTAATCGAAGACTCGAACGGATGTCCTGCCAGAATGCCGGACAGAAGGCGAATCGTCGTGCCGGAATTGCCTGCATCCAACATCTGCTCGGGCGCTTTCAGCCCTCGCAGGCCGCGCCCCCGGATGGTTACGGTTTGGCCGCGTTCCTGCACTTCCACTCCGAGGGACTCGGAGGCATGCGAGAGTGCTGTGACAGTCGCGGCTGGCCGCAAAATTTTCGATCACCGAAGTCTCCTTCGGCAATGGCAGCCAGCATGGCATAGCGATGAGAAATCGATTTGTCTCCGGGCAGCAGTACTGTTCCGGAAAGTGAGGTTGCGGGACTAAGCGTTTGGGTCATCGGGCAATCCGGATTGAGCCGGGAATTCCATCGCTGTTTTTTTCAGTTTCCTGGCCTGATCGCGAAACGCCGCGGCTTTTTCGAATTCGAATTCCTTCGCCGCTTGGCGCATCTCCTGCTCCAGGCGCTGAATTTCCAGCTCCAGTTCCTCGGCGGAATGATAGTTGTTGATCTCTTCGGCAATGGCCGGCATTTCATAATAATCCCCCTCGTAGATGCGGACCAGATCCGGATCGAGGGGTTTGATGATGGACTGCGGGGTAATGTCGTTTTCCTCGTTATAGCGCTGCTGCTCCGCGCGCCGGCGGTTGGTTTCATCGATGGCGGCATGCATCGAGCGGGTAATCACATCGGCATAGAGAATTGCCTTGCCATTTATATGCCGCGCGGCGCGCCCGATCGTTTGAATCAGAGATGTGGTGGACCGCAGAAAACCCTCCTTGTCCGCATCCAGGATCGCCACGAGCGAAACTTCGGGCAGATCCAGCCCTTCCCTGCAGAAGATTGATGCCGATGAGCGCATCGAATTCCCCCGCCCGCAGCGAGCGCAGGACTTTGATGCGATCCAGCGTTTCTATTTCCGAATGGAGATAGCGCACTCTCAGTCCAAGTTCCGTGTAATACTCGGCAAGGTCTTCGGCCATGCGCTTGGTCAGAGTCGTAACCAGGACGCGCTCGTTGCGTTCCGCGCGCTGACGGATCTCCTCCATAAGATTGTCGACCTGGCCGGTGACAGGGCGCACTTCTATTTGAGGATCGGTGAGTCCTGTGGGCCGGACCAGCTGCTCTACGACCACGCCCGCCGGCCTTGGTGAATTCGTAAGGTCCGGGAGTGGCGGAGACATAGATCGCCTGATTCAGCCTGCTTTCGAATTCGGTAAAATTCAGCGGGCGGTTGTCCAGCGCCGAAGGGAGCCGGAATCCGTACTTTACCAGGATTTCCTTGCGCGCCCGGTCGCCGAAATACATTCCGCGCACCTGCGGGATCGTGGCATGGCTTTCATCCACGAACAACATCCACTCGCGTGGGATATAGTCCAGCAGTGTCGGGGGCGGTTCCCCTGGACTCCTTCCTGTCAGATGGCGCGAATAGTTTTCGATCCCGCGGCAATATCCCAGTTCTTTCATCATCTCGAGATCGAACATGGTCCGCTGGTGCAGCCGGCGCGCTTCCAGGAGTTTATTCTCCTGTTCCAGGCGGGTTCGGCTTTCCTCCAGCTCCGCTTTGATGCCGCCAATGGCGTGCAGCAGCTGTTCCCGGGGCTGGACGTAATGGGATTTCGGATAGATGGGCATTCGGTCGTGCTTTTTCAGAATGCGTCCGGTGATCGGATCGATCTGGGCGATGGCATCGATTTCGTCGCCGAACATCTCAATGCGCACCGCATAATCCTCATAGGTCGGAAATACCTCTATGACGTCGCCCCGTGCCCGGAAGAATCCCCGCTCAAGGCCATAGTCCTGCCGGGAAAACTGCATTTCAACCAGGCGCCGCAGGATCTCATCGCGCTGGATGTGCTGCCCTTTTTCCAGAAAGAGAAGCATCCCGTAATAGGCTTCCGGAGAACCCAAACCGTAGATGCACGAAACGCTGGCGACGATGATGCAATCCTGGCGCTCAAACAGCGACCGCGTTGCGGAGTGGCGCAGCCGGTCGATCTCATCGTTGATCAGCGCATCCTTTTCGATGTAGGTGTCCGTGGCCGCGATGTAGGCTTCCGGCTGATAGTAATCGTAGTAGGACACAAAATATTCGACCGCATTTTCGGGAAAGAATGATTTGAACTCGCGGTACAGCTGCGCGGCGAGAGTCTTATTGTGAGCCAATATCAGAGCCGGGCGCTGCAACGCCTCGATCGTCTTGGCCATGGTAAACGTCTTGCCGGATCCCGGTGACTCCGAGCAGGACCTGATGCTTTTCTCCCTCCTTCACGCCGCGGACCAGGCTTTCAATCGCGGCGGCCTGATTGCCGCGAGGCTGAAAATGCGTGCTGATCTCAAATTTAGAGGAGCGGATCAGAGCTTTCCCGTAGGAAATATCCGAATATGTGAGATCCTTATCTGCGTCAGGTTTCCTGGTCATGTGCGCAACGGGTAAAATATATTATTATACCTTTTATCTATGAGTCTTCGAGTATTGGAATCTTCAAGGTATATTTAAAGGCTGGGAGCCTGGAATGAATCGAGGATGAATAGTGTTGAACGATAAGAGCCACATTCGCAATTTTTCCATCATCGCGCATATCGACCACGGCAAATCGACCCTGGCCGACCGCCTTCTGGAACGGACCGGCGCACTGACAAAGCGCGAAATGTCCGATCAGGTCCTGGACGCGATGGATCTGGAACGGGAACGGGGCATTACCATAAAAGCTCATTCCGTGCGGCTGAACTACCGGGCCGAAAACGGAGAGGATTATGTCCTGAACCTGATCGACACTCCGGGACATGTCGATTTCTCCTATGAGGTCTCCCGAAGCCTTTCCGCCTGCGAAGGGGCGCTTCTGGTGGTAGATGCCGCGCAGGGAGTTGAAGCGCAAACGCTCGCCAACACCTACCTGGCGCTTGGACCACCATCTCGAAATCATTCCCGGTCATCAATAAAATTGATTTGCCGAGCGCGGAAATCCCGCGCATCAAGGATCAGATCGAAAACATCATCGGCCTGGACCCGAAAGACGCCATCCTCGCCAGCGCCAAAGAAGGAATCGGCACCGAAGAAATTCTGGAAGCCATCGTGCACCGGCTGCCGCCGCCTCAAGGGGATTACGATCGCCCGCTGAAAGCGCTGATCTTCGATTCCTGGTTTGACTCCTATCGTGGGCGTCATCGTGCTGGTGCGTGTGATCGACGGAACGCTGCACAAAGGACAACAGATCCGGATGGTCGACACCCAGCAGGTGTTTACCGTGGAGCAGGTGGGAGTGATTACTCCTAAGTTTCAGGAAGTGGAAGATCTTACGGTGGGCGAAGTGGGGTACGTCATCGCCAATATCAAGCGGGTGGCCGACAGCAAAATCGGCGACACCATTACGGAAGAAGCCCGGCAAACCCAGGAGCCCTTCCCCGGATTCCAGGAAATCAAGCCGATGGTGTTCGCGGGACTGTACCCGACAAACAATGCGGATTACGAAGCGCTGCGGGACGCGCTGGGCAAACTGCAGCTGAACGACTCCGCATTCTTCTACGAGCCGGACACTTCCAGCGCCCTGGGATTTGGATTCCGCTGCGGTTTCCTGGGCCTTCTGCACATGGAAATCGTTCAGGAACGCCTCGAGCGCGAGTTCAATCTCTCGCTCATTACGACAGCGCCGGGCGTGCGCTACCGGATCACGACCCAGGCTGGCGAGGTTATCGAGATCCACAACCCGTCGAAGCTTCCGCCGCCCGGCGAGATAGCCAAATTTGAAGAGCCCATGATCACCGCGATGATTCTCACGAACGATGAGTATCGTCGGGCCGATTCTGAAGCTTGCGGAAGAAAAGCGCGGAGTTCAAAAGGGATTCGAATACATCACGCGGAACAGAGTGCTCATCACGTATGAACTCCCGCTGAATGAGATCGTCCTCGATTTTTACGACCGCATGAAATCGGCTTCGCGCGGATATGCGTCCCTGGATTATCATTTTTGCGGATACAAGGAATCGCGCCTTGTCCGATTGGATATACTTGTAGCCGGAGAGCCGGTGGATGCACTCTCCCTGATTGTGCACCAGGATACGTCCGTTATCCGAGGCCGAGCGCTGGCCGCAAAGATGAAGGAGCTGATTCCGCGGCAGATGTTTGAAGTCGTGATCCAGGCGGCGATCGGCAGCAAAATCATCGCACGCGAAGTGGTCCGCGCCATTCGGAAGAATGTTCTGGCCAAGTGTTATGGGGGAGACATCACCAGAAAAAGAAAGCTGCTGGAAAAACAGAAGGAAGGCAAAAAGCGCATGAAGCGTGTCGGGAAAGTGGATATTCCGCAAGAGGCGTTCCTCGCCATCCTGAAAGTTGAATAGCAATAGAAAGCCCCTGATGAAATGTCGGGCTAGGCGAGGCACGGCCGGGACTTCTTTTTTGAGTATTTTATCGACTTTGTGATACTTTAGGGTCATGTTGGCACAGTCGGAATCGAATCCACCTGAGATAATTCAACCAGGCCATAAAGGCAGCTATGCCTGTAGCCGATTAGAAGAAAATCCCCCGGGAGAATTATAAAAAATGAAAAATATGGATTTGCGCAGTCCCGAAGGCAAAGGACTCGTTGGATGCATGCTAGCGCTCGTCCTGTTCGCCGTGGCGATCTATCTGGGAATAACCCTGGGCCCGATCTACTATTCAAATTTTAACCTCGAAAACGGCGTAAAGACTACAGCCAGCCGGTCCGGCGCCCGTTTCTTCAACAATGAGCAGATCGTTGCCGAGATCATGGATCTGGCAAAAAGAGAAGAAATCCGGATAAAAAAAGAGGATATTTCAATAGACCGATTCGCCGGGCAGGTGCATATCATAGTGACACTATTCCGTGCCTGTAGATTTTATAGTGGTCGAGCGTGATTTGAATTTTAAAATCGAGGCTTCCAGCTTTATCGGCACTCTGTAGCGACAGTTCTACCGTCAATACCTCTTGATCGTGGTCCAGTACGAGTCTACTATTTTCTCATGAAGGTCGCGTGCGAAGGAACAACTCCCGAAACGCGGACATTGAAACAAAATCCGCACCGGAAAATCTTCACGACAGGCTTATTTCTCGTTTTCATCTTTGTTTTTTCGATTGATTGCTTTCCAAAGGAAGCTCGAGTCGCCGTTTCTCCGGAGAATGCCCTAAAGGCAAGCGAAGCAGCCGCCGAGGGGGAGAAAGCCGCTGAGCGCAAGGATTATTATGCAGCGTTGATTAAATATCTGGAGGCGCATCGTCTCAATCCCAATAGCGAGCATTTATGCAATCGTTTGGGCATAGCCTATTCGCAGCTGAATCTTTACGGCGAAGCCATCCAGGCTTTCCGCCGCGCGGTAGCGCTCAACAAGAAATATGCCTACGCTTACAACAACCTGGGGTCTGTTTATTTCGCTCAGAAAAACTACAGGCAAGCCGAGAAATATTTCAAGAAAGCCATCAGCCTGAACGGGAAGGAGGCTGCTTTCCACCTGAACCTTGGATCTCTTTATCTCGAAAAGAAGAAAAGGGATAGCGCGATGGCGGAGTGGCGTAAAAGCTTCGCTCTGGATCCGGGTATTTTTACCAGGCGCAACATAGCCAACGTGTCGAGCAGCGGCCGTTCCTTAATGGAAAGATACTTCTTTTTAGCCCGCATCATGGCTGCCTCGGGAAACCTGGAAGCAGCCATCGAGAACTTAAAGCTGGCATTTAATAACGGCTTTACCAATCTTGAAGAGATCAACAAAAACCCGGATTTCGACTTAATCCGAAACGACAATCGTTTCGACCAGTTCATGCAGGATGTGGCTATCTGGCTCAAATTCCAGCCCAAGGACGACATCCGCCCTCCCCTCCGTTAATTGGGATTCAAGGATTAAAGGATTAGAGGATTAAAGGGATAGCGGGGCAGAACTCAGGCAGGATAGCTTTTACTTTGATCCTTCAATCCTTTGGCCCTTTAATCCTTGAATCCTCTAATCCTTGAATCCTCTACTGCTAAATACAAGCCATTGCAGCGGATTGACTCATATGCCCCTATCTGTTAGATTACGTTACTTATATCCTCCGGAGACTATCTCCAATGTTCAGCGCGATTATCACGAAAATATTTGGCAGCAAAAACGATCGGGATCTCAAACTGATTTATCCTATCGTGCAGCAAATCAGCGATCTGGAACCGGAAATGGCACGCCGTTCCGATGTCGAACTGGCGGAACTGACTCCAAAATTCCGCGACCGCCTCACCGCCGGGGAAACCCTGGATGACATTCTTCCTGAAGCATTTGCAGCCGTGCGGGAAGTCGGCAAGCGAACCCTGAACATGCGCCATTTCGACGTTCAGCTCATAGGCGGCATCATTTTGCACCGGGGACGCATTTCGGAAATGAAAACCGGTGAAGGAAAAACACTGGTCGCCACTTTGCCTGCGTACCTGAACGCGCTGGAAGGCAAGGGCGTTCACATCGTCACGGTCAACGATTATCTGGCCGGACGCGATGCCGAATGGATGGGCAAAATCTTTCGGGCTCTCGGCTTGACCGTCAATTGCATCCAGCATCCCTTGACCGACGAGGAACGCAAGATCGCCTATGCCGCAGACATCACCTACGGCACCAACAATGAATTTGGATTCGACTACCTCCGCGACAACATGAAGTATGATCTGGCGGATTGCGTCCAGCGAGGATACAACTTTGCGATCGTCGACGAAGTCGACTCCATCCTCATCGACGAAGCCAGAACCCCTTTGATCATTTCGGGACCCGCGGAAGAATCCACAGACAAGTATTTCAAAGTGGACCGTATCGTGCCGAGGCTGCGACGGGACATCGATTTCCAGATCGACGAAAAGGCCCGAACCGTGAACCTGACCGAGGAAGGAGTGGAAAAAGCCGAAAAACTCCTCGGCGTCGGCAACCTGTTCGAGCCTCAAAACATGGATTGGGTGCACCATACGTATCAGGCCTTGAAAGCCCACCTGCTCTTTAAAAGAGACGTCGACTACATGGTCAAGGATGGCGAAGTGGTCATTGTCGACGAGTTCACCGGCAGGCTGATGCCGGGACGGCGTTACAGCGACGGGCTTCACCAGGCACTCGAAGCCAAAGAAAACGTCAAAATCGAGAGAGAAAACCAGACCCTGGCGACCATCACGTTTCAGAACTACTTCCGCATGTATAAAAAACTGGCCGGCATGACCGGGAACCGCCGAGACCGAGGCGGAAGAGTTCTATAAAATTTACAAGCTGGAAGTAAATGTCATCCCGACCAACCGATCCCTCATCCGCACGGAATATCCGGACATCATCTACCGGACCGAGCGCGAGAAGTACAACGCCGTCGTCAATGAAATCAAAGATCTCTACGAAAAGGGCCGGCCCGTTCTGGTGGGCACTATTTCCATCGAGAAATCGGAAAAGCTGAGTACGCAGCTCCGGAAGACAGGGCATCCCTCACGTAGTTTTGAACGCCAAATACCACGCCAAAGAAGCCGAAATCGTCGCCCAGGCCGGACGCAAAAAAGCTGTGACCATCGCAACCAACATGGCGGGACGCGGCACAGACATTCTGCTGGGCGGCAATCCGGAATTCCTGACTCTGCAAACGCCTGCGCGAGAAGGGCCTGGATGCCTCAACCATGCCAAAAGAGGAATACGAGCGCATCCGTAAGCACTGGATGGAAGTATGCCCCAGGGAACACGACGAAGTCGTGGCCATGGGAGGACTGCATATCCTCGGCACGGAACGGCATGAAGCGCGCCGCATCGACAACCAGTTGCGCGGACGTTCCGGCCGCCAGGGCGATCCCGGTTCCTCCCGGTTCTATCTTTCCCTGGAAGACGACCTTATGAGGATTTTCGCCAGCGACCGCATTTCGGGAATCATGCAATCACTGGGAATGGATGAAGGCGTTCCGATCGAGAGCAAGCTCATCACGCGCCAGATCGAAAGAGCTCAGAAGCAGGTTGAAGCCCGGAATTTCGAAATCCGGAAACACCTGCTGGAATACGACGACGTGATGAACAAGCAGCGTGAGGCCATCTACGCTATCAGGCGGGACCTTCTCGAAGGAGCGGATCAAAGGGAATATATCCTCGAACTCGCAAACGATATCCTGACGGATTTGATGGACAAATACACTCCGCGGGAAAAATCGCCGGACACCTGGGATCTGGAAGGATTGCGGGTCAGCCGTGGGCAATCAGTTCGGCATCGATATGGCACAGCTCGGTTTCAATCGCGAAGGACGTAACGTACGCCGAGCTGGGAGAAAAGCTGCCCGAAAAGGTCCGGGCGCTTTATGAAGACAAAGAAAAAAGGCTCGGAACCGAATACATCCGCTTTCAGGAACGCATGATCATGCTGCAGATCCTGGACATGCAGTGGAAAGACCATCTGTGGTCCCTGGATCACTTGAAAGAGGGGATCGGGCTTCGCGGATACGGACAGCGGGATCCTCTCATCGAATATAAAAAAGAAAGCTTCAGTATGTTCGAGGAGCTGCGGGGCCGGATCGAGGAAGAAACAATTCGCTTCCTCTACCTCTTCGAGCCCATAAGCAGGGAAGAACAGGATGCCCGTGAACGGGAGCGAGAAGAAGCGCGCCGCAAAGCCCAGAGAGAACAGAATCTCGTTTACAGCGCCGGAGATTCCGCTCCAGTGGCCTGCAAAACGGGAGCAGGCTAAGGTCGGCAGAAACGATCCCTGCCCCTGCGGCAGCGGCAAGAAGTTTAAGAAGTGTCACGGGAAGTAGTAGGATTCAAGGATTCAAGGATTAAAGAGATTAGAGGGGTAACGGCAAAAAGGGCCAAGGGCATAGATTAAAGGGAAAATTAGGTCACAGGCCTCTTTATCCCTTTAATCCTTTGATCCTTTAATCTGCATTGATCCTTACAAGCAATAGGTTACTTACAAGAGTGGGGAGCCGCATATGGTCAGAGACGCGAATATCAGAGAAGCCCTTACTTTCGACGATGTTCTGTTGGAGCCTGCCAAGAGTGATTTGCTCCCATCCGAAGTTGAAATCACGACCCGGCTTACCAGGAATATTCCTTTGAACATTCCTCTTCTGAGCGCCGCGATGGATACAGTAACAGATTCTCGCATGGCTATCGCGATGGCGCAGCAGGGCGGGATGGGTATTATCCACAAAAACATGACCATTGAAGGTCAGGCGGACGAAGTGGACCGTGTCAAGAGATCGGAGAGCGGCATGATCGTGAATCCGATCACAATGTCCCCGGACCAGAAATCCATGAAGCAATGGCGGTCATGAAGAGATACAAAATCTCGGGCCTGCCCATTACATCCAACGGCAAGCTGGTCGGAATCCTGACGAATCGCGATCTCCGGTTTGAAACTCGCTTGAACATCAAAATATCGGAATTGATGACAAAGGAAAACCTCATCACCGTTCCGGTAGGGACCACCCTGGAAGAAGCCGAAAGCATTCTCCACCGCCACCGCGTGGAAAAACTCCCCGTGGTGGACGGCAAGTACCGGCTCAAGGGATTGATCACCGTTAAGGACATTCAGAAAAAGATCGCATACCCGAACGCATGCAAAGACAAGTTGGGACGCCTTCGCGTCGGCGCCGGCATCGGGGCCACAGGGGACTATCTCGACAGGGCTGCGGCACTTGTCAAAGCCGGAGCGGACGTCCTGGTGATCGATACGGCTCACGGGCATTCGAGCAGGGTTATTGAGGCCGTGAAACAGGTCAAGCACCGGTTCCCGGAGATCGACCTGATCGCCGGAAACGTCGCCACGGAAGAGGGTTCGCTGGCGCTGGCCAAAGCCGGCGTAGATGCCATAAAAGTCGGCATGGGCCCCGGATCCATCTGCACAACGAGAGTTGTGAGCGGTGCGGGAGTTCCGCAGATCACCGCTATTATGGACTGTGCCAGTGTAGCCCACCGAATGGGCATCCCGATCATCGCGGACGGAGGGATCAAGTTTTCCGGGGATATCGCCAAAGCCCTTGCGGCCGGTGGGGATTCCGTCATGATCGGATCGCTTTTCGCCGGAACGGACGAAAGCCCCGGAGAAACGATCCTGTACCAGAACCGCAGCTACAAGGTGTACCGGGGAATGGGTTCTTTGGAAGCCATGAAGGCGGGCAGCCGCGACCGGTACGGCCAGGAAGGCGCGTTCTATGAAGGGAAACTGGTTCCCGAAGGCGTCGAAGGAATGGTCCCCTACAAAGGCAGCGTTGAAATAATGATTCCGCAGATGACCGGAGGCCTTCGGGCCGGCATGGGCTATTGCGGATGCCGAAATATCGAAGAATTGCAAACCCGCTCCCGCTTTTTACGTATTACTTCCTTCGGGCTCAAAGAAAGCCACGTTCACGACGTTCTGGTCACGAAGGAGGCCCCCAATTATCGAACCGAGCTTTAGACGAATGACGAGTTACGAATGACGAATTACGAATTGAAACCCAGATTTGCGGTTATCCCGCAGCACACCCGCAGAAACACCGTATGTTTTAATTCGTCATTCGTAATTCGTCATTCGTAATTCGTAATTATTGTTAATATCCCCAAAGCAACAAAGAAATGCAGGAGCATTTAGTCTAAATTGGATATAATAGATTGGGCCCTCATCCGCAAACATAAGGGCACAGAAGCATTTCCAAATGCTCGGCCTTGCGCGCAAAACTCGATGACGTGAGACAAACGCAAAAGCATCTTTAACTCTGCGAATTGGATGAACTCGGTCGCCGAAACGACCGATTAAGGAAAATACAACAGAGGAACAAAATAATTGAGCATTAAAATCGAATCGTTCAAATCGAAGAAACTTATCGGGCAGGTCTTCCTGGAACGCGGTCTGATCGATGAGGAAGAACTGCGGACGGCTCTCAACCTTCAGCTGGAGTCCCGCGAAAAGCTCGGCAAACTTCTTGTGGACCTCGGGTATATATCCGAAAGGGATTGTCTGGCAATAGTATCCGAGCATCTCGGTATACCCGCAGTTTCCGCCTCAGATTTTCCACCGGTTCCGGTAATCGAAAATGTCCTCACTTTCCGGTTCATGAAGCAGTGCAAGTTTGTCCCTGTCGCATTGCGCAACGATGTGCTCACGCTTGCCATGACCGACCCTTTGGACAACGCGACACTGGACTCGGTCAGGCAATCAACCGGATATGAGGTAAAAGCCGTCCTGGGTGCCGAAAGCGAAATCATGGATGTCCTGGAAAGATTTTATGGTTCGGCCGCCAGTTCGCTGGGAAGAATCATCGAAGGCATTGATGAAGGAAGCCTCGAAAATCTGTCGGATGAAATAGAGGACATTGAGCAATTAAAGGACCTGGCATCCGAAGCCCCGGTTATCCGGTTGGTAAACCTCCTGATTTCCAAAGCAATCGAGAGTCGTGCCAGCGATATCCACATTGAGCCCTTTGAGAAAGACCTGAAGATCCGCTACAGGATTGACGGCCTCCTTCACAATGTCGAGTCTCCGCCCAAGAAGCTCAAGGCCGCCCTCATAAGCCGCATAAAGATCATGTCCAAGCTGAATATTGCGGAGCGGCGCCTGCCTCAGGACGGAAGAATAAAACTCAAAGTCCTCGGGAAAGATGTCGATTTGCGCGTATCCACGCTCCCGACCCTGTACGGCGAAAGCGTCGTCATGCGCATTCTCGACAAAAGCAATACAAACCTCTACGACATTCGTAAGCTTGGGTTTCCCGAGGATTCGCTGCGTGAATTCGAATCCATGATCCGCCGTCCTCACGGAATATTTCTGGTCACCGGCCCAACGGGCAGCGGTAAAACCACAACGCTGTACAGTGCTCTGAGCACAATCAATCTGCCTGACAAAAAAATCATCACCATCGAGGATCCTATCGAATATCAGATCGACGGCGTAAACCAGATTCACGTGAATCCGCAGATCGGGTTGACCTTTGCCTCCGGTCTGCGTCACATCGTGCGCCAGGATCCGGACGTCATCATGGTCGGAGAGATTCGCGATCTGGAAACGGCTGAAATTGCGATTCGCGCCGCACTGACTGGCCATCTCGTTTTCTCGACGCTGCATACCAACGATGCGCCCAGCGCTATTACCCGGCTGATCGACATGGGCGTAGAGGACTATCTCATCGCATCATCCCTGCTTGGTGTGCTGGCACAGCGCCTGCTGAGAGTCAACTGTCCGTACTGCAAGGTGGAAGTGCATCCTGTGCCGGAAATGCTGGATGAGATCGGATTCAGACGCGGCGATCCCAGGAACGGACCGGATCATTTTTATGAAGGACGTGGCTGCGGATACTGCAGCAACACCGGTTTCACGGGTCGAGTCGGCATTTATGAACTCATGCCGATCAATGACGATATCCGCAAACTGATCGTGGCAAAAGCAGACTCGAACCTGATCCGGAAGAAAGCTCTCGAAAATGGCATGCGTCCTCTCCAGGATGACGGCTGGCTCAAGATTCGCCAGGGGATGTCGAGCATCGCCGAGGTTCTGCGCGTCACGCAGGAAACGTAACGTTGATTTAGCTGCCTGTTTTCAGGGATGCAGACGAATTTATGACGGCGTATAGCTACAGGGCAAGCACGGCGGAGGGGAAGATAGTCGAAGGGACCATGGAAGCTTCGGATGACGGAACGGTGTCGTTGAAGCTCCAGGAAATGGGACTCATCCCTGTCCGGATAGGGTCCGCCGCTCGCCAGACTATTTTTTCGCGTGAAATCGAATGGCCCTGGAAGAGCAAAAAGGTTCGACGTAAAGACGTACTGGTTTTTACGCAGGAGCTTCACACTCTCGTGCATGCCGGATTCCCTCTGGATCGAAGCCTCGCCGTTCTCAGGCAACTGGCCGAAAGCAAGGAAATGGCCGAGGTGCTCCAGGGAGTGTTGAAGGAAGTCAAAGGAGGCAAGTCCTTTTCCGAAGCCCTGGGGAAATACCCCGATGTTTTTCCCAGAGTCTACGTCAACATGATTCGGGCGGGAGAAGCAGGGGGCGCCCTCGAAGAAATACTCGGACGGCTCTCCACATACCTCGTGAGCAGCGATGATCTGCGATCCTACATCATCGGCGCCCTGATATACCCGGTACTGCTTTCCACCGTTGCTGTCGCCAGCGTGATCATCCTTACGATATTTGTGGTTCCAAGATTCACATCGATTTTTCAGGATATGGGCGTGTCTCTCCCGCTGCCAATGGCTATCCTCAAAGGTTTGAGCGATTTCCTGACCCGGTTCTGGTGGCTTGTCCTGGCGATGATTTTCATCGTGGGTTTCTATTTCAAGCGCTTCCGGCAAAGCACGGAAGGCCGTTTGAAATGGGACCGATGGCTGCTCCGCGTCCCCCTCGTGGGCGTTGTTTTGCGCAAAATGGAGGTGGCTCGTTTCGCCAGATCGCTGGGCACGCTGCTCCACGGAGGCGTTCCGCTCCTCCAGGCGATGACCATTGTGCGCGAGGTGCTCGGGAACCAGAGCATTGCCGAAGCCGTCGAGCCCATCCGGAACGGCATCAAAAAGGGAGAAGGAATCTCTCAGCCAATGAAGCAAAGCGGCGTATTTCCGCCGTTGGCAATGCATTTGATAGAGGTCGGAGAGGAATCAGGGAAACTGGACAGCATGCTGAATCAGGTAGCCGATGTGTATGACGTCGAAGTCCGGAACAGCATCAAAAACCTCATCGCATTTTTTGAGCCGGCGCTCATTCTGCTGATGGGGATTATGATCGGCACAATTGTAGTTTCCATGATGATGGCGATTTTCAGCATCAATGATATACCGCTATAGGAAATTACGAATTGACGAATTACGAATTTTGAATAGCGGGAAGGGGCCGGTAGGAGGAAGGAATGTTCATGAAAAATGAGAGCGTCCGATCGGAAAAGGGATTTACGCTTATTGAACTCATCGTCGTGCTGGTAATTCTTGTTCTCCTGGCCGCGGTCGTGGCACCCAAGGTTTTCAATAAGCTGGCGAAGGGAAAGGACCAGATCGCGAAGATACAGATAACGGAAATTGAAGGCGCTATACAGCTCTTTTCCTTCGACATGGGACGCAATCCGACTACGGCTGAAGGCTTGGAGTCCCTGGTGCGGAATCCGGGCAATAACGATTCATGGAAGGGCCCATATCTCGCGAAGGCTCTTCCGCAAGACCCCTGGGGCAGGCCGTACGCATATCGCTGTCCCGGAAATAACGGTGACTATGATCTCCTCTCTTTCGGCGCAGACGGCACCGAGGGGAATGAAGATGACATCTGCAGCTGGAAGTGAGTTTCTATGAACCGCGCGACGGACCGGGGATTCACATTGTTGGAGCTGTTGATTGTTGTCCTTGTGATCGTACTGGTCCTGGCGGTTTCCTATCCGGCGCTGTCGCGGAGTTCCTCATCCCTTCACATGCGCACTACGGGCCGCGATGTTCTCAATATATTCCGCTACGCGCGGGAGAAGGCGGTTACGGAACAGGTCGGTATGCGGGTAACGGTGGACCGGGAAAAACAAAGGATGGTCGTTTCGGATGATCTGGAAGACGGCGGCCGGTCCTACTTGATGCCGAAGGATGTAAAAATCAGCCGCCTCGCCCTGGGAGGCAAGGAAGTAACCGAAGCATCCATGCTCATTCGCTTTCTTCCCAACGGGGGCTCGGATAGTGGAGAAGTGCTTTTGAAATCGGAGTCTGGCTCGTTTCTCAGGGTCATATCCGATCCGTTAACGGGCGGAGCCCGAATCGAATCCGGCCAGGGAGATAATCTGCCGTGAACACAATGCTTCATGGATTCAGGCGCAGTTTGCCCCGATTGCTCCGGCAAAAGGGTGAATTACATTCATCGCACGGTTTCACTCTCCTCGAGGTATTGGTGGCACTCACGGTTCTGGCTATCGGGGCCGCTCTGGTGCTGTCCCTGATTTCAGGTTCCCTGGGCAACATACGAAAGGTGCAGCTGCGGACACGATCGGTCGAGCACGCACAGGAAGTGATGGAGACGGCGCTGCTGGACAAATCCATCCAGCAGGCCACTGAATTTTCGGGAGGCTTTGAGGACGGCAGCCGTTGGACGGTGCACGTGGAGGAATACGAAATGCCGGTTCCGCCGCAATCGCAGCCGCGAGATCTGCCTCAGAATATGCCGGTAAAGCTTCTTTCGTACGCCGTCGAGATGTTCGGCCCCGATTCAAGAGCTCCGGACTTTCGCTTGCATACGCTGAAGCTCGTGAATAAGGCTGCGCAGAACTCGCTGATGAGGGTGCCGCAATGATTCCTGAGCGGAAATATCGTCTCGCGCAATCCGAAGCAGGGTTCACGCTGCTGGAAATGCTTATTGCCGTGACTCTCGTTGCGATGATGGCGGTTAGCTTGTGGGCGGTTTTCCGGACCAGCCTCCGCTCGTGGTCCCGGGGCACGGAATTTATTGATGTAAACCAGCGTCATCGAAGCATTCTGGATCTGGTGCGAAAACAAATAGCCTCTGCTTTTGGCTTATATGCGCAAGCGGACCTGCAGCTGGGCTTGCCGTCGACTCTGTATTTCAGCGGCACGGAAAACAGCCTTCGTTTCGTGAGCCTGAACTCTATGCGCTTCCACGAAAGCCCCGGGCTCACGCTCGTAATATATGAAGTCGTAGAAGATGCCAATGGCGATTTTTCGCTGGTAGAAAAAGAGGCCCGTTATCTCGGACAGCTATCCGATCAGGAAGCGGCTGCAAGCCAAGCCAAGCCAATCCCCATCTTCGATAATCTGTCGAGCTGCATCTTCAAGTACTTTGATGCGGGAGATTCCGAGACTTCGTCCGAATGGGTCGGGGACTGGAACGGAGAACAACTCGGACGCCTGCCCAAAGCGGTCTCAATCAGCATGATATCGCGAGATCCCAAAGGAAATGCATTAAGCCGGTATATGGTCGTGCCGCTCCAAGCGGAAGCAAATGATCTCAGGATGAACTTCATCAATCCGTTCGGCAGAAGAAGGGCGGTGGTGCAGTGATAGTCAGGAGTCAGGAGCCAGGAGTCAGTGGTAGGCTGAAGGCTGATCAGCTGTCAGCTATCAGCTGTCAGCGTAAACCGACAAGCCACTACCGACTGCCGACTACCGACTACCGACTATCCACTGCCGACTACCGACTGCCGACTACCGACTAATAGCGGCATTATCCTGATCGCTCTCCTATGGATATTGATTGCGCTTTCCGGCATCGCGCTGAGTTTTTCGAGAGAGAGCTACGTGGAAGTTGCCGCGGCGCGCAATGCGCAATCCCTGGAGGATTCCTATTTTGTGGCGCGGGCTGGAATTGCGACAACCGTATATCAGTTGATGGCGAAGCAGATAACACCTTCCGTTACACGCGCCCAGCTCAAGGAAACTCCGGATCCCGTCGATCTCGGACTTGTGACCGGTAATTTCGGGGGCGGAGCGTATCGGGTGAATGTCCAGGATGAATCTGGGAAGATCAATCTGAATACGGTTTCGGCAGAGCAGCTGCTTGCGCTTGCCGATGCCGCCGGAATCCCGAAGCAGGATGCCGACATTATTGCGGATTCCATTCTGGATTGGCGTGATTCCGACAAACTGTTTCGTTTGAATGGGGCCGAGGACGATTACTACCGGACTCTGAATCCGCCGTATAAAGCCAAAAATGGCAGATTCGATACCGTTGAAGAGCTGCTGCTGGTCAAAGGCATCACGCCGACTTACTTTTACGGTTACCCGGAGCGGACGGTCGGACGGATCTGTCGTTCACAAATACGGCCTCTCCCGCTATTTCACTATCTACTCGAACAGGACCCAGATCAACGTCAACTTCGCTCCTCTTGCTGTTCTCCTGTCGGTTCCGGGGATGCCGGATCAGGCGGCTCAGATGATCTACGAACGGCGCCTTACCAAACCGTTCAAGAACATGTCGGAGATCACCCGTGAGATCCCGATAAACCTCGGCACGCAGACAATGCCTTTGCTCACCACAGAACCGACCAATATATTTACGCTCACCGCCTCGGCACACGCCGAGCGTTCCAAGGCGAAGCGCGTCATTCGCACCATAATCAGTCTCCAGCGCGGCAGCGACAACGCGCCCTATCAAACCCTGTACTGGAATGAAAATGTTCCCGAATATGAAGGCGTCACGCCATGATTTATTTAAAGACTAGTGTTGGAATCGAGCTTCGAGGGGAGGATATGCTGATCGCCTCGCTTCAGGGCAATTTCTCCAGCGGCGAATTTACGCATTTCAAGCGCATCGCAAATTACGGGCAGCGGGATAAGGAGAGCCTGCGGCAGGAAGTCCTGAACTTTTTCAAATCAACCGGATTGAGCAGGGACAATGTCGTTTTGGGAATACCACGCAAAGACATTGTTCTGCGGTACCTCGATCTGCCTTCCGAAGTCGCGGACAATCTCAAGCAGGTCATCCAGTATCAGGTCCAGTCCTTCGAGCCGACCGAAGAGGACAAATACTATTACGATTATTCCCGTCTCAAGGGAGCCGGCGCATCTAAAAAGCTTTCCATCCTGCTTGTGATGGTGAAGAAATCGACGCTGGATGACTACCTCCGCCTGTTGCGCGGATTAGGGATCCGGCCGGTTGCCGTCGCTGGAAGCTCGATGGGACTGGCGAATATTTTTCTTCAAAATCGCAAAGACTTGCAGGAAAACACGTGTGTTCTTGCCGATTTGAAACCTTCATCGATCGAAATCCTGGCCCTGAGCCGCGGGGCTTTCGCGTATTCCCGGGAAGTTCCCAGGGAAGGCGATCAAAGCTGGAAAGATCTTCTGCTTCGCGAAGTCGATGAAGCGATCTCAAAAATCCGGCTTGCGCCTGACAGCAGCCTGGAGCAGATTGTTCTGACAGGAGACTGTTCCGAATCCGCATACGCTGAAATAAAAGCCGCCATCCCCGACTGCAAGTTGATGAAAGCTTTTATCCCCGGGGAAGTGCCCGGAGAGAACAAAATGTATGTTCAGGAAGCGGCTTCCACGCTTGGCCTGGCTTATTCGGGAATGGTGCGGAATCCTTCCGTTACAGTGAACCTTCTGCCGGACACTCTCAGAATCCGCCAGACTCGCTGGGCGTATGTGCCCGCCGCTAGTCTGGGCCTGGCCGTCCTGGCATTGCTCGTCTCACTCGGTTTTCATCAGACAATCCAGAATCGCATACTTCTGCGTGATCTTGACCGGCAAATCCTTTCGCTTAAAGCTCCCGTCGAAAAAGCTCAAGCCCGTCGCAACCAGGCGGATGCGCTGGAGAAGAGAACCCGGTCAATCGAGGAGCTGCTGCGCAGCAAGGATATGAATCTTGAGATTCTGCGCGAGTTGACCACGATTCTTCCACCGGACACGTATTTAAACACCTATTCCAACAGGGACGGGAGCATCACGATTGGAGGCTTTAGCGGTTCGCCCTACGATCTGATGCCGAAGCTGGAGAAATCGCCACTTTTAAAGGACGTCGTTCAAAGAGGGTCCATTCTCAGGGATGCCCAAACCGGCAAGGACCGTTTTAGTTTCGAGATGAAATTGGAGAAATAAGCCGTGAAACTGACTGCCAGAGAAAAAAGAGTCATTGGGTTCGGCGCCTGCGTCGTCGCCGCCATATTGATCTTTTTCGCGATCACTCTCCTGCTGCCGAACAGCGAGAAATTGTCCCAAGAAGTGGATCTCAAAAAGCGGATACTGCTCAAGCACCGCGAGAGTTTGAGCCGTGAAGCGATCTATAAAGCGCGCCTGGAACAACTCAGCGGACACATCGAAACATATAGGGCCCGGCTGTTGCCTGGAGACAATCCCAATGTCGCGGGAGCGGCGCTGCAAACGATTCTTAAGAATTTTGCGGATCAAAGCGGCGTGGAAATCACGATGAAAAACATTTTGCCGGAAAAGAAGACTCAGGATTCGCTGACAAAAGTCTCTGTTAAAATCGACACTAACTGTAATCTGGAACAGTTGGTACAGTTTATTGCCACCATCGAAAACTATGAAAAGTTTCTGAGAATCGATGATTGCACGATCAGCGGCTTCAGGGTACAAAGAAGGTTCGAGATCCGCCCCAGCCTGACGATCGCAGGCTACATCAGTACGCGGGAAGCAAAGTCTTAAACGGAAACAAGGCGGCGCAGACGGGCAAGCGGCCCGCGCCGGATAAAGAAGGTCTGTATGACTAAAAAATGGATTGCAATCACCCTGCTGCTGTTTGTGGCTACGGGCTTGCTGGGGTGGCAGCTCTATGTTTCGGTGCTGCGGTTCAACGCCGAAAATGACCTGTCTAAGATACAGCCGGTCCGGGACATAAAACAAAAAATAGGCCAGAACAAATCCCTGCCGCGATCAGCTCCGTCCGTCAATCATACGCCCGCAGAGTTTGCCGTGGTCGCGGAGAACAACGCTTTTTCTGAATCCCGAACCACAGAGGAAAAGACCGATGGCGCCGCTTCCCTGGAACCGCCGCCGCTCACGCAAAAACCTATTCTTGTGGGGGTGAGCATTGTGGACAACCAGAGAAGAGCTTCCATCATTGATCCCTCAAATCCCGCTCAGGGACGAAACCGGCGGTCACAGCTTAAACGGATCGGGGATGTCTACCGGGGATATACCATCACCGAGATTTCCCCGAACAGAATTGTACTGGAGAGCGGCGCGCGCAAGGAAATCATACCGTTGCACGAAGGTTCCAAGAAGCAGCAGGGTGGGAAAACGCCCATTCTGTCCACTCGCGTCGTTTCCATCGGCGGGGGAACCGTCACCGGAGGCATGCCCATGGTGGTTGTAGGCGCAAGCCCCGTTTCCGGGCGGGCAGCGATCGCGCCGGGATCCGCGCCGACCTCGGCCAACATAGCTCAGCCCGTGGTGGGAGGTTTGCCGGGTGCTGTGCCGCAGCGCACGACGCCAACAAACGTGATGCCGACGCCGCCGACGCAGGTCCTCCCGACCACGGAGACGGATGCGCAGGGAAGGCGCATTATTCGGTCGCCTTTTGGCAATATTGTGCGGCCGAACCGGGAATAGGTGCAGGCTAAGGAGAAAGTCCTATGAGCATCAAGAGATTGTGGAACGCAATAATCGTTATCGGGTTCATGGTGTTGACGGGCGGTTTGTCCTCCGCCACGTGGACGCTCCAGGAACCATCACGGCCTCCGGCTCCAGAAGATGAAAGAAAACAGATGCTGGATCGCCTGTCGAAACAGCGGCAGGAAATCCAGCGGGGAGCCAGGCTGCCATCGAATTCTTCCCCTGCGCCGCAGGTCCCTGCTCCCAGCGCGCCCATACCTCCCGCCGCCGATGCGGTACAGAGGGAAGGCGGGAAGGTGCAGATCAATTATGAAAACGCGGATCTCTACGACTTCATCAGCGAGATTTCGAACATGCTCGGACTGACTCCGCTCATAGTCGACTCGGAAGTGAAAGGGAGCGTCAATGTCATAAGCACCGGCCCCATGGCGAAAGCGGATGTCCTGCCGCTTTTCAACCTGATACTCAAAAACAACAATGCGGCCCTGATCAAACAGGGCGACATGTATCAGATTGTTCCGATTTCCTCCGCCTTGAAAAAAGGAGTCGAGGTGATCGAGCTCCCGACATCGACGCCCGACAATCCTCCCGATTCCCAGAAAGGGCCGGCCGCACCGTCAGGACCCGTGCAGCCTGCAATCCAGAAAACGCCGGCCGCAACCGCGCTAGGGAAAGAGACTTCCAAAGCTCCCAAACTGGCGACTCACGTGATCCGCGTTGAGTTAGTTCCTGTGAAGGACCTGATCGAACCGGTCAAGCTGTTCATGACGGAAGGCGGCGTGATCATGCCCTATGAACGGTTGAACATGCTGATCATAACAGACTACACGGACAATGCCGCCAGAGTGCTGGATATTATTCATATGCTGGACAACAGCTACCTCGACCCGAATCTCGTCGAGCTGATCAAGATCAACAACAACGCTTCCGCGGACGTCGCCGAAGATCTGAAAAAAATATTCGGATCCGGGACCAAGGATTCCGCAACAGGAATTTCGTTTGTTTCTCTGGATCGTCTAAACGCGATTTTTGTGGTGGCCGGCTCAAACCGAGGCCTCGAAGAAATGAGGCATTGGATCGCAGAGCTCGATGCTGAATCAGGCAGGAATTTTCAGACCTATGTTTACGTGGTTGAAAACTCAACGGCATCCAACATCGCTATGATGCTCTCAGCTTTCTATGGCGGAGAGGAAACTGCCAGTTACGATTCGAACGCTGCGGGAAACGCCAACGCCGGCGGCGGCGCTAGCGGTAACCGGAGTGCGCAATCTGGATCTTTCGGGAATTCAGGATCAAATCGGAGCGGCACCAGCCAGGCCCGGACCTCAAGTTCTTTGGCGAATCAATCCTACAATCAAGGCGATCAATCTTTTAATTCCGGACAAAATGGCGGCGGAATTTGCGGCGGCGCCTTTGGCTCGGCACAGCGTCTGGGCCCGCAGCTGAATCCATCACGCAGCATTACGTCACAGATACTGCGCGGCGGGAGAATTTACCGGATTGAAGGATACGGTTCGCATGGTCGTGGATGATGTAAACAATTCGCTGATCATCCAGGCCACTTCCGTCGACTACGCCTACATTATAGAGACCATCAAAAAAATGGACGTCCTGCCCAGGCAGGCGAGGATCGATGCGCAAATTTTTGAAGTGGAGCTCAATGACACTCTGAGGTTCGGTGTGAATGCGTGGCTTCAGGCAAGAGGCGAGACCGCCAATGGACCGGCGCTCACAACCGGTTCCTTGGTGAGCGGACTTCTATCGGCCCATACGTTCGCCTTTGTCGGCGATGCGCGGCAGATAATGGTTCAGATTGAAGCCTTGAAAAATAATACAAACGTAAAAATACTGGAGTCTCCATCCATCCTTGCCCTGGACGGCACGATGGCGAGCTTTAATGTCGGCGTTGAATATCCGTATTCGAGTGGGAGTTATGTCTCAGCCGTCGGCGGCAGCACATCTAATGTGCAGTACCGGGAAACGGGCGTCACGCTTATGGTTCTGCCCCGCATCTCGGCATCCGGCACCGTAACCATGGATATCACGCAGGAGGTCAGCAGCGCCGGTGCTTCCGTTCAGGTAGGCACCGAGGAGAGTGCTCCCACTTTTCCCAAAGCATCGTCACCAACACCTTTTATGTCAAAGATGGAGAGACAGTCGCAATTGCCGGGCTGATTCGTGATACATCGAGTAAGGGCCGCAGAGGCATTCCTTTTCTATCGGAGATTCCCATATTGGGAAGCCTGTTCGGCGTGACAGAAAATAAAGCGAATCGAACAGAGTTGATTGTCCTGATCACGCCTCACGTCATCCAGTCTCACGAAAAATTGCAGGAAATGAGCCAGGAATTGAAGGACTCGCTCCGGAACGTCCGCACGATGGTGGATGACACAAACAAGGAGCGGGCAGAGGACATTCAGGACGCCCAGAAGGACAGAGACAAGGTGGAACAGGAGCTTTCAAAGGAAGAAAAGAAGAAATCCAAAAATCAGAAATAAAAAAATAGTGTCAGGCACCCATTGCTACGCAATTAGTGCCTGACACTATTTTTATTTACGGAAGACTGAATTTGGCTCGCGACAGGAATTCGCCGCCGCCCGGACGTCCCATGACTTTGCTTTCCCGGGCTATAACCTTTCCGCGCTGCAGTACCAGCCACGTTGTACCGCGCACCTTCATCCCCTCATACGGAGTGTAATCCGATCGAGACAAGGCGCATGGCTTTCGAAAGCGTCATTTCGGCTTTCGGATCGAAGATGATCATATCCGCATCGCTGCCCACCGCCAGCGTCCCCTTCCGGGGAAAGAGTCCGAAGAGCTTGGCCGGAGTCGCGCTCACCAGGTCTACAAGCCGGTTCGCGGAGATTTTTCCCGCATGCACGCCTTTGGAGCAGATCGCTGAAATGCGTTCCTGAATTCCCGGAAACCCGCGGGGCGCCAGGGTGAAGTTTTCAATTCCAAGATCCTTCTGTCCCGCATAGCTGAAGGCGCGATGGTCGCTGCCCACCGTCTGGATGTCCCCGCTCGCGATTGCCTTCCACAAAATGTCCCCATGCCAGCAGGAACGCAGCGGCGGAGCGCAATAATACTTAATGCCCTCGGGTTCCTCGTACCGGTCGCCCGAAATCGTCAGGTAATGGCTGCAAGTTTCTGCATACACCACGAGTCCGCGATCTCTCGCCGCCTTGACCTTTTCGACCGCATGCGCCGATGAAACGTTGGTCAGATAGATCGGCGCTTTGGCCATTTCAGCCAGGCTGATGACGCGGGCGGTTGCCTGAGCTTCCACTTCGGGCGGCCGGGCTGCGGGAATGAATTTCGCCGACGTTTTGCCTTCAGCCACCAGCCGGCGGAGGAAAAGATCAATGATCTCCCCGTTTTCCGCATGGATGCAGGCGAGCGCGCCGGCACTGCCGGTGCACTGCAGGAACTCAATTAATTCGCGCGTCGTTGATGTGCCGTTCACCGTGGCCGTCGAGACTGACATGAAAACTGCTCACTCCCGCTTCAACAATTCCGGGGATTTCGTTCAGAACGCTTGGGTTCACTTCGCTGAGGGCCATGTGAAACCCATAATCCACAATGGCGCGGGAAGCGGCTTTGGCCTTCCAATCTTCCAGCGTCTGGGTCAGCGACACCCCGGGCACCTGCTCGGCATAGTCTATAACAGTGGTTGTCCCGCCAGCGGCCGCGGCGGCAGTTCCTGTCTCAAAATCATCGACCGTTGTCATCCCGTCGCATTGAGAATCCATATGCGTATGCGGGTCCACGGCACCGGGCAAAACCCATTTATCCGTTGCGTCGATAATTTCGCTGGCTATCTTCGAAATCTCTTTCCCGATTTCGGAAATGATTCCGTTCTTCACCAGGATGTCCGCCTTGTACGTATCCGTGGCGGTAATGATGGTTCCGTTCTTTATTAAGGTCGTCATAAACAGATCTGCCCTTCTACTCGCCCATCCGGTATTACCGAAGGCCGGCTTTCTTCTTCCCGACTTATTATGGCGCGTTTTCTGAAAATGCCAATGTCCCTATTCCGGACACAAGCGAACATCGGGGATTATACCAGACCCGAATCCTTCCGTCATTTACGGATTGGGTGGAATAAGCAAAAATCAGCCCTTAAACACCCTCGCGAAGATCGCATCCACGTTGCGCAGCTGGAGCTGCGGATTAACCACCGACCGGATCTCCTCGCGGGAGAGAACCTGGATGATGTCCGGATCCTCCTGCAAAACCCGGAGAAAATCCTTGTCCTCGTCCCACACTTTCATCGAGCACCGCTGAATCCACCGGTACGCTTCTTCCCGCACAACGCCCTTCCGCGTAAGATCCAGCAGCAACTGGCCGGAATAGGCGAGCCCTCGCGTAAGCTCTATGTTTTTGAGCATCCTTTCCGGATAGACCACCATTTTCGTGATGATCTTGGTCATGGCGCGGAGCATATAGCAGAGGACAGAGGTAGCATCCGGCAAAATCACACGTTCTGCCGAGGAATGGGAAATATCGCGCTCATGCCACAGCGCAACATTTTCCAGCGCAGTGACGGCGTATCCGCGGAGCAGTCGCGACAGCCCGGAAACCTGTTCGCATTTCACGGGATTGCGTTTGTGCGGCATGGCGGAAGATCCCTTCTGCCCTGCGGCGAACGGCTCTTCCGCTTCCCGCACTTCAGTCCGCTGAAGATGACGGATCTCAGTCGCAAATTTGTCGAGGGAACTCCCTATTATCGCAAGCGTGCAAAGGTATTCCGCGTGGCGGTCACGCTGAAGCGTCTGGGTGGACGCCGGAGCCGCCTTCAATCCCATCCGTTCGCAGACAGTCGCCTCCACATCCGGATCAAGGTGGGCAAACGTGCCAACGGCGCCCGATAACTTTCCCACTGAAACCGTCTCGACGGCTCGCTCCATGCGCGCGCGATTCCGCGCCATCTCGTCGTACCAGACCGCCAGTTTCAGCCCGAACGTCGTTACTTCTGCGTGCACTCCGTGCGTCCGCCCCATCATGAGAGTTTTGCGGTGCTCCATAGCGCGCTCTTTTATCGCTTTTCGCAGATCGTCCAGCGCGGTGAGTATCTTGTCGCTGGCCTGTTTCAGCTGCAATCCGCGGGCCGTGTCGATCACGTCCGTGGAAGTAAGACCCCAATGGATATATCGCGAATCGGGACCCACGTGCTCCGCAACGCTCGTCGTGAAAGCAATCAGGTCATGATGCGTGATGTTTTCTATCTCTCTGATTCTGGCGACAGAAAAATTCGCCTTCTGCTCGATGGCCGCCATGGACTCTTTGGGAATCCATCCCTTCTCCGCCAGAACCCGGCACACCTCCAATTCCACGCGAAGCCAGGTGCGATACATATTCTCTTCCGACCAAATCTCCTCAAAATCCGCAGGCATGTAACGGTCAATCATGGTTGTTTCCTTGAGTCTTAATCTGTATCCTCAGTCACAAGAAAAATCGGGGTCGGGGTCGGTCGGATCGGATCGAATGAAAACAATCCAATATCCAGCTCCGCTTCATTCCAAATTCCACTGCCGATAGCGATTCCGATCCGACCCCGAAAATCTGGTCGTGGCTTTATCACTAATTAAAACCGATAGGTTTTGCTTATCTTGTCTGCCTCAGCCAGCTCGAGCCTGGTCTGGTGGATCAGAAGACTCGATCGCTCCTCCAGCGCTCTTTGCGCCGACAGCAGCGCAAGCTCCGGAAGATTGTTTTGTTTGCTGAGGTGGGCCAGCACAAAATGGGCTGCTTTGCCGTCGAACTCGTTCTGGAGAAATTGCGCGACCGATTCGTTGGAAAGATGGCCGCGCCGGCTCATGACCCGCTGTTTGAGCGCCCACGGGTAAGGGCCGACTTTGAGCATCTGAACGTCATGGTTGGACTCGATAACGATCCCGTCGCACCCTCTCAGGCGTTCGAGGACGAGATTCGAAAGATACCCCAGATCCAGCGCGACGCCGATCTTGATCCCGCTCTTTTCGATCACAAATCCGAGCGGATCGGCGGAATCATGCGGCACGGAAAAGCTCGTGAACGAAAATCCGCACACGTCGAAACATTCGCCGGAGCTGATCCGCTGGTGTTTCCTCGAATCCAGTATTATTCCGGAACTGGCGAAGGTCGCGGCCGTCATGAATACGGGGATATCAAGGCTTTTCGCAAAGGGTCCAACACCGCGGCAGTGATCTCCGTGCTCGTGCGAGACTACGATGGCCGAAATGCTGTCCGGCTCGATTCCGCACTGTCTCAAGCGCTTTGCCGTTTCCCGGCCGCTCAGACCGACATCCACAAGGATATGGGTATCTCCGTCACTTACCAGCGTGGCGTTTCCCGAGCTTCCACTGCCAAGCAATCTAAAGCTTAAACCCATGGGTCACACGTGAATGGCTACTGAGTTCAAGTCGCGGCCGTTTCGGCTGCTTAACGCCGTCAAGGCCAGGGTGGAGTCATTAAAAATCCTGTTGGCGAGATTCCGGATGTCACGCGCCGTAACGCGTTCCACCGAATCCAGGATTTCTTCCAGTTTATAAAAGCGCTCGTAATAAATCAGCTGCTGCGCAAGATGCGTCATCCGGCTGCTGGAGCTTTCCAGACTCAGCATTACGGATCCTTTGACATATTCTTTTGCCCGCTTCAGCTCTTGAGCGGCGACGAGCTTTGTCCGCAAGCTTCCGAACTCTTTCAAGACCAGGTCGACAACTTCCGAAGCTTTATCGTGGGCAGTGCCTGCATACACGACCAGCGACCCTGCATCCCGATAAAGATTCAGCATCGAGTAAATAGAATACACTAGTCCGCGCCGCTCCCGAACATTCTGAAAAAGACGGGAGCTCATGCCTCCACCGAGTATGTTGCTCAGCAGGTGCGCGCAGAATCGTTCTTCCGACGCTACCGGGGGAGCCGTCGTTCCAAGGCATATATGCGTCTGCTCCAGGTGCGACTTGCTGCGAATGAGGCGGCTGGCATGAACATCCGGGGGCAGCCCCGGATCTACCACACCCCCCGGTTTCAGGCCGGAAAAATAGCGCTCTGCGAGTTTGTATGCCTCCCGATGGCGGATATTGCCCGCAACCGCAACTATGGTGTTGTCGGCACTGTAATTGTTTTGAGAAATATTTTTTTACGTCGTTCCGGGAAATTTTTGCGACAGATCCTTTGGTCCCCGATATAGGCCGCCCCAGCGGATGATTCTTCCAGAAGCTCTCCATGAAAAGATCAAGGATCAATTCCTGCGGCGAGTCTTCCACCATGTTGATCTCCTCAAAGATCACATTGCGCTCGCGCTCTATTTCATCCGCAGGGAATATAGGGTGCAAAACGATATCCGATACGAGGTCAAAGGCAAGCGGAAGGTGCTCATCCAGGACCTTGGCATAAAATCCGACGTATTCCTTTTCCGTAAATGCGTTCAGCTGGCCGCCGATGGAATCAATCACTTCGGCGATTTTGCCGGCCGAACGCTTCCGCGTGCCCTTGAAAAGCAGGTGCTCGATAAAATGAGAAATGCCGGTATTGTTCGGCTTTTCGAAACGCGATCCGCCTTTGATCCAGACGCCCAGGGACACGGAGCGCAGATGCGGCATGACCTCGGTTGCGACCACCAAGCCATTCTTCATTTCCCTTTTCTGAACATCCATTGTCATAGCAGCCATAGTGTAGCCTAACCCGCATTATTCATGAAGCCTCTACTTTGCGCGGCTTCTGCCGATTCATGCGATCCGATAACTCCCGGATAACCGGCGTTTCCATCCCCAATTCTATTCCCATACGCAGAATTGTGCCGGCTAATATATCGCGCTCATCCGGCTTGTCGGCTTTTTCAAAATCGCGCTGGAACGACGTCTTCGTCTTATACGCAAAATTCTGAGCCCGATGATAGCTTGCGGCCACAATGTCCGCAGGCAAGTCGATTCTCTTTCGCCGGCCCAACGCCGTGATCTCTTCCATCGCCGACTGAAGATAATGGCTCAATTCGGGCGATTCCATCACCTGTCCCAGCGTTTTATCGAAGCTCGCCTGCACGATTCCAAGCGAAGCGATAAATATATACTTGCACCAGAGCTCCGAAGAGATATCGTCGAAGAATTCATAGGCGATGCCGCTTTGAGCAAAAACATCACACGCAGATTCAGGCCGGATCCCCGGCGCCTGCGGATCTGCGCCAAACTGAATCTTGCAGTCTCCGCCGCGCTGCGCGATCTTTCCGGGAGACGCAATGCGCGCTCCAATGTACGTGCAGGCGGGAAAAATCCGCGCAACTTCCATTTCTTTCCGCATGCGTTCGTAAATATCAATGCCATTCAGTAGCGGAATGACGGCAGTGGCCTCAGATACGCAATGCCGCAGCTGGTGCGCAACATTCTGCAAATCGTATGATTTCACACAGACCAGACAAAGATCCAGCACAGGCAGGGCTTGGAAATCGTCCGTAGCCAGCGTCGGATGGCAAGTCCACTCGCCTTCAGCTGCCGTTTGCACCAAAAGCCCGTTCCCTCGAATGGCATCAAGGTGTTTTCCGCGCGCTACGAAGTAGACTTCGGCCCTCTGGGCGGAAATCAGCCGGCAGAGCTTGCTGCCGAAATATCCGCCAACGCCGCCCACACCGATTACGCCGATCTTCAAGCTCATCCGGATTCCTCGCATATTCCGTTTGATTCGCTTACTATTCTAACTATAGACGCGTGGAAATCTATGACATAGAAAGCGAGAAACTCATGGACCATCGATCGGACAGGTCGTATAACCTTAATCAGATTGCCCTTGAAACCATGATGGCGCACGGTTTCGAGGCGGAATTCCCCAAGGCGGCTATCGAGCAAGCTGCCGCACTCCAGGAGCCGGTCAGAAACTCCTCCGATAGCTTGGAAGACTTGACGCGCCTTCCCTGGTGTTCAATCGACAACGATGACTCGCGGGACTTGGACCAGGTCTCCGTTTCGGAGGATCTGCCCGGCGGGGGGACCAAGATACTCGTGGGTGTGGCGGATGTGGACACTTTGGTGAAGCGGGATTCACAGCTTGATCTCCATGCCCGCCGCAACACTACTTCCATTTATACAGGCATCCGCACATTCCCGATGTTTCCCGAGCGGCTTTCGTGGGACCTGACTTCGCTGAACGAGAACGAGGACCGCATCGCCTTCATCTTCGAATTCGCGGTGGGGCCCGACGGCCGCGTCGGAGAATCGCGCATTTACCGGGCATGGGTCCGCAATAAAGCCAAGCTCACCTACAACGCTGTGGCGGCGTGGTTGGAAGGAAAAGCCCCCCTGCCTCCAGCTGCCGCGAAAGTGACGGGATTGGACGCGCAAATCCGGAAGCAGGATGCCACCGCCCAACGTCTCCGAAAGGCAAGGCATGAACATGGTGCATTGGACCTGGAAACGCTCCAACCGCGGGCTATCACAGAAAAGGAAGTGGTGGTGGACCTCGTAGCGGAGCCCCAAAACCGCGCCCAGGAACTCATTGAAGACCTCATGGTGGCGGCCAACGGAGTCACCACGCGCTACCTGACATCCAAGGGTTTTCCTACCTTCCGGCGCGTGGTTCGTTCACCGGAGCGCTGGCAACGCATCGTTGCCACTGCCGCAGCCCTGGGATGCAAGCTGCCTGACGATCCGGACTCGAAAGCGCTCAACGAATTTCTAACCGAGCAAAAGGCCAGAGATCCCTTGAGATTCCCGGATCTGTCATTAACGGTAGTGAAGCTATTGGGTCGGGGCGAGTATGTGCTGGAAACGCCGGGTCAGGCACCTTTGGGGCATTTTGGCTTGGCCGTTCGGGATTACAGCCATTCTACCGCCCCTAACCGCCGTTATCCGGACCTGATAACGCACCGCCTGCTCAAAGCCGCACTCGCCGGAGCTGCTTCTCCTCCGCTTGGGGACCTGGAAGGACTGGCGGCGCATTGCACTGAACGCGAAAACGAGGCAGACAAGGTCGAGCGGCAAGTGCGCAAATCAGCCGGCGCGGCCCTGCTAATAGATCGCATCGGGGAAACATTCGATGCGATTGTGACAGGAGCGTCGGACAAAGGAACATGGATCCGAGTGATACGACCACCGGTGGAAGGCAAAGTCGTGCGGGGAGAGCAAGGTCTCGATGTTGGGGACCGCTGCCGCGCCAAGCTGGTGGAAGTGAGCGTGCCCAATGGTTGGATCGACTTCGCTGTGACGCGATAAAATAGGGCGCAGTTCAGACAAACGGATTTCGAACCTTCATTCCGAGAATGGTCTGGTTGGAACTGAGATCTTCACTTAAAACTGTTGAACAGCCCGCTGATGATGCCGCGGCAAGGATCAAAGAGTCCCAAAACGACAATTGATTTAATATCGAGCAATCGATGGCTTCGTGGATAAGCTTCGTGGAGATCTGAACAATCTCAAATACTGAAAGCGTCTTCAATACGCCCTTTGCGGCAATGGGTGCTACCCCGAGTTTGCGTGTTGCCGCTACATAAAATTCCTGCAGAACTTGCGTCGAAATCACACCATCTCCGGAATCCGCCAGCTGAGCGATTAATTCTCGGCTTATCCGTTGCTTGTCCGGCGCTCCGGTATCGTGAGCGTAGACGAGGATGTTTGTATCGAGAAAAGCTCTATCGGACATAGAGGTCCTCTCGACTCCAGCGATTTCCTCCGGAATTACCCGGATGAGAGTCCATGAGCCTGAACATCTCACGCACGGCCGCATTTTTATCCGCGAGCACTTTCTTTACAAGCAGTTCGCGGACAAGCGCATTGAGCGTAGTGTTGTGCCGTTGGGCGTAATCACGGCCAGCCTCCAAAGTTTCTTCATCAAGCGCTAGCGTTATGTTTTTCATATGCACATTATACGTGTCCACATATTCAGTGTCCACAGTAAATGTGCGACATATATGAAATATTGGACACCCATTTATTTATCATTCGTCGCCGCTGTCCGGTTGAGCTATCTATTTATTTCGACAACCTTATGATAACAATGGACTAATAAAAAATTCGGGGTTAAGCGATTTGAAATTGCTTGCCGAAGCAGTAGTGGACACCCACTGATTTGGCTTCTTTGCGGATAAACTATGGGTGTCCACATATTGTTATTTCTCTGGGGAGTTATTCATTACCGTGTTCTCTCGTTCGCGACTGTGGCATTGGTCTTACGACTTATGGATATTATCCTTGCGCCTCATCGGGCGCTATAGATAGGATTTTTTGGATTTGACTGCGGCCGCAAAACCCTGCCCGATCCGGGTGACGGCATGGAAATGGATCTGGTCCGCCTCTGTTCACTCTGCGGATTTTTTCGATCGAACTATACTTCGGAAGTGTATGGCGGGTCATGGATGTCTGACACATGGCGGCGGGCGTATGCCTCCTGGTATAAAAAAAGGCCTGTTCTTACGAGCTATCCGGAGCTATGACACCCGCTCCTTATATCAGTCTCATCATTTGAAGCTATAGCTGGAGACAGGCTCCAGGTCCCGTAATCAGCTCGGCAAATTTCATCCATTGATACTAAGCCTGCCTTGTATCCGTGTTCTTCTGCCTTTTCCTGTAAGGAAGTTTTTGATAAATACGGATTAATCCTTGCTTAGGGGACTCGCCGTGTCATAGCGTAAGGGGTATGACAGAGGATTCGAATAAATCAGACAATGAGCCAAATGTGAACGAACGTCCGCTATTCGCTCATCCGCCCTGGACAGTGGGAATTGTCCTCATCTTCGGAGTTTTAGCTATCCTCGCCGGGTTTTCTGATCCGATCTGGTTTTTCCTCGGCTTGCCATGCATTCTGGTGCTTGCTCTTTTCATATACGTGCGCATCGCAAAGCGGAATCCCAGAAAAAACTAGCTGGCCGCAAAGGGAAATAGGGTAGCGTCCGACTATTTCCTTTAATGCTGAAATTTAATGGCAAGTTGGGAAGGCGAGCGCTTCGACTAACACATAGGCCGCTTGCAGTGCCGACGTAGGGCAGAGCGGGAAGCATTCCTTGCAGTTCCAGCACTCCGCGGCGGCTATCTCCGGGATGAAGGCGATCTCCCGTTTGGCGCCTCGGTCCACAAATCCGATAGCATCCTTCCTTTTTACTTCGGCACAGTAGCGGACGCACAAGCCGCACAGGATGCAAAACGAGGCTTCCTTCTCAAAACGGTCTTTGTCCGCTCCATACTCCTCGGCCAGTTTATGCAATTCCTCGGAATCCGGAGCGTGCGCTAGCATCTCCTCCAGAAGCATTTTGCGGGTCCGGTCCACCTTCTCAGACCGCGTTTTCACCACCATATCTTTTTGAACGGGGAATACACACGCGGCGACGAGACGCGACTTGCCGAAGGTTTCCGCTTCCACAACACAAATCCGGCAGGCTCCGTACGATTCCATCTTTTCGTGGTTGCAGAGCGTCGGTATGGCAATCCCGACACTCTGAGCCGCGCTCAATATAGTCATCCCTTCCGTTGCCTTGACTTCTCTGCCATCGATCTGCAAAAGGATTTCGCTCATCTCTCAACTCTCTTTAGAATTCTTGCTTCTTCGGGGACAGGAGGCGGGACCGGCTCGCCCGAGAGCCTTCGGACGGCACTAAAGCGCGACGGGGCATACTTCAAAACACGTTCCGCAGTTGGTGCACTTCTCCTGGTCGATCACGTGGATCTGGTTCTTGCCGCCCGTAATGGCATCCGCCGGACATTTGCGCAAACATATCATGCAGGCCTTGCACTTCTCCGGGTCGATATAGAAAGCGATCAGCTCTTTGCAGACAAAGGCCGGGCACCGCTTCTCCTTGATGTGCGCCTCATACTCGTCTTTGAAGTAACGTATCGTGCTCAGAACCGGGTTCGGGGCGCTCCCGCCCAACGCGCAAAGCGACGCATCCCGCGTGGTTTCGGCCAGTTCTTCCAGTAGCTCGATGTCTCCCTCTTTTCCCCTGCCTTCACTGATATTGGTCAGAATCTTGAGCATCTGCCGGATACCTTCCCGGCACGGCGTACACTTACCGCACGATTCATCCGTCAGGAAATTGAGAAAGTACTTGGCAACATCGATCATGCACGTATCTTCATCCATCACGATCATGCCGCCGGAACCCATGATGGCGCCGACTTTGGCCAGCTCGTCAAAGTCGACTCCCATATCCAGGAATTGTTCCGGAATGCAGCCGCCCGACGGACCGCCCGTCTGCACTGCCTTGAACTTTTTGTCGCCCGGAATGCCGCCGCCCACCTGATAAATAATGTTTTTCAGCGTTATTCCCATGGGCACTTCCACCAGACCGGTATTTTTGACCTTGCCCACCAGCGAAAATATCTTGGTTCCTTTGCTCCCCTCCGTGCCTATTGCAGTCAGGAATTCGGCTCCGTGGTTGACGATCAGCGGAATGTTGGCCCATGTCTCCACGTTGTTGATATTGGTCGGCTTGTCCCACAGCCCTTTTACAGCGGGATACGGCGGCCTCGCTTTCGGCTCGCCCGGCTTGCCTTCCAGAGACCGGAGAAGCGCCGTTTCCTCGCCGCATACGAAAGCTCCTGCCCCGCGGTGCACTTTGACGGTGAAGTCAAAACCGGAGCCCAGGATATTCTTGCCGAGAAGCCCATACTCCTCCGCCTGCTTGATAGCGATGGTAATGTTTTCTACGGCTAAAGGATATTCCTGGCGGACATAGAAGTAGCCTTCATGCGCGCCGATCGCATACGCCCCTATGGCGAAGCCTTCGAGAACCGCGTGAGGATTCCCTTCCAGCAGCGCCCTGTCCATGAATGCTCCGGGATCGCCCTCGTCCGCATTCACGACTACATATTTTGTTTCGCCCGGACTGTTGCGGGCAAACTCCCACTTGCTCCCGGCGGGAAATCCTGCGCCGCCTCGTCCTCGCAGCTTCGAGTCTTTCACCAGTCCCACAACCTGCTCCGGCTTCATCTGAAACAGGGCTTTTGACAAAGCGGAATAGCCGCCAAGCGAGAGATAGTCTTCGATGCTCTTGGGATCGAGACGGATATTGTTGCCGATGAGGAGCCGCATCTGATTTTTGTAGAACGGTATCTCAGACTCGCAGACGCTCTTTTCCCCGGTCATGGGGTCTACATAAAGCAGCCTGTCGATGACTTTATTGCCGAGTATGGTCTGGGAAATGATCTCTGCCGCATCGCCCGGCTGCACCTGGAGGTAGCAGATCTCCTTGGGATAAATCACAATAACGGGACCGCGCTCGCAGAAACCGGGACATCCCGTTTCCCTGAGATCCACTTTGATGTCGATTTTGCTTTCCTGCCCCTGTTTTTTAATTTCCTCTCTCAACGCGGCAACGACTTTGGCCGCTCCGAGAGCGAGGCAACCGGTTCCGGTGCAGATCGCAATGCAAGGCTTATCAGGATCCCTTTGGGAAACGATGTCCTTTCGGCAGGACTTCCAGTTCGACAGGCGAATTTATCCTCGGCATACTCTCTTCCTAAACATAGTTTTTCAACACAGCTTCTGATTTGGCCGGCGCCATCTTGCCATGATATTCGCCGTCGATGACCATCACCGGGCCTAAAGCGCAGCAACCGACGCAACCGACGGTTTCCAGGCTGAATTTCAGATCCATGTCCGTTTCGCCGGGCTTGATTTTCGTCAGGTCCTGAATCGAGTCCAGCAGACGCGGTGCGCCGCGGACGTGACACGCCGTGCCCGTGCATACGTGTATTTCATGCCGGCCTTTGGGTATCAGGCTGAAGGCTTTATAAAAAGTGACGATGTGCTGGATCCGGTTTAAAGGCACTTTAAGCCGCTTGCTGACTTTTTCCAGCGCCTCATTGGAAAGCCAGCGATGCTCGCGCTGAATCTCCAGCAGCACTTGAATCAGGGAACTGGCATCGTCCGGATATTTATCAATGATCGTATCGATATTGCCGCTGTCCATAACCGCTATCCAATATGAAAGCGGCAGCAGGCTGCCGCACTTCGAAGGCGGCGAGGACGCGGCGCCCAGGAACTTCAACCAAAATGATTCAGGCAGGAACGAATCGCTTCTGGCTTTCGTCAAATCGAGCCAATCCCTGCCTGGCTGAACTGCTCATGTGCCTGGAAATTTCCGCCGGCGGCACTCCCAGCATTTCCGAGAGTTCTCCCGTGGAACGGGGCTGCTCCCGCAGCAGTGCCATGATCTGGCCTATGGCCAGCTTGTCCGCGATCAGTTCCCGGATGAGCTTGTTTATTTCGTTGCTTTGAAAGTATTTTTCGTATTCTTCCGCCGTGTCAAAATGAACCCTCAGCCTCTCTCTTTCCACCAGGCGAATGTAGGGGATCAGCTTCGCAACGGCCTGAAGCTTGAACTTCAATCTTTCTGTGTCTATTCCCTCGGCTTTGCCGAGAGGCCCCAGCTCTCTCAGCTTACGGGAAAAATCGTTCATGATCTCGGCGAAGCGGATTCCTTCGCCGGCGGACATCTGTTCTATCCTCAATCTTTCGGGATTGATGCCGACGCATTCCATCAATTTCTTGCACAGCTGCACCATGCCGAAGGCGTGGTGATTTCCGTCGGTAATATAATGGCATTCGTTGAGGTGGCACCCTCCGATGAACACCCCGTCCATTCCGTTTGAGAAAGCCCGGAGCACAAAAGACAGGTCGACTCTGCCGCTGCACATCACGCGGATCAGTTTAATATCGGTGGCATATTGTTGTCTGGAAACTCCAGCCAGGTCGGCAGCGCCGTACGCTCACCAATTGCATACAAAACCCAGAATCCTTGGCTTAAACTGAAGTCCTGTACTCATCCTTTCTCACCTCCTTTCTTCATGTCTTAAGCGGGCTGAAGCCCGCTCCCACTTGCACTTGGCTCGATCACGCGAAGAATTCCGCGGGTGCGGCCGCATCGATCTGGTCCATGATCGCCTCATCGATATAGTGCTTTAAAACAATCGCCCCCGTTGGACACTTCGTGTTGCAGAGGCCGTCTCCTTTGCAGAGGACGGGAGTGACTCTCGCCTTTCTGCCTTGCGGCGTTTCATAAAACTCAATGGCGCCATAGGTGCATGCGGTGATGCACGCGCCGCAGGATACGCACTCGCTTTCGTTGACTATGCAAATGGATCCGGAGGCCGTGACCGTGTCATGCGATAGCAGCGTCAACGCGCGCCCGGCGGCCCCATACGCCTGGCTGATAGCTTCCGTTATGTGCTTGGGGTAGTGCGCCGTCCCGCAGAGGTACACGCCTTCCGCACCGAAATCTACCGGACGCAATTTGACGTGGGCTTCCTGGAAGAATCCATCCGGATTCAAGGTTACTTTGAACAATCCCGCTATTTCCTTGCTGGTCGCGGAAGGAAGGATTGCCGCAGACAGAGCAATCGAATCCGCATCGATGACAAGCTCCGTGCCTAAAACAGGATCGGGCACGGTAACTCTCAACAGATGCCGACCGTTCTCGTCGACCGCTTCCACCTGCGGCTTATCCTGAGGTTCATACCGGATAAACTTTACATGCTTGTTTGCCGCCTCCCGGTAATAATCCTCTCTGAACCCATAGGGTCTCATGTCGCGGAAGAGAACGCAGATCTCCATCTCGGGATTGATCTCTTTCAGCTTCAAAGAATTCTTTATGGCGTGGCTGCAGCATATCCGGGCGCAGTAATTCCGGTCTTCCTGCCGGCATCCCACACACTGGATCATCACCAGGTTCCGGGAGCTCAGAACCTTTTCGTTTCCTTGGGCGATCTGCTCTTCCAGCTCCAGCTGCGTCAGGACCCCGTCTTCTTTCCCATAGAGGTATTCGGACGGCTTGTATTCATCCGCGCCCGTTGCAATGACGGTCACTCCGTGCTTTATCTCCGAGATCCTTCCCTGGTGCTTCACTTTGGTAACGAAATTTCCTACATAGCCGGTGGCTTCTGTGATGGTTGCGTTCGTATAGGCATGGATTAAAGGGTTCTGGTAGACCTTTCGTTTTAGATCGCCGAGGTACGCCTGAACATCCAATCCCTCGAGAGTGTAATGTATTCTTCGCGCCATTCCTCCCAGGTCATCTTCCTTTTCCACGAGATAAACCTCGTGTCCCTGGTTGACAATGCTGAGAGCGCTGGTCATGCCGGACAGGCCGCCGCCGACCACCAGCGCCGCTTTGTTGACGGGAAGGTCAAACTCCTGCAAGGGTTCCAAATGCGCAGACCTGGCTACCGCCATCCGGATGATGTCTTTGGCCTTCTGCGTGGCGTCTTCTTTCTCCTTGGAGTGGACCCACGAGCAATGCTCCCGGATATTCGCCATATCGTAGAAGTATTGATTGATCCCGGCTTCCCGCAGCGTGTCGCGGAAAAGCGGTTCGTGCGTCCTCGGCGTGCAGGCAGCGACAACCACGCGGTTAAGACCTTTTTCGCGGATTGAAGTTGCCAGTCGCTGCGCTGCGTCGGTCGAGCATATAAACAGGCTTTCCTCTGCATGCGCGACATTAGGCAGGCTCAGCGCGTATTGCACAGCGGAAGGAACGTCCACAACTCTTCCGATGTTCGCACCGCAATGGCACACATAGACACCTATTTTGGGCTCCTCTTTCGAGACATCCCTTTCCGGAGGATACACTCTTGGTTGGGCCAGTTTCCCTCGCCGGTAGTCCAGAAGCTCCCCGCATTGCGAACTCGCTCCGCTGGCAGTCATCACCGATTCGGGGATATCGATGGGCCCCTGGAAGGCGCCGCTTATGTAAACGCCAGGGCGCGTGGTCGCCATGGGATTTACCGGGTTGGTTTTGCAGAATCCGTGCGCGTTAAGCTCGATGCCGAATTTGGCCGCCAGGCCGTTAAAATCCGCCGGAGGATTCAGTCCGACCGACAGCACCACCATGTCGAACTCTTCCTCTTTCACTCCCTCATCCGCTGTGGCATACCGTATCGTAACATTCTTGCTTCCCGGGATTTCTTTTCCTATCGATACGTAGCTTCGTATGAAACGAATTCCGGGCAGCTTTTCCGCGCGTTGGTAAAAGCGTTCGAAATCCTTGCCATACGAGCGAATGTCGTTGTGGAATATCGTGCACTCGGCATCCGCGTCATGATCTTTTGTCAGAATCACCTGCTTCTGCGTGTAGGAGCAGCACACGGCAGAGCAATAGCTCTTGCCGCCGGGGATTACCTGCCGGGAGCCCACGCAGTGAATCCAGGCAATCTTGTGCGGATGCTTTTCATCGGTGGCGCGTCGTATCTCGCCTTCGTATGGCCCGGTAGCGCACAACAGCCGTTCGTAATCCAGACTGGTCACCACGTTCTCATACTTGCCGTAGCCGTAGTCTTCCCGCAATTTGGGATCGAACGGCTCAAAGCCCGGGGACAGGACGATCGCCCCTACTTTCACCTCCACCTTTTCGGGTGCCTGATTGAAATCTATGGCGCCGGTCTTGCAGACTCCCTGGCAAATCGTGCACTTCTTCTCTTTCAGGTAGAGGCAGCTATCATCTATGTACGTAACCAGCGGAATCGCCTGAGAGAAGAATATATGGATGGCCTTGTTGGACGATATTTCCTGATTGAATTTATCGGGATATTTGACCGGGCAGTATTCGACGCAGACCGTGCAGCCGGTGCATTTGCTTTCTATGACATATCTTGGCTTTTTAACCAGCGTTACCATGAAATTTCCCGCCTCCCCTTCCACGCTGTCCACTTCGGTGTAGGTCATGATTTCTATGTTGGGATGCCGGTTGCATTCCACAAACTTGGGAGACTCGATACACATCGAGCAGTCATTGGTGGGGAAGGTTTTGTCCAGCTGGGCCATGTGGCCGCCGATGGTCGGCGATTTCTCAACCAGGTAAACCTTGAAACCCGCAGTGGCAAGATCGAGCGCGGCTTGAATGCCGCTGATCCCTCCGCCGACAACCATGACATCTCCGAAATTGCCGTTTGCGGGAAATCCAAAAGCCTGTTTTTCAGATTCTTTTTCCACTTCTCTATGTCCTTGCAGAGCTGCTGGCTTTTGTGCGGGCTAAAGCCCGCACCCACTTGTATTTCTGTTAAATCACTTCCGAGAAAATTTCGGTGATGTCCCTGATCACCAGGGCTTCACTGTCCTTGCTGTTGATTCTGCTGTCCTCAAAATTGGTGATGCAGTACGGGCAGGACGTAACCAAAGCTTCGGCCCCGATCGCAACGGCTTGCTCCAGCCTTAGGTCTGAGAATCGCTCGCCTTTGGGAGTTTCCATCCAGATCCTGCCTCCGCCCCCTCCGCAGCAGAGGCTGTCCACTCGCGCATCGGGCAATTCGTTGAGCTTCAAACCGGGGATCTTTTTCAAAGCTTCGCGAGGCTGGTCATAGATGCCATTGTGCCGGCCCAGATAGCACGGATCGTGATAGGCGATATTCTTTTCATACTCCTTGTTCAGCGCAAGCCTTCCCTGTTCGACAAGCTCAAATAGATACTGGGAGATATGGACAACTTCAAAGTTCACCTTGAATTCAGAGTACTCATTTTTAAACGCATGGTAGCAATGCGGCGAGGACACCAGGATCTTCTTCACACCGTTGTCGATAAAAGCTTTGATATTCTCTTTGGCCAGGCGCTTGAACAGGTCTTCGTCGCCTGTCTTGCGGATGCTTTCTCCACAGCAGTTTTCCAGGGAACCGAGTATGCCGAAATCCACGCCTGCTTTGTTGAGAATGGTGGCGGTTGCCCTGGCGACTTTTTTCAATCTCGGATCATAGCTGAGGTAGCAGCACGGGAAATACAAAACTTCCATGCCTTCGGTGAACGTTTTTACCGAAAGACCTTCGGCCCAGTTCGCTCGGTCTTTTCGCTCTCCGTTGAGTGGATTCCCTTCTCCGGTGAGGCTGGCGCTCACACCGCGGAGAGGACGGACGGCGTTGGGGAAAACGCCGAATTCGGTCGCCATCCTGCGGGAGGCAACTCCAACTTCTATGATGCCCACACCCCTGGGGCAGCGTTGCGGGCATCGTCCGCAGGTCGTGCAGCGCCAGATCTCTTCGTTTTCTATCTCCGTCAATCCGAAAGTCGCCTGCCGGATCAGCTTGCGCATGCTGAAAGTCTCGCACGCGGTTCCACGGGCAGACCGTATCGCACAATCCGCATTGATAGCAGTATTTGAAGGCTTCTCCGCCTTTCTCCTTGATGCTATCTGCTATTTCTTTATAGTCGGCTATATTCTCCACGGTATTTCCCAAGCCTCTGCTGTAAATACAGATCGGTGCATGCGTTTCGGCTGCGAGTTACAGGTTACAGGTTGCAGGTTAAGGATTGGACCTGAATGTAACTGTAACTTGCAACCTGTAACCTGTAACCGGTACATTCATCTTCGCCTACCCTCATCTTGAAGAGCTTTATAAATCAGTTCAGTTCACCCTTTTTCGACATCCGGGCTACGGCATCCATTACCTTTTGCAGTCCGTATTTGCCGGCCAATGCTTCCAATCCTGTTTCCATCTCATCCAGCTTCACTTCTTCTTCCGCTTCCTCTTCTCTTTCTTCATAGGTCAAGGCATTGCTCAGGCACCACTGCACGCACATCGGTTCCGACAGCGGCGGGTCGGATTCGCACATATCGCATTTAAGAGGGAGGCCGGAATCGGGTTCTTTGAAAACGCCCCTCGATGGACAGGAAGCTCTGCAGAAGCTGCACTCGTCGTATTCCTTTCCGTCGATCACATATTTGCCTCTGCCCATGCATTCGGCAGGAGCGTTTTCGCCCGCGTATACCGGAAGATACACATCCTTGAGGGCATCATGAATCAGGCGGATGCGCGCCCGCGCCGGATTGTTGCTGCTGAATTTCGGCGTAGCGTGAAAAGCGGAGCAGATCACCTCGCACGCCCGGCAGCCGTTGCATTTGTCCACATCGATCTTGATGACCTTGACTTTCCTCTTAACTTTTCCCATTTTGGATGATCCCTCTCTTTTCAAAATCCTCGGCAACGTATGCCAAATCCAGTTCCTTCAAGGATTCTTTTGTGGGAATGCCCTGATCATCCCAACCTTTAAACTTGTAATACGCATCGAGGAGCTTCGCTTCAAGCTCGGGAAATCTCTTTTTCCAGTGGTCTTCCGGCGGCTTCTCGTCCGCTCTTCTCATGCCTCTTCTGACGTTAAAGGCCCTGACCAGGGTCCGGTTTCTCTTGGTTATTTTCGTCAATCCAGCTTCATCGACGTTGAATCCGGTCGCGGACGAAATGAAATCCGGATAGTTGTGGATGTGATAGGGTGGCTTCAGCGGGAAAGAAGACAGGCCGGCGCACATTCCGAGCGCGTCGTCAATGTAGTGCATCATCTCCTGCCAGTCGACAATATCGCAGCTTGCCTGAGTATCGGGATAATTCGGGTTGGAGAACTCTCCGCGCATTTCCCACTTCCGGAGATAATCCTTAAATTTTTCATCAGGCACCTGGATCCAGTCCTTCATGAATTCCTCCGTCTCCTCTTTTGTAAGAAAAGGCGCCTGCGGGAACTGTCCTTCAATCTGAGTGATATTGATCTTCTCGCCGGTGGAGTACATGAGGAAGTAGACGGGATTGAGCATTCCAAGCTTGAGAGGCAGCTGTTCCTGCTTCTTGATATTGTTGTGCGCAAATTCTTCCGCGCCGTTGCCGATCTGTTTGGCCGCCCAGTACGTGCCGTTGGCCAAAACATCCCCGATTCCTTCGCGCCGGACAATCCTGTCGAGCAGCCAATAGAATTTCCCTTCGCTGTCGGTCGGCATCCCCTGCATGTCCTGATCTTTCAGAATGCCGGCTTCGTGCAGCTCGAGCGCGAAGGCCATCACCTGCGGGGCCGAGAATCCGTCTACGCCGTACTCCGTAGCGCGTTGAGCGATCCTGAATCCGAAATCCAGGTCCGAATAGGCCGCCATGGTGTAGGTCAGTTTTGAGAAGCATTTCATCATGTAGGTGGAAATGCCCGGGACGGAAATCGTTGCGGCGCATTTCATCGGGCAGTTGTAACAGCTGATCAGGCGCGTCCGCGTGCTTTCCTGGGTTTCCCGCCACTTCTCCTCGATTTCCTTAGTCCAAAAATCCTTTCTTCGGGTGCGGGAGTTCCCCCACATGAAATTTGTCGTGTGCCACTCTTCATCGATGAGCCGCATTTCCTGCGGCGAACCGAGCCCTGCCAGAATCGGCATGACCCCGGGAATCGGCTTAGTTTCGCGGTCATGGATATATCGCAGCACATCGCTGCAGAGGCCCATATATTCCACCGGGCGGGCAATATTGATGTCTTTGGTTCCGCGCACTACGATCGCCTTGACACCCTTGTCTCCCATTACGGCGCCAATTCCGCCCCGGCTGGCACTTGATCTGCCCTGCTCAATAGAGGCGAAGTAGACCCTGTTTTCGCCGGCCAGTCCGATGGCAGCCACCTGGGCATTCGGTTCCTTCAATTCCTGCCGCAGAAGCTCGGCCGTTTCGTTGGAGCCCTTGCCGCGCAAATGCGAGGCATCCCGAATTTCCACCTTGTCGTTGTTAATCCACAAATAGACCAGATCAGGGGATTTGCCGCGAAGGATTACCTTGTCATAGCCGGCATACTTCAGTTCCGGCGCCCAGAATCCGCCCATCATGGAATATGCCATCAGCTGCGTTTGCGGGGAAATAGTGGACACAATCGTGCGGTTGCAGCCGGGGGCAGGAGTGCCGCATAAAAGGCCGGAGCTGAATATCAGCAGGTTTTCAGGAGGAAAAGGGCTCGGTTTCCGGGGCTACCCTGTCCCATAATATCTTGGTATTCGTGCCCAGTCCGCCCAGATGGAGTTCGGTCAACCGCGGGTCCGTCTCCACCCTTTCAATATTTCCCCGGGACAGGTCAATCTCCAAATTATACCCAGTTTCCGCGTACCTCATTTCTATTAACCCCCCACTAGATTTCCTTCTCTAAGGGCAACATTCCAAGCATGTTGAAACCTAATGACTTAAAAAAGGAAATGAGCTTGCCTTCGTGCCATTCCACCATCGTCCTGATTTTTGTGATGTTCTTCATGCGGAAATGATCGAGGAGCGTGGAACTCAATTTGCGGCCTACGCCAATTCCTTGATACTCCTGATCTACACCGAAGATCAGTATCCATCCGGTCATTCCCCCGCCGCCGAACTCCCAACGCCGGACTTCACTGATGATGAAGCCGACGAGTTTGCCATCGATTTCCGCTCCCAGGTTCAACAGGGGATCGCCATGTTGAAGATGGTAGATTGTGGTATCTTTGAGAGACACCAGTCTTTCCGGATCGCCTGATTTCTGCCCTCCGAGGATCTTCTCCTGGATGCGCAGGATATCCTCGAGGTCGCCCATGCCTAGAAACCGGATAGCGATGTTGGCTGAAACTTGCGTCCATAACTTTGTTCGGCCGATCTTGTTGTAGTGGACCTTCCCCTCAGCGCGCAGCACCTCCAGGTATTTCGCAACCGTGTGGCGCGTCAGGCCCAGCTTATCTCCCACTTCTTCCATCTGGAGA
>CAVRAD010000019.1:0-24194 GCA_963718845.1 uncultured Acidobacteriota bacterium
ATTACAGAAGGTAAAACACGAAAAATGCGGACTGCACGGCGATTCGTTTTTGCAGTCGGGCATGCATCACCTCGCAGCGATGTTCGATTTCAATCGCCTAACCAAACAGCTGGCTGAAGAGGCGGCCGTGAAAACTATGAAGCCGTTCTCGAATTTCCCTTATCTCCGCCAGGCGTTCACGGAAGGAGAACGGTGGAAAGTTAATCCGCAGCGAATAGAGAAATTGCTGAAGACAGGGGCGATTACCGGAGAACAGGCCGAGCAGTTCCGCGCCAAGGGTGCCATCGGATCACACCTTGAGAACCTAGAGCGGAATGACGGATTCAAAGGATTTAATCAGGCCGGCGTCACCGAAATTATCCACGCAACCGACCCGCGCAAAAACATCGGCGCCTGATCAATACACGCGTTATTTATCTTTGATCAGGCACGGGCCTTATAGGGCTGGTCGGGGCTTTAGGATAAGAATACTCAATTCAATCAAATCCCTTTGTCAGACGCTATTTAGAGCACAATTCTTTATTAGTCTGTTGATGCCTTATACAACCGCTCGGATTCCATGCTTTCCAGATGGCTGTATGGGGAGTTTGAATCCAAGTCACTTTTCCGCGATGCCGATTTAACATTAATCCATCTTTTTGAATTAATTAACTCAGACTGAAGAGTAGTGTCCCTGAAGCTACGTTCTACTACATCGGTATGGCCTCAGTCCCACGTGTTGTTCCCCTCGGATTTCCCTTTCTCTATCAGCGCTAGCCGCTTATACTCAGCCCCTCGGGTCTATGAATACCACTACGCAGCATACGAATTACCTCTCTTGGGGGCTTGCATGTCCATGATCGGCAAAACACTCGCGCATTATGAGATTACCAGCCAGCTCGGCAAGGGCGGCATGGGAGAGGTGTTGGACTTCGGGTTGGCTAAGGCGTGTTCGACGTCAGCAAAAATGGGGGATGGCCAACTATGTTTCTAATAACTTAATACGTGGTACAACATTCGGGGGCTGGTCACGAACGTCTATGGTGGAGCTGGGGCTCAACATCAACGCACTGGGAGGCCCCCAGCGCGTCGAGTGGGACAACGACGGGATTCGGCTCATGGGGTGGACCGAACTGACGGGCCGCGTCGAATGGTAGGGACATCCATGAGGAGATTTCACAGCGCATCGGAGTACAGGGAAACGTTCTCACCCGCGGAGGGAACGATTTAACCGGCGGCGACGGACGTTCGGTCTCGCGGCTGGTCGACTGGTGTTCGTGGGCATTCTCCTGGTGCCCGCGCCCGGCCTCGCCGGCAATGCGCACAAGCTCAGTGCGATCCTGGCGCTGATGGTGGTCTTGTGGATGACCGAGGCCGTCCCGCTGGCAATCACGGCCCTGATGGGACCCACAATGGCCGTTCTGTTCGGCATCGCCAACGCCAGGTCCGCATTCGCGTCATTTGCCGACCCGATCATCTTTCTGTTCATCGGCAGCTTCATCCTGGCCGAGGCGATGTTCGTGCACCAACTCGACCGGCGGATAGCGTTCACCGCGCTGGCCTCACCCTGGATCGGGACGAGTGCGTTTCGTCTGCTCGCGGTGTACGCAGTGCTCGGCGCAGCCCTGTCGGCCTGGGTGAGCAACACGGCAACGACGGCCATGCTCTTTCCGCTTGGCATGGCGGTGATTGTGGAATTGGGACGGGGCCGGTCCGGGACAAGACATTCCAGCGGTTCGCAATGACCATGATGCTGGTCACGTCGTTTTCCGCCTCCATTGGTGGAATAGCGACGCCGGTCGGCACGCCGCCCAATCTCATCGGCAAGGGGTTGCTTCTCAGGAACGCGAATATTGTATATCTCGTTTGCCGGATGGATGGTGCTCGGTGTGCCCCTCGTGATCGTGATGATGGGGACGCTCGTCGCCTGGATGTTGTATCCGGCGGCTCGCCATATGCGCCTGAGCGCAGCCGCCACATCGTCGGTTCGCGAGGAACTGCATAAGCTCGGGCCGGTCGGTACCGGTGAACGCAACGTGATGACTGCCTTCGGCGCCACGGTGATCCTGTGGACACTTCCCGGATTGCTTGCCCTCGTTCTGGGACCAACTCACGGGATGACTATGAAGGTCACGACGCTTTTCCCGGAGTCGATCGCCGCCATCGTTGGTGCGCTGCTCCTGTTCGTGCTTCCTGTCAACTGGCGGTCGCGGCACTTCACGCTCACTTGGGAAGAAGCCTCGAACATCGACTGGGGGATCATCCTCCTGTTCGGCGGCGGTTTGGCCATGGGCGGGCTCGCGGACTCGACAGGGCTGGCCGACAGCTTCGGACGATGGGTGGTCAGTTACGTGCCTGGCGCGGGCAAGATCGGGCTAACGCTGGTGTTCACAGCCGTCGCGATTCTGCTGTCCGAAGCGGCGTCCAACACCGCGGCCGCTACGGTGGTGGTGCCAACGGCGATCGCCGTCGCGACCGCAGCTGGTGTGTCACCGCTGGAGCCCGCGCTCGGCGCCACGCTCGGCGCCAGCATGGGATTCATGATGCCCATTTCGACGCCACCCAACGCCATCGTCTATAGCAGCGGCTATATCCCGATTGGAACGATGATGCGGTACGGCATGGTTCTCGACATCGTGGGCTATGTCGTCATCGTGACGGCCGTGTTGGGGTTCGGTTGGGCCGTCAAATAATACCACCCGTCCCTGGTCACGGGTGAAATTTATTGTCCCCGGACTGAGGCCCTGCTCGGGAATATGCCGCAAGCAACAATCAAAAAGTCCTTGATGCAATCAAAAAAATATTCCGTCGGCCAAACTTGTAGTTTTGCCTAACGCAACGCACAATATTTATGTGTCGTATGAAGCCAAAGTACTGAGCGAAATGAAGTCCTCCATCGCGACATTACCCTAAAACCTCATTTAATTATTGTTGTTGGTCTGAACCGAACGAAATCTTCACGACACCACTATCTTGAATGGAAGGAGTCTCAGTGGCCGTAAGGTCGGGTTCTGGGAAGCTACGCATGGATTGCTTTCGGTCATACCGCCATGTTGCAGGAGATTTGAAAACTGAGGAAAATCGCATAGCATGATTTGGGCTTTTGAAAAGCATGCCTGCTAGGAGTCTGTTGGTTTGCCCTCGCTAGGGAAGTAGCCGGAAAGGGCGTCGAGTGCGAGAACGACCAGGTCGGGATCGAAATGGCTTCCGGAGCGCTTCATGACTTCTGCGCGCACTGCGGTGAAATCAGTTCCACGGTGATACGGACGGTCAAACACCAGCGCGTCCACCGCATCCACCAGCGAAAATATGCGCGCTGCCAGAGAGATCTCCTTCCCTTTCAGTCCGCGCGGATAGCCCGTACCGTCATATTTTTCGTGATGCGAAAGAATGATGTCCGCTGCTCCCCGCAGAAATCCGATTTTCTGCACAAACTCGAACCCGTATTCGGGATGCTTGCGCATGATTTCCCACTCTTCCGGCGTGAGCGCTGAAGGTTTCCACAAAAGGCTGTCCGGAATTCGCAGCTTGCCAAGATCGTGCAGAAGAGCTCCGTGTTCAATCTGCATCAGTTCGCCGCCATTAAGGTCCAGCTTTTTGGCAATATGGATCGTCATGTCGGCCACGCGGCGCGAATGACCGCTGGTTCCCTGGTCGCGCAGGTCGATTGCCGTGGCCAGCGTCTCCAGGGTCGCGCCGTGAAGCTCGCTCAAATCTCTGAGCGCGTCGCTCAAGGCCCTTGACCGCTCCTCGACCAGTTTTTCAAGGTTCATTTTGTAGGCGGTATTCTCCATGACCAGACGGCGATGCTCTAACGCTCTCGCCACGGCCAGGTCCACCTGCTTGGCTTCGACGGGTTTTAGCAGATAATCGGCCGCGCCCCGCTTCATGAGGTCGACTGCCAGAACCGTATCGTTCATGCCCGTCAGCAAAATCACTTCAGTGAAATGATCGATCGCCTTGATCGAATCGAGGAGATCCGAGCCTGAGATGAAAGGCATTTCAACATCCAGGATACAGACTTCGGGCTGAAAGGACCTTACAAAGCCCGATACTTCGCGCGGATCCGTAAGGCCCCGGGCATCATAGCCGGAATATTTTAGGATTTTCAGGGTCAGATTCAAAATCTGAGGATTGTCGTCGACGGCTAAAATTTTTGCAGGCATGCGCTCGCTTCTTATCTACATAAAGTGTGCCCGGGAATGCCCGATATTAAAGGCAATCCGCAGCAAAACTCTTATTATCGGCAAATAATTCATTTTCCGTTGCGGAAAAGAGCCTGGCGAAACTTCGAATCCACATCACACCACTATTGTAAAGGACTTCGGGACTTCCCGCCGCATAAATTATTCTACGGCCCGAACTTGCTTTATCTTGCCTGGCACAGCAAGGCGCTAAGGCCGCAAAATTTTCTAAGATTGGTCCAGGCCGAGTGCTTTCAGCTTTCAGCTATCAGCTATCAGCTATCAGCCCTCAGCTGCTGAATAAGTGCTGCGCTCCCGCAACTTCATAATGCGAAACTGCTTTGCATTCAGCAAAGAAGTTTTGACTTGCGAAACTACTGAAATCAAACGCATGCTAACGGTGTTTGTTTAGAAGCTGAAAGCTGAAAGCTGATAGCTAAAGCTGAAAGCTGATAGCTGAAAGCTGATAGCTGAAAGCTGATAGCTGAAAGCTGATAGCTGAAAGCTGACAGCTGATAGCTGACAGCTGAAAGCTGAAAGCACGCTGCCTCTGCAAACCTTGAAAATGTGTTTGCGGCCACAGATCGCATCATGCGTTCTGTTCCGCGCTGGTTTGAAATGAAGAAAGATGTGAAAGGACTGCTGGCAGGAATTTGCATTCTGGATCTGGCGGATGAACAGGGCAGCTTCTGCTCGAAACTTCTGGCGGACCTTGGCGCAACGGTCATCAAAATCGAGAATCCTGCCGGCGATCCTTCCCGGGCTTCTAAATTATTTAATTACCACAACCTGAACAAGCGGGGCATTACCCTCGACTTGCAGGACCCTGAAGGGAAGGCGCTTTTTCACACGCTGATCCGAAATGCGGATGCATTGGTGGAAAGCTTTTCTCCGGGGCATCTGGAAGCCTTGCATCTGGGATACAAACAGCTGCGGCGGGTCAACCCGCGGCTCATCCATCTTTCCATTACAGGATTCGGCCAAACCGGACGGAAGCGCGCCTATCATTCCTGCGACAGCGTTCAGGCCGCTTTCGGCGGGCAGATGCACGTTTCAGGAATCACAACGGGGAAACCCCTGAAGCTTTTTGGGCCTCAATCCTGCTATGCCGCATCGCTCTATGGCGCCAATGCCGTGCTGCTCAGCCTGAGACAAAGAAAAATTACCGGACGCGGCAGACACATCGATCTTTCTATGCAGGAAGCAGTCGCTTCCACACTGGATCATGTAACGATCGATTATTTCCAGAACAGGATGACACCGGGTAGGCCGGCTGACGATCTTCAGCCTGAATCATTCTTGACTTTCCCCTGCAAAGACGGACATATCGAAATGCCGCTCCTGCGCAACGGAGATACGCTTCTCGAGCTCGTGAACTCCGAGACAAATGCGACGAAAAAGCTGGGAGCGGAATGGAGAGATACGGCTTATAGGAAGAAGCATTACCGCTTATTCCATACTGCGGTCGCCGGATGGACCGCGCGTCACACCAAACGGGAGCTGTTTCATCTTGGCCAGGCAATGGGTTTTCCCTGGGCACCCGTGGAATCGCCCGAGGAAGTGCTCCGGAGCCCGCAGCTGAAAGCCCGCCGATTCTTTGCGCGCACCGAACCCGCCGGCAAACACCGCTCCCTTTCGGTGCCCGGACTGCCCTATAAGTTCAGCTCATTCTCGCCGCTCCCTCCAAAACCCGCGCCGTCGACAGGCGAGCACAACCGCCAGGTTTTGAAAATGAGCTTTAGTCCGGCAACCAAGACTTCCCTGCACCGCACGGATGATGCGCGCGCTTCTTCAGCCCGTTGCGGAGAAATCCTGCGCGGGATCCGCGTGCTCGATTTCACGCGCATGCTTTCCGGACCCTACGCAACGAGGATTCTGGGCGATTTCGGCGCGGAAGTGATCAAAGTCCAGTCGCAGCGCACGGCATCCGGAGCCGAGCGCAACGACACGCCTTACTTCGGCGCCTGGAACCGCAACAAACGGAGCATCGGCCTTGATTTGAACCATCCCGAAGCGAAAGAAATTCTGCTGGAACTGGTATCGGTCAGCGATGTCGTAGTTGAAAATTTCTCGCCGCGGGTTCTGACGAACTGGGGATTAACGTATCCGCGCCTGAAAGCTGTCAAACCGGATTTGATTATGACGAGCATTTCCGCCATGGGTCAGACCGGGCCATGGAAGAATTTTGTTGGATATGCACCCACGTTCCATGCGCTTTCGGGACTCACGCATGCGACATCCCGATCCCTCGACTGCCCGGCCGGCATCGGATTCGCATACGGGGACATCATTGCGGGCCTGTATGCAGCTCTGGCAATCCTCTCTTGCATCGAATACAGAGATCGGACAGGCAAAGGACAGTATATCGACCTTTCGGCATATGAAGCTCTATGCACGCTTCTCGGCCCCGCCTTCTTCGAAACTTCTGCCGGCGGGAACCGGCGGCTTGGCGATTCCGGCCTGGCTCCCTGGGCCTGCTACCCCTGCGCCGGAGCGGATCGATGGTGCGTCATTGCCCTCCGCAGCGAAGAAGACTGGCAAAGATTTTGCGGAATCTCCAATCTGACAGAGTTGAAACGCGCCAAATTTTCAACATGGATTGGGATGAGGCAAGATCGCACGGCGCTGGACAGGCAGATCGTGCAATGGACAACCAGCCTTGCCGCTGAAACCGTTGCAAGCCGCCTTCAAAGCGCGGGCATTGCGGCAGGTGTTGTGCAAAACGCGGAAGATCTGGCCAAGGATCCTCAGCTGTCGGCGCGCAGGTTCTTCATCCACCTCGAACACCCGAAATTCGGAACACGGTTCGCAGACCGCTCCGCCTTGTGGCCCCAAAATGAAAAACACGAATCCTGGAGAGCCGCGCCCGAATTGGGTGAGGATAACCATTATGTATTTGTTGAATTGCTCGGGCGTTCGGAGGCGGAAATTCAGGCATTATTTAAAAAAGGCATTCTGGAGCAAGGGGGGAATACACATGCCGGCAGACTCAAAATGAAAAAGCGGCTTCGCTCCAAACGATACGGCCGCCCAGCATCGTCATGACAGCTCGGATATCTTTGATGCCGCCCGGATCTACTGTGCGCGGATCGTCGCTCAGCATCACCAAATCGGCGAGTTTTCCCCGAGTGATCGATCCCTTGATGCCATCCTCGAAGTTGGCCGCCGCCGCACCCTGCGTATACGCCAGGAGCGCATCCGAAACAGAAACTCTCTCCTGCGCAAGGAGCACATTGCCTTCTTCCGTTATCCTTGTCACAGCAGCCTGAATGCCCGCGATCGGGTTCACATCGGATATCGGGCAATCCGAGCCGAACCCCACCCGCAAACCGCAGCCAATCATCGAGCCTATCGCATACAGATGTGCACGCTGGTCTTGAGAGACGGTCTTCAAATATCGGTCGCCGCTCGAGCAGATAAATGCCGGTTGTGTCACTATTGTTATTCCAAGATCCGCAATTCGCCGCAGCAGATGCGGAGGACATACGGAGCAGTGTTCGATGCGATGCCGATGATCCGGCCGCGGATGCCGTCGCAAAGCGAAGGCAATCGCGTCGCAGGCGGCCTCGATCTCCGGCTCCTCTATTGCATGGATAACCGCCTGCAGTCCCGAGGCATGGATAGCCGCAACATTTTCAGTCAGCTCTTCCCCGCTGGGATGCAGAGCGCCGGAGACTCGCCCGAGAATGATCTTCACGCCTCCCAGCCTGAAGTCGGCCCTTGCAATAGGGGAAGAAACCGATTCAAGTTTTGTTTCCTCAAATTCTTTCAAACCCATCATAACGCTGAGCCGCGGTTGAAATAGCCCGCGCGCCTTCCAGGATTCATAGCGCTTCCATCGGCTCCTATCATTTGCGGACGACGCATCCTGCACCGACGTGATGCCGCAGGCGAGAAGTTTTGCATTTGCCTGAGCGAGTCCCCGTTCAATTTTTGCATCCTCGACGAATGGTATTTTTCCCGAGAGATATTCCCCCATGCCATAGAGAATCCCCGAGGGTTCTCCCGTTGCGAGTTCGCGATCTATGAATCCTTCGGGAGGATCGCCTGTTTCCGCGGTGATCCCGGCCTGTTTGAGTGCAAGGCTGTTGAGAACATGAGCGTGTCCCGAGCGATGCGTCAGTTTGACCGGATGCAGCGGCGCAACAATATCAAGGTCGTGGCGATCAGGGTGCCGACCCTCCGCAAGATAAAACTCATTGTAACTTTTCCCCCGCACCCACGATCCCGGAGGCTGACTTTTGCAGAAATCCCGGATTCTGTCCTGAATATCCGCAATGGAATGGATACGCTCGCCGGGCGCCAGGTTGAGCGAGACCAGACTTTCGGCATAGGCGTGAATATGACAATGAGCGTCGATAAAGCCCGGAACCAGAGTCTTACCGGCGCAGTCGATGATCTGCGTTTGCGGTCCGCGCAGCCGATCGAGCATCGCATCGCCGGAGACAGCGGCAATCCGGTCTTCTTTAATCGCGACCAGAGACGCCACGGGCTGTGCCGGATCCATGGTTATCGCGTTGGCGTTTATCAATATCGCATCGCACATATCTTGGATTCGCCTTCAGCTGTCAGCGCTCAGCTGAAACCTGACCGCCGCAACTCATCCTGTCTTATTGGGACGGCTTCCCTGTCATCAATTCGTAAGTGCTGGACACCGAATACTTCTTGTACTCCGAAAAGAAGCTGGTCGACTCAACACGCAGTTGCTTCAGCAGAAGAACCCGGGCAGAACCGATAAGCTCGAACTCCGCGGGCAGCCATATCTCGTCGTTGATTTTCCGCCGCATAAACCTCAGCGTTGCCCCCTTATGCATACGCGCAAGCAGGCCGAGACCGAAAGAGAGATCCTCGCTCAACTCGACATCGACCCGAATGATCTGGTAGTCCGAATCACTGACCAGAGCCCGGCCGCGCAGCTTTTTCAGCATATTCCCATCTTTTGTTTGCGGCCGGTATTGAGATTTGGGAGTGAATTCTATCCAGATTGCCGAATGGCTGTCGATCATCTCACGGCGCAGAAGAGTAAATTCATATAGCTTGAGCAGGTCTTCGATCGTCTCCCGCTCTTTTCGGCTCTCCTCCGCTTCCTTAGCCAGTCGCTCCTCCTGGTCGCTTTTCTGTTCCCCGGCAAGCTTGCGCGCTCTTGCATCGGCTTTCTTTTTATATTTCCTATCCTGTTCCTCCAGCTTCCCGGCATCGAGGGGCCGGCCATCTTTGGAAATCAATCTTTCATAAGCCATATCCTCATCGAGGGACGGATAGACTTCATATTCGCGGTTTTCAATTTTCTTGACCCGGCCTTTTTTATCCAGATATCTCGTGGATGATTTCATATTGTAGGTGTATTGACACAGGAGCAGCCGGTCGCTCTTCAGATTGTCCTTAATCCTGTCGAGGAAAGCGTTCAGTTCAGGTAGGGGCTGGCTTTCGGGGGAGGTCTCCGTTTGAGCGAACCCACGGGCGGAAGGATGCGCAAAACAGAAAAGAGACGCTAGAACGCATAGACGAAAAATCAACATGCCGACGCGTGTCATGAAAACTGCCGGTTGTTTCGGCGCTCCCTATTTCGACTCCGTCGCAGAAACCATCCGCATGGCCGAAATAATCAATCGTGCCGTTTTCTCATTCTCGTTTTTGGAATCGATCATGATGTCGTACAGATAAGGATTCATCCATTTTTCTTTATAATGGACGCGTATATATTCCACACGCTGTGCATCCGTGGCGCGGATTAGCGCAGGAACATCCGTACCGGGCTTGACCCTTACCTTGATCTTGCGAACTCTATCTTCCCAGCGCGCATAGACGAAGGCGTGGAATGCATCGGGCTTGTTTCGCAGAATGCACTGAGATCCCCGCCCAACGATCACGCAATTTCCCATATTGTACGCTTCCGTCACAATTCGCTTTGCCAGACTTGCGGCCTTTTCAGCATCAAACATTTCCACAGGCGCAACAACCGAAATCCCATCCGCTCCCAGACCCCAGACTGTGCGCGTGATGCGATGAATCCACGGATCGACCTTTTCGTCAAACGCGGCAACTTCGCTCGGCGACACTTTTTCCATCCGGCTTATCTCGCTAATCAGATCCTTGTCGACAAGCCTCCAACCCAGTTCCCTGGCGATGATGTCCGCGATTTCCCCGCCGCCGCTGCCGTATTCCCTAGATATCGTCAAAGCTCTGTATTTCATTGCCATCCTTCCTTAAGATTCGACAAAACCATGGCATCGCCGCGGGTATAGAGCCGCAAACGCCTATCTGCTATTGATGAGTTAGCTATACCACAAGCGCGCAACATTTTGAATCAGCTTTCTGCCAATCTGCACACATGTTTTCTAGACACTACACCAGTTTTCCGGCGCGCGTTTCCTTTTTGATCCCAATTTATTCTCGCGGCCTAGGTTAACTTAACAGCTATGGGCTGAAGCCCCGACCCACATGATTTGCTGGCGTATGCTGACGGCTATGAGTGTGCGGCAGCAAGCTGCCGAAAGCTTCGCCTCGATCAGGCTGAGAGGAAAATTGTGTTCAGGACAAAAGCGATTCGGATGCCCGCCTTCGCAAGCTGCGTTCGAATAACCGGCAACGCAAACCGGTAATATTCGTTGCCCAGTCTGGCACCCGATCGCATCCATTTGTCGCTGCCGGGAACGCGGTAGGCTTCCCTGGCGATATGCAAGCTTTCTGTAGCCCAATCCGCCGGCGTGCCCTTCGACCACGCTGAAACCATCTTCGGATTTGCGACGAAATCGAAATCCCACAGCCATACTTTTTCGTTCTTTGTATGGCGTTCCGTCACCTGGGAATCCCACAGGCGATGCAGATTGGACCCCACACCGAAAAACCGGACCTGAAGCAGATTTCCTCCCTGATCGTTGTTATCGCCGACATGCAATGGCTGGTGCAGATCACCGATCAGGTGGATGAGGAACTTGAGAGCCAGCTGTTTTTGCGGTCTTCCTGCCTGAGAATTCTGCAGTACGCGTCTGAAATCCTCGATCTTGTTTACGACACAGCCCTTGGGGGAACAGTACCGGGAATCATAGCGATCCGCGCCTATGGGCACGTTCACGAAATGCCAGCGGTAACTTTCATCGATCTCCCTTTGTCCATCGGCCCAAGTGGACGCATCGGCAAGACTCACTCCCGGCTCAAGAATGGCACGAACTGCATCACGGGCGGCGGGAGTCAGCCGGCCTTCCGCCATTCTTGCCGCCACACGATGCCCGGTCCGGCCCCACGCCAAGACCGGCTCGGGCCGCATGGACGCTACCAGAAAAAAAACCGCCGCGCAGAAACGAGCCTTGTTTCTCCATGCTTTTTTTGACAAATTGCGCCCCCTTTTGCTGATGGATCTTATACTCTGAAAGCTATGGCGCGGTAAAGGGGGCCATGTCTCCAAATAAACAAAATGGAAAGCATTGGATCTTGCCTGCAAATTTGGGGAATTTTGAGATACGGCTCCGTGTTTCTGTGATACAACATTTGGGCGCGGGTCAATAGCGCGCGGCCTGTTTTCGAGTTCATGAGAAAGTCCGGGGCTTTCGATTTATCGAAAGTTTCCCACAGTAGTAGTCCATTGAATGGAATGGAGGATTAACATGAGGTTAAAGGATAAGGTTGCCATCATTACAGGCGCGGCCCGAGGAATCGGCGCTGCTTTCGCCATAGGTTTTGGAAAAGAGGGGGCGAAAGTTGTCATTGGGGACATCCGCGACGGGCAAAAGATTGTGGATGCCATCGAGAAGGCCGGGGGCCAGGCTCTTTATCTGAAGACGGACGTCACCAAACAGGACCAATGCAATGCCCTCGCGCAGGCCGCCGTGGACAGGTTCGGTGCCATCGACATCCTGATCAATAATGCGGGAACATTGGTGACCATCAAGCCTTTCATGGAAGTGACGACCGAGGAGTGGATGCAGATAATGGAAACCAACACACTGGGCCCGTTTCACTGCACAAAGGCCGTCTTCCCCTTTATGAAGGAGAAGGGCGGAAGAATCATCAATGTCTCTTCTGGAACTGTTTTTGAGGGAGTTCCGGGATTGCCTCACTACCTCGCATCCAAAGGCGCCGTCATGGCATTTACGCGCGGCATGGCCCGGGAGCTAGGCGACTACAATATTAATGTGAACTCGATAGCACCGGGATTCACGCATTCTGAGGGCGGCGACGAATTCGACCGGGACAAACGGTTTCCTTCCGTTCCTCTCGATGAAGTTCAAATGCCCATGCGCTGTATCAAACGGCCGACGTATCCGGAAGATCTGGTAGGGACGGCACTCTATCTTGCCGGCGACGACAGCAAGCTGATTACCGGACAGTTGATCCTCCACGACGGCGGCGTGTCGCTTCACTAGAGGATTCACATTAATACATAATGGACATGGCATGCGTGTCCAAACCAGCGGAGGTTACGATATAAATGGAACAAAAAGGAATCCACGTCGGAAGACGCGACTTTATAAAAACAACCACGCTAGCAGGTATGGCGGTGACTCTTCCGGCGACGAACCTTGTGTCTCTGGACACAAGGAGCGCGTCAAAACCAAGCCCACAAGGGACAAAGCGGCACTTGCTTTTCTTGTCTGACGCGCCAAAAGAATACGAAAAACTCCTGGAATCGATACGATCCATCAAGGAGTTCGAATTCACAGTATCCCCGGTGCAGGTCAACTACCAAAAGCCTGAGGAAGTCGCCAAAGCCATTCAGGACAAAGGGGCGGATATTCTCCTGGTAAATCCGTCGCGCGTGACCGCAAACTCCGGACATATCCCGGCAGCCATAGGCGATCTGGACGTACCTGTTGTGCTTTATCCCGTAAATTTCGATTTGATCATGCTGGAAGCGGATATCGTGGCAACCTTCCGCGCTAGAGGCATGAATGCCATGCTGGCAAATTCGCCGGCTCACGCAGTGGAACTTATCAAGATCGCATCAGCACCCAGAATCCTCGAAGGCAAAAAGGCCGTCATATATGGCAGACCGTACGATTCAAGCAGCATACCCGTGCGTCACCTCAGCGAAGACTATATCTACAAGCGCACCGGCGCCAGGATCCAGTACCGGCCGATTGACGAATTGAAACCGCTCCTTGCAGGCGTCAATGAAGCCAGCGCGCGGAAGGAAATGGATAGGTGGAAAAAAGAGGCCGTTAAAGTTTCGGAGGCCTCGGACCAGGCGATTCTTGATGCAAGCAGGCTGTATGTCCTTTTGCGCTCGATTGTGGACAAAGAGGGATTGTCATTAATCTCGATCGATTGCCTGGGTTTCTCTTTCAATGCGAATCCGATATTGCCTTATCCGTGCCTTTCATTTACCCGATTGAGGGACGATGGGGTCGCCGCCCCATGTGAAGCGGATGTATGCGGGGGATTATCCTCCCTGGTTCTACAAGAGATCAGCCAGAAGCCTTCCTACTTCTGCAATGTATCTGCTGTGGATGAACAGAAGTCCAACGCCGTGCTGCGCCATTGTGTCGCACCATTGAAACTGATGGGCCGCGAGGCACCGCCATTGACGTACAACCTTCGGGATTATCATGGAACGGGAGAGGCGTTACGCCGGAAGTTGATTTCCCTATCGGTGTCGAAATAACCATGGGCGGATTCAGCAAGGACTTAAGCCGTTTCGTAATTTGGCCGGGAAGAACCCAGGCGCGGGTCAGGGATACGAGTCGGCCCTCATTTGAAAACGCGCCGCCCGCATATCAAAAAATGCGCAGGTACTGCTCAAATGATTTGGAAGTGAAAATCAAGGATGTGAATCGCTTCCTTCAAAGCATCGCAGGCTGCCATCATGTCATGGTTGCCGGGAGTTACACGAACGCAATTAGGGACGCAATGCTGCGAATGAATGTAGACATTGTCGGCCCAGCCGACCTGGGAGCGCCTCAAGCATAATCCGAATACTGCGAAAGATTTCGTCGTTCGGCCTCGAGTTGCAGGTTCCGAGTTACAGGTTTCAAGTTACAGGTTTCAAGTTACAGGTTGCAGGTTACAGGTTGCAGGTTACAGGTTTGAAACCTGCAACTGAGAACCTGCAACTGAAACCTGCAACTGAAACCTGCAACTTGAAACCTGTAACTTGGAACCTGTAACTCAACAACCCGTCCCTGTTCCAATTTCGAATCTCGAATCTCGAATCTCGAATTCGGGATTCGGGATTCGGTTAGATTTCGTGTGGTCCTCTGTAGTTTTTGTCCGTGGCGGTAGCAAAGTGAAAAATAGGCCGGCTCACTTTTTTCAGGATCAGCGGACAATGCGTCACACCCGCGGGAACGAAGATCACGCAGCTCTTCGTAATCGTGTTAGGCTCGTTTCCCAGCCAGAACTCGATTTCACCGCCCAGGTCGGTGGGATCATCGGGATTGGAACCGAAAAAGGTCACCACTTCTCCGAAATCATGCGTGTGGCCTTTATCCACGACAACTACTTCCTTGGCCTGCGGCCAAAACCACGCGCAATCCACATAGGGCGCTCCCTCGAATACCCCTCCATGCAGGCAATAGATTCGCGTTCCCAGCGAATCCGGCACCTTATTCAGATCAGTGACGATATATTTCGCGTATCTTGTTTCAGCCATTTTCCGCTCCTTGCTTGGTTTTGTTGTCGCTCCCAAAATGAGTCCGCGACCTCTATTATCTGTGAAGCCAGTTGTAGTGCAGGCTGCAACTTGAAACCTGCAACCTGCAACTTGTAACTTGTAACCTGCAACCAATCCGACCTTGGCATCAAGGCGCGACGCACCGGAAATTGGCGGCATCGTCAATGCTGCCCTGGCCCGAGTAGCGCGCCACCTGCGGGTATGGGCACAACGGGCGCGTGCGCACTACGTTGTTATCCACGACGCGGCTTGCGCGCATCGATTCCGGGGCCTTGCCTTTTTCCACCCAGTTGATCACCGCCGTCATCGCATCGTGGCGGTCCGGACCTATGCCACCGCTGCAGTGCGCCATCCCGGGCACCATAAACAGCCGGAAAAAGTTTGTCCATCCGGCCCGTTTTGCACTACTGCCTGCTCATAGTAATTCACGCCCATCATCGGCTGCAGGATTGAGTCGGCCCACCCATACGTCATGAGCAGCTTGCCGCCCCTTTTTTTAAACTTCGACAGATCCGGATTCTTCGCGTCTGCCTGCTTGCTCCATTCGTCGAGCATTTGAATATCGCGGTCGAAATCGAACGTCTTATAGTCGTAGTCCGGCTTCGGTGGCTTGTGCACGAGGTACCGCATCGTATTTTCGGCCAAAGCAAAATCCGCAGGCTTGCCTTCGGGCTGGGCACTCACAATCATATTCATCCAACCGCTGCCGGTGCCGCCACCGAACAAAGACGGCATCACAGCTTCGCTGCCCAGGGCAAAGCCGGGAAAAAAGGGCTTCCCATTGCTCACCGGTCCACCATAAATTTTGGCGATTGCCCCCGACTGGGCGGCCGTGAGGCAATCTGCGCCATCTGTGCCTGCGCTGCAAGCCGGCACATCGCGTGCCGGATCGAAGCTGCATTTGCGCGGATCGTCGATCAATCCGTCCTTCAATCCATCGATGGCATCGCATTTGGCCATGACCTTTTCGGCCAGAAGGGCCAGTTTGGCGGGCGTGACCGGCGCCTCACTGAGTGCTTTCTGGTTCCACATTGCGCCAATCGTGAATCCCGTCTGACTTACCCACGGCGCGTTAGCCACGATTCCGTCAAAGTCTTTCGGAAAACGCTGTGCCTCGATCAGTCCTTGCCGCCCGCCGTTGGAGCACGAGTTCCAGTAAGCGAAGGAAACCGGCTTGCCGTAGAAGCCCTGGTGATGGCCTTGGCCGTCGTGGCGGTGAGGTGCACCGCACGGTAGGCGTAGTCGATAGCCTTCTGCGGATTGCTCAGGACGAAGGTCGCTCCCGGTTCCTTGCGTGCATCATGGCCCGTATTCGTCTGCGCGACAGCGAATCCAGATTCAAAGCTTCATTGCGCTGCGCCACACGGCCCGCATCGTCCAGAGCCTCGCCGGCGTGGCCCCCGTTGCCGATCATAAGAAGCGGCCATTCCACTTGGCGGGCAGACTCACTTCAAACGCAATCTCAGGCCGGAGCAGACCTGTGACACGACAATTGGAAGGGACTGCGGCTGCAGCAGGAATTAATGCTGCTGTGATCCGCGCAATCTCCCTGGACTTGAACTTGCTCATCGCTTCGCACGTCTTGCGGGGCTCCAGATCCGCCCTCGAGTAGTCAATGAGCGCTGTCTTTGGATCGGCGAAAGCCTGGGCCCTGGCCGGGGCGACAGCCGCAGCGATTAAGATGGCGACACCAATTATGGCGCTGATGATCGTTAGAGTGAACCGCATTATGTATCTGAGTGTTATCGAATTTTGTACCACAGTGTGCTCCCTATTTGAATAACTCCTGAATTGTGTCTAAATTGCCCGCGGTGTTGCCCGACAAAGCGGAGTGCCTGAAACTTGCGCAGCAGCGCCGCTCGTTTCATCCAACAGCATTATAAACCAATACGCTTTGAACAATTCATAGCTCATCTCATGCAGGCCAAAATAACTGCCTTTCGGGTGGCTTTTAATAAAGGGAGGCGTCATTGGGGTAACGCCCCTCTTTTTTCGTTGTCATCAGTAGGATTGTCACAAGCAGTAATTTTGAAGCGTGTCATGGTGTTATTTACCAGGGGGGTTATCTCGCCGACTGTTCAATAATGCTCACGCCTCTGGTCAAAATTGCTCATTGCAGTTTATCGGCAGGTCAAATCTCCGGGGAGTCAGACCGGGAGCCCTCTATTCGCATTGCTTCATTGAGCATGATTCGCACGGCCTCCGTCATTTGAAGACGGGCCGGATTCACAAAGAAGTTGAACAACCGTTTCCACAGAAGGAATTTGAGCGAATCCAGCGGACGGTGACAAAGCACGGATAATGTTAAAAGTCTGAGGCGAGTTACCTTCGAGAGCTTGTGGGCGATGGCCTGTATATCTTCAGCGAAAGTCGAACAAAAAGGAGTGCGAATTAAGAGACACTTTATGCTGTTAATGATCGGAAGTTAATGTAGAGACCTATTTCGACGCATTTCCTTCTATTCCTTTCAGCAGTTCTAGTACATGTATTGATAATCACCTTTTGGGGAGTTATGATCAATAGGATATTTGCCATTACGAAGCTTCCAGGCGGTCAAGATCGCTATCTTGCCGGGAGCGGCAACGGGGTTTGCCGGATTGGATGCACTGAATGCGGCGAGGGAATTAACTGGACAGAAGGACAAGCTATCCGACTCCAAACATCGCAGTGGGTGGTAGCCATATAGTCATTGCTTGGCCTGATGGCGTGGTGACAATGAAGACAATTTCCAATGGTGGGACACATAAACACACTATCCTCGGTCCCCCGTCTGAAAAGAGTATTCCTTCCGGTGGAAAGCAGCTAATGAACAGCGATGCAAGGACCTGCAATCGAGTATTCACGGGCCCGTCCGCTGCGCCGTTGTAACGAGAAAGGGTAACATGACGAAAGCAAGGCTATTGGGTATATTGATGACAATGCTGTTTTGTGCAAATCTCAGCGCCGACGAGGTTACCATGAAAAATGGGGACCGCTTGACCGGCACAATCATTAAGTCGGATGCAAAGGCGCTCGTGATCAAATCGGAATTTGCAGGAGAGGTCAGTATCCAGTGGGATGCTATCACATCAATCCAGTCAGCACAGCCGATCTATATCGATCTGAAGGACGGACAAACGATTGCAGGCACTGTATCAACAACCGATGGGAAATTTGTAGTCGATAGCAAAAACGCCGGAACGATTACCGTGCCCAAGGATAGTATCGTAACTGTCCGTAACCAGGGTGAGGAAACAGCCTACAATAATCAGATAGAGCGCCTCCGCAACCCGCATCTAACGGACTTCTGGAGCGGTTTTTTCGATACTGGGCTGAGTCTCACCAGCGGTAATTCAGAAACCTTGAATTTTTCGCTCTCCGGGAGAGCAGTGCGGAAGACATCACGAGATACAATCACCGCATATGCCAGTTCGGTTTTCGCAAACAACGGCACCGGAGGCGCGACAGAGACCACTGCCAACGCCATCGGCGGAGGCTTACGAGTTGATATTAATGTATCCCAAAAACTCTACGTCTTTGGCTTCGCTGATTTCTATCACGATCAATTCCAGCAACTCGATCTGCGCAATATTCTGGGGGGTGGTCTCGGTTACCATGTAATCAATACCAAGCCCACGGTCTTCGACGTGTACGGCGGTGGGGCCTTCAACCAATCGTACTACTCGACGCCACTGACACAGCGCACGGGTGAAATCGTGGTGGGCGAATACTTTGCCCATTCGGTTTCCGACCGGACGACGTTTGACGAACGATTTGAGTTCTTCCCGAATCTTTCCAACACCGGGGAATATCGCTACAACTTCGATACCCACCTTGCAACGAATTTGAATCGCTGGCTAAGTTGGCAGGTGTCGTTCGGGAACAAATACGTCAGCAACCCTCCAACGGGGATCAAGAAGAACGACCTGATTTTCAGCACGGGGCTTCGGTTGACCTTTGGCGGGAAGTGAGGCGGTCCGACCAAATATTTTGGCCTTAGGGGATGAAATCATTATTAAAAGCATGGGGCAAATACTGACGGCTGTTGATAGAATTTAGCAAATCCTGATTTTTTGTTGATAGGTGTTGAAAAGGGGCCCCAAGGGCCCCTTTTTTCGTGTCGTATGCTTGATGTAAGTTATATATTATGAAGTGGTTGCGGGGACAGGATTTGAACCTGTGACCTTTGGGTTATGAGCCCAACGAGCTACCAGACTGCTCCACCCCGCGATAACGAGGGAATTATAGAGACCGCACCCTCGCGAGTCAAGCGAATGGTCAATAAATCAAGGATCTGCGAAAAAGCTTGGTTTTATCGGGTCTCTCGTTGAAACGACGTATTATTGAACGCTTTCCTTGATAAAACCCGGATTTACCACAGATTTACCGCGCATTCCAAGAACCCTTCCAAGGATCTCGGCATTACGATCAATCTGTTTGTCGTCGACGTGAACGTAAATGTTACCTGCAGTCGAAACATCGCCGGTTCAGGACGATTTTGATTCGCCGTGAACCTCCCTCTGTGGATGCGCTGCCGGATTCCTTCATCATCAGGAAGAGCTCTGCCGTCGGGGCTGATGGCCCAGAGAGTGCCCTCCTGCATACCCTGGATAATATAGGCCCCCCCGAAATTATCGGGACTCGCGGAATCCCAGCACCATCATCGTAATGTCGTCATGCTGGGGAGCACCCGCGGAAAACGAAAGAACGGCTTCCTGCATGCGGGCCAGGATTTGCGGCGCAGTGGACTGCGCATTATCCCGCAGCAGCGCTGTAAGACGTTCCATTCCGAATTCCTCTCCTGCGGTATTGAGCGCTTCAATCACGCCATCCGTGAATAGCACCAGATGATCGTCCGGCTGCAGCTTGATAGTCTCCGCTTCATATTGCGCTCCGGCAAAAAGCCCCAGGACCATCCCTCCGGTAGTCAGTTCTCTGCATCGAACCATCCCGCCCCAGGAGAAACGGCGGATTATGTCCCGCATTGATATAGGTGCAATTGCCTTCCGGATCCAGGATGCCGAAGAAAAAAGTCACGAAGCGGCTGCCTGTGCCTCGCTGCACAAGCTTGCGATTGACGTTGCCGATGATGGCGGGGAGCGAAGCACCCAGGAACGTTTGCGCGGAAAAGATCCCCTGAATCAGCGAAGCCAGGAGCGCCGCGGACATTCCCTTGCCGGCCACGTCACCCAGCGCAAAACCGAAATGCCCTCCCTCCAGGTCGAAGTAGTCAAAATAGTCGCCGCCAATTTCATAGCAGGGAAGGCTTTGGCTGCACGCCCGCACATAGTCCAAATCCCTGTTCGGGCTTGGGCAGCAACGCCTGCTGGATTTCCCGGGCAATGGCCAGCTGCTCATCCATTCTGCGTTTGTCCTGGGAATCTTTGTAGAGCCGGGCGTTGTAAATCGCCATCGCAGCTTCCGACGCGAGGGTCTCCAGCGCGTCGATTCTTGTGCTCGATAGTCTCCCGCGCCGACATTTGCACTGTCCACATAAAGAACCCCAATGATTTCGTCGAATCCGGCGGAGGCAGGAATGGCCGGAATCATGAACCGTGAAATAACGAAGAGGGACGCAGGAGATGCTGCGCAAACCGAGCTGGCGCGTAATGTTGTGGTCTTCGGCTCCATCTCCGAAGTCCAGGTTTTTGATGACAACCGGCTTGCCGGTTTTGAAGACATCGTGAGGAACGCGGTGGCTGGTCTGGAAACAGGAGCCATCCAGCGGCCGTCTTTGGTTGTTGCGTGCGCAACGGAAACTCAATTTCCCATTTTGCTCCTTGAGCATGATGAAGCCACGCTCGGCCCCGGTCAGCTCAATCGCCGTATCCACGACCAAAGCCAGCAGATCGTCCAGGACGGGAATGGAGCTGAGAGCCCGGAAAGCGGCGAACAGCTTTCCAACATCCCTAAATCCGCGAACTGAAAGCCCAAAATCCGATCTGGCATCGGAGACTGCTCAAGAGTGACTGCAGGAGATCCCCCGTATGAAATGTAAGGCTAATTCCCTGGGAACCACCGAGCTGAACCCGGTCGCCATCCGTCAATTCGGGCTTGCTCCACCCGGACGCCGTTCAAATACGTTCCCGTCTTGCTGCTGAGATCGCGCAGCAGGTATTCGCCGTTCTGGATCAGCACTTCGGCGTGAGACCGCGAGACGCCCATCTGGCCCAATATCAGGTTGTTGTCCGAAAGGCGGCCAATCTTGAATCTGGGAGGATGAAGGTCGGCCCAACACTCTTTCCCCTTGTCATCAATATAGAAGAACCGGGCGGCTGCCGGCCTGCCCTCCTCAATTTCAGGGGACGCGAATTTTCCGTGTACTGTGCAGCAAGCAGGCTTCCAGGGATTGAAGGGTCAGCGGCAGAAAGAGGATGTCTGCCGCGCCCGCTCGCCAGGCATCGAGAATAAGGCTTTCCGCCGTCCGGGAACATACAAGCACGATGGGCAATGAGGGGTATCGTCCAGCAACCTCTTCGAGCCCGTGCACGGATCCATCGTTTAAGGCATCCTGGAGCAACACCAAATCGACTGGCTGCCTCTGTAGTCTCTCCAAAGCTTCGGCAACATCGGCGGCAGCGATCACGGCATGACCCGATTGCGAGAGATGAGTCGAAACAAAACTCGCGTCGGAAGCACTCAGTCCTGTTAGCAGAATAGAATGGGTTTCATATCATGATTACCTGTCCAAATCAGCTTTCTTTTAGGCCGGCAAGGCCGGCGATGAATAAAACCTGTTTTGCCTCCAACCCTCGTTTCTTTGACTAAAACGCGGGCTTAGCCGTGAGCACGCCAAGCTGTACCAGGATTCTCGTGAAGTCGTAAACTCGGATCTCATGCGCAATTTTTCCATCCATAAAGGAAAAAAAGAATGCGCAGCGCATTTCGAATCGCCTGCCGGTAGGCGCGAGCCCGCAGAAATCACCCTTATGGGTTCCGGACATTATTATGAACTGCGCGGCGCTTATCCCGTCAATCAGCAAGTGCTCGGTCGAATATTGCGCGTCGGGAAAGGACAAAAACCACTGACTGTAAATATTCAGAAGAGCACTGCGCCCCTCTGCTTTTCCATAAAAAGGGCTGTCCACGGCTCCGTCTTCAGTATGGTCCGCAGCGAGCGCAACCGCATCATGCCGCTGCCACGCTTCATCTCTTTTGGCAAAAAACCTCAAAATCTCTTTGCGAGTCATGACTCATCCTCCTTTCTAGGTTCCAGATTTTGCGCAGCAGGGCCTGGTCGTGCGGGTGGGAGCGCAGTGGCGATTTGAATTGCCAGGCGCCCGCCTTCCCGTTCAGGCAGGGGGCTTGACAAAGGTTGCCGCTCGACAAGCTCCAGGACGAGGAAGCGTCTTCCGTCTGCCTGTTCGAGTCCATAGATTGCAGCAATGTTGGAGTGATTGAGTGATGCTAGGAGCTCAGCCTCACGCTCGAATCGGGCCATTCCTTCGGGATCCGCGGCAAATGCTTCGGGAAGGAACTTGAGCGCGACCTTGCAGTTTGGATTGAGATCATCGGCCAGGTAGAATTCGCCCATGCCTCCGCGGCCCAACTGCTCGCCTACACGATAATGACCTCGCGTCTTGCCGATCATAGGAAATACCTCCTCCACGTCGACAGCCGGTGCAATGCAGTGGAATGCTTTTCAAGAATTGATGCTATTGTAGCGAAATTGGATGATCTCGGAAAGCGGAGAATAGAGCCGCCTTCCTCCATGTTCTGGCCAGCTTTGGCCGGGGATACAAATCGAGCATATGCCTAATTTGCCAATCTTAGTATTGCCGGAATAATAACCATCAAGACCTGATCCCAGGTTAATTGGTATCCCGGACGAATGCTATGATCCTCTGCATCTCCGACGTAAATATATCCGCAATGCTCGCAGTTGAAATTTCACTTGTAAAGAAGCGACAAACCCATTATATGGGTTGGCATTCTAAAGTCGGCCATAGGCATCTCTCTTGGGGAATTTCGCAGGCACCCTAACCTCGAAATTCCGAATCGGCTATCCGTGTGTCGTTTTGAGCGGCAGCACGCCGGATAAATCGCCGATGGCATTGACCAGCTCCGTGTTTGCAGGAATGAATCAAGGGGGTCAGGTCTGGAAAATTCATTTTTTGCGCTCTGCGCCCCTTCGCAAAACATGAAAATTAAATTTTCCAGACCTGACCCCATTATTATCTCAGTTACTCGCGTTTCCGTTAAACCGAAGGTAGTCAAAAATGCAATGAACGTGCTGATCGCTCCCACGAGGAAGATCGTTCTTAATCCGTACATATCGCCCAATGATCCGAGGATGCGGGGAGCTATTGCAGTGCCGAATAATTCTCCGGTCGCCATGCCGATTGCTGAAGTCGTTGCCGCAATAGCCGGCGACACGGATTCCTGGCAAATAATGACCACAAACAGGACCGATACAAATCCGCAGCAGCCGATTACGAAAACGTAGGCGATCTGGGCAATCAGTCCCTGGGTCAGATAGAGAATAAACATGGACACGACGATATAGAGGGTGAAGATGGAGGCCGACAGCTTTCGACCTATGCGGTCCAGTATTATTGGAATGACAATAGCCCAGCCAAGGCCGATGATGCCTGAAATGGAAGACATATAGCCCGTTTGGGAAAGCGTCAGTCCCCCTTCCTTCACCCAGTAGGTTGTGCCAAAACTCACAATCCCCCAGAATCCCACCATGACCATAACATTCGCAATGTAAGACAGCGTGCAGTTCCGATTACCAAATATTTCGGGCACGTCTTTCCACTTCATAGCGCCTTCGTTGCCCGCCCGGTTCGCAGCAGGTGCTTTAATTCCGGAATCCGCCGAGACCGGCCCATTCTCCTTGAGGACAAACCATACAATGATTCCGACAATCACTGCCGGCAGGCTGGTGAATATGAATGCGTAATGCCAGTCCAGATGCAGCGCCAGCTGGATCGTCAGCGTTGGCCCAAGAATCATCGCGATCAGGCCTATGGAAAACTGGGTAAGCCCGATATAGGAGGCAAATCTTTTCGGATCTCCCTGGACTTTGAGCACAGAGGTCATCAGCGGATAAATGGGTCCGTCGGCAAATCCTGTCAGAAAGCGGACGATAAGCATTACCGTCAGAGAACTCGCAACGGCGGTTGCTCCCGAAAATATTCCAGAGAGTATGATAGCCGGGACCAGCCATAATTTTTTCAAGCCCGACTTGTCTGCCAACGAAGTAATAAAAATAGAAGAAATCACAAACCCGAAACCGGTAACCATAATGATCTGGCCGGTCTGAGCATTGTTCAGGTTGAACTCTTTCATTAATATTGGGAAATAAGAAAGAAATTGCATTTCTGTCCAGCAGCACCAGCCCCCAGGTTAAAGAGAATAAGACTGCAATGGCGTTTTGATAGGTCCGAGTCTTCATGAACAAACCCCTCGGCAATTACAAATCAGTGTCGCGTTTCGGC
>CAVRAD010000020.1:0-184710 GCA_963718845.1 uncultured Acidobacteriota bacterium
AGTGTTATTTTTGAATTTCGGTGACAGTCACCAAAATTCCCAAATTGCAGAAATTGAATTAATCCCGAAACGCTCTCTCAATAATTTGGGAGCTATGGTGACTGTCACCGAAATTCAAGAAGCCGGCCTAATTTGTCGATATTTCAGCCGGACGGTGCGCGCTGCCATACGTGAGATCAGCAGGCCGCGATACCCATCCAGGAATCCACCGCGAGAACATAACTCCGGAATCCGGCCCACGGTGAGGCAAGCCACATGCCTGTGCGCCAGTTCCGCCTGCCTGACTCCAGCATCTGTTGCGCCGCAAGCGTGCTGTAGTGTTCCACCTTGTCCTTGTGTTCGGCGAACGAGTTGATCGTGTAGTGGAAAATATCTCCACCGATTCGTCCAGGTTTGCCTGTAAAGCGCGAGGATTCGTGGACGATCCCCGAAAACTTCGCCGCATTTCGCCGGTAGAGACGCCGCTGCCGATCCGATACCAGCCCGAATGCCCAATCCATGCCCCAAGGTAATGGGCACGGCGTGCAAATTCGTAAACCTCGAACTCCGGTTCGCTCTGTTTCCATTCAAGCAGCGCCGTCCGCAGTCTTGGACTCAACTCCTCGTCGGCGTCCAGGGAAAGTATCCAGTCGTGCGTTGCGGCTTCCGCGGCGAAATTCTTCTGGTCGGCATAATTGGACCATGCTGCGCGAGAACCTTGGCGCCGGATTCGGCGGCGATCTCGCAGGTGCGGTCCGTGCTGCCGCAATCCGCCACCACGATTTCGTCGGCAATTCCTTGAAGGGATCGCAAAGCGCGCGGCAGGTTTTTCTCTTCATTGAGAGTGATCAGGCAGGCGGATATTTTAATCATCGGGCTTCCGGGCGATTTTGGGATATGGGACCAGCTCCCCGTAGACCTTCAGCGTGTTTTCGACCATCCGGTCCGCAATGAAACGCTGTTCGAACAGAAGCGCGCCCCGCTTTTCCCATCGCGGTGCGGCGTTCCGGATCTTCCAGAAGCTCGAGCAGCGCTTCGGCCAACCGGGACGGGTCTCGCGGCGGCACGACGCGGCCTGTAACGCCGTCCTCCACCGCTTCCGGTATCCCCCCGGCTCTTCGTGGCGACAATCGGCAGGCCAAATGCCATGGCGTCCAGCAGACTCGTGCCAAGCCCTTCCATGTGCGAGGACAGGCAAAATAGCGTAAACTCCGGCAGGAGCAGGTCGATATCGCCGCGGAACCCCAGCAACAGGACTTTGTCCTCGAGGCCGGTTTCACGAAGGCGTTGTTCCAGGGCGGGCCTGCATTCGCCTTCGCCCGCGATAACAAACCGAACGTCACCGCGGCGCGCAAGCACGATGCGGGCCGATTCGATCAGCGTGAGGTGATCCTTGTGATCGGTCAGCGCCGCGATATTTCCAACGATCTGAGAGTTGTCCGGAACGCCCAGACTCCGCAGCAGTCCGCTCCCCCTGCCTTCGGTTCGCGGTCCCGGACTCCCTCGTGCACGACGCGCACGAGTCCTGGGAAATCCCGTTTTTTTCCAGGACTGGAAGCGATCGCCCGGCTTGCGGCGATGATCCTCTTCGCCTGCCGGTATTTGAAGCGCGAGAAAGCTCCTCGAAGAGAAAAATCGACGCGACGCGATGCCACCAGAAATCCCGCGTGCGCCATCCGGACGGCAACGAGAGCCGCGCTGAGTGCGTGCGCGTCGTGCGCATGGACAATGTCGGGCTGCCGCGAGCGCAATTCGCGTACGAGCCAACACGGCTGCAGGCGAGAGGTCTCCATGGAATGCGATGGAACAGGTCTCAATGCCGGCCTCACTTGCCCGCGTCTCAAGCATCCCGCCCCGGAATGCCGCTATGGCCACATCGTGTCCGCGGAGCTTCATTCCTTGCGCTGTAAGCAGAACCTGGTTTTGTCCCCCCCGCCAGGTGCGCGCGCTGTCTACGTGAAGAATTCGCATATTCCCCGAAGCCCTGTTCAAAAAAGAACATCGTTTTCAAAACGCCTCAAGGTTAACACACACCGGCCGCCTCGACTCCAAACTGCGACTGATTCCCGAAGAATCTGAATAATAGAGGCTGATTTGTTCGCTATCGTAATCACAATCGGTATCGCAATCGGTCATCGGATTCCGTTATGCCGCATATGCCGAGAAGCGATCGCGATTGCGATACCGATACCGATTCCGACCGGAATGCAGGCATGTCCTGTTTTTGCCGCTTGTCTACGTCGAAGGGATGCCGTAACATGAGGCTTTCGGCTGAGAGGCCATGACGGGCCTCGGGCCCTGTGCAATATAACCCTCGAACCATGTCAGGTCCGGAAGGAAGCAGCATTAAGAGGTCAACTATATGTGCAACAGGATCCCCGGGGCTCGACCCTTTTCTCTATGCAATATCAGGTTCTTGCCCGCAAATGGCGGCCTAAAAATTTCAATGAGCTGGTAGGGCAGGAGCATGTTTCCCGGACTCTGATGAATGCCCTTCAGATCGGCCGGGTCGCCCATGCATTTCTTTTCTCCGGACCACGGGGCAGCGGCAAAACGTCAACTGCGCGGATTCTGGCGAAGGCGTTGAACTGCCACAAGGGCAAGCCAGGCGAGCCCTGCAGCGAATGCCCCTCCTGTCTCGAGATCGCCGCCGGCAATTGCATGGATGTTCTTGAAATTGACGCGGCTTCCAATCGCGGCATCGATGAAATCCGGGAACTGAAAGAGAAGACCCGCTATAGCCCCGCCAGAGACCGGAATAAGATCTTCATCATCGATGAAGTGCACATGCTCACGCAGGAAGCCTTCAATGCGCTGTTGAAAACTCTCGAAGAGCCGCCGCCGCACGTCGTTTTCATACTCGCGACAACGGAATATCACAAGATTCCTGCGACGATCCTATCCAGGTGCCAGCAGTACAGTTTCAAGCTTATCCAATATCCTTTGATCATGGAACGTCTGCGCGAAATAGCGAAAGCAGAGGGCATCGAGATCAGTACCATAGCGCTCGAGCAGGTTGTTTTCTCCAGCGGAGGCAGCATGCGGGATGCCATGTCCGCCCTCGATCAGGTCATCGCCTTTAGCGGCGCCACCGTGCGCGATGAGGACGTGACGGCGCTGCTTGGATTGGTCGAGCCGAAGGTTTTGGGGCAAACCGTGCGGGCGATCGCGGGAAACGATGTGGCGGAGCTTCTGAAAATTGTCGCGGATCTCGTGGAGGTCGGACAAGACCTTCAACAATTTCTGCCGCCGTCTTTCCGGCCAATTCCGGAACCTGATGGTGTTGAAGGCCGGAATCTCGGATCCTGCACTTCTGGGTATCCCGGAAAGCATTCTGCCCGACTTGCGCCAACAGGCGGACCTTTTTTCACGGGAAGATCTCCTGCGGCTTTTCGACGCATTCCAGAAAATCGAAGCCGGGATGCGGTATGCGAGCCAGCTGCGTTTTCAGCTTGAAATGGGATTGATCGAGCTCTCGCATATTTCCAGATTGCGCCCGATCGAGGACCTGATAGCCGAATTTTCCGCCGCTGAGGGAACCAGCTCTCCGCGCAAACCCGGAGTCTCCTCAGTCCCCGCGCCTGCCGCGCCCGTGACTTCGAGTGTAAGCCCGGCCGCAGTCAATCCGGCTCCAAGGCGCCCTGTTGCCCCGGCAAAAGAAAAATTCGCGGTGCCTGAGCCTGAACGCACAGCTCCCTCGATGCCTCCGGCTGAGGAAGCGAACGAAACGGCCGCTCCAATCGCGGATCCAAGAAATTTCCTGTTCAAAATAGCGGCGGCCGTAGGGAGAGAATCCCTGGAGTCGTTGCTGCAAACCCTGGAGGGCGCCAGCTTGAAAGGAGAGCAGGTAGTGCTCCAGACGGGATCGGCGAATGAATTTGTCCGGCGGCAAATCAAGGACAACCTTCCGGCCATTACGCAGGCTGCCATTCGTGTCGTCGGGAGCAAAGTTGCCGTTGTCCTGGGAGAGCCTATAGCACAGCCAGGTCAGAATCCTCAGGGGATGCAGAACGCGCAATCGAGCGACAGCGATCTTTTGGAAAAAGCCAAGCGCGAGCCAATCGTAAAATCCTTTCTTGACGTTTTTCCGGGCCCTGTAAAGGCGGAAAAAATAGATTCATGAGCGACTACGCCGAACCGATCGAGAAATTAATCGACGAATTCCGGAAGCTTCCGGGAATCGGGGCTAAAAGCGCGCAGCGGCTGACATACAGCATATTGTGCCGTTCCAGGGAGGATGCGGAGCGCTTGAGCAGTGCGATCCTGGATGTGAAGGAAAAAATCCGATACTGCTCCCGCTGCAACAACTTTTCGGACCGGGACCCATGCCACTACTGCAACAACGCGCGCGCGCTCCAATGAGACGATTTGCGTCGTTGAAGAGCCGAACGACATCCTGGCCGTCGAAAAAACCCGGGAATACCGCGGACAGTATCACGTCCTGCACGGAGTCCTCTCGCCAATCAACGGCGTCGGACCCGAAGACCTCAAACTTAAAAACCTGCTGGAGCGGTTGAGGGAAGGTACCGTTCGGGAAATAATCCTGGCGACTAACCCGAATGTGGAGGGGGAAGCGACGGCAATTTATCTCGCCAAGCTTTTAAAGCCGATCGGCGTCAAAGTGAGCCGCATTGCGCTGGGTCTGCCGGTGGGGAGCGATCTGGAATTCGCGGACGAAATGACCATGTCCAAAGCCCTCGAACACCGCCACGAACTGTAACAAAATGACGAATTACGAATAACGAATGACGAATTAGAAATATACTGGGCTAATAGCTGTTGCTCTTCAGCAGCTAGGCTACCCCCTTCAAACATAATTACGAATTACGAATGACGAATTAAAATATACCGGGCTAATAGCTGTTACTCTTCAGCAGCTAGGCTACCCCCTTCAAACATAATTACGAATGACGAATTACGAATTACGAATTAAAATATACCGGGCTAATAGCTGTTACTCTTCAGCAGCTAGCGCCCCTTCAAATATAATTACGAATTACGAATGACGAATTACGAATTAAAATATACCGGGCTAATAGCTGTTACTCTTCAGCAGCTAGGCTGCCCCCTTCAAACATAATTACGAATTACGAATGACGAATTACGAATTAAAATATACCGGGCTAATAGCTGTTGCTCTTCAGCAGATAGGCTACCCCCTTCAAACATAATTACGAATTACGAATTACGAATTACGAATTAAAATATACCGGGCTAATAGCTGTTGCTCTTCAGCAGTTAGGCTACCCCCTTCAAACATAATTACGAATTACGAATGACGAATTACGAATTAAAATACACTGGGCTAATAGCTGTTGCTCTTCAGCAGCTAGGTTGCCCCCTTCAAACATAATTACGAATGACGAATGACGAATGACGAATTAAAATATACTGGGCTAATAGCTGTTACTCTTCAGCAGTTAGGCTACCCCCTTCAAACATAATTACGAATTACGAATGACGAATTACGAATTAAAATACACTGGGCTAATAGCTGTTACTCTTCAGCAGCTAGGTTACCCCCTTCAAATATAATTACGAATTACGAATGACGAATTACGAATTAAAATATACTGGGCTAATAGCTGTTGCTCTTCAGCAGATAGGCTACCCCCTTCAAACATAATTACGAATTACGAATGACGAATGACGAATTAAAATATACTGGGCTAATAGCTGTTACTCTTCAGCAGCTAGGTTGCCCCCTTCAAATATAATTACGAATTACGAATGACGAATTACGAATTAAAATATACTGGGCTAATAGCTGTTACTCTTCAGCATCATAGGTTGCCCCCTTCAAACATAATTACGAATTACGAATGACGAATTACAAATATACTGGGATAATAACTGTTGCGTTTTAGCAGCCATGTTACCGCTTTAAAATACTGTATGTTTTGATTCGTAATTCGTAATTCGTAATTCGTTAGGGGGTTCCTTCAATCCAGACTTCGCCGTCTTCGTAGAATTCTTTTTTCCAGATGGGCACGATCTCTTTGATTTTTTCGATGGCAAAACGGCAGGCGTCAAATGCGGGGCCTCTGTGCGCCGAGGCCACGACGATTACCGTGCTGCATTCCCCGATTTCCATATGGCCCAACCTGTGCACGATCGCCATATCCCGGATCTCGAACTCGCGTTTGGCAAGAAACCCGATTTCTTCGAGCTTCTTCAGCGCCATCGGTTCGTATGCGTCGTATTCGAGGAAACGCACCGCCTTGCCCTTAGCATTGTTGCGGACCACTCCTTCAAACACGAGGACTGCGCCATCCTCGGGACTCTGGATGCCGTCTGTTATCTTCCGGACGTCGATGGGATCTCTTACGAGTTGAAACACATTACCCTCCACTGACCGGCGGAAAAAAGGCAATTTCATCGCCGTCGTGGACCGGAGATTCCGGCCGGGCAAATTCGGAATTGACTGCGCATAGAATGGATGCGCGATAGGCTGCCAGCGCCGGAAAATCCTTTGCGAATTTTTCAAAGACAGAATGCACGTCCGTGAATCCCGCTGCGTCCAGATACGTTTCCCGCATTCCGGAGATATCTGCCAGTGAAGCAAAAAAAAGGATATGGAGGCTCATCAGTAAAGGTCAACAAAAAGGGAGCAAATTTCGTCAATTGTTTTTTTGACGCGCGCGACGGCATTCACACGGTTTGCAAAAATACTGAAAATGAGATTCCGGCCCGACTTGGTCGTCATGTAACCGGCTAGAGTGGTTACTCCGTTCAGGGTGCCGGTCTTGGCGTGGATGGAACCGCGCACATCCAGAGCGGACAAGCGGTTTTTCAGAGTGCCGTCCGTTCCGCTGATGGCGAGCGTGTTGCGAAAAAGATCAAAGTAATATCGCTGCGAAAGGAAATTCAGCAGCGAAGTCTGGAACCGAGGTGTGACCAGGTTTTCCCTGGACAGCCCGCACCCATCGTTCAGTTTGATCCTTTCGCTTTCTATCCCGGAGTCTACCAGGAATTCCTTGACGACCTGCAGCCCCGCTTCGTTCGTTCCCGAGCCTTTGAATTCAGCGCCCAGAGTCCGGAGCAGCATCTCCGCATGAAGGTTCTGGCTCTTTTTGTTAATGATCTCCAGGGCGCGGATCAAAGGAGGGGACTGGTGTTCTGCCAGCAGTTTCCAGCTTTTTCGTTGCTCTTCGGATACGTCTCCGTAATGCGTTGCGTAGACCTTGCCCTGCACGGTGATGCCTTCGCTCTGCAGCGCTTCTTGAAGCATGTCGGCTGCCACTTCAGCGGCTCTCTCAAGCAGGACGGGTTGGCTGGCGGTTTTATTGGCGGGCAGGATCCCGGAAACCACAATCGTATTTGTCCCCCGAATCAGCTGTACGTGGATGGTCTGCCTGGCGCGCCGGCTGCCTGTCTTTGCCTGGTTTCGGATCTTGAAATACGAAGTTTGCGGCTCTACACCGACAATTACCTTCTGGTTATATTTCGTCGGCCGCGCATAAACCCAGAGCACGTTGTTGTTGACGCTCAGCGCATTGATCGGGGCGCCGTACAAAGACTTGAGTGCCAGAGCCGTCCAGCCTTTTACGGGGCTATCGGAGTCGAAATAGCTGTCGTCTCCAATGATGTCGCCTTGAATGCGGCTGATGCCACGGCTTTTCAGTTCCTGAGCCAATTCCATCAATGCCGGCTTTTCGAACAGTTCTCCGTAAGGATCCGTCAGATTGGGATCTCCGCGTCCCACGAGCACCAGGTCTCCCTGCAACGTGCCATTTGAATCAATAGTCCCGTTGGTATAAACACCGGTGCGATATCTAAAATCGGGCCCCAGTTTTTCCAGAGCCGCGGATGTCGTTAAGACTTTCAAAACGGAGGCGGGGAGAAATGTCTTGTCCGGGTTGACTTCGAGCACAATGCTGCTGGTCGCCGGGTCCAGGATTTGAATTCCCCATTTCGCAGACCGGACTCCCGGGCGTTTCAGGAACTGGGCAATCTTTGTCTGGATTGTCTCGAGAGAGTTCGCCCTGCTCTCAAGTCCAAATGCGGGAATTAGAAAAAATGTCAGGAGGACAACTACCACTGATCTATGCAGACGAGTCAACAATATCTCAATCCTCTGGGGGAAAAATATCTAAAATATCCACTATGCTTACTCTATCGGCCGAAACTTTCATCTGCTTAACTTCGCAGCGTATCATAACACACACTGAAAAATTTAGATCGCTAGAGTTTTTCAGTGTTCTTCGTGTGCTTTTATTCCGTGGCAAAAGCAGCGTAACGTATGAAAAAAATGGGCTTAAAGATTTACACGATTACCTGGCGCCGATAGTCCGCCGGAAGCAGAAAAATAACTTGCCACGGAAAAAAGCACACGGAGAACGGAGAAAATCTTTGGATCTCTAGAGTTTTAGGTCTCTAGAGTTTATCAGTGTTCTTCGTGTGCTTTTATTCCGTGGCAAAAGCAGCGTAACGTATGAAAAAAATGGGCTTAAAGATTTACACGATTACCTGGCGCCGATAGTCCGCCGGAAGCAGAAAAATAACTTGCCACGGAAAAAAGCACACGGAGAACACGGAGAAAATCTTTATTCAATTCACAGAAATCTCTGCTAATGGTGTACGCCTGCAATATGAACTTGAGAAGAATCGCGACAGGCTTCGAGCAGCAATCGAATGGACTTCTTAAACACCGGGTGTACCGCCTCCGGCGCAATCTGTGCCAGCGGCTCCAATGCAAACCTGCGTTCATGCAGCCGCGGGTGCGGGATGACCAGGTCCCCCTGATTTATTACAGTCGTCTCCATAAAGGAGAATATCAAGATCAAGCGTTCTGGGCGCGTTAGGAAATGTTCGAATTCTCCCGCAGGAGGCTTCGATGCTTTGGCAGAAGAAAAGCAGTTCGCGCGGCTCAAGCCTTGTTTCCATCTCTATTGCCTGATTCAGGAACCACGGTTGATCCAGGAAACCAACCGGTTCAGTGTCGAAACAGGAGCTGAATGTTGTGATAATCCCTCCCTTTGCCAGCGCTCTCCGCGCAAATTCAAGATTCGCCTCCCGGTCTTCCAGATTGGTCCCGGCCAAAATATATGCTTTTGGCATCGATTCCTGATTCCTGATTCCGGATTCCTGATTCCTGATTCCGACTTCCAAATTCCTGATTTCTGACTGACTCCTAGCTGCTGACTACCGACTACCGACTGCCGACTTTTTAAAACAGACTCTCCGGCCGCCTGATATTTCCGAAGCTGCCAATTCCCTTGAGCATAAATGAAAAACTGTACCTCGATTCAGTCCTCTGCCCGAGGTCAAACTGATTGAATGCTACGGCCAGGCCGCAGCAATCCCAGGTGTAGGATATGCGGGTGCTGCTGTTCAACCACTGGGAGGTCCGGAGGTTATAGCTTACCGCCACACCTGATGAAAACCCGCGATTAGGATCCCCATATTCGATGCGGCCCTGGACATGATTGCTGGTGAGGAGTCCCCGTTCCACCGCGCGGGTTTTAAAATATGTTCCTGCCAGGAGAATATTCCCCTGCTTCCACGACGTGGAGAGACTGCCGCTGCGCCAGCGCTGAAGCCTGGTGTCGTAATCGAACCGGATGTCGCTATGGATGCCCTTTCGCGGCGACAACTGGAAAATCCCACTAACCGGCGCCAGGTTGCTCAAGGTCATCGTTTGGTAGAAACCGGTCACGGTATCCAGGGGATAAAAAGCATTGGATTCGCCCGGCCGGAATGCCCCGCCAAAGGTCGGGTCGAAATAATACTTCTGGATCAGACTGAATGACATGAATTCGTATTTTTCCCGCGTGCCGGCGTCGGTTTGTCTAGTTCGAAAAATGCGATTTGTGATTCCGTATTCGATCTCATTTGTGTCGGCGATAGCGTCCTCTTCGTCAAAGCGGATAGTTTTGTCGAGATCCTGTATCCCGTATGTCCGTCGATACGTGGCAAAAGGCTCCACCGTGTGCGTGAAGCCCCCGAACCGCGAGAAAGAAAAATCCTTTTCCAGGACCGGCATGCGCAGATCGATGCTCATGTCTGTATAGCGTCGGTGCAGGCTTTTATTCGCGGTGCCGGAAGGGGAGCTATCCGATAACTGGGCGCCGTAATAGGTCTCCCGGACTCCTAACGAAGGCATGAGTGAGAAGCCAAAGAAAGAAGGCAGACGCATTGCGAGACGCGGGTGAAAGTCCAGGCGCTGGACCAGGCGCTGCGTTTCTATAAGGCTGTCCATTCTGGATATGCCGTCCATTGAAGCCCTGAAGGAGAAAATGAAAGGCGAACGGCCCAGTGGTGTTCCAAGCGAATGGAATTCCAGCGAAGGAAGCTTCCTGATCACCAGGTTGCGGGCCGGGAAAACAACCTCCAGCCGTTCAAATGCGATGTTGGTGGAAAAGCTGTCGTGATTCCGGGTCAGGAACGCGGTCGCTCGTTCTTGAGATGCTGTTGCCGATTGAAAACTTTCGGCGAACGCCTGGCGAAAGCTGAAATTGGATGAAATATTGACCCGCGCTACGGCGCGCCAATCGCCTTTCAGCATCGACTCGCCATCAACGATCAGCTGTATGCCACCCTGATCCAATTTGTCGTTGATCCCATACGCTTGAAGGGAAAAGCGCGTTTCCGGATTTGGCCTTATTCTGAAAATACCCCCCACCGCCAGTCCTCGCAAACTGAAGTAGTCGCCATAAACCCTGAGATCGGCGCTTTTGCCCAGCGTTTGGTAGTATCCCTCGCTAAAGACTCGTCCTTTGGATGTCGAATTCCCTGTTTGGAACGGCACGAATCCGCTGCTGCGGACCTTTTTTGCCATGGGCAAGATCATAAACGGCGCGTAAAAGACAGGAACTCCTTTGATCTTGAAAACCGTGTGACGCATGCGGGCCGTGCCGTCGATCCGAATGTTTGTCCTGGATGCCGAAAAGCTCCATTTTGGCAGTTTGTCCCGGCATGTGGTTGCGATCCCTTCTTCTACTCTGTAGGTGTCGGGACCGGTTTTGTAAATCGTTCTGCCTGTGACAAAAAACTCCCGGTCGGCATAGCCGGAAGCGTCGTAAAAAACGCCTGTCTGGGTCTGAATATTAAATTCGGCGCGCGAACAGACCAGCCAAAGATCCTTCTGACTGAAACGGATGCGGCCGGTCATGGTTCCTTCTCCCGTTTCCTTGTTGTATTCGGCTGCTTCAGCCGTAATAACAACGTCCTTGAATGCGATTACAACGTGCCCCTGCGGCGCGAAAGCGGTTCCCGGAAATTTCTTCCTGTTGGTCTGAAGTGAGTTTCACGATTCCATCGCGGTAGGGAATTTCGGTGTGCACTTGTCCTGCGGCATTCTCTTGAATCTCTGCCGGAAATCCTATCGCCGGCGCCGCCGATAGAATAAGCAATGCAGCCGCTGCGGGCATCTGCGGCTTCATAAGCCGCAAGCAACCATGGCGCACTATTTCTGTAATCCGGTGCCACAAAGAGGCCAAAACCATGCTCATCCGGATGTATTCAACAAATCCTGCCAGTAGATTTGTACACCTTTTTCCGAAAAAGGATCACCAGAAATTTCCCGACTTTTAGCAATAATAAACTCTTCCAACGCCGCCCTTTACCCTTTTCTGACACAATCTGCAATGATGCGTTCAAGGCGGCTCGAGTGGACGCGCAAATTTTCAAATAAACGGAACTGCACCAGCGCCCGGATTCTATTGAGATCGGGCGGATCCGCAGATTCCAACCTGAAATAACTATCGCCCCTCAGATAATCGGTCAGGAAACGCACTCCGAGCTCAAGGGCCATGCTCTGCACGGCATCCGTCATCAGGGCTACTTCGTGGTCCGCAGTATGTCGTGCCGCGCTTAGAAAACCACAGGCCGCAGATTCGAAAACCTCCAGGTCCACAGCGACTTTTGCTAAATCAGTTTCTCTTTCTCCCGCCGGATTTATGAGCGAGCGAGCCATATCTCCCCAGTCGCTCAACCACGTGTGCGGCATGATGGTATCCAGGTCGACAAGGGCTTTTGCTTTGCCGGTGCGCGTGCTGAAAAGAAAATTCTCGAGCTTGGTATCACCGTGGATCAGAACCGTTCTCAAATCCCCCGTTTTCAGCCCCCGGGCCAGCTTGAGAGCATGGGATTTATGTTCGAGAGCAAGGTTGATGCACCGGCGAACAAGCGGATCCTGCCGTCTGCGCTGGTATTCCTCATCCTCCACTTGAACCAGAAAATGCTCTTCCGTGCTCTGCCGCAAGGCCGGATCTGCAGGCAGATAGGACATGGCTTGAGTCGGAGTGCGGTTGCCCGCCAGCACAGAAAGCAGTTGGTCGTAATAGAGTCCGGAGTTCCGGTAGCCGGGCAGCGGACAGTGGATTTGCAGCGGATTCATTCCTGCCGTTAGAGTTCCGAACAATGCAAGTCCCCGGCCGGCTTCCTCCGCTACCCGCAGGCGAGCCCTTGAATCGGGGATTTCCTGCAAACTCTTGTAGGACCGCGCCTGCCCGATCCTGGCCATCATGCGCCAGCAACATGGGCTGCCTTCGCATGTCGCCTCGAGGTATGCCATGCCGTGCTTGGTCGGGATCAGCCGGAGGACTTCCCACTCCTCGTCTCCTTGAAGCGCTCCTTTCAATATGGCTTGCCGCTGCGCTTCAATGCAGGAGATCATGGCGCGCATACTATCTGCTGGTTTTTTGAATACGCCGGGATTGAGTTGCTGGAGAATATATTCCGCACTCTCCGTCTGCGGCCCGGCCGCAACCAGATATGTTTCGCGGTTGATGTTACCTTTCTCGGGAAAGTGATAGACTTCAATGGGCTCGGGCAAATGAAACAAGGAAGCAATCGCAAGTACCTGTTTGAGATCCATGGCCCTAGTGTAGCATTGGATATTTCGAGGACAGACGTATAATTTCTCGCTATAATGATGTTTTTTCTTAACGAATTACTTTGGAGGGTACGCCATGACAATCAAAGTTGCCATTAATGGATTTGGACGAATTGGTAGAAACCTGGTCCGGTGTTCCAAGGGAGATCCCAGGATCGAAATCGTAGGGATCAACGACATCACAAAACCCGAAGTCCTCGCGCACTTGCTGAAATATGACTCCGTTCTGGGAAGATTTGATGGAACCGTGGAGCTTAAGGATGGCAACCTGCTTGTGAATAACAATGCCAATAAAGGTATTCAGCGAAAGGGATCCGGCCAAACTGGATTGGAGTTCGCTCGGCGCACAGGTGGTTGTGGAGTCCACGGGGCTTTTCACTGATGGCGAGATGGCTAAAGTCCAAATGAAGGGCACGGTTAAGAAAGTGATCATCTCCGCACCCGGGAAAAACGTGGACGGGACATTCTGCATCGGCATCAACATGGACGGGTATGATCCGGCTAAGCATCACATAATCTCCAATGCATCCTGCACGACCAACTGTCTTGCACCCCTGGCCAAAGTACTCGACGAGAAGTTTGAAATCGAATCGGGTTTCATGACGACCATTCACAGCTATACCAACGACCAGAATCTGCTTGATCTGCCGCACAAGGACCTGCGGCGTGCGCGCGCGGCGGCGCTGAACATGGTTCCGAGCTCGACCGGCGCAGCCAAAGCCATCGGTCTTGTTCTGCCGAGGCTTGTCGGAAAGTTGGACGGCATTGCGATCCGGGTCCCCACTCCGAACGTTTCTCTCGTGGATCTTGTGACCGTCGTGAAGGCAAAAGTTACGAAGGAAGACGTGAATAAAGCTCTGAAAGACGCCTCGGAAGGCGCATTGAAGGGGATTCTCGGGTATACCGAGGAAGAACTGGTATCGACGGATTTCCGGCAGAGTTCATTTTCAGGCTGCGTGGATGGGCTCGAAACCAAGGTTATGGGCAATCTTGTGAAGACGCTGGCCTGGTATGACAACGAATGGGGATATTCCTGCCGGTTGCGGGACTTGATCAAATACGTTGGCTAAATTTGAACAAACCTACCGGGAGGGAATTGGCCGTGAACAAACTGATGATCCAGGATTTGGACTTGAAAGGCGCGCGTGTTTTTGTGCGCGTCGATTTCAACGTCCCGATCAAAGATTCTAAGGTCACGGATGACCTTCGCATCCGGGAAGCGCTCCCGACAATTCGATTCGGCATGGAGCATGGCGCGATCCTCGTGCTGGCTTCGCATCTTGGCCGTCCCAAAGGCAAGCCCAAGCCGGAATTCTCTTTGGCTCCCGCAGCCGCCCGGCTGTCGGAGCTTTTGGGCGCGAAGGTGACATTTGTCTCCGACTGCATCGGCCCTGAAGTTGAAAAGGCAGTCCGTGAGGCGAAACCGGGAGACGTGCTCCTGCTCGAGAATCTCCGTTTCCACCCGGAAGAGGAGGCCAATGATCCGGAGTTTTCAAAGAAGCTGGCTGCGCAGACTCCTCTGTATGTCAACGACGCCTTTGGCAGCGCGCATCGGGCGCATGCTTCCACCGAAGGCATCACCCATTTTGTGCAGAAAGCCGTCGGCGGATTTCTAATGGAAAAGGAGTTGCGGTACCTGGGAGGCGCGCTGGAATCGCCGCAACGCCCATTTGTTGCTATCCTGGGAGGCGCTAAGATCTCCGATAAAATCGAGGTGATCGAAAACCTGCTTGGGAAAGTGGATCGCCTGCTCATTGGCGGAGCCATGGCGTTTACATTTCTGAAGAGCCAGGGAAAAAATATCGGCAAATCTTTATGTGAGGGTGACAAACTGGACTTGGCCCGTGAGCTTTTGCAGCGGGCGCAGTCCCGTATCGTGCTCCCGGTCGATGCGATCGCCAGTTCGGGCATGGAGGATGAAGCCTCGGCGCACACAGTGCCGGCGGGACAAATTCCCGAAGGAGAAATGGGCCTGGATATCGGGCCAAAAACATCGGCCGAATATTCTGAAATCATTCGCTCCGCAAAAACCATTGTATGGAACGGGCCAATGGGGGTGTTTGAGAAGGATGCATTTTCCGCGGGCACTATGATTGTGGCTAAGGCAGTGGCGGATTCGCATGCTGTGTCGGTGATCGGCGGCGGGGATTCTGCCGCTGCAGTCGCGAAGGCAGGCGTCGCGGACCGGATCACACACATTTCGACGGGAGGCGGCGCTTCGCTCGAATTCCTGGCAGGACAGACGCTGCCCGGAGTCGCAGCCCTCAATGATAAATGACGAATGACGATATTACGAATGACGAATGGACCCACACTGTCGGGCGCAGGTTATTCTATTAATGAAACGGGGCAGGTATGAGAGTGCCGGTTATTGCGGGAAACTGGAAGATGCACAAATCGGGCGAGGATGCCGTTTCACTGGCCCGCGCCATTAGGACGGGCATTGCGGATGGGATCCATTGCCAGGTCGCCCTGGCGCCGCCTTTCACGGCATTGGCTGCCGTGGCAAGCGAAATCAACGGGACTCCGCTGATTCTGGCTGCTCAGAATGTGCATTGGGAGCCCAAGGGCGCTTTTACAGGAGAAATCAGCATTCCCATGCTGCAGGATATCGGGTGCGGCATGGTCATTGTCGGCCATTCGGAGCGCCGCCAATACTTCGGCGAAACCGATGCGACCGTGAACCGCCGCGTGCGCGCGGTATTGAATTCTACGCTTCAGCCGATAGTCTGCATCGGGGAAACCCTGGCCGAGCGGGAATCCGGGATGCATCATAGCGTAGTAGAACAACAACTTGCAGGTGGATTGGATGGCTTGACAGGCCAGGGTCTGTTGCGTATTATTCTCGCCTACGAACCGGTCTGGGCAATCGGAACGGGCCGTACTGCGTCGCCCGAAATCGCTCAGGAAATGCATGGCTTGATCCGCGAGTGGCTTTCCGGGAAATTCGGGAAAGAGGCGCAGAAAGTTCGCATTTTATATGGCGGCAGCGTCAAACCGGAGAATATTGATGTATTGATGCTGCAGCCCGATATCGACGGCGCACTGGTCGGGGGTGCATGCCTGGAAGCGGAAAGCTTCCTGCGCATCATCCACTATCAGATCATGAAGGTCGGCGGAAAGCAGGTTTGAGAATCGTATGCTTCTCTATTATTCGATAGTAGCTCTGCATGTTCTTGTGTGCGTCATTCTGGTCCTGGTGGTGCTCCTTCAGTCAGGAAAGGGCGCGGACTTAGCGGGTGCTTTTGGCGGCGGCGCGACACAAACAGCATTTGGCAGTCGAGGGCCCGCTTCGTTTCTGTCGAAGATGACGACAGGGGCAGCGATAGTTTTCATGCTGACCAGCCTCTCTCTATCGCTAATGACTACGCGCGCCAGCACGGTGGGCAAGTCCATTCTCGAATCCAAAAAGGGGCAGACCTCTAAACCGGGGAAAAAAGATGCTCCTGTAAATCTTCCACCTGTGCCTACGCGGGAGCAGATCCAGAGGGCACAGGAAGCGGCAGAAGCAGCAAAAGCGAAGCAGCAGGCTGCTCCAGTGACCGCGCCGGCTAATGCCGAGCAACCGGCTGGCAAACCGGCAGAATCCAAGCCGCCTGCCAAGTAGTGGATTTGCGAGAAGAATTCCCGCAAGAAATGCAATCGGAATTGCGGCTGTTTAGTGACAAAAGTTTTTTAAGTGCCGAAGTGGTGGAATTGGCAGACACGCCATCTTGAGGGGGTGGTGGGGAAACTCGTGGGGGTTCGAGTCCCCCCTTCGGCACCAAGAAATTTAAAAGGCTGTAGTCCTAACGGATTACAGCCTTTTCCATTAGAGGACGATTGTCCAATTCTGATCCGCTACCGTTGGCAAAACACCGCCTCCCGTCACTGCAGTTCCGTTCATATACCAGACGTAATCCTCTCCCGTCAACGTGTTGCGCCACAGGATGTCCGGTTTGCCGTCATTGTTGAAGTCTCCGATCCCAACGACGTTCCAGTTCTGATCCGCTACCGTCGGCAAGTTGCCGCCTCCCAGGACCGTCACTCCATCCATGTACCAGACATAGTTTTCGCCTGTCGCTGCGTAGCGCCACAGAATGTCCGGCATGCCGTCATTGTTGAAGTCCGCTACTCCGACGACGTTCCAGTTCTCATCTGCTACCGCCGGCAAGCTGCCGCCTCCCAGGACCGTCGCTCCATCCAGGTACCACACATAGTTGTCGCCCGTTGCTGCATAGCGCCACAGAATGTCCGGCTTGCCGTCATGGTTGAAGTCTCCGATCCCGACGACGTTCCAGTTCTGGTCCGCTACCGTGGGTAAATTACTGCCTCCCAGGACCGTCACTCCATCCATGTACCAGACATAGTTGTCGCCGGTCGCTGCGTTGCGCCACAGAATGTCCGGCTTATTGTCATGGTTGAAGTCCGCTACCCCGACGACTTTCCAGTTTTGTTCCGCTACCGTAGGCAGATTGCCGCCTCCCAGGACCGTCACTCCATCCATGTACCAGACATAGTTTTCCCCGGTGGAGCTATTACGCCAGAGAATGTCCGGATTGCCGTCACCATTCATATCGCAGTTTGTTGCGCATGAATTTTGTGTGTCCGCCCAGGATGGAAGGTCAGTGTTGTGTTTTAGGTTGAGGAATGACACTACCGCAGGATCGCTAGCTTTGAGGTGGCAGTTGTATCGAAGATCCAAACCACCGTAATCCTCCAAATTGATGAGATCGGTTATCTCAGAAGGCACTTCATCGGACAAATGATTGCTATAGAGATCAAGATACTGTAGGTTGATCAGATTGCCGAGTGCGGCTGGAATCGATCCTGTCAGCTGATTGAAGGCGAGGTCGAGAACCAGCAGGTTGGTGAGATTGCCGAGTGCGGCTGGAATCGAGCCAGTTAGCCGATTGCCATCGAGATCAAGATACCACAGGTTGGTCAGACTGCCGAGCGCGGCTGGAATCGAACCGGTCAGCTGATTGGAGACGAGGTCGAGAACCTGCAGGTTGGTCAGATTGCCGAGTTCGGTTGGAATCGAACCGGTCAGCTGATTGGAGTAGAGATAGAGCTTCTGCAAGTTGGTCAGATTGCCGAGTTCGCATGGTATCGATTCTGTCAGCTGATTGCCATAGAGATCAAGATACTGCAGGTTGGTCAGACTGCCGAGTTCGGGTGGAATCGAACCGGTCAGCTGATTTTCTCCGAGCCAGAGCGTCTGCAAGTTTGTAAGGTTGCCGAGTTCGTGTGGAATCGATCCTGTCAGCTTATTGTATAGGAGATGGAGACTCTGCAGGTTGGTCAGATTGCCGAGTTGTGCAGGAATAAATCCACTGAGATTGTTTCCGGGTAGATTAATAACTCCGACGTGATAAGTCCCGGTTGCTTGACCCCCCTGTAAAATGCATGTTATTCCATACCATGCGCATTCAGTACCTGATGCGCCGCCCCATCCGCTATTGGAGGTCCACGATGCTCCATTGGTGCTGGAATACAACGCCAGCAGGGCGGTTCGCTCCGTCTGCGGGATAGGATTGGCCGCTTTCACCGCTGACGCCCAGCTCAGCATGATTGCAGTCAAAACAGTCAAACGCAACAACTTGCCTCGGTTCATGCCCTGCTTGCCCCGATGGTTTCGTGCCATATCAACATCTCCACGAAATTAAACTTAAATCATACCGATAGTAACTGAGCCAAGGCAAATCATAAAACACCACGATATGGAGAATCCCGCCCCGGCAATCTCGAAGCACAAGCTCTCTGCGGCCCGAAAAATTATTTTGCTGCAAGTTCCTTTTGAGTAGTGATACATTTAGACGATCATTATTAAATAAAGCAATCACATAGATGGGGCGCGAAGGTCTTTTGAGGGGTGGTTTATTTCCTCTGAGGCTCATCGAATGGTTGCGCACCGTCGGCCACCGACCATGGTGAAACTGAGGGGGCACTTTAGCGATACATCCTAAGAAGAAAGAGGGGGGGGGGAATATGAGAAAACTATTTGCTTCAGCTATCCTTCTGTCCGTGTTCCTGATCGCCCTGCAAGGCAGTGCTGCCTGTTCCGAGCCGCCCGAGGTCTTTGAGGTGAGTGCGTGGCAGGTTGGTGGGTCGAATGCGGGTGGCCCCGGTTACGTCAGCGTCTATTACGGGGTGAAGCAGGCCTCGGGCTTGCCAGTGAACGTGCTCGTTGAGGTCTCGCCCGACGCCACGAGCCCGTTCCGCCGAGCGAGTCAGGCACCGAGCGCTATCGGCGGCAAGTACGAGGGCGTGGATGGCGTACAAACGGAGTCATTTTGGTATCACTATTTCCTCTGGGACGCCGCGGCGGACTTGCCGGGCCTCGCGACGACCACCGCGCGGGTCCGCGTCAGCGCGCAGGTCGGCAACGGCCCATTCGGACCTTCGAAGACCAGCGGCAACATCTCGCTGCAAACGGGCCTCAACTTCTACGACGTGGGGGTCTACAACCTCCCGTCGGCGACCAGCCCGAGAGCCGTCGCCATCGGCGATTTTGACCGCGACGGGAAGCTGGATCTGGCCACGGCCAACGTGGGCGCGAGCAGCGCCTTGATTCTCCTCGGGGACGGGGCCGGCAGTTTCGTCGCGGCGCCCTCGGTGCCGGTCGGGTCGCAGCCGATCGCGATCGCGGCCGGGGACTTTAACCGGGATGGGAAGCTCGACCTCGCCGTCCCGAACTCCGATACCGACGACCTCTCGATCCTCTTCGGCGACGGCGCGGGCGGCTTCACGGTCGCGCCGAGCATCCCCGTCGGCGACCTTCCTACGTGTGTGGCGGTGGGGGACCTCAACGGGGACGGCAAGCTCGACATCGCCGTCGGGAATGCAGGATACGAATCCGGATACGACGTGGTGGTTCTCCTCGGCGACGGGCAGGGCGGGTTCTCCTCGCCGGCCAGAATCGGCGCCGCCCCTGGGCCATACGCGATCGCGATCGGCGACCTGAACGGTGACGGCATCCCCGATATTGTGACGGCGAATGTATACGGGGACCCGGGAATATCGATCTTCTTCGGCGACGGAACGGGGAGCTTTCCCACGACGTATGGCCTGCTCACCGGCCAGACCAAGGATGTCGCGATCGGCGACTTCAACCTTGATGGCAAGGCCGATCTCGCGGTCGTGAACAACACGATCGCGGTGCTGCTGGGTGACGGGGTAGGAGGCTTCGCCGCTCCCGTGCGCTACACGATCACCGACCCCTCGGGCTACTGGAACTCGACCGTCAAGGTCGGCGACCTGGACGGCGACGGCGATCCCGACATCGCCGTAGGGCGAGGGATGAGCATCGGGCTCCTTGTCAACGACGGGACCGGCGCCTTCACGCCCCGGCTCTATCAGGGCGGCGGCTGGAACCCCAATTACATCGGGCTCGGCGACATGGACGGCGATGGATTGCTCGATATCATCTCGCTGACCTCGTTCAATTCGGTTGTCTTCAACAGGAACCTCACAGCGCGCAGTGCCCTCCGCTTCGCCGCCGCACGAGTCGTCACTTCAAGCGTGCCGGTGGAGTCTGTCGCGATTGCGGATGTGAACGGCGACGCAAAGCCCGACATAATTGTCACCAATCCCGGCGACATGCTGGCGTTTTACGGCGACGGCGCCGGAGAGGTCATCCCGGGGGTGAGTTACACGGGTCCGCCGCCAAGTGCGACCAGTGTCGGCGACGTAGACGGTGATGGGGTGCCCGATCTTGCCATCGCGGGAGTCCTGTCTGAAAATTCCCTTTCGATCGCACGCGGGGACGGTGTCGGTGGACAACTCGAGGCACGGTCCGTTGACTCCGGGCCGAGTGCATTCGCAGCGATCGGTGATGTGGACCGGAACGGAAGACCCGATCTCGTTGTCGCGAATGAAACTTCGAACTCTGTGTCGGTTCTGCACGGGGACGGAGCCGGGAATTTCTCGGCACCGCTTGAGTTCGGCGTAGGTACGGCTCCGCGCTCGGTCGCAATCGCCGACCTCAACGGCGACACCTGGCTCGACATCGTCACGGCGAACTTCTCGTCGGGGAATGTCTCGGTGTTGCTGGGCGCCCCGGGCGGCTTTTCTGGCTCGACTGCCTTTGCAACAGGCGCGGGCGCTAACTCTGTCTCAATCAGCGACTTCAACAGGGATGGGAAGGCCGACCTCGCCGTCGCGGGGGTGAATGGAGTGTCAATCCTCCTCGGGACCGGCGACGGCGATTTCTTAGCGCCGATGAGCCTGAGTGCCGCAAACTACCCGCACGGTGCCCTTGCCGTCGGTGACCTCGATCGTAACGGGAAGCTGGATCTGGCCGTCGCCGTGCCTGAGACGGGCAAGGTGTGGGTCTTCTTCGGCGACGGAGTCGGCGGATTCGCGACGCCCCCTGTCGGCTTTACCGCCGGCACTGGCCCGCGGGCGATTGCCATCGGTGATTTTGACAGGGATGGAAGCCCCGACCTCGCCATCGCGAACGCTGGGTCCGGGGACGTCACGGTCCTCTTCGGCGACGGCGTCGGCGGATTCCCCCTTGCGGTCGCCTTGCCTCTCGGGGGGCCCCCGGGCCTCCTCGCGATCGACGACGTGGACCTTGATGGGAGGCCCGACATCGTAGTCGGCAGCGAGTGGGGCGTGGTGTCCGTGCTTTACGGCGACGACGCAGGGGGCTTCTTTGCTTCGGTCGACTTCGCCGCTGGACCCAATCCGTTCCAAGTTGCGGTCGGCGACCTCGATGGAGACGGTAGGCCGGAGCTTGCTATTGCGGGGGGGGCAAGTGGCCTGAAACTGATTGAGCGGCAACCACCCTTGCTGACTGTGACGAATACGGTGCAGACCTCGCCCTCCGAGCTCAGCTTTGCCGTAGACGGCATCCCCTACACCGGTCCCCAGACGTTTCAGTGGGTCTCCGGCAGTTCTCACATCATCAGCACCGATTCGCCCCAGGGCAGCGGGGGCACACGCCGTGTATTTTCCAACTGGTCCGATGGCGGAGCAATGTCGCACGGCGTGACCGCGCCCGCCTCGCCCACAACCTATACGGCGAGCTTCGATACCCAGTACCAGTTGACCATCGCCATCTCGCCACCCGGTGCCGGCATCATCATCGCCAGCCCGGCTTCGGCGGATGGGTACTACAACAGCGGCACACCGGTCCAGTTGACGGCCACAGCCAGCGCAGGCTACCAGCTTGCCGCTTGGAGCGGCGCGTGTTCCGGGGTTGGGCTCTGTGAGGTTTCCATGACGGAAGTCAAATCCGTTGCCGCCACGTTCATATCCCAACCCACGGTGCCGAGTGATTTCAACGGTGACGGGAAGCCGGATATTCTGTGGCGCAATGCCTCAACGGGCGAGCTAAAGGTGTGGTTTATGGATGGCGGTTTTATGATTGGCAGCGCCTCGTTTGGATCAGTCGATGTCAGCTGGAGAATCGCGGGTCTGGCCGACTTCAACAGCGATGGTAAGCCGGATGTTTTCTGGCGCAATGTATCCACAGGTGAAAACTACGTCTGGTACATGGATGGAGCGACGTATGTCGGAAGCGGCAATCTGCCGACGGTAGCGGACCAAAACTGGAAGGTCGTCGGGGTAGAGGACTTCAACAATGACGATAAGCCGGATATTATCTGGCGCTACGAAACGACGGGGGAAAACTATGTGTGGTACATGGATGGAGTGACGGTCGCAGGAGCGGCTTCACTGCCTGCAATGCCGGACCAGAACTGGAAGGCTGTTGGAGTAGAGGACTTTAACAATGACGGCAATCCGGACATTCTGTGGCGCAATATCTCCACCGGTGAAAACTATGCCTGGTACATGGATGGGGTAACGGTTATTGGAGGCGGCAATCTGCCGGCGATAGCGGACCAGAACTGGAAGGTCGTCGGTGTGGGGGATTACAACGGCGACGGATGGGTGGATGTCCTGTGGCGCAACAGCGAAACGCAGGAGAATTATGTGTGGTATGTGAGCAACATGACGGTGAGCGGATCGGAAATTCTGGAAGCAATGCCGGGTGCGAATTGGCTGATGTTCGACAGAGGAGAAATGAACCGGAGTACGAGCGGAGCAGACTTTGATGGAGATGGCCAGGCAGACCTCCTATGGAGGAACACGAATACCGGAGAGATGTCTCTGTGGCTGATGGAAGGGGTGGCCCGGAAGGGAGAGGCCATCTCATTGGGGACGGTGGATCCGGTATGGAAGTTGGTAGGATTGGCGGATTTCTCGGGTGATGGGAACGTAGACATCCTGTGGCGCAATGCATCCACCGGGGAAAATTATGTGTGGTACATGGATGGCGTGACGTTTGTCGGAGGCGGAAGTTTGCCTACGGTAGCGGACCAGAACTGGAAGGTTGTTGGGGTCGCGGACTTCAACAATGACGATAGGCCGGACATTCTCTGGCGCTACGAAGCGATGGGAGACAATTACGTCTGGTATCTGGATGGAGTGACGGTCCTGGGAGGTGGCAACTTGCCGGCGGTTGCGGACCAGAACTGGAAGGTTGTCGGGGTAGAGGACTTCAACAATGACGATAAGGCGGACATCCTGTGGCGCTATGCAACCACCGGTGACAACTATGTGTGGTGCCTGGATGGAGTGACGGTTGCAGGAGGCGCGTCTCCACCGGGAATGTCGGACTTGAACTGGAATGTCGTCGGGGTAATGGACTTCAATGGAGACGATAAGCCGGATATACAGTGGCGCAACACGTCGACGGGAGAAAATTACATCTGGTACATGGATGGCGTGACGTGGATCGGCGCCGCTTCCCTGGAAACGGTTGCAGATCAAAATTGGACAATCACGCCGCAGACCTATTATTAATTTCGGAAGCATAACGGCTCAAGACGATCGTTTGATCGCGTTGAGCCGTTATGCCTTTCAGATTCTTTCTTAAGTTTGACAAGCATGGATCTAGGGGGGCAAATACCGACATTATTTTCGGATCACTCAAGTAATGACTTCGCCTCCTATTCGTTTGGAATCATTGTTTCTTCTGCACATCCGAACTGCGCCGAGACTCGACGCTGCAGGATTGGGACATTCAGGTTTGTACTCCGATAGCAGGCAGCACCCAGCGCATCAGAATAAGGTACGCTGCAAACACCAGCAGGAAAACCAGCCATCCGGGCATTTTCATACTCCTTGCCATCACAGTTTGTCGATCACGAGTCGCAGTTTCTGATTCACTTGACCCGCGGTCGCCGCTAATGAAGGATTGTCTACGACCGACAGCATCCTCGAGGCATCTACTGCCCCCACAAAAACCGTCGATCCTTTTTCATATACGACTACATTGCAGGGAAGCAGTAATCCGATATTCATTTCCTGCTGCAGAGCGCCATAGGCCAGAGGCGGATTGCAGGCGCCCAGAATCAGATAGTTGACGAAATCCACCCCGAGCTTCTCTTTAAGTTTCTCCTTAATATCAATCTCACAAAGGACACCGAATCCTTCGGTCTTGAGGGATTCTCGCGCTTTTTGGACCACCGTGTCGAACGGCAGATCCAGAGTTCTGCCGTATCCGTAGCCAAAATTATGCCTGATTGTTTGTTTGGCCCTTCTTCCATGAATTTCTCTCCTTCCGGATTAACCTTTTTCGGATCAAGACCATAGTATTATAACACCGCATGTTCGTCGGCGCAGGCTGCATCGCCCTTTCAGGGTCCCTATCGGATCTCTTAAATAAGGGCCATTCGACCGCGACCCCGGGTTATCAGACCGCTGAAAGCTGACAGCCGATAGATTCAAGCAAACAATTCCATCGTTATTTGAAACAAATGAGATACATTTGCCTCCTATCTATGTATGGGAGATCAATATGCGAAAATGTGGATACTACACTTCAATGGCCCTTGTTGTTCTGCTAGCTCTGGCCATGGTGGGTTGCGAGCAAAAAACCATTAATCAAATTAAAGCCGACCCCGGCCGCTATGCCAATAAAGAGGTTGCGGTTGCTGGGACCGTGGTACGAAGCTATTCGGTGCTCGGGAAAGGCGCCTATGAAATAGAGGATGGGACTGGAAAGCTCTGGGTCGTGTCCGAGAAGAGCGTGCCTCGCGAGGGGGCAAAAATTGTGGTGAAAGGGACAATCCGGGATGCCTTTAGCCTCGGATCCTTTGTGAAACTACCGGAAGTTGTGAGTTCCGGCATGGTTATGATAGAGAACGGGCACAAGGCCCAATAGTGATTTCCTTTTCCGGAATATGCCGCGCGTTCTAAAGCGTGACTTTCATGTCGCAGCTTTTGCACGCGTCCGCGACACGGCAACTGAACGCGAGCTTGTACCCGGCCGTTTCAAATTTACCGAAATCAACCTGGTATGAGATATCGCACAATGTCTTCTGCTCCTCGGGAGAAATCCCGGCTTCCTTCCATGCTTCAACCAGGGGACAGCGATTCAGCCGCAATACGATGGAATCGGAATGCTCCTCGACAACTTCATGGCCGAATGCATCCATGTCGGCATTGCCTTCCATGAAGATGAGCGCCAGTTCATGCAGGTTCGGTTCGGCGATTCTGCCGGCCAGCTGCAAGCCTTTCTCCCGGCCTCTTGCGTAAAGCGCCCTCTTCAAAATGCCGGCAGCTTTTTCCGTGCCTACTTCCATGGAAAGCTCGCGGTAAATGTTGATATATATTCTTGCCCGGTTTTTGAGTTCGTTGACCAGCACGGCCAGATTCTGATTCACGGCATCCTCCATTTTTCTGAGTATTTAAGTTTAACTCGAAGTCTTCACGGCTCAAAGACCGTATATGAACAAGTTATTTCATCTTCCTGCAAATTACATTAATATCGACAGGAATGCTGATTTATTGCGTCAGCAGGGCGAAGGGTGGGAAATGACGGAGTCAAACAAAGCCGCAAAAGAAATGGATTTGGATGTTGCCTTGTCGTACGTGGGCGGAGATATCCAGTTCCTGGCGGAACTCGCCGAACTTTTCCTGCAGGATTATCCGCGCCTGATGGACGAGATGCGTCAGTCGATTCTGCTGCACAATCATTCCGACCTCGAGCGGGCAGCGCACACGCTGAAAGGGCGGCTTGCATTTTTTGGCCTCAATGCAATGCGCGACAAGGCATTCGGATTGGAAATGATGGGGCGCGAGCGCAATTCCACAAATTCCATCCAGGCATTGGCTGAGATTGAATCTGCAATGGAGGGCATCTTACCGGAGTTCACTTTGCTGGTCCGCGAACAGGGCAGTGAACAATGAATCCTTTTTCCAGGTTTTACAGAGGGATTCAGTCTTTTCGCTTTCTGTTCCGCGAGCAGCGGGAATCGGGCGAGATGCCTGTCCTGCGACTAAACCGCCGCTACTGCATTCTGGCCGTATGTGCCGTCCTGTTCCTCTTGGCTTGCATCTATCGCAACATGCTGCTCGGAAAAGAGATTGCTTTTTTTCAGGCGGAGCTTTCGCGAACGGGGCATTCCGGTGTCATCCATCTGAGCCGGTTTAGTTATTTTCTGAATTGGCTCGGGATTCTGACACTGGTCGGCACTATTTTCTATGGTTTCAAAATAGCCAAGCAGGCGGCCGTCGACGCCCGCAGGCATGCAGAGGTCCTACAGGAGGCGAAGCAGCGCACCGTCGAAATCGCCGCACTGTACGATATTACCCAGGATGTTTCCGCACACCACGATTTGTCCGCGCTGCTGCAATCCATTGCGGTGAGGGCAACGACATTGCTGGGCGGCGCCGGATGCGCCATCTTCCTCTATGAAGCGGAGCGGGATGATTTCCGGATAGCCTTTGAGTCCGGCGTGGGGATGCCCATCGGCACCCGCTTGCCCGGTCGGGAAGGACTGGCCGGACGCGTGGCTGAAACCCTGCAGCCTCTGATTGTTAATGATTATCCCAACTGGCCCTATCGGTCGAAAGCGCTGATGCAACTTCCAATCAGTGCGACCGTGTGCGTGCCTATGATCCGCCGGGGCGAGTTGATTGGCGTGTTGGGCGTGCACGAAGTTGTCGGGACCAGCCGCACGTTTACCGACGCGGATGCCCGGCTCCTGTTTCTCTTTGCCGATAATGCCGCGGGAGCCGTTTATAACGCGCGATTAATGGATGCGTTGAAAAACTCAGAAGAGCGGTTTCGAATTGCGGCGGAATGCGCCAGCGACATCGTCTATGACTGGAATATGCTGGACGATCGCGTGGCTTTTTCCGGCACCCTCTTCGGGACAAACTGGGGAGGAGATAAAGTGCTCCCAAGAACGCGCGCGGAATACTCGAAAATGGTGCATCCGGATGATCGTGCGCATGTCCGGGCGGCTCTCAAAAAGCACCTCGAAGTGGGCGAGCCTTATTCCGAGGAATACCGCATCATCGATTCCAGGGGAGCATGCCTCGAGATCTCGGAGCGCGCGACGGCAATCCGCAACGCGAAAGGGGTTCCGATTCGCATGATCGGCGTCGTGAGCGACATTTCGGAACGCAAAAAAGCCGAAAAGATGAAGTCGGATTTTGTCTCTTTCGTCACGCATCAGTTGCGAACACCGCTTTCAGGTATCAAATGGATGCTGGAATTGGCGAGCGGCGAGAGCGAAAATCCCGAAGAAATGGGGTCCTTCGTCCGGGATGCCCGCGCCTCGACGGACCGGCTCATCAGGCTGGTGAACGACCTCCTGGATGTTTCGCGCCTTGAACGGGGGATCCTGCAGATCAATTGCCATGCGGTCGATCTATCCGAGCTTACCAGGAGCGTGGCCGGCGAGATAGCGCCGCTTATGCAGGAAAAAGGGCAAGCGGTATCGGTTCACATCGGGGATGATTTGAATCCGGTATGGGCGGATTCGCAAATGCTCCGGCAGGTAGTCTTGAACCTTATTTCGAATGCAATGAAATATACCCCCCGTGAAGGAAAGATTGAAATTGCCTTGCGTCGAGTCGGTAACGGTTTGCGCTGGGAAGTGGCGGATACGGGGATCGGTATCCCCAAGTCCGATTTGGGAAAGCTGTTTGATAAATTTTATCGGGCAGGGAATGCCCATGCGGTCGAAACTGAAGGCACAGGGCTGGGGCTATACCTGGTGCGCCTGATTGTGGAACAGTTCGGCGGTAAGGTATGGTGCACATCCGAGGAAGGCGTCGGCTCTACGTTTGCCTTTACCCTTCCGCTTTCAGTCCGCGAGGAATAAATGAGCGACACTCGAATTCTATTAATTGAAGATGATAAGTTTTTGCGGCGTGCGTGCGAGGTCGGCCTGAAAAAAAAGGGGTTTGTCGTGGTTACCGCCAACGATGGCGAGGAAGGGCTGCAAAAGGCGCAAGCGGAAGCCTTTGACCTCATCCTGATGGATATGCTGATGCCGAAGCTGTCCGGGCTGGAGGCTCTCGAAGCGCTCAAGAAAGATGATCGGACGCGCGGCATCCCCGTTGTGATTCTGTCGAATTCATCCCTTGATACGGACATGCAGCGGGCGATGCAACTGGGCGCGGCCGGATACATGGTTAAAGCATCGTTATCGCTGCAGGAACTGGGAGACCATGTGCTCTCTTTTCTCAAAAGCGACGGCTCTGCCGGCGAAATGCCCCGGTGATGAGGCGTTTATCCGGGGATTCACATCCTGAAATCTGACTCAATGCCTTCAGATTTGAAGAAAGCATAACCCTAATGGCCCAATCGATGATTATAGGAATCTGCGGTGGAACGGGTTCCGGCAAAACCACCGCAGCGCAAAAGATAATCGCATCCATTGGCGAGCCCTATGTCGCTTATCTGCAGCAGGACTCCTACTATCGCAACCTGGACGCTATGCCCCTGGATCAGCGGCAACAGGCTAATTTCGATCACCCTGACGCGTTTGACGGCGGGCTGATGCTGAGCCACCTGGAAGCGTTGCACGCCGGAAAAAGCATCGATCGGCCTATTTATGATTTTGTTGTGCACTCCCGCAAACGGGAGACGATTCGCGTCGATCCACTGCCTGTGATCATTGTCGAAGGAATTCTGGTTTTCTTTGACGCCGGGATGCGCAGCCTGATGGACCTTAAGATTTTTGTGGATTGCGATGCGGACATCCGTTTTATCCGCAGACTGGAGCGGGATATTCATGCACGCGGACGCAGCGCAGACTTAGTGATAGAGCAGTACCTCACGACCGTGCGTCCCATGCACCAGCAGTTCGTCGCGCCGACCATGCGCTATGCCGACATCATTCTCCCTGAGGGCGGCTTCAACGAAGTCGCCATCGATCTCATAACAGGAAAAATCCGATCCGTCCTGGCAGAAATGGGGGTCAGGCCTGGAAAATTCGATTTTTGCGCTCTGCGTCCCTTCGCAAAACACGAAAACTAAATTTTCCAGACCTGACCCCCATGCGTGCTAGCCAAGCCTATTCTTGCTCTGCAGCGTATCGGCGACTTTCTTCAGTCTTAGCGATTCGAGCGTACTCCTCTTCGGCCAGCCATTATCTGTGTTCCATCCTTCGAAATCATAGAACTTGGTTTTCCATTCTTCGAATTTGGCCTTGTCCAACTTGCGGCCGGCGTTTGCGGCATAAGACCACTGGCCGTTCTGGTACACCGGCATGACGTGAGCTTCCGACGGCTTGTTGTATACGTAGTCCGGAAAAACTTCCTGATTCGCGGTGCCTGCCCTGCAGCACCCAGATGGCTTTGTCCAGATTCCAGATTTTGCGGCCGATTTCCATGCCGTCAGCAAAGGTGATGCCCTTGCCGGTGACGGCGTTATAAAACTTGGGTTCCGCTTCGGGCGTTGCGCCTACTCTGTCCACTGTGTTGTTGGTAAAAAACATCGGCCAGCGCCAACCGCAGAATCCCGTGCTATCGATCCAGAACCTTTCGTAGTGCCTGTGCCAGGCCACCTGTTTGACTTTGTGTTCCGAATAAATCCCACTGGGGCCTTCGCCATAATCCATCATGAAGACGTCGTTCTGGTATGGAATCATTGTGGCCGCTACCATCTGCACGGCCTTTTCCGCAGACAGATACGGCTCTACTCCGGCTCTCATCATTGCCATGGGCATCCAGTGCAAGGGATAGTTGAAGCTGTGCATCATGATATCCCTCTCTCCTAATAGAGAGCCGTAACCCCACTCCACTTCGACCCGCGGATCATAGTGCTCCATCGAACCCCAGTAGGCCAAAGGCAGGAGGCCGCTGGCCGTATCTTCTTCAAATCTGCCCCACTTGATGGCTGCTCTGGCAAGGCCCTCGCTCAGGGCATCGCCGATTCCTTCGCGCATGGCAATCCGGCGCATGAGCGCCTGGGCAAATTCAAACTTGCCGTATTGATCGAAAGGCAAATCGCATTCAATCTTCTTGCCGGGGCCGAGAACGCCCAGCGTATAGAGGCCGTAAACGTAAGCCATGGGGCCGGCTATGTGCCAGTGGTTGATGCCGTACGCGTGCAGCAGATCCGTCGCCCGCATTTTGTCGACGCGTGGGCCCTGCATGCTCATGAATGAAACCGTTCCGGCGCACGTAGCTTCGTTGCTTTTCCCGCCGGCCAATCGCATGCGGCAGCCTCTGGGACAGGAGGCGCAGGCTGCGGCGCGCGCCGGTTCGAGCGGGACCTCCATATTGTGCGTGTTTCCGCCGCTGGGCGCTCCGTTGAACAGCATGAAAGCCCTGGATTCCATTTTGGGATCGATCGGCGTGTCGACATTCCATTGGAATTTATTGAACCATAGCCTGGCATCCATCAACGCTTTGGGATCGGCGATGGGAACGCTTCCCGTGCCGATGACGCTGATGGCCTTTAGCTTTTTGGCTCCCCAGACGCCGCCAAATCCGCCCTGCGCTGCGCTGCTGCCGGCGCCATGGACGATGGAAGCGATACGGCTTTTGTTTTCTCCCGCCAATCCGATGCAGGCTATCGCTGGAACCTGAGTGGTGTAGGTCTTGTCCAATTCAGCCCATTCGCCATATCGGAGGCTTGGTATGACGCGCCTTGCGATTTCCTGCTGTGAATCGACAACATCCAATCCCCATAGACCCCCGTTCGCTTTTTCAATTGTGACCTTGTCGTTGATGATGCTGATCCAGACCGGATCATCGGAAGCGCCTTCGAGGACAATGCCATCCCAGCCGGCGTATTTAAGCTCGGCCGTAAAACGCCCGCCCCAATTGCTTCGGTTGAACCATTCGACGGGATGATACATCGGAGCCAGGCCTTGCACCTCACAGCGGCCGCTACCGGGGACATACGTGCCGGAAAAAGGCGCGGTCATGATGGTTATCACATTCCTGGGATCGAAGGCGTCGAAGGGCAGTTGATCTCCGACAAGCTCAAAGAAAATGGCCGAGCCGATTCCATGACCGCCGCCAAATTCCTCATATTTCGCCGTGTTGAGCGTACTGATGGCCTTCGTCGTCAAATCAACGCGCAATATTTTGCCGGTGTATCCGCCTGTCATCTCGTCCTCCTGGGATATTGATATTTGTAACAGATGATGCATTCGAGTCAATGGCAATCAGCGGTCAATCAGCTGTCAGCTTTCAGCCGTCAGCTATCAGCTTTCAGCCGTCAGCTGTCAGCAGCCAGCCGTCAGCTTTCAGCAGCTAGGTCAGCTATAAAATAGATCAGGGTCGGGGTCGGAATCGGTATCGGAAATAAAATGTTGACAGCTGATAGCTGAAAGCTGTTTTTGTGATTTATGTCTCCAATTAGTACAATCCTTGTATATTTATTTTATGCTTTTTGGCACAATCTGTTCGTTGCATATCTTTTCCGTGATTGAACGTGTTTGACGAAAGGGTATTTCCGCTTCATGACTTTGAGATTTAGAATTGTTCTGCTTGGATGGATACTCTTAGGCTTTTCCCTCAGCCTTTCCGCCGGATCCATCCCAACGACAAGATTGCCCAAACTCCATTCTGCTGCAGTTCTTGTGAAGGACCAGCGTAGCGGCGAATTCCTGGTATCCAAACAGGCGGATGTCGCGATGCCGATCGCGTCCCTCACCAAACTGATGACGGCGATGGTCATTCTGGATGCGCGTCTGGACATGGACAGGGTCATCACTATTGAGGAGGCGGACAAGGATACGCTGCGAAATAGCCACTCCCACTTGTTCATTGGCACGCAGCTTACTCGTCGCGAGGCTCTGCTCGTCGCTCTTATGGCTTCGGAGAACCGTGCGGCGCGAGCACTGGGACGCACTTTTCCCGGGGGAGTTGTGGCTTTGGTCAGAGCGATGAACGAGAAAGCCAAAGCTCTTGGGCTTAGCGAAACAAGATTTGAAGATCCTGCCGGGCTTTCGGATGGCAACGTTTCCTCGGCCCACAATCTCAGCAGGCTTGTGGAAACCGCCTGCGGCTATCCTCTGATAGGCATGTACAGCACGCAGCTTGAAACGACAATTCGAACAGGACGAAAACATCTGCGATTCGTAAATACCAATGCTCTGGTGCGCAATCCGCGCTGGCAAATAGGGCTGTCCAAGACCGGGTATATTGAAGAAGCGGGAAGATGCCTTGTCATGCAGACGCAACTGGCGCAGCGCCCGGTGCTCATGGTGCTGCTGAACTCAACCGGAAAGAACACGCGCCTGGGCGACGCCAACCGCATCAGGCAATGGCTGGAGGGCCTACTAAATCCTCCGGTAAATCAAAAAAGTAATCAGACCCCGATCAATATTTTAGGAAATACGTGGGTGTCCACGTTTATCCACGTTTATTTCGCCATTTATTTCTCTCTCGATAGTTATGCAGCAACTCGATTAGCATTAGAGGATCATCGGAGTCGGGCCGAGGGAAGATGTTTATTCGCTGAGTTTAACCGGAAAAGAGCTCGCCAAAATACCCTTAGAATTAGTTTTTGATGCCTTATTTTGAGTCTAAGCGAAGTTCTTTTCGGATGCCTTCGGCCAGCCATTGGCGGATCAGCGTCTGGTAGGGGATCGATTTTATAGTGGCGAGCTTCTTGAGCGCGGTAATCTGAGCCGGATCAAGCTTGATAGATATATTCTGCAGACGGCGCAGTCTCTTTCCTTGGATGATTTGCTGTCGAAGGTCTTCATCGAGAGCCAAATCGACTGGAACTTCCTCAATTTCACCAAGGATGCCGTGCTTTGAATAATACTCTGCCGGGCTTTCCCGAATCCCGTCCCCCTTCCTTTTGACCGTCCGACCTTTCTTGTTTGTCATATAAAACCGCCTTTCAGCATTGCCCATATCCCAACCGGTGATAACTCGAACAATGCCGATTCTTTTGCTTTCAAACACGATCACCAGCAAACGACTCGAAATGGTTTGACCAAAGGCAGCATAATGGCCCTTTTTTGTCTTCCGGATTATTGACGAAATTGCAAAGACCTCTTCGGCCTCCTCCGGTTCGATACCATGTCCGAGTGCCAAGTGCAGGATATTTCCGTCGTCCCATTCGAATGCTGAAACATTCATGATTTGTCCAATGGGTAATACATAGCATTACCCTATATTTGAGTCAACTTGCCAAATATCGCGCAACCCCCAATCGCCGGAAATATCAATAAGGTATTCGGCTTTTATCCCCATTTCGTGATTGCAGGATTCGCTAATCTTCCATAACAACAGGGTCCATCCTATAAATAAAACGCCAGCAGGCGCCGGGAATTCTCCCGTCTCGGCGGCAAAAGTGCCGGCGGGACACCGAATGGCGTATGCTTTTTGCGCCCACAGGGCGCCTTCGTGCGGCGGCTTGCTGCCGCTTTTAAAAACGCTCAAAATCTATGTTCTTCACCCCTTTATTGAAAGCGGCAGCAAGCTGCCGCACTCCGAAAGCTTCGCCCTGCAAAAGGTATGGGGCATTAGGCGGGACGCCGGCGCTCTCAGGGTGAAAACTGTCTCACTCCAAAGTAGTTTGCGCTTGAGAAATCGGCTATAGTGGCAAATCTGCGAGGAGGGAATTCCGATGACTGATTTGAATGCTCCGACTATGCCATGGCCGTATCCCACGAATTACGGCAAAGAGAACGAGGTGACGGCCGACGTTATTATTTTGGGCGGAGGGATCGCAGGATGTCACGCAGCAATCCATGCCGCCAGGCGCGGGGCGAAAGTTGTTGTGATCGACAAAGGCCCTGTCATCCGCAGTGGTTCGGGCGGGGCGGGCGTCGATCACTGGCACGCTGCCTGCACAAATCCCTGCTCCAACGTCACGCCCGACGAGATGATGGACGCGGTCCGGGTTTTTGGCGATTACTCCTACGGAGAATTCGGCAACGGGATCACGTGTTACATCCAGTGTAACGAAAGCTATGACGCCCTCATGGATGTCGAGAAGATGGGGGTCAAAGTTCGGGATGTGGATGATCAGTTCGCGGGTGCGGAATTCCGCGACGAAACAACCAAACTTATGTTCGCGTACGATTACGTGAATAAAACCTGCATTCGCGTCAACGGCGGGGCGCACATCAAAGTCGCCCTGTACAATGAACTCAAAAGACTGGGAGTGCAGATCTACGACCGCATCATGGTGACCAGCCTGCTGACCGAAGGAGGCAAGCAGGGAGCACGCCTGGTCGGTGCCACAGGATTCAGCGTCCGCACCGGAGAGTTCTACATCTTCAATGCCAAGGCCGCGATCCTCTCCATGTCTGTGTTTGCGGGGCAATGGGTTTTCTCCACTGAACTGACCGGTTTCGGCTCGATTTTCAATGACCCTAACAACTCGGGTGACGGCACCGCCATGGCATGGAATGCCGGCGCCGAACTTGCACTGATGGAAAGAAGCGGCCGCGTGTTGTCGAGCGGTTTCTTTCGCTATCCTCCGTACGGCACCGGCGATCATAACAACACCTGGTTTGCCTGCACGATCGTCGATGCCAACGGGAAAGAAATCCCGTATGTGGACAGGGAAGGGAACATACTCAAAACCGTTTCCGAACGGTATCGGCCGGCGCCAGGGCAGAAATTTTCGCTTTATGGCCGCATGGGGGACTACTCGATCTGGGCGCCAACCCTCATCCCGGATTTGTCGGAACGTATCGCCAAGGGCGAGTATGCGTTGCCTCTCTACGCCGATCTGCCCGGCATGCCGGAACACGAACGAAGGGCGATCTGGGGTCTCATGATCTATAACGAAGGCAAGTGCAGCATCATTTACGAAAATTACTGCAAGGCCGGATTCGATCCGGACAAGGACATGCTCCAGTTGCCGGTGATGCCTCCAGAACAATACGGCCACGGGCCGGCATGGGAAACCTATGGGCCGCGCCAGTGGCGTGAAGGAGCATTTGGTGGCGGCGGCGGAATCGTATTCGATTGGGATCTCAAATCCAACATCGAAGGGCTGTATGTAGCCGGGAGCCAGCAGTACTCCGGTGGGACGCATTCCCATGCCGCGGCCACCGGCCGATATGCCGGAAGGAAAGCCGCCGCCTACGCGAAAAACGCGAGGCTTGGGCAGGTAGACCGGAAGCAAGTCGTTGAGGAAAAAGCCCGTGTCTACGCACCGGTGCAGCGCAAAGACGGAATGGGCTGGAAGGAACTGCGGGCAGGATTATGCCGGGTCATGCAGGATTACTGCGGGGAGTTTAAGAGCGAACAAATTCTTCAAACCGGTCTTCAGTGGATCCGCAGCATCCGGGAGAGCGAAGCTCCCACCGCATTTGCCAGAAACCCCCACGAGTTGTGCCGCGTCATGGAGTGCTTCACCCACATGACAATCGGGGAGATCATCATGCAGGCGTCGCTCGCGCGCAAGGCAAGCAGTCTGCTCCTGGATTTCAAGCGGTTGGATTATCCCGAAGTGGATCCCCCCGAATGGAACAAGATCGTTACCTTGCGTCAGGAAAACAACAATATCAAAGCTGGAGAGCTTCCGCTCAGATACTGGCTGCTGCCGCCTTATGCGCCGAGCTGCGAGGAAAATTACCGGAAGCACAGCGAGCTATAGCAACGAAGATTTTGAGGTGAAAATCATGGCAGAGAAAGCGTATCTGGTCGCCAACCCGTCATCAGCGTGCAAGGCAATTTTGTTTGATGCCGACCTCTGTACTTGCTGTCTGAATTGTGTAGACGTGTGCCGCACGGATGTCCTGATTCCAAATCCGGAGAAGGATAAGCCGCCGATTGTTCTGTATCCCGATGAGTGCTGGTTTTGCGGCAGCTGCGTCGCTCACTGCCCCAGCCCGGGCGCTATCCGTATGGAGCATCCGCTAAGCCAGCGCGCTGGCTGGAAGCGCAAAGAAACAGGTGAGTTTTTCCGTATTGGTATGAAGAATCCGCCGCCTCCCAACACCAAGCCGCCCGTATGTTGATTGGTCGGTAGTCGGCAGTCTGCAGTCGGCAGTTAGCAGTCGACAGTTATTAGTAGTCAGTCGTTAGTCGGCATTTTTTAGTCGGTAGTCGACAGGTATTGGTCGTTAGTCAGCAGCAAAAAATATTGAATTTCATTATTGCCGACTACCGACTGCCGACTACCGACTACCGACTACCGACTATCGACTAACAACTAGAAATCGCGTCGTGGCCCTCTATCTCTGCCGCCGCTGTCTCTGCCGCCGCCACCACCGCCGCCGCGCCGGCCAAATCCCTTTCGATTGCGGTCGAATCCGCCGCCGCCGCCGCCCCCGCCAAAGCTTCGAGGTTTCTGCTGGCGCGCTTCATTGACCGTCAAAGGACGCCCTTCCATTACTTTGCCATTCAGTTGGTTGATGGCGGATTCCATGTCGGCTTCAGGAGCCAGTTCCGCGAACGCAAAGCCTCGTGAGCGGCCTGTTTCACGGTCGCGCATCACTTTGATATCCGTAACCGGAATATTGGCACTGGCGAAAAGCTCCGTCAGCTCTGCATCTGTGATACTAAAAGACAAATTTCCAATAAAAAGCTTATTCGGCATAGGGCCTCTACGTGTCTTGAAAACTCAAGTGAAATGTAAGAAGGAGCCGGCTAGCCCGGGGTCCTCAGAAAGAGATCGAAACTGGACCAAAACACGAGCACGTTCTGCGTCTGATTTCCGTACTCCGTGGATTTCAGCCGCCATCACACCGATCTGAAAAAACCTTGAAGGGTAGCGATGGCAGGATCTTATAAGAATGGTTCTGTTATTACAAGTCAAGATTATATAACTAGAACGGACGGATCAGGACTGGCATCGCGCACGATGTTTCGAGCAAATGCCGGGCGGCTGCCAGTTTTTCCGCCGCGGCATCATGTTCATAATATCCAGGGACATTAATGTGTATCACCTCGGAGGTTCGTTTCAGAGTCAAACGACGAATCTGCCTGGGAAGCAGCAAATCGAAAGCATCTGCCAGACGCAGGATTCCGGAAAGCAATAGTATTGTCCTGCTTTTTCCCTCGGATACACCTGAAAAAGCTTTTTGCCCGGTATGGGGCAGGGCGCCTCGATGAAAGCGGGCAATCAACGCAACACACCTCAGGCTGTCTGTGTCCCAGCCTGGCGATACAGCTATTTTGCGTATCATGCGATACGAGGAGAGATGATGCTTTTTGTCTGCTTCATGAATCCCGACATCATGCGCCAGGGCTGCCGCTTCAAGCAGGAATCGCGCATTTGACAGTCGAATGTCCTGAGTCAATCCCAGGGCCTCCAGCCCATCATAAATCTGCAGCGAGAGCTTTGCCACATGCTCTGAGCGGGCAAAGTTCGGATCTCTGAAGGCTGCCCACGCGCGCAATCGGGCCAAGGCGAGCATTCCCAGCTGATCCGGCCGTGGCAGATCGGTTCGCCAGATCTGCCAGCGCGATGCCGTTCCCAACATCGTCTGCCGGTATCTCTCGAGCCGCTGATTGGTTTCGTTGGAAATCCGCAGCCGCCATTCCGCCCGGATTTCTTCGCTGGCGAAAGCCTTTATGGCAAGCGCGGTTTGCCAAAGCACCTGCAAGTCGTGCATTTCTCCCAGTAGGTCCTGATAGTCACTCAATTCCGATCCCCACTGCGCATGCCTCTCCGGCAAAAAGTTTTCAATGGTGTAGCGGAATTGTTTTAGTCCGATTCGCAGCCTGTGATAGGCGGCATGGCTGCGGTTGCGCATTGCCTGGACGTGCAATCCGTGCGCATCAGACCATCGTTCCAGCGCAAGGTGCTGAAAAGCCATGCTGCCTTCCGGGATGCGCTGCGCACGATGGGAGAGCAGCCGTGTCCACGAAGCCCATTTCTTGCGATTGAAATCCCGCAATGCTTCCGAAGCGCTTTCCTTGTGTTGAGTCTCCTGATTCGGCGAGAAAGTAGTTCAGGATTGTCGACGTTTCGTCCGAAGAAGGTGCAATGCGCTGTACCCATTCCATCATGACCTGAGTGTCGCGCAGAGCGCCCAGTTGCTGAAAGAGCTGCCGGCCTTCGGCTTTCATCAGCTTCCATGCCGGGTGAGGATCGAATACCATGAACCCATTCGCGATGGACCGGCAATGTCTCAGTGCAACGCGCAGATCATGAACAGGTTCCGGAGCAAAATCCTCGCGGGCGCGATCATACTCCCTCAGTACTCGCGACATCCAGTAGTCAAGGCCGCTCCATGCATTCTCGTTAGGGTTTGTGTAGCCGGGTTCCATGGTTGTATAAATTCAGGAGTCAGAATTCAGAATTCAGAATGAAAGCACCAACTATTCGTCAATTCCCTGAAATGATCGCATAAGACCAGGAATTTGGCTACACTCTGATTCCTGATTCCGGATTCCGGATTCCGGACTGCTGACTGCCGACCGCCGACAGCTGACTGCTAACTCTTAAATTCCAGTGTCTATTTCCGCCCAAGCTCCGCAATTCCGTTGTATTATCATGCGATGGATAGTGTGACTAAAGCAGTGATAATGGCCCGCGGACTTGGCACGCGGATGCGAAAGGCCGACGAATCGGCGGCTTTGAACAGGGAGCAGGCGGCAGCCGCGGGTACGGGCATCAAAGCAATGATTCCCATAGGCCGGCCGTTCCTGGATTATGTTCTTGGCGGGCTTGCGGATGCAGGCTTTTCCGATGCGTGCCTGGTAATCGGCCCGGAGCACCAGGTGATACGCGACTACTACACGGTCCAATCGCCGCCCAAACGCATTCGGATCGAGTTTGCCGTGCAGGCGCAGCCCCTGGGTACGGCTGACGCCGTGTTTGCCGCGAAGGAGTTTGCCGGTAACGACTTGTTTCTTGTCATCAATTCGGACAATTACTATCCGGTTGCCGCTCTGCGCGCAATGCGTGAACTGGGCGGTGCCGGAGTGGCGCTTTTCGAACGCGATCGGCTGGTGGCGGAAAGCAATATCCCGGAAGACCGTGTGCTGAAATTCGCTCTGGCAAAAATCGGCATAGAGGGTTGTCTTGAACGCATCCTTGAGAAGCCCTCCGCCGAAGTCATGCGCGGGCTGGGCCTGCCCGTGTATGTGAGCATGAACTGCTGGGTTTTTTCACCGGTTATTTTTCGCGCCTGCCAGGCCATTCAGCCATCGGCACGCGGGGAGCTGGAATTGAGCGATGCCGTCCAATGCGCAATCGATGCGCTTGGCGAGCGCTTTCGCGTGCTCACATTCCAGGACGCCGTGCTGGACATGTCCAGCCGCCCGGATATTGCAGTTGTAGCCGAGAAACTTCGTGGTATAAATCCTAATCCGTAGGCTGGAGCGGGAATCGCGCGGGAAGCGTGGAACCGGAACTTTGAAAACTGGAGAATAAAAATGAATTCATTGGAGCAGAAGCTTAGCGAACTTGCCGAACAAGTTGCCGACAATAATCTCTGGCGTCAGAGGAAATGCATTAATCTCATCCCATCCGAGAACACGCCCTCCTTGTTTGTGAAATTATGCGAAATCGGCGATCCCTCCGGCCGCTATGCGGAGCACAAAACGGCTCTTAAGAAAGAAACCGAATCTCTGGCAGGGACCGGCGCGCTAAAGGGAGACCAGGTCTATTACTATCAGGGCGCCGATTTTATTTACCGGATGGAACAGCGCTTAAAAGCCGAATTTGCCGCCTTCATCGGTGGGAGCGATGTGGAAACCCGGCCGCTCAGCGGCCAGATGGCCAACGAAATCGTGTTCAAAGGTCTGGTGAAATTCCTGTCTTCTAATCCTGAAGGTTTTCCTTCGCTCGGATCCACGGGACGCCTGAAGTGCGTGATGAACAACAATCTCAATTATGGCGGCCACCTCTCGGCGCAGCCCTATGGAGCGTTGTATAACTTGGCGGAAGATCAGATCGTCAATTTTCCCTGTGAGGAGAAAAATCCATACAAAATGGATGTGCAAAAGATGCTGGGGCTCGTGAACACGCACCGCCCGGCGCTGATTATTTTTGGAAAAAGCATGTTCCTGCATCCGGAGCCCATCCGCGAACTCAGGGCGTGCCTCAAGGACATTCCGAATTATTCCCCGCTGGTTATGTACGATGGCGCGCATGTTCTGGGCATTCTGGGCTCCCTGTTTCAGGATCCTTTGACTGAAGGCGCGGAAATTGTGACCGGATCGACGCACAAGACTTTCTGGGGGCCCCAGCGAGGGATCATTGCAGCCAAAATGCCCGACGGCGCACCTTTCCGCAAACTGTGGACTGAAATCGTTGCGCGCACTTTCCCCGGCGCCACGAGCAATCACCACCTGGGCACGCAACTGGCGATGCTGGCTGCTACCATCGAAATGAATGCGTTCAAGAGCACCTACCAGTCGCAGGTGCTTTCCAATGCGCGCGCTTTTGCGCGTGCCTGTGTTGTCCATGGGATCCCTGTAGAGGGCGGGGAGGCTGAGGGATACACGCACACGCATCAGGTGATCATCCGCGTTAGCTCCTTCGGCGACGCCAAAGAGATCGCGTCGCGTCTTGAGGCGAATAATATCATCACCAACTATCAGGCCTTGCCCGGCGATGAGACATTCTATCATCCGAGCGGCATTCGCATGGGCGTTCAGGAGATGACTCGGTTCGGGATGAAGGAGCCGGATTTTGACGGACTCGCCCGTTTCATAGCGGATATCGTTTTGAAAAAGAATAGCCCGGCTGCGGAAGTGGCGGAGTTCAGGCAGAAGTTCTGTTCAATGGAATATTGTCTTACCGCCGAACAAACGCTGCGGCTGGCTCCGCGGCTCCTTGAAAGCGTCTTCCCTGACCACAACTATGCTCATGGTTTCGCGGAAGCCCTGCGAAATGCCGACTAGAGTGGCATGCTTCATGCATACGAATAAGGGATTCTGTGGATTTTACCGCACAACTCGCCGGTTGAGGAAGTGCGGGATGCATCCCGGAATCCCAGTTCCAGCGTCAGGAGAAATGCATGAGAGTAGAGCTTACGTCGATTCCGCAGTCTCAAATTGAAGCGCCTAAAACTATTGAAAAAAAAGACATTATCGGCGGCATTGCCGGTAACAACAGTGCTTTGGATGAGTCGCAGTACTTTGTCCCGTTCTCCCTCGGCTCCGGCAGAACATACTCCCTTTCCTCGTTGAAGGCGGCAGTCGAGCGCCATGCCAAGTTTTTGACTGTGGCCGAGAGCAATCTGACAGCGGTCAATCATGCGGTTTCGATTCCTAAGGGAATACTCGACCGTCTGAATTGCAGATAAACAGGGGACGGGATGTCGCTAGGAAGAACGGACGCCGCTGGGAAAAATCGAGCGGCACTGGATTCCCCAGGTTTCTTCTATTTTTGTCACGATCCAAAGAGCCTGGTAGGTCGCATACCGTGAGTCGTTCGGCCTGTGCATGCTGAGCTGTATCTCAAAATGGACTTTCTCGTCACAGCTCTGCCGCATCGTGCAGGAATCCAATGTGCTATAGGTCCAGCCTTCATTCGAAAGCAACTGAAAGTCTATCTGAAACGATTCGGGATCGCTTAGAATGCTCAGTTCATTTCCGGCAATTTGTATGTGCGGATAGTGGAGTGTCTTTCTGCAGCCTTCTATGTCGCGGGCATTCAGAGCTGCAAAAAAATTATCGACGGGTTTGCGTGCTTCCTCTTCTCGCTCGGATTCCTCCATCCCGGCTGCGCTGATGTAGCCCATCAGCAGCGATAACCCTCCGAGCACTCCGAGAGAGACCTTGGTAGCCTTTCCCAGTGTCGTTTTCTTTTTTTTCTCCTCCCCGCTTTTGCCCCTATCCACGTCCTCAACCATACTCTAACGAACCTCCTTCGGCGCAACGCGATATACAAAACGCTGCACGATTCATGCACTGCGAATCGGGACGACCCTGCGGTCCATCCTCCCTGCCAAAACTCCCGACACCTGACTTCTAACTCTCTGCCTGTTCCTGGAGATATTCCTCGTACTCCTCGGCGCTGAGGAGTTCTTTTAGCTCATCGGGATTTGTAATGCGAACTTTAACCATCCATGCCTTTTCATGCGGGGACTGGTTGATCAGTTCCGGGCTTTCTTCCAGTTTCGAATTTACCTCGACAACCTCACCGCTGATGGGGCAGAAGACTTCAGAGACCGCTTTGACCGATTCCACCGAGCCAAACGGATCCCCGGCTTCGAACGTGTCGCCGACTTCTGGGAGATCGACATAGACGACATCTCCCAATTCATGCTGGGCATAGTCCGTTATTCCGATTGTCCCAACGGTATTTTGAACCAGAATCCATTCGTGATCCTTGCTATAGAGATTTTCCTCGGAATACATTCGATCTACCTCCGCGATAATCTAGTTGTTCAAACCTATCCTGGTTGACGGCGCTCTTCGGTAAAAAGGTGTTGGAACCACTTGAGCTCGTACCGGCTTTTCGCGAATTACTACGTCGAATCGAGCTCCTCGAGTCGCGTGTTCCACGGGAAGATATGCCAGGCCGATATTCTTTTTTAGAAAGGGCGCAGGACTGCCGCTCGTGACGACGCCTATGCGCTCTCCATCCAGCGTTGCACGATAGTGGTCTCGGGCGATTCCCCTGTCGGTCATCTCAAAACCCGCCAGGATGCGTTTCACTCCGGTGTTGTGCTGCCTGAGGAGCTCGTCCCGGCCGATGAAATCTCCCTTCTGGAATTTGCAGATCCACCCGAGATTGGCTTCGAGGATCGATGTCGTCTCGTCCATATCATTGCCGTACAGGAGCAGCGCTGCTTCCAGCCGAAGCGTGTTGCGGGCCGCCAGGCCGATCGGGGCCAGTCCGAAAGGCTTTCCCGCCTCCATGATTTGCGTCCAAACCGTCTCTGTTTTCGCAGGGCTGCAGTAAACTTCAAACCCGTCTTCTCCCGTATACCCCGTCCTGGATACGATCGCGTCCACTCCCGCGAATAGGCCACGATTGAACCAGTAGTATTTCATGGTCGCGAGCCGGATGTCGGTCAGCGGCAGGAGTATTTCGAGCGCTCGCGGCCCCTGAATTGAGAGCTGGGAAAACTCATCGCTGCTAAAGATTATTTCCGTGTTGCTGAATACGTTTTCGCGTATCCACTCGAAATCTTTTTCCTGGTTCGATGCATTCACGCATAAGAAGAAGTGATCGGAAGCCATGCGATAGATGACGAGATCATCGACGAAAGCTCCCTTGGGTGTGGTCAGGGCGGAGTACTGGCATTGAAAAATGGCAAGGGACCGTATGTCGTTGCACGTGAGTTTTTGAATGGTTGCCTGCGCGTTCGGGCCCTTGATTTCGAGTTCACCCATGTGGCTTACATCAAAGATGCCGGCTCGCGTTCTCACTGCCAGATGTTCCTGCAGCGGACCTGCATATTGAACCGGCATGTCCCATCCTGCATACTGCACCATCCGGGCTCCCAATTGCCTATGGATGGGGTTTAGCGCAGTTTTCCTAAGTTCAGGTTCACTCATATCAAGTGCATCCGTACTCAACCGGACACAATGGCCCTGAGATTTGAGCCTTCGGGTCTTTCCCTTACCCAAAGGCTCAAAGCCTCAAAGTGTTCCATTATTTGGCAAACTGGAAATCGGCCAGGAGTGCGGTGGTGCCCCAGTGCAATGTAAAGACTCCGCCTTTTGCGGCGCTTTTCAGTTCGATCGTGAAAGTTTCCACGGAACTAGGCAGTACTTCCTTTTTCATCGGAACCTGGAAGACATCCTTGGCAACATCATGCTGCATGCCCCACTGGCCTGTCTGAGTATTAAATACCAGTTCGAACTTATCCGGCGCCGCTAGTTTCAACCATATGCTATAGGTGCCTTTAGGAATCTTGGTCGATCCAAAGGTCAGGTCCACAGGCGTGCTCAGCACAGCCGCCTGATTCATGCCCATTCTCCAGAACTGCCCCACCTGCAACTGGGATAGCATGTCGCGGCCCTTAAGCTCGGGACGTCCATACTCCACCGTTATGCTGCCGGTCCCCGCATTTAATTCCGCCTTTCCTCTTGGCGCCATTTTCATCTGGGCAAAGCATGAAACCGCCAGAGCAACACAAACAAGCGATAGAAGGGCTTTTTTGAAATTCATCGTATTTTCTCCTTTGGGAAGTGTTCACACGCTAGAATAACAGGATAAAGGCTTGTCGGCAAATCCATTGAAGCCGTTTCGCATCTATTCCAGAGGCATAGCGTTCGACAATTTTGTCGTGGAGGGCTTAGGGTCCGACCGTTTTGTCGAGCACGAGGAGAGCAAAAAGAGCCGGGAGATAGAGCGCGGAAGCGATGAAGAGCCTACGGGCGGCGCGGGTGCTGCGCAGCCTCGAAAAATGGATCGCATAACTAAGAAACAATAATCCTAAAATGACGGCTCCGGCAAGATAGCCGCGGCCCGCAAAATCCCACAAGAAAGGCAATAGCGTGAAGACAAGCAGGACGGCAACGAACGATACGGCCAGCCGGCCGGTCTTTTGTCCATCGCGGTCAATCACTGAAAGTACCGGGAGTCCTGCGTTGACGTAATCCTCGCGGTGCAGCCAGCCTATGGCGTAAAAATGCGGAAGCTGCCAGAGAAAAACGATGGCAAAGAGAATCCAGGCGCCGGAAGCAACAGATCCGCTGGCCGCTGTCCAGCCCATAACCACCGGCAGAGCGCCTGGGACGGCGCCGACAAATGTACTGAGCCAGGTTTTTGTTTTCAGAGGAGTGTAGAGAAAAAGGTAGCATGTAAAAACGAGCGCGGCCAGCAGGCCTGTCAGGTGGTTGACCCTGGCCAAAAGATACGCAAGTCCCCCGGCAGACAGGGTCAAGCGCAAAAATCAACGCAGGACCCGAAGGCAATCGTCCCGCAGCCAGGGGGCGAAGAGCCGTGCGCTTCATCAAGGCATCCAGATTCCTTTCCCTATACATGTTGAGGGCTGTTGCGCCGCCTGCGATCAAGGCCGTGCCGATCAGGGTATGCAATAGCAGAATTTTTGGGATGGGGCCGCGATTTGCCGTATAAAATCCAACCAGCGTCGTGAACAAAACCAGAGAGAGAAGCTTTGGCTTGGTGAGTTTGAAGCAATCCGCCGTCCAGGCCCAGACTGTCTGGAGCGTTAAAGCTGAATCTGCTCCAGTATTGACTGTCATAAATCGGCTCCCCCGCAACTATATGAAATCGCTCCCTCGCCGTCAATCGAACCTTCGGAGTGCGCAAGCTTGCTGCCGCTTTTGAATTCCGAGTTCAGAGTTTCCAGTTCCCAGTTAAAGATGGCCGGACAACTGGGAACTCAAAACTGGAAACTCGGAACGCTGAAAAGCGGCAGCAAGCTGCCGCAATCCGAAGGCGCCCTCTGGGCGCTCTCCAAAATCAACAGGATCTGTTACTATTAGGATTGATGACTCCAGGAGGAACCTTACTATGGCCGCCGAATTCAAAAACGAATTGGTGTTGGACTTCAGTCAAGAATCGAACCGCAAGAAACAAGAAGAGGCATTGGCACTCGTCCAGTCCCAACTGGGGAACGAACACGATCTGATTCATCGGTGCGGAGCGCTTCAAATCAAAAAATACATTCAAGTCGATCAACCCCGGCAAGAAATCCGAAGTGGTGGGAATATTTCAGAGTGCCACTCCCGAACAGGCGGTTCATGCCATCGAGGTTGCAGCCCGGGCCTTTGAGACGTGGAAGAAAGTGCCGGTACAGGAAAGAGCGGACGTTCTGTTCAGAGCCGCGGAGATTTTGCGCGCGAGGCGTTTTGAGAACAATGCATGGTTAATTCTTGAAGCCGGAAAGACCTGGGTGGAAGCGGATGCCGATACGGCGGAAGCGATCGATTTTTGCGAGTTCTATGGCCTCGAAGCGCTGCGCTATGCGGAGCCGCAGCCGCTCACACGCTTGAAAGGGGAAGACAACGAACTCCGGTATATTCCGCTTGGGGTCGGCGCTGTCATTCCGCCGTGGAATTTTCCTTGCGCCATCCTGGTTGGAATGACGACGGCTGCCCTCGTGACCGGCAACACCATTGTGCTGAAACCCTCATCGGACACGCCGGCCATCGGGGCTTTCTTCATGAGCATTCTGCAGGAAGCCGGAATGCCTCCGGGGGTCGTCAGCTATGTAACGGGCAGCGGCGCCACGATCGGCAACACGCTTGTGGAACACCCCAAAATCCGCTTTGTGTCATTTACGGGCTCCAAGGAGGTCGGACTGCATATTGTGGAGGAAGCCGCCCGACCAAGACCGGGGCAGATCTGGATCAAGCGAGTGGTTGCAGAGATGGGCGGAAAGGATTTCATCATTGTGAACGAAGATGCCGACCTCGATGCGGCTCTTGCCGGCGCAGTCGCCAGCGCGTTTGGCTTTCAGGGCCAGAAGTGCTCCGCATGCTCGAGGCTGATCGTTCATGAAAAAGTATATTCCGCATTCGTCGCAAGACTTGCAGAAAAGGTTAAAGAGATCAAGGTCGGTTCTCCAACGGATCCATCATCCTATATGGGGCCGGTCATCAATGAAAGTGCCATGAAAAGCATTCTGCAGTACATCGAGATCGGTCGGAAGGAGGGGAGGCTTGTGGCCGGCGGCAGACCCGCGGAGGGCGACGGCTTCTACATCGAGCCTACGGTAATCGTGGATGTCGATCCATCCGCGCGAATCGCCAGGGAAGAAATCTTCGGCCCTGTCCTGGCTGTACTGAAAGCGAAAGACCTCGAGGATGCCATTCGGATCGCCAACGATAGCGAATACGGGCTAACCGGATCCGTTTATTGCAGAAACAGGGCTCTTATCCAGCGTGCAAAGGAAGAGTGTCATGTCGGCAATCTGTACATTAACCGCAAATGCACAGGGGCTCTTGTTGGAGTGCATCCCTTCGGCGGATTTAATATGAGCGGCACCGATTCCAAAGCCGGCGGCAGAGACTATCTGCTGCTGTTTACGCAAGCCAAAGCCATATCTGAAAAGCATTGACGATTTACGATTTACGATTTTGATAAACCCTTCTAGGCTTTTCAGTCGTCAATCGTCAATCGTCAATCGTAAATTCCTAGCCCTTATCAATATTCATTTTCATGAATACCAGGCCTGTGAGGAGCTTGGGATAAAAATCGGTGGATTTTTGTGGCATGAGCTCGCCGCGTGAGGCGATGCGCTGTAATTGTTCTGGCGTCGTTGGATTGAGGAAAAAGGCTGCCTGATAGGTCCCCTCGTCGACCAGGCGGAGGCAGGTTTCGGGTTCCCGCTCATAATCCACATTGGTCTGAGATGCCAGTTTATTCGCATCGATTCCGAGGCCTCGATCCAGAAGCAGCGAGTGGAGGATGCTCACATCCAGCAAAGACGGGGAATCCTCATCGGCCACCACTTTCTGATTCAAGCGAAGCAAATAAAACTGCCCGAGCTTTGCAGGATAAAACCCAAACACATGATCATCCCGCCCGTCTTTCATTTTCCGCCACAGCTCGGATGCTGTGGGAACAGTCTCCAGGGTGAAATGAGTTTCGACGGCCCGCAAAAATGACGCGGCGTCGAATGCGGGAAGATCGCGAATCAGGCGATGTGTCGGAAGGATTGTAACGCCGCTCGTTATGTTGAAGCATGCCACCATGCGTTTGTCGAAGGACTCCACTCCGATCGGCTGCCATTGCTGCCGTTCGCATTCCCGCATGAAATTGACGGATGTCTCAAATCGATGATGACCGTCCGCGATAAAAAGCTTCTGAGGGCGCATCGCATTTTGTATGCCGCGGATCGCTTCAGGATCGACAATTGCCCAGAGACGGTGGAGTACGCCAAATTCATCCGTCACCTCGATTTCAGGTTCCCTGCCGGTAACTCTTTCATCCAGGCTGTTGTTGACGGCCAGCTTGTCGTCGGAATAAAGCATGTAGATCAAATCTTCGTTCCCCTCGATGCTGCGCATGAGCTGGAGTCGGTCCTGTTTGGGCGCGGCCAGCGTGTTTTCGTGGGGGATGATTCCGGATCCGGAATTTCTCAGATCCAGCAGCGCGATGAACGCTTTCTGCACCCTGATGAATCCTTCGGCCGCATGCTCCTGATAGTACGCGTAGATCGTCGGGAGTGAATCCTGCGCCAGCACCTTTTGCTCAATCCATTGTCTGAAAACCACGCCCGCATCGGGGTAGCCAGTTTCAGGGTCTCCCCTTTTTTCAAGGTTGAGCGTAATGCGCACGACATTATAAGGAGACCGCTGATAATAGGCATCCTGCATCGAGGGCGTGGTTTTGTCGTAAGGTTGCGTGACAACTCGATTGAAATCGCCTACGACATCCTTATTATAGCGGAATCCCTTGAAAGGGTGAACAACAGCCACGCATCCTCCAATACTGCGCCAAGAAATGGGTAACGCAAAGGATTCAAGGATTCAAGGATTAAAGGATTAAAGGGATAGAGGCAGTGCGCAATAAACTATAAAATTGCGGTTACCACTAACTCAATCCCCTCCACGTCTTCACCACCTTTAATCCTCTAATCCTCTAATCCTTGATCCTACAAGAGGCCGAGATCTGAAAGGACCGCGGAAATTCGAGTCCGCGCTCCTTCGGAAATCCTGACCAGCGGAAGGCGGTACACTTCCTGGATTTTGCCCATCATGGAAAGAGCCGCCTTGACAGGGATCGGACTCGTTTCCACGAAGTTGATTTTCATAAGAGGGTAGAGCTTGCGATTCCAGTCGCGGGCTTCTTCCCATTTTCCGTCCAGGCAGACAGACGCAAATCGGGACATCATTCCGGGCGCTTCATTGGATGCCACGGAAATGATCCCGTGGCCGCCCAGCGCGATGACCGGCAGAGTCAGCGAATCATCTCCTGATAGAACGCGGAATTCAGCCGGGGCTTTCGTGCAGATTTCCCCGATTTGAGAAATGTCCCCGCTGGCTTCCTTTACTCCGGCGATGTTTGGGATTTGCGCTAATCGAAGAATCGTTTCAGGCAGGATATTCGAGCCCGTTCGGCCTGGGACATTATACACAATGATCGGCAGGTCGGTGGATTCTGCAAGCGCGCGAAAATGTTGATAGATGCCTTCCTGAGTCGGTTTGTTATAGTAAGGCGAGACAGACAGGATGCCATCCACGCCAAGCTTCTTCAACTCCGCGATAAGGGAAATGACTTTGGCCGTATCGTTCCCGCCCGCCCCCGCAATCACGGGCACTCGTCCCGCAGCCGTCTTTACGGTGATATCGACTACGGCGAGATGCTCGTCATGCTTCAGCGTGGGACTCTCGCCGGTTGTGCCACAGGGCACGAGGAAATGAATCCCCTCCTGGATCTGCCAGCGCACCAGCGACGCCAGGGCTTTTTCATCCAAGCCGCCGTTGGATAGGAACGGTGTAATCAAAGCAGTTCCGCAGCCTTTAAGTGCTTCAAGATTGCCCATAGCAAACCCCTTTTATGATTCCGGATTCCGAATTCCGAATTCCAAATTCCGAATTCCAGATTTCCGATTCCGAATCCACGATTCCAAATTTTCGATTCCAATTTCGAGATTTAGTCCGGAATCCGGAATCCGAAATCTATTTTATTCCCACGATTTCGCGAAATACCTGGCGGAAGTCGAAACATCCTTTTTTCCCCGCAATCCAGCGGGCAGCCAGGATGGCTCCTTCCGCGAAGCCCTGGCGGCTGCGCGCGCGATGCTCCAGGACGATAGTGTCTGCCTCGCTGTCGAAGCCGATCACATGGGCTCCCGGAATCCAACCGGCGCGTATACTTGCGATCCCCGGATTCGGATTGCTTAAATGCGGTCTCATCAAGTCGAGCAGGTTCAGCGCCGTTCCGGAAGGCGCGTCCTTTTTAGCCCGGTGATGTTCTTCGGACAGATAGGCGTCATATTGCGGGAGCATTCCGACGAGGCGTGCCGAATGCGACACAATTTCAAAGAAGAGATTCATGCCAAGCGAAAAATTGGCGCCGTATATCAGGCCGATGCCGGAATCGCGAACGATTTGCTCCACTTTAGCGCGCTGATCGGACCATCCGGTTGTTCCGACGACTATGTTGACTCCCGCGCGCGCAGCCGCTTCGATGTTGGCAATCACCGCCTCCGGCTGGCTGAATTCTATGACGACATCGACGCCTTCCATGGCAGCGACTGTGATGCCTTTCCCGTCTGCATTGTCGTTGATATCCAGCTTCGGGTCGACCTGCCAGCCTTCCCGCAGCGCGATCATCTCCACCAGCTTGCCCATCTTGCCGTAGCCTAACAGCGCGATTCTCATAGGTGGACCTCCTTGCTCAGGCTAGCGCAACAGGGGATAGCCCATAGGATTGCTTTATTCAAACCTATTCCAAACTTATTCCAAACTTATTCAAAGACGAGCGGATCGACTTTTTTAAAAAATGCGTCGTGCAATCCTCTCACGGCTTCCGGGAGCCGTTCGTCGTCGATGACGAACGTGATATTGATGGCTGAGGCTCCTTGAGAAATCATTTGAATTTTCAAATCCTGAAGAGCGCTGAAAGCGATGTGCGGCACTCCCGGGATGTTTTTGAGATTGTCGCCGACGCAGCACACGATGGACTTGGAGCCTTCGACGTTGACCTCGCCGACTTTTTTCAGTTCGGTAACGATGTCCCAGAGCTCCGACGTCTCATCCACGGTGAGGGATACGGAGACCTCCGACGTGGCGACTACATCGACGGGCACTTTGTAGTGCGCGAAAATTTCGAAGATCTTATTCAGGAAACCATAGGCCATCAACATGCGGGTGGACGCGACATTGACGACAGTAATTCCGCTTTTGAAGGCGATGGCCTTTACGGGATTCTCGCAAGGAGGCGCTTCATCGGTGATGATCGTGCCTTCCTGATCCGGCTTGTAACTGTTGAGCACATGCACGGGAATCTTCTTGCGCACAGCGGGGATGATGGTCGCCGGGTGGAGCACTTTCGCTCCGAAATAGGCAAGTTCCGCCGCTTCATTGAACGAGATGGATTTGATGCGCCGCGCTTCTTTGACCATGCGCGGATCCGTCGTCATAATGCCGTCCACATCGGTCCATATCTGGATGTCATCCGCGTCCAGCGCCGCGCCAACAATGGCGGCACTGTAATCGGAGCCTCCCCGCCCGATTGTGGTTGTGCTTCCGCTGGTTGTGCGGCCGATGAATCCCTGGAAAACCGGGATCTTTCCCGCTTTGATGACGGGCTTCAGGTGCTCGGCGACTGCAGCATCGGTGAGGTCAAACAGGATTCCTGCCCGCGTGAAATTGTCATCCGTGACAATGCATTGCCGGGCGTCCATGAGCTGAGCCGGCATGCCGTTGTTTTCCAGGACCTGTGTGAGGATTGCGGTGGACAGGCGTTCGCCGTAGCTGGCCATTGCATCCATGACGCGAGGCGTCAGCTCACGCAGAGCCGCCAGGCCTTTGACGAGGTCGCGCATTTCCTTGAAGTAGGCGCCGATCGCCTCGGCGACCCAGTCTTCCGTGACGGCGATTCCCAATTTCTGCGCTTCTTTGAGATGCTTTTCCTTTATTTTTGTGAGCAGATCCAGCGCTTCCTGCCGTTTCCCCTTCGCAGCCGTCTGGGCAACTTCCAGCAGTTGATTGGTTGTTTTGCCCATGGCGGAGGCAACAACAACAGGCTGCTGCTTAATCCTTGTGTGAATGATTTGCGCCAGGCGCGTCATCGCTTCCGCATCTTGAACCGAGGTGCCGCCGAATTTGCAGACTATCATGATCTATTCCAGGAATCCCTGGGCTTTGAGCAGTTCCGCATTCAGGATGGAGGCTCCTGCCGCTCCGCGGACTGTGTTGTGGCCCATTAATGTAAGTTTGAAATCAAAAATCGAACAGGGTCGGATGCGCCCCACGCAGGTGGCCATCCCCATGGAGCGGTTTACATCGAAACGCGGCTGAGGCCTGTCCGGAGCATCCATTACCAGGTAGGGCTTTTCCGGAGCGCTCGGCAACCGAAGCTGCTGCGGTACGCCGGAAAAATTCCGCAGCAAGGAGGCGATTTCGGCTGCAGTAGTTTTCGTCGCCAGCTTTATCGAAACGGACTCCGTGTGGCCGTCTTCGACGGCGACGCGGTTGCATTGCGCGCTGACCGGGAAGTCGGCCAAATCGATCGTCCGGCCGTTGAAAGTCCCGAGAATTTTACGGGTTTCAATTTCCACCTTTTCTTCTTCGCCGCCGATATAAGGAATTACATTGCCGAGGATGTCGAGCGACGGAACTCCCGGGTAGCCGGCGCCCGATACCGCCTGCATGGATACCATGAAGACCTTTTCGATCTTGAACGCTTTGTGAATCGGTCCCAGAGCCATTGCCAGGAACATGGTCGTGCAGTTTGCGTTGGTCACCATGTAGCCGGTCGATTTTCGATTCTGGCGCTGAATCGGGATTAATCCCAGGTGTTCGGGATTCACTTCCGGTATGACCAGCGGCACATCTTCATCCAGCCGGTGATTCTTCGAATTGCTGAGAACGATATATCCGGCCCGGGCGAAATCCTCTTCAATCTGGCCCGCGACATTCGCATCCAGTCCCGAGAAGACAATACGGCACTTCAGGTCCGGAGTGCATGGTTTCACTTCCAACGATTGCACGGCTTCCGGAATGGGAGTCACCTGTTTCCAGGAAACGGCGTCTCCGTAAAGCTTTCCCGCAGTTCTTTCGGAGGCTGCAACCTCGGTTACTTCGAACCAAGGATGTCCTTCCAGCAATTTGATGAATTTCTGTCCCACAGCTCCCGTCGCGCCGAGGACGCCCACCGGTATTTTTCCGCTCATTGCAGTCTTGCTCCCCATCGTATCTGAAAGAGTCGCATTTTCGCATAACATCGGAAAGGTCACAAGCGTGGAGTTGGGGGAAAGCAGTCGGCAGTCGATAGTCGGCAGTCGTTAGTCGGCAGTCGGCAGTTGCTAGTCGGTAGTCGTTAATGCGAACCCCTGGTAGTGTTCTGAGGATTTCACGTCGAATGCTGCCAATCTGTGAGTGAGTTGGAGATCTGCCATATCTGATCGTTATTTGACGGACAGAGGTTTTCTTTAAGTTAATAGTTATAGCATGGCTGTTTTCTCAAACGCCAATTCTCTCCTCTTTTTGTGACCCGATAAAAGCATGGCAAACCCGAGCTGGCAGTACTGATTTCTAGAGTGCCGCTCTTGTCTTCGCTAAGTTTTAGTGGGCCGACAACATAGAGAGCTCTCGTATGACCGCTGCTACAAAATCCGGGATACTTACGCTCTAATGTCTGGTAAAGATTCTCCGAGATAATCTTAATTTCATTCCCGTCTGATATGAGCACACATATTTCCTGCGTTTTGTGATCTGTCATGAGGGAGGTGACGGCAATGGTTACCAGGGAATCTGGAGGAGATGCAACCGTGGAAGCCTTCTGCGTCGGCACTCCTGCATAGCCCGCTATAAGGATTATCACCAATGTGATGCCAAGATGAAGACTCCAAGACGCTATCCGCAGATCCCGTCCTTTCATAATGTCACAATCCTCAACTCGCTATTTCCCGAACGCTCATTCTATCGACTCGACGTTATCAATGAATTATCGCAGCGGGTGTTTGCATAAATCCATTGCAGCTTTTAAGCCCATTGCAGGGGCCGAAACCAAAAGTCAGGCTCATGCCGAGTTGGAGCCTGCCGTGAACATTTGGCAATCGGCAGCAAATAGTTTGGATCAAAAGACGGCTTGGTGATTAGTAATGATTGACGGGAGAGGTAAATGCCGGCGAGAAATTATCGCGACCTTATTGTCTGGAAGAAAGCTTTTGATCTCGCGCTGACGGTTTATGAGGAGACCGCATGTTTTCCCAGGGAAGAGAAGTATGGAATTACAGCACAGCTCAGGAAGGCCTGCGTCTCAATCCCATCAAACATTGCAGAAGGGGAGGGAAGGAAATCCTCAAGCGAATTCCGGCGTTACTTATTTATTGCTCTCGGGTCGTTAAAGGAAGCCGAAACACAAATCTTGATCTGTGAGTCTTTGGGGTATCTGAGGCCGACCAAGGCCGCAATATTTATGGAACTGACCGCAGAAATTGGCCGCCTATTAAACGGACTATCAAAATCCTTAGTCGATAGTCGATAGTCGTTAGTCGGCAGTCGTTAGTCGGCAGTCGGCAGTCAATATCGAGGTCGATACATATGCAGCAAACCGGCATCGAAATCGACACGATCTATCTGTTGTCAGAAATCTCCAACTGCCGACTATCGACTGCCGACTATCGACTGCCGACCGCCGACTGCCGACCGCCGACTGCCGACCGCCGACTGCCGACCGCCGACTGCCGACTGCTACCGACTGCCATCGGCCCAAACACATGATCGGGAAGTACAGCCGATACAGGTGGTAGCGAAGGTAGAAAACTCTCGGAAAGCCGGTGCCGGTGAACCACGGTTCATCCCATGTTCCCGATTCCAATTGGGTGTCGAGCAGGTACTGGATTCCTCTGAGAACATCGGGGTCGTTCGGACCATAAATGGCCATGAGAGCCATGGTCCCCCAGGCTGTTTGAGATGCGGTGGAGGGACCCGTGCCTTTGAGCGCAGGATCTTCGTAGGTGTCGGCGGATTCGCCGAAAGAGCCGTCTTCTTTCTGGACGCTGCGCAGCCACTCTCCGGCCTTTTGAATCCAGGGCTGGCTCATGTCCACGCCGACGGTTTGCAGGCCGCAGACAACCTGCCAGGTTCCATAAATATAATTCACGCCCCAGCGGCCGAACCAGCAGCCCTCGGGTTCCTGCTCGAATTCGATAAAGTGCACTGCTTTCTGGACTGCGGGAGCATCCGGGCGGAAATCGAAGTGCCCGAGGCATTCGAGGGTGCGCCCGGTGATATCCGGACAAGAGGGATCCTGGATCGCATTGTGGTCGGCGAAAGGGATGTATTCCAGGATCGGCCGGTTTATCGTTCTGTCGAAGGCCGCCCATCCTCCGTCCTCGTTCTGCATAGCCAGAAGCCACTTGACTCCGCGTTCAGCGGGGAGTTTGCCCTCATCGCATCCCGATCGCAATAGCGCCATCGTAACCATCGCGGTGTCGTCCACGTCGGGATAATAGGAATTATTAAATTCGAAATACCAGCCGGAAGGCTCGACGTGCTGTTGGATGTTGGCTTTCCAGTCACCGAAGGTGCGGCACTCTTTTTCGACCAGCCAATTCACCGCCTGGCGCATGGACGCATGTTCCTGGTTGAATCCCGCTTCGCACAGGGCGTAGGCGGCGATTCCCGTATCCCAGATCGGCGAGAAGCAAGGCTGCAATCGAATGCAGTCCTCGTCCTCGATCATGAGCCGGTCGAGTTGGTGCACGGCTTCCTTGACCCGGGGATCATCCATCGAGTAGCCCAGGCAGCGGAGGGCGATGATGATGTAGACCATCGGCGGAAAGATGGCGCCCAATCCGTCGGAACGCTGGCCGTCGGTCCGTTTAATGATCCACTTTTCTATTTTCTGCAGTGCATTGCGGCGCAGAGGTTTCAGTTTGGTCTTTTCCAGGAGCTTCAGTCCTCGGTCGATGGCCAGGAACAGGTTTTTCCAGCTCAAGAGCTGCTTGTTGAATTCAATGAACGGGCGATGCACATAATCGTGGCTGACGTATAACTCCATAATGCTTCGTGGCGCCGGCAACTGACGGACGGGACGATAGCTCGAAATCACGGCCAGCGGCATGATCATGGTGCGGGACCATGCGGACACCTTGTCCAGATGGAAATAAAACCATTTGGGCAGAAGAACCAGTTCCGGCGGAATGGTGGGCACCGAGTCGTAGTGCATCTGGCCCAGTGCCGCCAGATAGAATTTGGAGTAGGTGTTGCACTGTTCGGCGCCACCCAGCGACAGGATCAGTTCCCGGGCTTTTTTCATGTGCGGGGCGTCGATGCTGTCGCCCATTAATTTCAGCGCAAAGTATGCTTTGACGGTTGCGCTCAGGTCCGGCCTGCCTCCCGGATATTGCACCCAGGCTCCGTCCGACGTTCGCTGCTGCATGCGCAAGTAGTTGGCAATCTTAGGAAGCCGCGGATCATGTTCCTGTTCGATGATGAATTTCAGCAGGATATATTCGCTCTGGAGGATGGAGTCTCCCTCCAGTTCTCCGCACCAGAAGCCGGAAGCATCCTGCATGGAATTCAGGCACTCCGCAGCCTGAGACAATGCTTTGCGGACCTGTTCGGCCGCATCGTTTTCGCTGCCGGCGGGGGCGTGCAGAATGCCGGGCGCCGGCTCTGCGTTTTCGGCGGAATTATTCCGGCATCTCTTCATATTCATGTTCGGCGTTCATACCGCGGCGTCTCTTGCTAGCGGGCATTTTGCGTCTCCACAAATCCCGGTCTGCCGAAAAAACGCATCCCCAGCGCCTTGAGCGCGATGGAGAGTTTTTCGGTGCGGGCAAGGTGTATCGGATGACGGAACACGTCAAACTGCTGCCGTTCAATTTTATCGAGTATGCGCTCATAGATCTGTATCATAGCCCAGAGCGCCGGCCGGCTTGAATCCTCGACCAAAGGGAGGAGGTTTCGCGCGGCGGCATAGTATTTCCGCGCTCTCTCGGCTTCAAATTTCATCAGTCTCCGGAACCGCTCGTCCACTACTCCCCGTCGAAGTTCCTCCGCCGTATATCCGAATTTTCTGAGATCTTCCAGCGGCAGATAAATGCGCCCGCTTTCGGCGTCTTCCTTCACATCCCTTAGGATATTGGTAAGCTGGAATGCGACGCCGCACTGTTCGGCGTATTCCCTGGCGCGCTCATCCTTGTATCCGAATATCTGCAGGCAGACGAGACCTACCGCGGAGGCGACGTTGAAACAATATTTGTAAAGATCGGTGAACGTTTCATAGCGAACAACATCCAGATCCATTTCGGCGCCGTCGATGATCCAGTGAAAGTACTGCGCGGGGATCGAGAAGTTGTTCACGGTATCGTGGAAAGCAGGGAGGATGGGATTTTCCCGGACACTGCCGGCAAAAGCCGCATCCAGCTGGGACGCGCCAGTCGCGCAGTTGTGCTTTGTTTTGCTCCATGGCCGGCGTTGCCGTCGGAAATGTCGTCGCAATAGCGCATGAAGGCATACACGGCGCAGAAGGCGCGCGCTTTTCCGCAGGAAGCACGACGAACGAATAATAGAAGTTGCTGCGGCTGCGGGCAACAGCTTCGGCGGATCTGTACGATGCAAGCAGTTCCGGTCCCATGTATATCTCCGCGGGTGCTGAAAATCTCCCTGGAACAGGTTTAAGGAATGATGGCTATTTTAAGGTCCCCATTCCGGTTCAACAATCGTTCCAGCACGCTGCCCAGGGAGCTGAGGCGTTCTTCTCCTGTGATGAGGCTTTGAGCGTTGAGTCTGCCGCGGTGAATGGCATCCAGGGCTTCGCGGATGTGGCGCGGCGTATGATGGAAATTTGCTTTGATGGTGATCTCGGAATAATGAATCAGAGTGCTGTCGAGAGGAATGTGTGTGCCGGAAGGGCAGCCGCCGAAAAGATTGATCGTTCCTCCGCGGCGCACCATGCCCATGAGCCTGCTGCCACGTTTCCTTCGATCCCACCGCCTCGATGACCACGTCGGCGCCGCGCCGGCCGCTGGTGATTTTGCGCACCTGCTCCACCACGTTGGAGTGCGTGGAATCCACCACATGATCCGCACCCATGATTTTCGCCATGGTCAAGCTGCGTACTGCGGTTGCCCAGCGCCACGACCCGGGCTCCCATCGATTTCAGGACCTGGACGAACATCAGTCCTATGGGGCCCATTCCGATGACGACGACGGTGTCGCCCTCTTCGATCCCGGTTTTTTCCACGGCGCGGAGCACGCAGGCAAGAGGTTCGACCAGGGCCGCTTCGTGGAAACTGACGGTGTCCGGCAGAATCAGCAGGTTCTGGCGGACGATGGACTCGGGGATCTTGATGAACTCCGCATAGGCGCCGTTGATGAACTGCAGATTTTCGCAGAGGTTCGCCAGGTGCCGCTCGCAGAAGAAGCACTCGTTGCAGGGGCCGGAGTTGGCGGATACGACGCGCATCCCGGGAGAAAAGCTCTCGACGCCTTCGCCGACTTCTTCCACGACTCCGGCCAGCTCGTGCCCGAAGACGGCGGGCGGCACGATCATGCGCGCGTGGAATCCCTGGCGATAGACTTTCAGGTCCGTTCCGCAGGTGAGGGCGGCCTTGATGCGCACCAGAACTTCGCCCGGCTTCCACGCGCGGAATGGGGATCTGCTCGATGCGCACGTCGCGCTTCCCATACAGAACGGCCGCGGTCATCTTCTCTCTGGTAACCTTCATCAGTTCTCTCATGGCTGTATCACGACCTTTAGCGAATGCTCAGAAGGATGAGACGCCAAGTGAATCCCCTCCGAGAGCAGCTCCAGTGGCGAATCGGTGGCTGATCAGCCTGGCCACATTGATTTTTCTGCTGAAAGATCAGATGGGCGGCCTTCTCCTGAAGCTCGATCGAAGCACTGTAGCTGCCGATGAGTTTCTTTTCCTCCACGCAGATGCGGGACGCGTCGACCGGGACCATCTCTCCGGCGACGGTCTGTGCGAAAAGCAGAACCCGGCCGCCTCTCCGAACGATGCGCTGTGCGTCTTCGATGGCGCGCGGATCAGCCGCCGCGACGATCGCCAGGTCCGCTCCCCGTCCTTCGGTCAAGCCGGGCCACCGCCGCCGCGACATTGTCTCTCTCCGGATGGAGCGCCAATGCGGCTCCCAATTCCCTGGAGATCGCCAGCCGGCTTTCCAGAAAATCCAGCCCGATGACCCGCGCGCCTTCGCATGCGGCCGCCTGCATCATCAGCAGTCCGACCGGCCCTTGCCCGTAAACGACGACAACTTCGCCGGGTTCAAGTGCGGCCGTCTCCAGGGCTTTCAGACAGGTGTTCAGCGGCTCGAGGAAACTTGCTTCTTCGAAGCTCACGTCTGTCCGGGATCGGAACCGTTCCCTTCTTCGACGATCCAGTCCATCACCCGAACGTATTCGGCGAATCCTCCGCCGGCCGGTTCGAATCCTGCGGTGGTGCCCGTGCGTCTGTAAAACTCGCATTGTGAAAAGAGCTTCTTCCGGCAATAAAAACATTTCCGGCAGGGGATGTGGTGATACGCCGCCACGCGGTCTCCCACCTTGAAGACGCGTTACCTTGGATCCCGTCTTCGACAACGGTGCCCGCAAATTCGTGCCCGAAAATCCGGGGCGGAGGGACAAGGCCGTACTCGATTTTCTTGAGATCCGTTCCGCAGACGCCGCAGGCGTGCACGCGGACCAGAATCTCGCCTTCGGAGATCTCCGGGACGGGAACCATTTTCCAGCGAAATGAGCGGATGGGCCGCGATATACCGCGGCCCGCATCTGCCCTCCGTTCTGTCGATCTCGGCCTGTCCCTTTCCGAATTGCCGTTTGCTTGTTTTCTCTTCGTCTTTGCAGCCATACGATTCAAATCGGTTTCGCGCGCAAATTGGAGATCCGGTCCTGGGCCGAATCCGGGCTGCCATTCGTGCCGGAAATACTCCACGGCTTCGCGCAGCGCTTTTTCCGCGGGCCCCGGGTTATAGCCCAATTCCCGCCGAGCTTTCTCGCTGCTGACGTACATCTTGTATCGGGCCATCCGCACGCCCTCGAGCGGTATGTATGGGCTCTCGCCGCAATAGGGATCCCATGACGAAAGTTTTCCAGCGTACCCCGCAACAAGCGCCAGAGTCCATGGGATCCGGAAACGCGGGCGTGTGCTTCCCGCAGATATGGGCCAGCGCATCCAGGATCTCTTCCAGACTCCAGTTTTCTCCGCCCAGGATGTAGCGCTCTCCGATGCGCCCCTTGTCTTCCGCCAGAAGATGCCCGCGAGCGACATCCTCTACTCCCACGATATTCAATCCCGTTTCCACATAGGCCGGCATGCGGCCTTTGATGAATTCGAGGATGATTCTTCCCGTCGGGGTTGGTTTGATGTCCCCGGTGCCGACCGGGGTGGTTGGGTTGACGATCGCCACCGGAAGCCCGGAGGCGGCGAACTCCTGTGCGACCTGCTCGGCCATAAATTTGGAGCGTTTGTAGTGCCCGATCATATCATCCAGCTCGACCGGGCTGTCTTCATCCGCCGGGCGTCCGTCCTTCCTCAATCCGATCGTTGCCACGGTGCTCGTGTAAACGACCTTTTCCACTCCGGCTTCGCAGCAGGCGGAAAGTAGGTTGCGCGTGCCCCCGACGTTGTTGTCGTAGATGTCTTGAGGATTTTTGGCCCAGAGACGGTAGTCGGCGGCCACGTGATAGACGCATCGGCAGCCTTGGACGCAACGCAGAAGTGAAATCAAATCCTTGAGATCGCCGATGGCGACTTCGCAGCCAAAGGCTTCGATATTCGATTTGCGGCTGGAATTGCGCGCCAGGATTCTTACACGGTCGCCTCGCAGCAAAAGCTGCCGCACAACATGGCTTCCGATAAAGCCGGTCGCTCCTGTAACGAATGTAAACTCCTCAGCCATAGATCTCAGCTCTTCAAAAACTAAAGTCCGGATCCCACGCGCCCGTTGAATAATGAACAGTCAACTATAGCCGAAGTGAACCCCATTTCCAACATCGGCCTCCGGAAGGCGTAGCTCTGCTCCCGTAGGGCGCCTTCGGAGAACCCCCGAAAAACAGAAAGCGGCAGCAAGCTGCCGCTTTTAGGATAAACCGTCGCCTCCCCAAAACGGCGACCTCCGGTGCGAATGCTCCGGCGATGGGCGTGATATTCAGCCCGCATAGTTTTGCGCCCGTAGGGCGCCTTCGGAGTGCGGCAGCTCGCTGCCGCTTTTAGGATAAACCGTCGCTTCCCCAAAACGGCAAAACCTGCGGCTAGACAGTCCCCGCCAGTTCCGACGGGAGCGAAAATTGAACATTCTCCACGATTCCGCCCGTCGTTTCGATGTCCGGGTAGCCCAATCCATTCAAATAGTTTGTTACCCTCTCCACCAGCTCCTCCGGTGCGGATGCTCCCGCCGTGAGACCGATTCTCTGCACACCGTCCAACCAGGAAAGCTTGATGTTTTCTATGTCATCTATTAAATATGCCGGCGTTCCGGCACCCAGGGCCACTTCCACCAAACGACGGGAATTGGAGCTGTTTGCCGAACCCACTACGAGGATCAACTCCGATTTTCGGGCAAGATCCAGTACCGCGCTCTGGCGATTCTGCGTTGCATAGCATATATCTCCGGAGGCGGGAGATGTGATCAGCGGAAACCGCTGGCGAAGTCTGTCGACGATAGCGCGGGTGTCGTTCAGGCTCAGAGTGGTCTGAGTAAGGTAGACGACTTTTTTCGGGTCCGGCACTTCCAGCCCTTTGATTTCGTCTTCCGGGTCAAGAACCATGATGGATCCCGGCACCTCACCAAGGGTCCCGATAACTTCGTCATGATCGGAATGACCTATCAAAATAATGGTGTATCCCATGCCGGCATAATGGATCGCCTCCCGGTGGACTTTGGTCACCAGAGGGCAGGTCGCATCGATGACTTTGAGAGAACGCGTGATGGCAGCCGCGGAGATTTCCGGAGCGACACCATGGGCGCTGAATATAACCCGTCCTCCAACCGGCACTTCATCGAGTTCATTGACGAAAATAATGCCCTTCTGTCGAAGTTCGTTCACGACAAACTTGTTGTGAACGATTTCTCTCCGAACGTAGATGGGCTGCCCGTAAACTTCGAGCGCCAGGTTCACGATGTCAATTGCGCGAACCACACCGGCACAGAATCCGCGCGGAGACGCCAGGACAACTTTTTTCCTATCCAATCCATTCTCCTCATTATTCTGCAGGCTTTGATAGTATACGCGCCTCCCGCATCCCCTCCCAATCTCGAATCTCGAATCTGAAAGTTGACGCCATTGGGGCTGTTTGATAGTATCCTTCACGGTCGTGGCGCTATCGTCTAGGGGCTAGGACGGGTGGTTCTCAGCCATCAAACCAGGGTTCGATTCCCTGTAGCGCTACCTAGCCCTCAGCCCTCAATTTTGCCATTCACCGGACGGTGGAGTCTCTCCGCCAGGAGAATGCTGCCGTATGTGATTGGCAAGCCGCAGAGTAGATCGATACTGTAGTGCCACTCGGATGCTACGGCCTCGGTGCAGATGAAGATCAGCAGTGGAATGTACAGGTAACCAAGCCAACGGACGTAACGGCATGCATAGTACCAGAGTACAAATGCATGCGCTGCGTGCAATGAGGGCATGGCCGCAAGCGCCGAAATGAAATCTCCGCCATTGTAGCTCAATCCATGTGACCCGATAAATGCCGCTTGAAAAGCGCCCATTGTCTTCTGAATAACTTGAGGGGAGGATGAATACACAAACGGTCCCCAGGCAGGCGCTATCATGTAGCTCAGACCCCCGATTGCGAGCACGAGCGCAATGGCGGAAGCGAGTTTTCCCAATTGCTGCCGGGCTACGGGATGAAGCCCAAAGACAAAAAATGTGACAAGGAACATAAGGAAAAAACCGTCATGGTAGGCACCGGGTCGCCACGCTTTCAGTGGGGCGAATCCGCGATTTATGAACAGGATCGCATCACGGATAGGCGCGATCATCAGGTCCGAGCCCTTGTACCAGTCATCGAACAGCCTGGGATTTACAAGCTGTGCCCAGAGTTTGCAGTTGCAATGCAGGAACACGACGGTAGCCAGGGCGATCGAGGTTCTTACGATGATTCCAAGGTTGGGGCGGGAAGAAATAGAGCCTTGGCTTTTCATCCACGAAAAGAGCAACACGAGAGCGGAAGCTGCGACAAATCCCAGTGCATAATGTCCCAGGGCGAACACGGCAGATCTTCCGTTGGGGAAATAGAATCGCACGGAGAAGATCGTCGAAATCAACAATGCTATGCCCAAGAATGCCAGGGCTATCATTTCGAGCGGGAGCAGTTGCCGGAAAAAACCGGTGACTACCGTCCGTAGCCTTTGGGGCAATGATTCCATGGCTGAATCCTCTTACTTGGCACAAGAATTGTCAATCCGGCAGTTCTTCAAGCTGTTCAAGACCAAAACCTTATTTTCTTTGCATGCCTTCCTCCAGGGGGCAGGGAATCTTGAAATTCCCGCCCCTCTCCTTTTAGACAACTCCCCTAATACCATCGAACTCTTTGTTAATGGGAAACTGGGGTGGGGCGTTTTTCGGGGCCGATAGCGTCTCTCCCCTTGTCGCTCCCTGTCTCATATCCTTCCCTCGCTTTGTCCATGTCCGCATTTGCATTTATCCAAAAGGGGACGTTTAGGGCTCGCCCGGCTAAAAGTACCGGTTGGTCGATCCGGCGCGGCGTTTTCATTTGAACCGCGCGGTCCTTCGCAATAGAATAGCGCCCCTGACCTGAAACTCCCTACCGTTTCAGGTACTCCCTCATGTGTTCAATAGAACCCGATAAATCCGTAGGGGGGCTTTCCGGGAACAAGGAATCATCGTGAAGATACATGAGTTTCAGGCAAAACAGGTGCTCGCGCAATTTGGCGTTCCCATCCCGCGCGGGGAAGTGGCCTCAAATCCTTATGAGGCGTACGAAATAGCTTCGCGTCTGGGCGGGACTGTGGTTGTTAAAGCGCAGATCCATGCGGGCGGGCGCGGAAAGGGCGGAGGAGTCAAACTCGCCTCTTCGCCGGCCGAGGCCGAGGAAATAGCCGGCAAGATGATCGGAATGACCCTCGTTACACACCAGACCGGGCCGGAAGGGCGCAAGGTCAGGCGAGTCCTGATCGAAGAGGGCCTTCCGATTAAAAAGGAATTCTATTTAGGAATCGTGGTGGATCGCGGGACCCAGCGTCCCGTGATCATGGTGTCTCCGGCGGGCGGAATGGATATTGAAAAGGTAGCCGCAGAGACTCCGCATCTGATATTTAAGGAATTCGTCGATCCCAGCGTTGGACTGCAGCCCTTTTCTTTAAAAAAACTGGCCTTCCGATTGGGATTGACGGGTGAACTTCTGGCTCCAACCACCAAAATAATTGCGGCGCTTTACAAGGCTTTCGAGGCAGTCGACGCCTCGCTCGTTGAAATCAATCCGTTTCTGCTCACCGAGACGAACAAGCTGTATGCGCTGGATGCCAAGGTGAACTTCGACGACAATGCAGCGTATCGGCACAAGGAATTGCTCGCGCTGCGGGATTTCTACGAAGAGGACGCTCTCGAAATTGAAGCCTCGCGATACAGCATCAATTATATTCGCCTGGACGGAACCATCGGCTGCATGGTGAACGGGGCCGGCCTGGCGATGGCGACCATGGACATCATTAAGCTCGCGGGCGGCAATCCGGCCAATTTCCTGGATGTCGGCGGCGGAGCGACCGTAGACCAGGTTCGCAATGCATTCAAAATCCTTCTGGGCGACGGCAAGGTCAAAGCAGTCCTCATAAATATTTTTGGAGGAATCGTGCGGTGCGATGTCGTCGCCAATGGTGTGGTGGAAGCCGCCAAATCCATGGGCGTCAATATACCGGTCGTCGTTCGTCTGGAAGGCACAAACGTCGAGAAGGGACAGCAAATCCTCCGGGATTCGGGGCTCAAATTCACGGTTGCGAATGGGATGAAGGATGCAGCAGAAAAAGTTGTTGCACTTGCCAAGTAAGGAGGATTCCGTTGGCTATACTAGTTGATACAAACACTCGTTTAGCGGTTCAAGGCATTACGGGAAAGGAAGGCTCTTTCCACGCCCAGCAGTGCAAAGCCTATGGCACGAAAGTAGTGGCAGGCATAACTCCTGGAAAAGGCGGGACCACGCACGAAGGCATCCCGATCTTTAATACCGTCGAGGAAGCGGTGGAGAAGGAGGGCGTCAATGCAACGGTCATCTTTGTTCCCCCTGCCTTTGCCGCGGATGCCATTATGGAAGCGACGTCCGCGGGCGTTCCTCTGATCGTCTGCATCACCGAAGGCATTCCGACGCTGGATATGGTCCGCGCTATGACGCTGGTCTCCCGATCCAAGAGCCGTCTGATAGGCCCCAACTGCCCGGGAATTATTTCGCCCGGAAAGTGCAAAATTGGCATCATGCCGGGGCAGATATTCAAGGAAGGCGGCGTAGGCGTGGTTTCGCGCAGCGGAACGCTGACGTATGAAGCCGTGCATCAGCTTTCCGGGAGAAATATCGGGCAATCCACCTGCATCGGCATCGGCGGGGACCCGGTCATCGGCACGAATTTCATCGACGCGTTGACACTGTTCAATAAGGATCCGGAAACCAAGGCCGTGGTCATGGTGGGTGAAATCGGCGGAACCGCGGAGGAAGAAGCGGCAAAATATATTAAGGAAAATATGAAGAAGCCGGTGGTCGGATTCATCGCCGGGCGCACCGCTCCGCCGGGCAGACGCATGGGGCACGCCGGGGCCATCATTTCAGGCGGGAAGGGAACGGCTGCCGAGAAAATCGAAGTCATGCAGCAGTTCGGGATTCACGTCGTTCTGAGCCCTGCGGACATCGGTGAAGCAATGGCCAAGCTCATATAATGGACGATTTACGATTGACGATTTACCGATTGACGGCGTTAGCTCTTGTGGCCTGTCTTTCGATAGCTCTATTGCATCCAATGGCATGCAAGAATCGCAAAGCAATCGGTGTATGCTTTCATTCCTCAATCGTCAATCTAAATCGGAACGTAAATCGTAAGTAGAAAGCTAGAGATTCACTATGGCTAATGACAAGCAAGGGCTGGAGCAGGCTGTTCTCGATGCTCTTCGTACGGTAAAAGATCCCGATTTGAACAAGGATATTGTTGCTCTCAATTTCATCAAGGATCTGGAGATTGAGGACGGCAAAGTGTCGTTTGCCATCGAGCTGACGACTCCCGCATGTCCCGTCAAAAAAGAGATGGAGCAGTGGGCGCGCGACGCCGTCATGGGCGTCAGCGGCGTTCGGGACGTGCAGATTCGTATGACGTCTTCCGTGTCGCGAGGCGCGGCGGCCGCCGGCAAGCAGGGCATCCCGGGAGTCAAAAATATCGTCGCCGTCGGCAGCGGCAAAGGCGGCGTAGGCAAGAGCACGGTTACGGTGAATTTGGCTGTTGCCTTGGCTCAGGCCGGCGCATCTGTCGGCCTCCTGGATGCGGATATCTATGGTCCTAATATACCGCTGATGATGGGGATCGAGGGGCGGCCTCACGCGATTGAGGATCGCATCCAGACCTTGTCGAATTACGGCGTCCGCGTCATGTCGATGGGGTTCCTGACGAGCGATGATACGCCGCTGATCTGGCGCGGGCCGATGCTTCACAGCGTCATTCAACAATTCCTGCACCAGGTGGATTGGGGAGAGCTGGATTACCTGTTGATCGATCTTCCGCCGGGAACAGGGGATGTTCAGCTCAGTCTGACCCAAACCGTTCCGCTCATGGGAGCGGTCATTGTGAGCACTCCCCAGGACGTGGCCCTGCAGGATGCGCGCAAAGCGATCATGATGTTCCGCCAGGTCCGGGTCGAGATTCTGGGAATCGTGGAAAACATGTCTTATTTCCAGTGTCCCAAGTGCAATGAACGCACTCCTATCTTCAGCCACGGCGGCGGAGCCGCAACTGCCGCAAAATATGACGTGCCTTTTCTGGGCGAAGTGCCGCTTAATGTAGCGCTCCGCGAAGGGGGCGATGCCGGCAAACCGATCGTGGCTGCGGATCCCCACTCGCCCGTAGCTCAAGCTTTCGCTCAGATTGCGGAAAGAGTCGCGGCACAGGTCAGTATTGCAAACCTGAACAGCTCGAATGCGATGATCATCGAATAGTGGAGATCCTCATAATCCATCCAGGCGGCCTGGGAGACATTGTTCTCTCGCTCCCGGCCGTCGCCTTGCTTCGGAATAGGTTTCCTGCCGCCCGGTTCACCGTAGCCGGCAATATCGACCATCTCGTGCCCGTAATGTCCGGGTATGCCGAGCGCATCATTTCGCTTTCCGCGCTGCCGCTGCACCTCTGTATGCTCCCGGTTCCGTGCCGGAATCAGTCGTGAAATTCTGGAGATCTTACGACCGGATCGTCTCGTGGACCGGCGGAGGGGATCGGGAATTCACCGGAAAATTCAAAGAAATTCATCCCAATGTCATTGTTGCCTCCTGGCGGCCTTGCACCGGGAGAAGCGAGGCATGTGTCGCAGCTGTTTGTGGATTCATTGGCCATTGAGGACGGCGCGGTTGCTAAGGCGGTGCGCGACCCCGGTTCTTCTGAAACTCGGAATTTGCGAGTGAAGGGAAGAGTGGCTTGCTAATCACAAGGGTGGAATGGCCGGGATTCCCTGACGGCTTTGCATCCCGGCGCAGGGATCCGAAGGCCAAACGATGGCCGGTTGCGCGATTCATGCAGCCTCGCGCAGCACCTGGCGCTTGAAGAGAAGAGGAAGCTGTTAATAATCGAGGGTTCTGCGGAGCGGGGGCTTGCCGAACAGATTGTGCCGGCGCTTCCTGCGGGTGCGGCAATTGTAATGGACGCGATGTCCCTGAATCTGCTCGCTGCGGTCGTGGCGCACTGCGATCTGTTTGTCGGCAACGACTCAGGTGTAGCGCATCTGGCCGCGGCGCTAAAGGTGCGCTGCGTTGTGCTGTTCGGCCCGACTTTGCCGCAACACTGGGCGCCGTTGGGGCATGATGTGAGAGTTCTCAGGCATACGCAAGGCTGCGAAGGATGCGTCACAGGCGGGAACAGTCACACCTGTCTGGAAAACATTACAGTGGAAGAAGTGATTCAAAATTTGAAGCTTTAGGCGGATAGAATTGTGGATCCGACGCGATGGATCAGCCGAAAATGCTCGTCGTAAGTGAGTACCGCCGCCCCGTCTCTAGCGGGTATTTGGAACCTGAAAAGGTCCGAGTTCCTACGTAAGTTGAAACGCTATGCGCGAGTTAGTTTCTGTCGCGAAACGTCGATTCCAGCCCCGAAGGGGTGATAGTAAATAGCCCCGGGCGTGAGCCCGGGGTACGGATTAGGAAATTAGAAAGCCCTGAAGGGGGCGACACTAAAGCCAATTCGCAGAATAGATTGTGCCGCCCCTTCGGGGCTCAACATCGGTTTTCGCTCCAACCCCGGGCTCACGCCCGGGGCTATTCTCTGCCGGCCCTCCGGGCCTAAATGTCGAGTTTCGCGACAGAAAAGAGTTAGTGGCCTGACTTGCCAATTTGTTTCTGAACGCGGGAAGGGCAGCCACGGCACCATTTACTTGGGAGATCGAAAAACGATAATCAGGAATTTAACCGATGAACTTAAGTCCGGAACCCTTCAGGCGATGTTGAAACAGCTGGGCATCAAGGGATCCGATTTGCACTAGGAGCATATTCTATGAAAAGCTTTGCTTATCCTGCGACCCTTATCTCAGACCGAAAAGCCGGCGGCTTCGTGGTCCGTTTCCGGGATATTCCTGAAGCAATTACCCAGGGCGATGATTTATCAGAAGCTCTCCTGCAGGCCGCCGATTGTCTGGAGGAAGCTGTGGCAGGCAGAGTCAGGCTCGAAGAGTCGATTCCGGAACCTTCCAAGGTGCGGAAGGCCGAGTATCTTATTCCGCTCCCAGCTCTGATGGCCGCTAAAGCCTCTCTAGATCTCGCAATCAAAGAGGCCGGTATTACAAGAGTGGAACTGGCAAAGCGCTTGAAATGTGATGAAAAGGAAATCCGTCGCCTGATTGATCCGCGCCACAAGTCCAAAATCGACCGTATCGAATCCGCTCTTGAAGCTCTGGGCAAACAGCTAATCGTAGGGTATCAGGCCGCCTAGCAACAGGGGCTTGGCAAATGCAAAAACGCCACGAATTATCACGAATTTATGGGAATACTTTAATCGCTTGCCTGGGTAAGACCCGACTCAGCCCTTGCTTTCAATACTTCGTCGAAAAAGGCAAATTCCTCGGCCAATTCGTCGTACGCCTCTTTCACGTCGGTGCGCGCGAGGGCGCGTGTTTTGAACTGCTTGAGGCTTCTAGCCATGTTTCACTTCCTTCATTCGGCGCTGCGTGCCGGGCTATTTTCATTCCGTCCCTAACGGGACGGCCTCAAGTTTATCTCTTTGCTCGTAAGTATGTAGATATTATTTGACATACGCCACACATATTAGCTAAACTGTTCTCCAAATCAAAGGAGGACAGTCATGCCAAACGATCTTCGCAACGACCTAATCGACATTCTTGAGTCTGTAACAAGGGCTCAGCTAAAAACACTGCGCCGTTTACGCCGCTCGTCTCTCCCTGAAAGTTCGACTTCCGAAGCAAAAACACTTAGGAGTAGGTCTCAAATAGAAATGGCTTACGACATACTCCGTTCGGCGGAACGGCCAATGCACATTTCCGAGATTATGACTCTTGTCGCCAAGCGATATAGCGTAACGCTCGATCGGGAGTCGATCGTTTCGGCGATCACCAAGCGTGTCGCGCGAAAGGATCGCTTCATGCGAACGGGGCCAAATCAATTTTCCGTGTTGCCGGATATTGAGAGGTGACTCATGACGCTGCTCCCCCGCTTGTGCGATGTGCTTGGCGGATGGAAGCATTGTTTTAAAGATCATCGAACATTCCGCCGTGCGAAAGAACATGCTTTGGCTTTGCTTGTCTGTCTTGGACGCCGTACGATAAGCCGCTCGATCTGTGTGCTTGGACGGCAATTTCAGAACTGGGCTTCGGAATATCGATTGTTTTCCAAGTGTCGTTGGAAACCGCAGGCCTTGTTCGATGTCGTATTGAAGCAGATTCCCGATCTTTTGAGTCCGACGCAACCATTGGTTGCAGCATTGGACGACACGATTTGCCGCAAGACGGGCAAACGAATACGGGCGGCAAAGACCTTGCACGATCCGCTTTCGCCGCACTTCCATCCTAATTTTTGTCATGCGTTGCGCTTTCTTCAAGCCGTGATGTTGATATGGCCTCATGAGAAAGCGGGCGCTGCACGAGCCGTTCCTGTTGCCTTTGATTTGGCGCCGCCTGTGCCTAAGCCTAAGCGGCCGCGCAAACCGGGAAAGCGTACAAGTAAGAAAGATTGGGCCGCTTACGCCCGTGCTTGCAGGGTTTATCAGACGGACATGAAAAATCATCGAAAGATGCAACAGCTCCATGGACTCAGCGCTCAGGGCGCAAAACTGCTCAACCAACTCAGGGAGCGCTGCAATGCGATCGCCCAATGGAAGAACAAAATCTTGTGGAGTGTTGTCGATGCCAGTTTTTGTAATCGCACCGTTTTCAACCTGCTCGATCCGAAGATTGTTTTGATCGGAAGAATCCGCAAAGATATTCGGCTTTACGGTCCTGTAAATGAAGATGCTCCAGCAAAAACCGGCAAAGGCAGGAAAGCGACCTATGGATCGCTGCTTCCAACTCCTGAACAATTGCGGCAGGATCCGAATGCCCCTTGGGAGACGTGCTCGATCTTCGCAGCCGGCAAACGACACCAATTGAACTATAAAACTATCGCTCCTGTCTTTTGGCGCAGCTGCACGGCAACCCGCCCCATGCGCCTTATCGTCATTCGTCCATTGCGCTATCGTGCGCATGGGCACACACTCTATCGGCAGCCGGCCTACCTTCTCCTCAGCGATTGCAACGTGTCGCTTCGCGACGCATTGCAGGCTTACTTTTACCGTTGGGAAATCGAAGTAGATCATAAGGACGAGAAAGATTTGTTGGGGGTGGGGCAAGCACAAGTCTGGAATGATGTTTCGGTTGAACGCCAACCTGCCTTTCACGTAGCTTCCTATGCCGCATTGCTTGTTGCTGCCATAAAAGCCTATGGGATGAACAAAACCTCGGCAGCGGGACGGCTTCCTCTTTGGCGAGAGCACAAACCTCCGGCTCGTATGAGTGTTGCTCAAATGATCGCCAATCTTCGCACGGAGATAGAAGAGTATGAAATGATGCAATCCGGTAAAACCCGCATGAATAAAGGAGGCGAATTTCTTGCCGTTGTGTTGAATGGACACTTCGGCAAGAAATTCCCTATCTCTACTCGCGCAATTATGAAAAATGCTTGGACTTGATGACAAAGTCATCTCTTTTTATATTCTTTTCAAACAAATCTCTTTACGATTCCATTCTAAAAGGGACAAACTTGAGGTCCACCCGCTTTGCGGGTGAAGTGTTTAACTTGTGAATTCGTGGCTTGTCTTGCTTGCTTTCAAATACCAAGCTCCTTAAGTCCCTGCTGCCAGGGGAGCGCCTGGATAGGCCAATTCTCCGGCCACCGGATCCCGCGATAACAGAAAAGATTCCGCCGCAGGCATATCGGCGCCAAACCTTTCCAGAGACTTCGTATCTCGCTCATCAACGTGTTCGAGACTTGATCTCCACTAAGGCGGTCGCCACCCCGGACGCTCCACTAACAGGTCGATCTCCGCATCGTCTTTCGTGCGCGAAAAAAGCACACTGAGAACACGGAACAAATAAAAGAATTTATTCCGTGTTATCCGCGCAAATTTCCGTGGCTGTTCTTTTGCAGCCCAACTGCCTCCGCATTTATTGACAGGCCCTAAGCTGAGCGGCGCGACGCAGCCTTTGCGGCGCGCGCGCTCCGAGTTGCGGTTAACCGTCGTTCATCTTTGACGAGCCGAACCTCAACCTTGTATCCGAGAGCCTTCGCATACTTTTGCAGGGTGGCGATTGACGGGGAGTGTTTGGGTTCAGCGGATTCCAACCGGGCGATGGCTGATTGGGTGGTTCCCACCGAGCTGCGACCTCCGCCTGGGTAAGACCCGACTCAGTCCTCGCCTTCAACACGTCGTCGAAAAAGGCAAATTCCTCGGCCAATTCGTCGTACGCCATTTTCACATCGGTGCGCGCGAGGGCGCGCGTCTTGAACTGCTTGAGACGGCTAGCCATGTTTCACTTCCTTCATTCGGCGTTGCGCAATATCGAGTTCCTTGCTAGGGGTCTTTTCAGATTTCTTCGCGAACTGGTGAAGAAAAACGATGCGGTTTTCAACCACAGTGCAATAGAAAACCCGTGCAATTCCCTCCGCGGCCTTGATCCGAAGTTCAAAAAGCCCGGCCACCCAATGCTCGGGTATGGGGCATGCCCAAAACCGAGACCGAACGCCTCCATTCTTTCCGCATACCGCAAGAATCGAGCGAGGAAGCCGGCTGAGAAAGCGAGGATCTCGCTCTCGAGGCGATGGCTGAAGAAGGTGACGGTCCAAGTCATTGGAGCAGTATAGCATATCCGCTATGTTTCCTAAGCCTTAATTTGATGGTATTTGCTTTTAACCGGTCGGAGCAGAAAGCGATCATTGAAAGACATGGCCACCTTGCAATTCGTGGCGCTTTGTTATTTAAAAAACGGCCACGGGAAAAAGCACACTGAGAACACGGAAAAAATAAAAGAATGTATTCCGTGTTCTCCGTGTAAATTTCCGTGGCTGGTTTTGTTTACCCTTGATGACTTGCTGAAATTGGGAAACGCGTGGGATATTCCCTATTTTTAAAGGCGTTGGCGGGCGGCCTTCGCCAAGGTGCCCCCTCCGGCCTGCCAGCCAAGCCTTGGCGAAGGCTGGTGGAGGCGGCGGAATCGAACCCGCGTCCAAGACCTTCAGACAGAGCTACACGCGATCAACCGCCAAGCGTTTTGCGAGCGCAACGTCGGATTGGAGGAGCGGCGACCGCTAGCCCCTAATTTCGGTCAAGATTCCGCAGTGGCGGGAATCGAACCCGCGTCCGAAGACCTTCAGCAAATAGAGACTACATGCGTATCCAATCCGTTAGAGTTTCGCGAGCGCAACGTTCGGATTGGCAGGAGCGCGCTCTCGCTAGTCCCTAAATTTCGGTCAAAGATCCCGGAACTTGAATCCCAACCTATCCTGCTGTGTGACGCCCCGGCCCGCTCCCGCAGGAAAGAGCGGCGGAACGTGGCTGCTTAAGCAGCCAGTGCTAATTGATTATCAGCAGTTAAGTTATTTCCACGATTTTTACGAGTCGCGGGCAACTCGACATGCCTCTATCGCCTCTTGACCCCCGTCGAATCCAGTTCACCCCCATCGGTAAATGGTACTAATAAAGTATAAGGCTTGGTTTGGCAAAGGTCAAATGCATAGGATAAGTAAGATGATTCCAGATTCCGGATTCCGGATTCCGGAAAAATCCTTGCTATCGGGAATCTACAATCCGTGATCGGAATCGGTATTGGATTTTGTCTTTTTTGTTTTTCGATTCCGATGCCGACCCCGACTCCGACTATTCAAAAAGTGTCCGGAATCCGGAATCCGGAATCTGGAATCTCGAATCTCGAATCAAGATGTGCAATAATAAGGGGCTATTTTATAAAGGATGCGCTATGGACAAGGGAAAACTGGAACAGACACTCGTATTGATCAAGCCTGACGCACTCAAGAATTCGCTGACCGGGTATATGCTCTCGCAACTATCGGAATTTCATAGTGGCCTTCACCTTTCAGCCACTAAGATTGTGCAAGTCAGCGCCATGCTGGCGGAAGAGCACTACGCGGAACACAAGGGAAAGCTTTTTTTCCCGTCGCTCCTGGACTACATCATGGGGGCTATCCATTATCCGGATGAGCCGTGGAAGCGAAAAGTCATCGCCATCGTCTATCAGGGACCGAATGCCGTTAAAAAAATTCGCGAGATCGCCGGCCCGACAAACCCCCATGGTGCCAGGAAAGATAAGCCGGGATGCATCCGCGCGCTGGGCACGATCGTTCCGCTGCTGGATGCGGAGGGCAAGATGATCAGCGAGCGCATGGATAACCTGATTCATGCCTCAGCGACCGATGAAGAAGCGGAGCGGGAAATCAAGCTCTGGTTCAGGCCGGACGATATTCCGCCGCTGATGCAGCCGTATGCCACCGAGGCGAGTGACGGTTATTTTTTTATCAAGGACGGCAAGTTCTGCCCCACGCATGAACCAGAATCCATCTGCCTGATCGCGCCCGGAAATATTGCGTGGTCATCGGATCTGGCCGTGCTGCGCCAGATGAAGCAGGGCATTCCGGCGTCGAGCTCTTTTGAGATGGTGGCGGCAAAATATCTTATTAATTCGGGGACTGTCTGATGGTTTCGGATGCTCGAATTATAATTGTTTTGCCTGCCTATAATGCTGCGAAAACGCTTGAAAAGACGTACGCCGATATTCCCAAAGAGAAGATTTATAAGATCATTCTCGTGGATGATGTCAGCCAGGATCAAACCGTTGAGATCGCGCATGCTCTAGGATTGTCGGTCGTCATTCATATTCAGAATCGGGGCTATGGCGGAAACCAGAAAACCTGCTACCTGGAAGCTCTGAAAGAGGGCGCGGATGTCGTTGTGATGCTGCACCCGGACCATCAGTATGATTCGAAACTCATCCCCGAGCTTGTGGCGCCCATTGTAGCGGGCAAGGCGGATATGGTCATGGGCTCGCGCATCCTCAATGGCGGCGCTCTCAAAGGGGGAATGCCCTTCTGGAAATATGTAGCGAATCGGGTGCTCACGACGGCGGAAAACATTATTTACGGAAAGAAGCTCACCGATTGCCACAGCGGATTTCGCGCCTACAGCCGCGACTTCCTTACGACGGTGCCGTTTCTGCTGAATTCCGACGACTTCGTCTTTGATTCCCAGATGATTGCGCAGGCGGTTTATATGGGGTTTAAAATTGCGGAGATTCCGGTTCAGGCTCGCTATTTCCCGGAAGCATCCAGCGTGAATTTCAAGGTGAGCACCATCTATGGAATAAAAACGGCCGGCGTCATGCTGCGTTTCCTGCTCCAGAGGCTTGGATTGATCAAATCCCGGTTTTTTGACCGAAAACTGACGGACATTGTCAGCAAATACCATCACGGAAGCATTTTTCGCCTGTAACCCGTGCACAAAACGATTCCTGATTTCTGATTCCTGATTCCTGACCTCCGATTCGGGAATCCGGATTACTGATTACTCATGACTGATTTCTAGTTTTCTGCACGTCTTGACCTGTATCATGAAATCAGGAATCAGGAATCAGGAATCAGAAATCAGAGGAATCCGGGGCATAAGTGCTTTTTAATGTTGTCGAAAGATGTTTTTTGGGGTTGCAGAGACAAGTTTGACATGTTAGAGTAAAAACTTTGTCAATGCTGGCGTAGCTCAGCTGGTAGAGCAGCTGATTTGTAATCAGCCGGTCGGGGGTTCAAATCCTCTCGCCAGCTCCAGTAGCGAAGGACGTAAAGTAGCAGTAGAACTTGGGATTGCGGGACCCAGCTTCGGCGGTTATATCGGATGCAAATTGTTGAATCGGTTCCGGCTCACCTGTAAGCTCCCTGGACTCCATTTTGGCGGAAGACCAAAGCATTGCAGATAGTTCCCATGCCTTGTGTTTATTGGGAGAGGTGGTCGAGCGGTTAATGGCACTGGGCTGTAAACCCAGCGTCCTTCGGGACTACGGAGGTTCGAATCCTCCCCTCTCCACCACGTTTTTAGAGAGCGGGAGTAACTCAGTGGTAGAGTCATAGCCTTCCAAGCTATTGGTCGCGGGTTCGAGTCCCGTCTCCCGCTCCAGAACCCAGCCCACGTAGCTCAGTCGGCAGAGCGCGTCCTTGGTAAGGACGAGGTCACCAGTTCGATTCTGGTCGTGGGCTCCACCGAGTTGTAAAGCTGCTTGGAATCATCGAGGTTAGAGCGAAGTAATTATTATTAAGAAATAAATGACCCGGCGCGTAAGCCAGGAGATGCGAGTATGGCCAAGGAGAAATTTGATCGTAGCAAGCCTCACGTAAACATAGGGACGATAGGGCACATAGATCACGGGAAGACGACGTTGACGTCGGCGATCACGATGGTGCTGCACAAGAAGGATCCGAAGATCGCGGTGCGGTCGTTTGACTCGATCGACAACGCGCCGGAGGAGAAGGCGCGAGGGATCACGATCGCGACGGCGCACGTGGAGTATTCGACGCCGAACCGGCACTATGCGCACGTGGACTGTCCTGGTCATGCGGACTACATCAAGAACATGATCACGGGTGCGGCGCAGATGGACGGGGCGATCCTGGTGGTATCGGCGGCGGACGGGCCGATGCCGCAGACGCGGGAGCACATCCTGCTGGCGCGGCAGGTGGGGGTGCCGTGCATCGTGGTGGCGCATGAACAAGGTCGACATGGTGGACGATCCGGAGCTGCTGGATCTGGTGGAGCTGGAAGTGCGGGAGCTGCTGACGTTCTACGAATTTCCCGGCGACGAGATCCCGATTGTGCGGGTCAGTGCGCTGAAGGGGATTGAAGGGGATCCGGAAGCGGAGAAGCAGATACTGGAGTTGATGGAAGCGGTAGATAAGTACGTGCCGATTCCGAAGCGGGAAATGGAGAAGCCGTTTTTGATGCCGGTGGAAGACATATTCACGATCTCGGGACGCGGGACGGTGGCGACGGGGAGAGTGGAGCGCGGGAAGGTGCGGGTAGGCGAGGAGATCGAGATCGTAGGGATCCGGCCGACGGTGAAGCGCGTGGTGACGGGCGTGGAGATGTTCCGGAAGCTGTTGGACGAAGGGCTGGCGGGAGACAACGTAGGGCTGCTGTTGCGCGGGACGAACAAGGAAGACGTGGAGCGCGGGCAGGTGATCGCGGCGCCGGGGAGCATCACGCCGCACACGCATTTCAAGGCGCAGGCGTACGTATTGACGAAGGAAGAAGGCGGGCGGCACACGCCGTTTTTCAACGGGTACCGGCCGCAGTTTTATTTTCGGACGACGGATGTGACGGGAGTGGCGGAGTTGCCGGAAGGCACGGAGATGGTGATGCCGGGCGACAACGTGCATGCTGACGATCAAGTTGATCACACCGATAGCGATGGAAAAGGGATTGCGGTTTGCGATCCGCGAAGGCGGCCGTACCGTCGGCGCCGGGACCATTTCTGAAATTCTGGAATAAGCCGGGACAGCCATGCGAGATATTATTACTTTTGAATGCACCAAGTGCAAAAGCCGCAACTACACGTCGACGAAGAACAAAAAGATTACGACCGAGCGGCTGGAGTTCAAGAAGTTCTGTAATCGTTGCCGTGCTCACACGCCGCACAAGGAAACTCGCTGAGCGAAGGTCGCGCATTATGGGAATGATATGTGTACAGGCCAGTAGCTCGAATGGTAGAGCGGCGGTCTCCAAAACCGCATGTTGGGGGTTCGAGTCCCTCCTGGCCTGCCAGTTTCAGATCGCCGTTCCGGCCGCCATGTCTGCGATGGCCGGCTATACGTTTGCGGAGCCTTGCGAATGAAAGAATTTTTCGAAAAAGTGAGAGGATGGTTTCGAAATATTTTCGAGTTCCTCAAGGATACGCGGAAAGAGCTTAATAATGTATCGTGGCCGGCGCGACGTGAAGTAACGGGGACAACACTCGTGGTGATTGTGGCGGTGTTTTTTTTCGGATTTTTCCTTTATGTAGTGGATTTCATTGTAGGGAATGGAATGGCATACATTTTTCGCACCATGTCGGTGCGGCCCTGAAGACCTAAGCATGGATAATTCGAAGAAGTGGTACATCATCCACACCTACTCCGGATATGAGCGCAAGGTCGCGGAGAGCCTCATGAACCGCATCCAGGCCTACGAACTGGGTGAGTGCATCGGGCAAATCCTGATACCCACGGAAGACGTGGTGGAGACGAAGAGCGGAAAAAAGATAGTTACCACAAAACTGACTTTTCCCGGATATATCCTGGTGGAAATGGATATGACGGATAAGGCCTGGCATATTGTGCGCGGCACTCCCAAGGTCACAGGCTTTATCAGCACCGGAAAGAAACCGACGCCCCTGACGGAAGCGGAAATCAACGAGGTCGTCAATCGGGTTTCGGTTACGGCGGATCAGCCAAAGCCGAAGTTTACCTTCGACCGCGGCGATTCGGTCAAGATTACCGACGGGCCTTTCAAAGATTTTACGGGAGTGGTCGAGGATGTGAATCCCGACAGAAACACGTTGAAGGTGATGCTTACGATTCTTGGGCGTGCCACTCCGGTGGAACTGGAAACGGAGCAGGTGGAAAAAGCCTAGACGAATTACGAATGACGAATTACGAATGACGAGCGTAATCTCGTCATTCGTAATTCGTAATTCGAAAGGTGGGGTTAAGCGATGGCGAAAAAGATTATTGCGAATGTGAAACTGCAGGTGAATGCCGGAAAAGCGACGCCGGCTCCTCCTGTGGGATCGGCACTGGGGCCTCATGGTCTGAATATCATGGATTTTTGCAAGGCATTCAACGCAAAAACCGCCAAACAGGAAGGGCTCATTATACCGGTAGTCGTGACCGTTTACAGCGACCGCACATATTCCTTTATTACCAAAACTCCTCCGGCTGCGATACTGCTCAAAAAGGCTGCCAACATCGCCAAGGGATCGGGAGTACCCAATAAGACAAAAGTGGGAAAAGTATCGATGAAGGATGTGAGGGAGATTGCGCAGCTGAAAATGCCCGATCTCAATGCCTCCGACATTGAGGCTGCCATCAGAATCGTTATGGGCACGGCCCGCAGCATGGGCGTGGAAGTGGAAGGTGAATTGACGATTTACGATTGACGATTGACGAATGAAACTCGGACCCAATCGGCATTTCATTCGTAAATCGTAAATCGTAAATCGTAATTCGTAAGGGGTGATGCAATGCCTAAGGCGGGAAAGAATTATACGAAAGCTGCCGCTGCCCGGGAACAAAAGCTGTATCGGCTTGACGAGGCGGTGCCTTTGCTGAAGAAAATCGCCTATGCCAAGTTCAACGAAACCGTCGAGATTTCGATGAAGCTGGGAGTCGATCCGAAACACGCGGATCAGATGGTGCGCGGCACCGTGGTGCTTCCTAACGGCTTGGGAAAGAGCAAGCGGGTCATCGTCGTCGCTTCCGGCGACAAAGTGAAAGAAGCCCGGGATGCCGGCGCGGATGAAGTCGGCGGCGACGATATCGTTGAGCGGATCGCGGGCGGCTGGCTGGATTTTGACGCCGTGGTCGCAACCCCGGACATGATGCGAAGCGTCGGCAAATTGGGAAAGGTGCTGGGCCCCCGGGGCCTGATGCCCAATCCAAAGACCGGCACGGTTACTTTTGAAGTGGGGAAGGCGATTCGGGAAATCAAGGCCGGAAAAGTGGAATTCCGGGTTGATAAGACCGGAATTATCCATGCGCCCTGCGGAAAAATCCAGTTTGAAGAAAAGAGCTTGTACGAAAACGCCAAAGCCTTGATAGACGCGGTGATTCGAGCTAAACCCGCCAGCAGCAAAGGCAAGTACGTAAGGAGTATTTCTATTTCTTCTACGATGAGTCCTGGAATTTGGATTGATGAGGCCTCCATCGCGACTCACGCTTAATATTGCCTGCCGACAGTTCGCCGCGGAGGCGGGCTGTTGCAGTCAGGCTTAGTGCTCATAGGGTTTTTCCTAATGAATAAAGAAGAAAAGCAACAGACGGTGGAATCGCTGGGCGAGCAGTTTCGATCCCTCGATAGCGCGTTTTTGATTAACTATAAGGGTTTGAAGGTGGTGGATGCCACCGAACTGCGCAGGAAAATACGCGAAATCGATGGGTGCTACGTGGTGGTCAAGAACACGCTTGCGCTGCTGGCCGCCAAGCAGACAAAGCTGGAGCAGCTTGAAGCCCTTTTTCGAAGGGCCGACCGCGGTGGCCTACCATCCCAAAGATGTCGTCGGGCTGGCCAAGCTCTTGACTGAAATAAGCAAGAGCAATCCAAACTTTGCGTTCAAAGCGGCGCTGGTTGAAGGCAAGGTTGTCCCCGCGAGCGAAATTCAGGCGATCGCTTCAATGCCTTCCCGAGAGGTAATGCTGAGCAAGCTGGTATTCATCCTCAAGGCGCCTGTGCAGAGACTCGCTACGGTTCTGAAAGCTCCTGTGCGAAATTTGGCCCTGGTCTTGAAGCAGGTTCAAAAGTAGGGAGTCCATACAAATTCGGCAATACATTTCTATCAATCCTATAGGAGTTTACGATGGCGATTACAAAAAACGAAGTTATGGAATGGATCGATCAGGCCACAATGCTGGAGATTTCAGATCTGGTAAAGGGCCTCGAGGAAAAGTACGGCATCAGCGCGGCGGCTGGGATGCCGATGATGATGGCCGCCGGAGCCGCAGCCGAGGCCAAGCCTGTCGCGGAAGAGCAAACGGAATTCACCGTTGTTCTGAGCGCGATCGGTGAAAAGAAGATCAACGTGATCAAGGCCGTCCGCGAAGTGACAAGCCTGGGCCTCAAAGAAGCCAAGGACCTGGTCGAAGGAGCTCCGAAACCTATAAAGGAAGGCGTCTCCAAGGAAGAGGCCGACACAATCAAGAAGAAGTTCGAAGAAGCCGGCGCAACTGTCGAGATCAAGTAGCGCGAATTACTTGTCCGAGCTCGCGTGCAGGAGGCTGTTATTAACAAGTCTGCTCTGTGCGCCTAATCTATGTTGGTTATCAGGCCTGCCCGAGAGGGCAGGCCTTACGCGAACGTCAAACCCCAATATGAGGTCACCGTGCACAGGCCTTCAGATTCGGGGAAGCTAAAAAAAAACGTCATACGCTTAAAGGCGGATAGAGGCCTGCGTGTGCCTTCCGCTTTTTATCCCATGAGTTGGGCTCTCCCCAAAGGCACGTCGAAACCTAACTGAGCATTTCGAGGTAAATTCTTACATGACCAACATCAGCACTTCGAATGTGTATCGGGATCGCATGGATTTTGCGAAAATCCATACCAGCATTCCCATTCCCAATTTGATCGAAGTTCAGAGAAAATCGTACCATCGCTTTCTGCAGATGGATGTTCCCCCGCCGGAACGGGAAGATGTGGGTTTGCAGGCTGTCTTCAACTCGGTTTTCCCCATCAACGATTTTCGAGGCGCTTCTTCACTGGAATTCGTGGAGTACTCCATCGGGAATTGGCAATGCAAATGCGGCAACCTGAAAGGGCTGAATTACCTCCGCGCCAACTGCGCCGAATGCGGCAAGGCAATCGTCAATAGTCCCTATAATCCGGAAAGCGGCAGCTGCAGGCACTGCGGCGCAAAGAACGAAATCGAAAATCCTCGATGCGAGTTCTGCGGCGGCACGGTGGATCTGAGCGTCAAATATACCGTGGAAGAATGCCAGGAACGAGGCATGACGTTTGCCGTTCCGCTCAAAGTGACGGTACGGCTGGTCGTCTGGGACAAGGATGCCGAGACGGAAGGGAAGAGCGTTCGGGATATCAAGGAGCAGGAAGTCTACTTCGGCGATATCCCGCTTATGACGGAAAACGGGACGTTTATCGTAAACGGCACCGAGCGCGTTATCGTCAGCCAGTTGCACCGGTCTCCCGGAGTGTTCTTTGAATCCAATGCGGGACGGACCTTTATCCTGGCCAAGATAATTCCTTACAGAGGGTCCTGGGTCGAGTTCGAATTTGATCAGAAGAACATCCTGTACGTCCGGATCGACCGGAAACGGAAATTCCTTGCCACGACCTTCCTGCGAGCCCTCGGCCTCAATTCCGATGCCGAGATACTGCGCACGTTTTATAAGCCGGTCACTATCCGCTGGGAAGATAAGCAGCTCTACCGAACCCTGGGGCGGGATCTCATCGGATCCAAAGCTACAGACGACATTAAAGATCCCAAAGGCAAGGGAGTGATCATTTCCAAGGGGAAGAAGATCGCCGAAGGCCCGTACAACCAGCTTTTGAAGGCCGGAGTCAAGGAAATCAAGATTGAGTTGGAAGCGCTTGAGGGCGCCCTTTCCATATCGGAAGTGATCAATCATGAGACGGGCGAAATCCTTATCGAGTCCAATTCAGAAGTAACGTCGCGGACCATTGACAACGCTCAGCGAGTCGAACATAGATTCGCTCGAAGTGTTTTTCCCGGAGCGGGAAGACACGGGATCCACTATTTCCCAAACCCTGAATAAGGATCACATCAAGTCCCAGGCGGATGCCCTGATCGAAATCTATCGGAAGCAGCGGCCTGGAGATCCGCCCACTCTGGAAACCGCAACCGCGCTTTTCGAAGGCATGTTCTATGATCCCCGCAAATACGACTTTTCGAAAGTGGGCAGGCTCAAATTCAATATCAAGCTGGGACTGAATACGCCTTTGGAGCATCGCACACTTACCGCGGAAGATTTCTATGAGGTTATCAAATACGCGCTCAAGCTGACCAAAAACATCGGAAGCGTGGATGACATCGACCACCTGGGCAACCGCAGGGTGCGCGCCGTAGGTGAATTGCTCGAAAACCAATTCCGTATCGGACTGGTGCGGATGGAGCGGGCGATCAAGGAAAAGATGTCGGTACACCAGGAAATGACTACCGCCATGCCTCACGACTTGATCAATGCCAAGCCGGTGATGGCTTCCATCCGTGAATTCTTCGGCAGCAGTCAGTTGTCCCAATTTATGGATCAGACCAACCCGCTGTCGGAAATTACGCATAAACGCCGTCTTTCGGCGCTTGGCCCGGGCGGCCTGAGCCGCGAAAGAGCCGGATTCGAAGTCCGCGACGTGCATCCGACGCACTATGGCCGTATCTGCCCGATCGAGACGCCGGAAGGGCCGAACATCGGATTGATTTCGTCTTTGAGCTGCTACGCGCGCATCAATGAGTACGGATTTATTGAATCCCCTTATCGCAAGGTAAAAACCGGCCAGGGTGATGGAATTTGTGCACATCGTCTATCCGGGCGATACGCATTTCAAAGTGGGCGAGCAGTTCGAGAAGGAGACGGTCGATAAGGAAAACCACAAATGCGAAAATGCCGGCAAGCGTCCTGCCCAGTATGAGCCCTACTCGTTCTATCAAACGGCGTGGGAAGCGGAAGAATACACGATCGCTCAAGCCAACGTGGAAGTGGACAATCATGGAGAGATGTTGCAGGAGCGGGTCAATGCGCGCAAAGCCGGTAACTTCGTGCTCGTGCCCCGCGAGGATGTGCAATATATCGATGTTTCGCCCAAACAGCTCGTAAGCGTTGCGGCGAGCCTGATTCCATTCCTTGAACACGACGATGCCAACCGCGCACTCATGGGATCGAACATGCAGCGCCAGGCAGTTCCGCTGCTCCGGGCGGAAGCGCCCTATATCGGAACCGGCATGGAATACCTCACCGCCAAAGACTCGGGCGCGGTCGTGACCTGCAAGCGCGCCGGCGTCGTGGACAGCGTCGATGCGACGCGCATCATCGTGCGCGTGGAAGGGGATAGCGATAACGGGAAAGCCGCCGCCAGAGATGCGGGCGTCGATATTTACGCGCTGACCAAATTCAAACGTTCGAACCAGAATACCTGCATCAATCAAACGCCTCTCGTCAAAAGGGGAGATGTCGTGGTCAAAGGCCAGGTCCTGGCGGATGGGCCGTGTACGGATAAGGGAGAACTCGCCCTGGGCCGTAACGTGCTCGTAGCCTTTATGCCCTGGCGCGGTTACAACTTTGAAGACGCGATCCTCGTCAGCGAGAAGCTGGTCAAAGAGGACAGCTACACCTCCATTCATATTGAAGAACTTGAAATCGAAGCGCGGGACACCAAGCTTGGACCCGAAGAGATCACTCGGGATATCCCGAACGTGAGCGATTCCAGTTTGCGGGATCTCGATGAGAGCGGCATCATCCGGATCGGCGCCAAAGTGCGTCCGGGCGATGTGCTGGTAGGAAAGGTGACTCCCAAAGGGGAAACCCAGCTATCGCCTGAAGAAAAACTGCTCCGTGCGATCTTTGGCGAAAAGGCCGGTGAGGTTCGGGATGCTTCGCTGGTGACTCCTCCCGGCATTGAAGGCACGATCGTGGACGTAAAGATTTTCTCCCGCAAGGGCGTCCCCAAAGATGAGCGCGCCAAGCTGATCGAAAAAGAACAGATCGAAAAAATGGAAAAGGATCTCAACGACGAGATCCGCATCATCAAGGAAGAACGGAATAAGCGCCTGATCGATATCTTCAGCGGCGAAATTATTCCCGACGATGTCTTGAGCCGTTCCGGTGAAGTGCTTGTCCGGAAGAAAACCAAGCTTACGCGCTCCATGCTCACCGAGCTCAGCTCGACGGAATTGAACAAGATCAAAAACGATTTCAAGGCTGAGAAAGAGGGCAAAGTCTACGAGAATATCAAACGTCTCGAGGAAAAAACGGAAAAGCAGATTCAGATATTGAAAAGCCTGTCATGAAGAGCAGCTCGGCAAACTGCGACGCGGCGACGAGCTTCCTCCCGGCGTCATCAAGATGGTCAAAGTCTACGTCGCGATGAAACGAAAGCTGTCCGTGGGCGACAAGATGGCCGGCCGCCACGGGAACAAGGGCGTGATCGCCCGCATATTGCCGGAAGAAGATATGCCCTATCTGCCGGACGGCACTGCGGTCGAAATCGTGCTCAATCCTCTCGGCGTGCCTTCCCGAATGAATGTGGGGCAAATTCTTGAGACGCACCTCGGGTGGGCGGCAAAAGCCCTCGGTTTGTATTTCGCCACGCCGGTATTTGACGGCGCCTCCGAGTCGGAAATCAAGCAGATGCTTAAAAGAGCGGAGCTGCCCGAAAGCGGTAAAATCGACCTTTTTGACGGAATGACGGGTGAAAAGTTCGATCAGAAAGTCACAGTCGGATACATTTATATCTTAAAACTGTCGCACCTTGTGGACGACAAGATTCACGCCCGAAGTATCGGCCCGTATTCGCTGATCACGCAGCAGCCTCTGGGAGGAAAAGCCCAGTTCGGCGGCCAGAGATTCGGCGAAATGGAAGTTTGGGCGCTTGAAGCCTATGGCGCTGCAAATATCCTGCAGGAATTGCTGACGGCAAAATCGGACGATATCCAGGGCCGGACCAAAATTTACGAAGCAATTGTAAAAGGCGAGTCCCATTTTACTCCGGGAATCCCCGAGTCCTTTAACGTGCTCATCCGCGAACTGCAGAGCCTTTGCCTGGATGTGGAACTGATTCAGAGGCAAAAAGCGCGGCGCACCGAACCAGTCATGGAATAACGAATTGACGAATGACGAATTGACGATTGAAACATGCGTAATTCGTCAATCATAAATCGTAAATCAGATACGGGACGTTGAACTGAAAAAGAAACGCAAATCGGAATTAAACCTCTTGGATTAGGGGGGGCCAATTGAGAAGTTTTAAGGATGTAATGGAAAAATCGGATTTGAGCACTGATTTCGACAGTATTCGTATCAGTCTTGCTTCTCCGGAAAAGATACGGGCGTGGTCGCGCGGCGAGGTTACCAAGCCTGAAACGATCAACTACCGTACCTTCAAACCGGAAAAGGATGGACTTTTCTGCGCTCGGATCTTTGGCCCGGTTACGGACTGGGAGTGCTTGTGCGGCAAATACAAGCGCATGAAGTATCGCGGCGTGGTCTGCGATAAATGCGGCGTCGAAGTGACCCTCTCCAAAGTGCGGCGCGAAAGACTCGGACATATCGAGCTGGCGTCCCCATGCTCGCACGTCTGGTTTTTCAAAGGTTTGCCCAGCCGCATCGGCCATCTTCTCGATATAAGCCTGAGGGACCTGGAGCGCGTGCTCTATTTTGAGGCGTACGTTGTCATCGATGCCGGGAGACGCCCCGGTCAAACCGGGAGAACTGCTGAACGAGGAACGATACCGGACCCTGATTCAGGAATTTCCTGGAAAATTCAGGGCCATGATGGGTGCCGAGGCCATTAAAGAGCTTTTGAAGCGCGTGGATATTGCAGAAAGCCGCCGATGAACTGCGCGCCGCCATGAAGACTGAAACCTCCCAGCTGAAGCGCATCAAGTACGCCAAACGCCTGAAGGTTGTGGATGCTTTCCGCAAATCCGGGAACAAGCCGGAATGGATGATTCTGGATGTTATTCCCGTCATACCTCCGGAACTGCGTCCGCTGGTGCCTCTCGACGGAGGACGTTTCGCGACATCGGATCTCAATGATCTGTATCGCCGCGTGATCAACCGGAATAACCGCCTGAAGAAGCTGATGGAGCTGCGCGCTCCTGAGGTCATTATCCGGAATGAAAAGAGAATGCTTCAGGAAGCCGTGGACGCGATGTTCGACAACGGAAGACGCGGCCGCGTGCTTCGCGGAGCCAACAACCGCCCGCTGAAATCGCTCAGCGATACTCTCAAGGGGAAATCCGGACGCTTCCGGCAGAACCTGCTGGGAAAACGCGTGGACTACTCGGGCCGTTCCGTTATCGTGGTCGGTCCTGAGCTGAAGCTGCATCAATGCGGTCTGCCAAAGAAAATGGCGCTGGAACTCTTCAAGCCGTTTATCTACAACAGACTTGAGAAGGAAGGGCACGCAGCCACCATCAAAGGCGCCAAAGAGATGGTCGAGCGGCAGGAATACGTTGTATGGGATATCCTGGAAGAAGTCATTAAAGACCATCCTGTGCTTCTGAACCGCGCGCCTACGCTGCATCGCCTCGGAATCCAGGCGTTTGAGCCCGTCCTCGTGGAAGGGAAGGCCATCAAGATTCCGCCTCTGGTCTGCGCTGCTTTTAACGCGGATTTCGACGGGGACCAGATGGCCGTTCATATCCCCCTCTCACCCGAGGCGCAGATAGAAGCTTCCGTGCTCATGCTGAGCAGCCACAACGTTCTTTCGCCGGCCAACGGGCAGCCTATCGCCATTCCGAGCCAGGACATCGTGCTGGGCTGCTATTACCTGACTAAGGCGAAGCGCGGGACCATAGGAGAAGGCCGGGCTTTCGGCACATTCGACGAAGCCGTGTTTGCTCTGGAAAACGGAATGGTGGAACGGCTCACGCCCATTCGCTACCGGTATTCCGGCCCCCTGATGGATCTCACGGCGCAATACGACGACCAGGCCATCATGCGGGCGGATGTGCGCGAGGTGAATAACGAATTTGTCAACACAACGATCGGCCGCCTGATATTCAACTCGATCCTCCCGAAAGGCATGCCTTTCGTCAACGGTCTGATGAAGAGAAAGGGCCTGCAGCAGCTGGTCAATTACTGCTATCTCAATTTCGGACTCGAGACTACGGTCCTGATGCTGGATGATTTGAAGGATCTCGGATTCCTGCATGCCACCAAGGCCGGCATATCCATCGGCATTGACGACCTGATCGTGCCGGACAACAAAGGCGAACTGGTCGATAACGCCCGGGCAAGCGTCATCGAAGTGGAAAAACAATACCAGGACGGCGCGATTACCGACGGTGAACGGTACAACAAAGTCATCGATATCTGGTCGGACGTCACGGAAAAGGTTTCGGACGAAATGTTCCGCGAAATGGCGCAGTCAGGATGAAAGCGGATTCGAATTCAATCCGATTTACATCATGGCCGATTCCGGCGCTCGCGGAAGCAAACAGCAGATCCGCCAGCTAGCTGGAATGCGCGGCTTGATGGCCAAACCTTCGGGCGAAATCATCGAAACCCCGATCACGGCCAATTTCCGTGAAGGATTGACGGTGTTGCAGTATTTCATTTCCACGCACGGCGCGCGCAAAGGATTGGCGGATACCGCGCTGAAGACCGCCGATTCAGGCTATCTGACGCGGCGGCTGGTCGATGTGGCGCAGGATGTCATCATCTCCACGATGGACTGCAATACGCTGGACGGCATCTATGTGACCTCCATCATCGAGGGCGGGGAAATCATCGAGCCTCTCCGCGACCGTATCGTTGGGCGCGTTTCGCTGGAAGTCATCAAGGACCCGCTCACCGGCGAAACCATCCTTGGCGTGAATGAGGAAATTACGGAAACCCTGGCTTCCGATATTCAGGCAGCCGGCATCGAGCAGGTGAAGATCCGGTCCGTGCTGACCTGCAAGGCAAAGCGCGGCGTCTGCATCAAATGCTATGGGCGCAACCTGGCGACAGGGCAGATGGTGGATTTGGGCGAAGCGACCGGAGTCATCGCCGCCCAGTCGATCGGCGAACCCGGCACGCAGTTGACGATGCGGACGTTCCATATCGGCGGTACGGCAAGCCGGACGCACGAACAGTCCACGGAAGAAGCCAAAAACGAAGGCACCGTGAAATTCCTGAATATTCAGCACGTGACCAACAGGGACGGAAACCTGGTGGTCATGAACCGGAACGGCACGCTGATTATCGCGGATGAAGGCGGCCGCGAGAGGGAGCGCTATTCGGTGGCATATGGCGCCATTCTGAAAGTGAAAGAAGGACAAAAGATCAAGCCGGGCCATGTGCTGGTGGAGTGGGATCCTTATTCCTTCGCCATCCTTACCGAGTTCGGCGGAACCGTCGTATTCAAAGACATTCACGACGGGGTTACGGTCAAGGAAGAGCGCGATGAGAACACCGGCCTCGTGCGGCAGGTCATTACCGAGTCCGCGGAGGAAAAATACCAGCCGCAGATCGGCATCAGGAACGAAAAGGGCAAGATCGTCAAGAGCTACTTGCTGCCGTCCAAAGCTCATCTTTGGATCGATAATGCGGAAGAGGTCTTTCCGGGCAGCATCCTGGCCAAGATTCCGCGCGAAACGCGTAAAACCAAGGATATCACCGGCGGTTTGCCGCGCATCGTCGAGCTTTTCGAGGCGAGGAAACCCAAGGAGACGGCCGTCATTACCGAAATCGACGGCATGGTCAAATATGCCGGCCTCGTGCGCGGCCAGCGCAAGATCGAAGTCCATCACGAGAGCGGCATGATCAAGGAATACCTGCTCCCGCGCGGCGTTCATATCAACGTTCAGGAAGGCGAGTATGTGAAGGCCGGAGAAGCGTTGATGGACGGCCCGCGCAATCCGCACGATATTCTCCGGGTGCTGGGAGAGAAGGAACTGCAGAGCTACCTGGTGAATGAAATCCAGGAGGTGTACCGTTTGCAGGGCGTCAACATCAACGACAAACACATCGAAGTGATTGTCCGCCAGATGATGCGCTGGATCAAAGTCGAAGAAGTGGGAGATACCGAATTCCTGCTGGAAGAGCAGGTGGATAAGTTCCGCTTCTACGAAGAAAACGAGCGCGTGGAAGCCGGCGGCGGGGCTCCGGCAAAAGGCCGTCCGCTGCTGTTGGGTATCACCAAGGCGTCGCTTTCAACCGACAGCTTCATTTCGGCGGCTTCCTTCCAGGAAACCACGCGCGTGCTTACCGAAGCCGCGATCAGCGGCAAGGTGGATTACCTGCGCGGCCTGAAGGAAAACGTCATCATGGGCCGCCTCATCCCTGCCGGCACAGGCATGGAGTATTACCACAACATCAGAGCTCACGGAACAGATGGTGCCGATGGAAGCTCCCGCGACTGGAGGAGAGCCGGATCTGGAAAAGGATCTTTTGGCCGGAACCGGCGATATCGAAGCCATCAAACCCAAACGAGCGGATATCGGGTAGGCGAAAAACAAAACGCCCGAATTTCGCGAATTTGTAAGTACCTGGTGGACAAATAAAAAAGGCGGCTCCCGAAAGGGAGCCGCTTTTTTTTGGTTGGACTGACTGCAGACTAGGAACCGGCTGGCTTGGCATGCCGATGGGGTCATCTCGCAGCGCAAGCAGCGGCGCCGCACATAGGAGCCGGCGCTGCCTGCGCGGTTCGCAGATACGTAGCGAACGATCTGATCCGCATTGATGCCGTAGACGTAGCGGCCTGTGCTAGCCGCAGTTTTCAGGGGTAGCATGTGACTCCGAAAGCGTCGCCGGGTCCAAGCCGCGCCATTTACTGCAGCATCGGCATAGTGTAGCCATTGAAACCATTCGCGCGTGAACCGGCTGTCAAGGAAGCCGCCGCCTGCCAAAGCTGCAAGATCTGCATAGTTCTGGTTGTTAACCGCGGAAAAGGCAACCTCTGCCGATCCGACTGTGCGGCAGCCCTGGATGGCGCCGGATTCGTTGGCGGCCATTCTGGCCTGCAACATGCTGGGAACCGCGATTGCCGCGATAATGGCGATAATCGCCACAACGATCAAAAGTTCAATAAGTGAAAATCCCTGTTCTTTTTTCATAGAAATTCTTCTCCTATTGGTTTATATGGGGGCGTTTATTACAAGTCCGGTATATGTATTGATGCAAGTGCTGTGCCAGATTTGCATTTATTTTTCAAAAACTATTTCAAATTTGTAATTCACATGAATTCAATGTTTACGGCTCGTATGTACGTTCATCGTGCGCATATTCGTTTTTCGCGGAATGGCAGATATTGGCTGTTTTCCAGCACTCGACGTGCTGAAAACCAGCACTTCATCCAATGAGTATGTGTGTGCGGTTGCTAATAAATATTTGGTGAAAGCAGAGATATTTTGAGACGGGGCTTCGACCCTCACGCACTCTTGGATATGTCAAACATGGTCGGAAAGAGTCGGATCTGAAGACCCGACCCACATGTTCTTGTCTACAAGGAGCAAGCTGCCGCAAGTCGACGTGACTTGAGAATCTATGTTTAGTGTTTAATCTGCAGCGAAGCCAGTCTGTGGCGCAGAGAGCCCTTCGTCAGGTTTAGCTTTTGTGCCGCCTGCGTCTGATTCCCGTCGGTCTGGTTGAGAGCCTGGTGAATCAGACTGCTTTCAATCTGACCGAGGAAGCTTTCCAGATCAAAGGGGCCTTCCGGCAATGTGAACAGATCGCTCGACATCTGGCCGGTACCGGTTGCGGATCATTTCAGGCAAGCGTTCCAACTGGATTTCCTGGGTTGTTTCCAGCGCGACCGCGCGCTCAATGGTGTTTTCCAGCTGACGCACATTTCCCGGCCAACTATAGGACTCCAGGCAATGCAGCGCTTCTGAGGATATGCCGTCTATTTTTTTGCCTGCCCGGTCTGAATACTGGCGCAGAAAGAAGTCCGCAAGCAGCCCGATGTCTTCGGCCCGTTCACGCAAGGCAGGGATGTGGATGTTGATAACGGCGATTCTATAAAAAAGGTCTTCCCGGAATGATCCCTGCTGAATGCAGGATTGCAGGTCCTGATTTGTGGCTGCAATGACCCGCACATCCACGGGAACCTCCGTGGTGCCGCCCAGCGGGCGCAGCCGCCGTTCCTGCAGGACGCGCAGGAGTTTTACCTGCATCGCGGGCGTCATGTCTCCGATTTCATCCAGGAAGATGGATCCGCCGTCCGCCGCTTCAAAAAGCCCTTTTTTATTGGTTGCCGCTCCCGTGAATGCGCCCTTCAAATACCCGAACAGCTCGCTTTCCAGCAAGGTTTCGGGAAAAGCGCTGCAGTTAATCGATACAAACGGGTTTATCTTTGCGGTGCGAAGCCTCATGGATCGCCCGGGCGACCAGCTCTTTCCCCGTGCCGCTTTCGCCCGTGATCAGGATGGTGCTGTCTCCCATCGCCACCGTTCCGATGGTTCTGTAGACCTCGACCATCTTCGGACTTCTGCCCACCACATGGCTGCGCTGCAAAGCCTGGAACAGCTTCTGCCCCTGCAAGGCTTCCATTTCGCATGCAGGTGTCTGGGTACACGGCTTCTGGTTCCGTTTCTTTTCAAGTGCGCGACGGACGATGCTGCGCAGATCCTCCATTTTGAACGGTTTGGTGATGTAGTCATAGGCTCCGTGCTGCAGGGCTTCAATCGCGGTTTCCGTGCTCGCGAATGCCGTCATCATGATGAAAATGGTATCCGGCGAAAGTCTGCTTCGCTTCCCGCAAGAGTTCGACGCCGGAAAAATCGGGCATTTTGATGTCCGAAATGACCAGATCCACATCGTTTTTCTGCAAAAGTGCGAGCGCTTCCTGCCCGGAGCTGGATTTAAGAACATCCATGCCCTTCGTCCTGCAAAACTATTTCCAGCACTTCGATGATGTTCGGCTCATCATCGACTACAAGAATTGTTGGCATTGTCTTTATCCTTTAACCTTGCAGCACTGCTTGTTCCATGACTTCAGATTTCCGGCATGAAATCTTCCAAGGGGAAAGCGGAGGCTGACTTTGGTGCCTTTCCCAATTTCACTTTCAAACGAGATTCTTCCCCGGTGCTCTTCCATAATCTGGAAAATGATGCTGAGTCCGAGACCGTGGCCGCCTTTGAATCCCGAGTGAAACGGCTGGAAGATCCGCTCTTGTTCTTCTTCGCTCATGCCGATGCCGCTATCCTGAAAAAATATCTCGCCGAGGTTCGTCGGACGCTTTCCGGATGCTGATTTCCAGTTTGCCGCCATCGGGCATAGCGCGTATGGCATTCTGAGCCAGGTTCCAGAACACCTGGTTCAGCTGGTCGGCGCTTCCAAGAATTTTGACCGATGGGGCTTCGATACTCAGGTGCACGGAATGCTTATCCCTTATTTCCGGATTGTTCTGCAACAGCGTAACGGAATCCCGGAGCACCGGGACAAGATCCATGCTGTGTTTTGCATATTGTCTGGGTCGGGCGAAACAGAGAAAATCCTCGACAAACTGATTAAGACGGTCGCTTTCGCGAATGAGGATGTCCAGAAGCCGTTCATCTTTACCGGGCAGATTGGCATGGGAACGCAGTATCTCCACCGATCCGCGCATGGATGTCAGGGGATTGCGGATCTCATGGGCGATTCCAGCCGCCATCCGGCCGATGGCCGCCATCCGGTCCTTCAGCCGGACCTCTTCCTCCAGGCGGTTGATTTCGGTCAGGTCCTGAAACGAAATGATGTATCCCAGCAATTGTTGATTCTGATCCAGCAAGGGAGAGACGCTGAATCCCAGAAACCGTTTGGATGCCGGCGGGAAGCACGATCCATTCCTCGTGTCGCAGGGCTTTGGCATTGCGCAGCAGATCCTCGCGCAGAATCCGGGCCCAGAAATTCTTTCCGACCAGCAAATCAACCGGTTTGTCCGAGCATTTCCCGTGCATCTCTGCCGGTAAGTCTCCTGCGCTGCGGTATTGAATACGGCGATGCGCCCATTCAGATCGGTGGTGATCAGTCCGCTGCGGATGCTGCTCACGATATGTTCGTTGAGCCGCTGCAATTGGGTCAGTGAATCGATTTTTTCTTTGAGTTCCCATTCGATGAGTTGAAGGCGCTGATGCAGGTATGTGCCCAGGCACGCAATGGCCCAGAATCCGAGCACATGCGCCGATATGCGAAACATCGCCAGGGACGTATTGATGCCGCCGCTGCTGGAGCCAGATAATGCCAAGATGATTTGTGGAGATGATGCCGGCATACAAAATCGTGCTCAGCGCGGCCCCGACCATTCCCCCGTTGCGCCCCAGCGTCAGGCTGCAGTAAATGATGATCAGCAGGTAAAACGACACAAAAGCGCTTTCGATCCCGCCAGTATAGGCGACAAGAATGGTTGCCAGGATCAGGTCTGCGCCGATCTGGAGATAGAGCTGGAAAAATTTGTTGCCGGACGCACATCCATAGGACCAGGAATAGTGACCGTAAGGATAAGCGCAAGGATGTTGAAAAGCGGCAGGAAAGGGAAGTGGCCGAAGCGCTCCTGGAGAATGCCGAGGCGGTCGGCAAGGTTCAGTCCAAGCAGCAGCACGATTGCGCGGACGACGATCAGTTCCAGCAGATACCGGCTGAGTTCCTGGTTCTTATCAGCGAGAAATCGCTGTTTTGATAGGATCCCATACATTGGGAAATTCCCGGAACCTTGAAGTATTGCAAGACTCCAAGGTTCCGGGACTCGACAATGTCCTGACAATTAACCGCCGGAAAGCACCTGGATCAGTTTGAACAGCGGCAAGTACATCGAAATAACAATGCCGCCCACGACAACGCCCAGGAAGACCATCAGGAGCGGTTCAAGGATTGTGAGGAGATTGGCGACGACCACATCGACTTCTTCTTCATAGTAATCGGCGACCTTGACCAGCATGGTGTCCAGTTCGCCCGTGGATTCACCGACGGAAACCATTTGGGTCACCATCGGCGGGAAGAAACCGGATTGCTGCATCGGATCGGCCATCGTGCCTGCCCCCTTCGATCTTCTGCCGCAACTGATAAATAGTGTCTTCCAGAATGGCGTTTCCGGACGTTTTTGCCGTAATGTCCAATCCTTCCAGGATGGGAACGCCGCTCGTCAGCAAGGTCGCCAGGGTGCGGGTGAATCGCGCGACCGCCGATTTTGCGCAGCACATCGCCCAGGATCGGCAGTCTTCAACAGGCGTTCTGTCGATGACGTGCCTGCCTTTATCGGTTTTGTAGTACGACTCCGGAGCCCGAAGACGCGGCAATCCCGACCAGAATGACGAAAAAGAGGCAATAGCGTTCGACAGGTCTGGAGAGGGTGATCACGATACGCGTGAGCAGCGGAAGTTCGACATTAAATCCTTCGAACAGCGTGCTGAAAACCGGGACCACTTTCCACAAGATGATCGCGACAACTCCGACTGCGATGGTGAGAATGGTTGCGGGATAAATCATCGCGGACCGCAGTGCGCGCTTCAGTTTTACAATTTTTTCGATGAAGGTGCACAAGCGCTGCAGAATGGTATCCAGGATGCCTCCGGTTTCCCCGGCGGCAACCATGTTGGTGAACAGGGAGTCAAAGACTTTCGGATGGCGCGCCATGGCATGCCGAAAGCGTGGTTCCGGCCTCGACGTCGCTCCTGATCTGTTCCAGGACCTCCTTGAACTCCTTGATTCGGATGCTGCTGCGCGATTGCATCCAGACGCCTGGACCAGCGGGAGTCCGGCATCCAGCATGACCGAAAACTGACGGGTGAAAATGGCAATTTCGGATTGAGAGACTTTCTTGCGAAAAGAAAAGCTTGAATCCGGCGGCTTTTTTCTCTTGAATGGCGATCGGGGCGATCTGCTCCCGCCGCAGCACGGCAGCTAATGCCTGGGGGCTGTTTGAAAATCTCTCGCCCGACATGCTCTCATTGGTTCGCAGATTCCGGCCACGAAAAGTATATATTGGCATGACCTTTCCCTCTCAGAATCAGCGACGCATGCCGCCCGCCATCTCAACCCGTTGCACGCGCGGGGCGGCAGATTGGATGTTCAATACCTACTCCCCGCTGAATCAGATCTTGCAATTCATCCTGGTTCGAGGATTTGGAAATTGCATCCTCAATCGTGATCTGTTTGCGTAAGGACCAGCTGTGAGAGCGACTGGTTAAACGTCTGCATCCCGTATTTGTCCTGTCCGGTCTGCATGGAGCTGTAGATCTGGTGGATCTTGTCTTCGCGTATCAGATTGCGAATGGCCGATGTTGGGATCAGGATTTCCATGGCCATGGCAGCGGCCGGTGCCGTGTGGCCCTTGGGATCAGCGACTGGCACAGAATCCCTTCCAGAACCATGCTCAGCTGGGCCCGGATCTGGGGCTGCTGGTTGGAAGGGAAGATGTCCACGATTCTGTTGATAGTGGTGGCGGCGCTGTTGGTGTGAAGCGTGGCGAGCGTCAGGTGGCCCGTTTCCGCAATGCGCAGCGCGGATTCCACCGTCTCCAGGTCGCGCATTTCTCCGATCAGCACGACATCGGGATCTTCGCGCAGCGCCACTCGGAGAGCATCGGAAAATGAGTGCGTGTCGGCAGTTGACCTCCCTCTGGTTGACAATGCAGTTTTTGTGGCTGATGCAGGAACTCGATAGGATCTTCGATGGTGAGGATGTGCTCGTGTCGTTCACGGTTGATCTTGTCGATCATGGCGGCCAGTGTCGTCGATTTCCCGCTGCCGGTCGGCCCGGTGACCAGGATAAGACCGCGCGGCTTGTCGCACAGCTGTTCCACGACCGGCGGCAGATTCAGGCTCTGAAATCCCTTGATTTCGAACGGGATGAGACGGAACACCGCCCCGACCGCGCCGCGCTGGGTGAACACGTTGGCGCGGAACCGGCACAGGTCTTTGATGCCGAACGAAAAATCTATTTCCCATTTTTCTTCGAACTGATGTTTTTGACCGTCGGTCATCACGCTGTATGCGAGTCTTTTGGTGTCCGCCGCGTTCAGCGGCTGCTGGTCGATGGCGCGCAGCTTGCCGTCGACGCGAATTTGGGCAGGGAACTCCGGTCGTCAGATGAAGGTCCGAAGCTCCCGCCTGAATGGTCTTTTGGAGCATTTCGGGCAGAGTGATCATTGTTTTCTCTCCAACTGAATATCCGGCCGCGCGCCGGAACGAATCAGCTGAATCATCGTCGATCGGATCCGTTCCATTTGTGACCGATGTGGCATTTTCTAACAAAATCAGCATAAAACCGTTTCTCTAAGTACCTCATCCAGGGTGGTCATCCCGGCTCTTGATTTTCGCCAGTCCGCTCTGGCGCAGCGACATCATCCCTTCCTCCGTTGCCTTGCGTCGTATCTCCCGGGCAGATGCTCCAACCAGGATCAGTTCCTGAATGTCCTCACCAATTTCCATCACTTCATACATACCGATTCGGCCCTTATAGCCCGTTCCATTACACGTCTTGCAGCCTTCTCCTTTGAAGGTGTGGATATTTTTGGCTTCATCCTGGCGAAAACCCTGCGTTGATGAGAGCCTGCAGCGGGGTTTTTACTTCGATTTTGCAGTCCGGGCAGATTTTGCGGATCAGGCGCTGCGCGCAAATCAGATGCACGGAAGTGGCGACCAGAAAGGGCTCGATTCCCATGTTGAGCAAGCGGGAGATTGTGGAAGGGGCGTCATTGGTGTGAACGCTGGACAGGACCAGGTGCCCGGTCAGGGCAGCCTTGATGGCAATTTCCGTGGTTTCAAAATCTCGGATTTCTCCGACCAGGATGATGTTGGGGTCCTGCCTCAGAAAGGAGCGGAGCGCGGCCGCAAAGGTCAATCCGATCTGTTCTCTTGATCTGGACCTGGTTGATCCCGCGGAAGTTGTATTCCACCGGATCCTCGGCGGTCATGATGTTGGTTTCAGGCGTGTTCAGCCGGTTCAGCGCCGCATACAGGGTGGAGGTCTTGCCGCTGCCCGTGGGCCCGTGACCAGAACCATGCCATAGGGCTTTGAGAATCGCTTCCTCGATCCTTCTTCAGCGAGACTTCCTCGAATCCCAGTTTGCTCATGTCGAGCGGCAAAATGTCGCGATCCAGAATGCGCAGAACTATTTTTTCGCCGAACAGTGTCGGAAGCGATGAAACGCGGTAGTCAATCTCCTTTTTCTTGCCGTTGAATGTGGTTCGAATCTTGATTCGTCCGTCCTGCGGGAGACGCTTTTCCGAAATGTCCATCTTGGCCATGATTTTGATGCGGGAAATGATGGCATCTCTGAGCCGCAGGGGCGGGTTCATCATGTTGTAGAGAATCCCGTCGATGCGGAACCGGACCCTGAAGTCCTTTTCGTAAGGTTCCACGTGAATGTCGCTGGCGCCCTTTTTTAAGAGAATCGGACAGGATGAGGTTTACCAGTTTGATGATAGGGGCGTCTTCACTCGATCGCTGCAGTTGATCGAGCGACACTTCTTCCTCATCATCCGCGCTCGCTTCGAGATCGAGATCGACACTGTCTCTGTCGACCTGGGCAATCTGCTCGTAGACTTTTTTCAGCTCGATCGAGTGCGGCGTCCCGTAATATTTTTCCAGAGCCTCCGCGATGGAAGCCTCGGTGGCGACGACCGGCTCGACATTAAATCCGGTCATGAACTTAATGTCGTCCATGGCGAAGACGTTCGTGGGGTCAACGCTGGCGACGGTGAGAGTGCTGCCGACGCGGCTCAGGGGCACGACCATATACTTTTGAGCCACATCCAGCGGAATCAGCTTGATGACGGATGGATCAATTTCGAAAAAGGCGAGGTTGATCGAGGGGACGCCGTACTTCCTGCTCAGCAGTGAAGTAATGTCGTCGTCTTCCACGAACCCGAGGTTGATGAGGATGGAACCCAGGCGTCCGCCATTCTGGCGCTGGTGTTTCAGCGCAAGTTCCAGCTGGTCGGCTGATATGAGATTTTCTTTAACCAGCAACTCGCCGATTTGAGTTGGCATCGCTTATTTTGTTCCGTTCCACAGCAAATCGATCATTGTTGTTGCGAACAGGAGAATGCTTATCCACCCGTTGATTGTGAAGAATGCGGTGTTCGCACGACTCAAGTCCGCAGGGCGGACCAGGCTATGCTCATACGCAAGCAATAGCCCGACAACGGTCAAACCCATAAAGCTTATCGTCCCCAATCCCTCTTTCCAGAACAAAAAAACCAGCACTATTAACATTGCCAGGTGAAGAGCGGCTGAAAGCCATAGTGCCGCGCGTATGCCATAGCGCTTCGGAATCGAATAAATCGGTTCTCCTTTGTCGAATCCCACATCCTGGCACGAATAAATGACATCGAAACCGGCAACCCAGAGAACGACTGCGAGCCCCAAGATCAGGGGAGTCGATGCAATGGAGCCCGTCACCGCGATCCATGCTCCGATGGGTGCGCAGGCGAGAGAAACGCCAAGAAATAGATGCGTCAGCCAGGTGAACCTCTTGGTAAAGGAATAGAGAAAGATAATGCCGAGGGCCAGAGGGCTTAACTCCAGAGACAGACGGTTCAGCTGCGATGCCGCAACGATAAACACCGCAGAGCTTGCGACTATAAATGCCACCACAAAACCCCGGCTGACCAGCTTTTTGGGTAAAGCCCGGTTGGATGTGCGCGGATTTCTGGCATCAAAGGGAAGGTCGACCAGCCGGTTGAATGCCATCGCGGCGCTGCGGGCTCCGACCATCGCCAACAGTATCCATCCGATCTGGGCAGCGCGCGGCAACCCTCGAGCCGCCAAAAACGCACCCATAAAGGCAAAAGGAAGGGCGAAGAGCGTGTGCTCGATCTTCACCATGTCCAAAACAATTTTTAGTTTTTTTAACATTTGTCCTCCTAGGCTCCTATATATAACCGGCGCAGAACAAAAGTGAGCAACAATTTTAGAGCCTTTCTCGATGATCTTATCCGGATTTGCGGGATATTTGATAGATTCTGATTCGGTGTTTGGAAACCGCCCGTATGCGGCTCTATAATAAAAATATGGTTGGAACACAGACACAGGCGGCCATTCCCAATCGTATGATAGGAATTCTGGGAGGAATGGGACCTGAAGCAACGCTGGATTTATATTGCAATATTATCCGCCTTACTCCTGCCAAAAGAGATCAGGATCATATCCAGGTCCTGATTCATTCTAATCCGAAGATACCTGACAGGACGGAGGCTATCGCGCAGCACGGTGAAAGCCCACTCCCGTTTCTGATCGAATCCGCGAAGATCCTGGAACAAGGCGGAGCGGGAATCATTGCGATGCCCTGCAACGCGGCGCATTACTATCTTTCTGAGATTCGACGGCATATATCCGTCCCTTTCATCGATATGATTGAAGAAACCTGCCGCAGAATTCGTGTCCAGCGGCCCGATTCCAGGACAGTCGGGCTTATTGCCACGATTGGCACTGTGCTCAGCGGGGTGTATCCGGAATCGCTGACGAAGGCAGGCATCGCTGTCCAGTTGCCAAACCAGGAAGACCAGCAAAGAATTCAAGTCGCGATCGATCAGATTAAAGCCGGAGTTCACGATCGATCAACCCAGGAGACATTGCAGTCCATAGGCGCGCATTTGTCGGACGCCGGTGCCGAGTCGATAATACTGGGTTGTACTGAAATCCCCTTGGCGTTTAATGCCGCTGACGTGAATTATCCTACCTTGAATCCTTCAATGGTTCTTGCTGAAGTTGCCGTGGAGTGGGCGCTGGCGCAGTAATGTCAGAGGATTTCTGACGCACTCCGCTAGCCGCCGGCAATGGCAAAGATTATAGAAAGGATGTCGTTATCCTTAACCTGCGTGTCCAAATTACTTAAGGATCGAATGTCTTTGTCATTCAAATACAAGTTCATGTAACGCGAGGTCTTTGCGGAAAAAAACTTTTCGCCGGCGTTCGGAAAACTGGCTTTAAAGCTCTCCAAAACCTCCCCTACAGTTTTTCCTTCAAGCACGATTTCTGATTTTAGCTCCGTATACTGGCGAAGCGTCGAGGGAATTCGAACCGTTATGCTCATTCCTGTCCTCCTGATGCAAAGTAAAAATAACACATCGCTGCATCGGTAAACATGTAGAAAACAGACCTAAAGCCGCCAATTGACAAGACTGTAAATAAAATTGACAATACAACCGCATGCTTTCCTGACAATTGATTCCGGATTCCGGATCTCAGGTTGGCAGGGCAGCGGCGATAGTTAATCTGGAATTCGGAATCTCGAATCTGTCGATAGTCGTTAGTCGGCAGTCGGCAGTGCTAACTGTTGGGGGCGGATATTTTGGCCCCACCGAAAGGGGACGTCCCCTTTTGCGCCCGAATCTCGAATCCGGAATCCAAAATCAGGGTTATACCGTGAAAGAAGCCTCATTTACGCTTTTCGGAAGCGTTAAGAACAAGCTGCTTGTTTTGATGATCGCGCTATCGCTCCTACCGTTGACGGGGATGTCCATTTTTTCTTATTGGATTGGCAAGAGCCAGATTCAGGAACGCATCAGGCTTTCTCTTGGGAAAATGGCTCAGGATACGGCAGATAAGGTTGACATGATGCTGAGAGGAAAGAAGGAAGAAATCCGCAGCATGGCAACGACCTATTCCTTTATTTATTCCGAATTGAAGGATCCGCGCGGCTCCGGCCCTGTCCCGCTGCTGAATAACTACTGTCTCAACCACGATGCCTATGATCTTCTGCTGATTCTGGATAGTGCTGGAAACCTGATTGCCACAAACACGATGGATCGCGATGAAATTCCCCTGCCGGTACGAGCGCTATCGGATCTTATGGGGAAAAACATCTCCATGTTTCCCGAAGAACACAAGCTGTTTCTCTCATCGATTGCAGGACACAGCTATCATCAGGACTGGTATCAGTCCGGAATTATTCAGCGTCTTTACAGCTATCAAACCAAAGACGAAAGCCACCAGTACAATATTGCGTTGTCGGAACCTATTCGCGATCCGAATACGCAACACTATCGTGGGAGTCTGGATCAATATACTGAACTGGTCCTATTTTCAGAACATTCTGGACAGCGTTGAGATGGACATGGCTACCCTGGATCTTAGGACGGGATATTCGTTCATGTTTGCCAAAGACGCGAATACATTCATCGGGCACAAATACCGATCGAACCGAGTTTTGGAGAGTGATCGCAAAGGAGCTGAGACGCAGGATTTTTACGGCACGAGGCTTGTGGAGGATTACGGGTTAAACAATCTGCATCACGCCATTTTGAAGCGGGCGCCTGATTTTGACTACGAGTTGCCCAAGGGAGACAGCAAGGTTTGCGGACTTGCTCCGATCGACGACATTTCTTTCGGGTGGACCGTAGGAGTGGAAATCGATCAAGAGGATGTTTTCCGGCCGACGCTGACGCTGAGCTATTGGCTATTCGGAGTGACCATTCTGCTTGCCACGCTTGTCGTGGTGTTTACCTACCTTATTGCCCGTGGCATAACCGTGCCATTGAAGACTTTGATCCGATCGGCACTGACCATCGCCCAGGGAAATTTCAAAGAGCGCGTGCCCATCCGCTCCTCGGACGAAGTGGGGATTCTGGCATCCACATTTAATGAAATGGCCGGAGCGCTCTCACTTCGCGAAACGCAGCTTCAGGAGCTAAACAGAAACCTGGAAAATATGGTGCGGGACCGTACTCTTGAGCTTGAAAACTCCCATGAAGCGCTGAAGCGGGCATACTTCGATCTTCAGAGCGCCCAGGAGCAGCTGGTCCATACGGAAAAAATGGCTTCCCTGGGGCAGCTTGTTGCGGGAATCGCGCATGAAATCAAGAATCCGCTCAATTTCATTTACGGCAATACAGGGTTTTTAGCCGATTACACGCAGAAGCTGCAGAGCCTTGTCGAATCCTTTGATACATTTCCGAGCATTTCCCAGGAGGACAAAGCTGAGATCGAGCGCTTGAAGGATGGAATCCATTACTCCTTTATAAAGGATGACCTGAAGATCCTGATCGATAACTTCACAGAGGGGGCCCGGAGAATTAATACAATTGTCTCCGATCTGCGCACATTTTCGAGGATGGACGCCGACAAAATATCCGATGTCGACATTCATGCGTCTCTGGAGCTGTCGCTCAATTTGATGCGCAACCAATATAAAAAGCGTATCGAGATACATAAGGAATATGGAGACATCCCGAAAATTCAAGGCTATTCGGGCAAGCTCAATCAAGTGTTCTTGAATCTGCTGGCCAACGCATTTCATGCGATACAGGGAAACGGGGACGTATGGATCAGGACCCGCACCAAGGACAGCTATGTGGAAGTAGAGATTGAAGACAACGGCATCGGCATTCCCAAGGAGAATCTCAAAAGAATCTTTGAGCCCTTCTTTACGACAAAACCCGTAGGTCAGGGGACGGGACTGGGTCTAAGCATCAGCTATGGCATTATTGAGCAACACCAGGGGAAAATTCAGGTTGCCAGCGTGCCTCTAAAGGGCAGCTCGTTTATTGTTCGCCTGCCGATCTTTCAGGAGAAAGCCGAGTGACAAAAAGAAAGTATGAGCTGCTGCTCGTCGATGATGAACTGGCTAACCTGCAGAAGCTTCAGCGGACGTTCATGGATCAGTACAAAGTGCATCTGGCGCGATCAGGAGAAGAAGCTTTGCAGATTCTTCAAAAGGCGCCCATCGATGCGATTATAACCGACCAGAAAATGCCGGGCATGACAGGGATTGAGTTCCTGGAGCTGTCGCAGAAGACATATCCGAACCTCGTCAGAATTGTGCTGACGGGATTTACTGAGGTGGATGACCTCATCGCCGCTATCAATACCGGCAAGGTTCATAGGTACATCACGAAACCATGGGAGCCTGAAGATGTTCGGCTGGCGGTCCAGGATTCGCTCGAAAAAATGGAGCTGATGCACGAGAACGAGCGATTGGCAATAGAACTTAAGTCAGCCAATGAAAAACTGAAAAATGAAAACATCATCCTGCGCCAGGAAGTTGAAAAACAGGTTTTTCCGCAAAGCATCATTTATGGCAGTCCGGAAATGGAAGATATACTGCGGCTTCTGCGCAGAGTGACCGGAACGGAAACCACCGTTCTTATTCAAGGAGAAACGGGGACGGGAAAGGAGCTGGTCGCCCGCTTTATCCACAGAGAAAGCAACCGCAGTGACCAGATTTTTATCCCCGTCAATTGCGGCGCTATCCCCAAGGACTTAGTGGAGAGTGAATTCTTCGGGCATTCTCGCGGGGCATTTACGGGTGCTACTCAGGAAAAGAAGGGTTACTTCGAAATGGCCAGCGGCGGCACAATTTTTCTTGATGAAATCGGTGAAGCCCCCACCGAACTGCAGATCAAGCTGCTGCGGGTGATTCAAGAGAGCGAAATCATGCCTGTCGGTTTTCATCAGCCCAAAAAAGTGGATGTGCGCATCATTGCGTCCACGAATAGGGATCTGAGAGCGGAAGTCGCGGCAAATCGCTTCCGACAGGACCTCTTTTTCAGAATAAACGTGTTTTCAATTACTATTCCGCCATTAAGAGAACGCAAAAAAGACATCCTGCCTCTGGCGGAATTCTTCCTGCAGCAGTTCTCTCGAAAATTGAACCGCAAGACCGGAAACTTGAGCGAGGAGACGCGGGATCTTCTCCTCGTTTATTCCTGGCCCGGGAATGTGCGGGAACTGCAAAATGAGATCGAACGCCTCGTCCTTCTTTCCGAAATCGAAAAAACCATCGGTCCGGAACTGCTGTCCGATCATATCAAACAGCGCCGCCGACATGCACTGCCGTCCGATGGGGATCTGAAATCAGCCGTCCGCGAATTGGAGGAGGCGATGATCAAAAACGCTCTGACACGTTTTGACCGGAACAAATCACGCACGGCACGCGCTTTGGGAATCAGCCGGCAATCTCTGCTGGAAAAAATCCGCCGCATGAATGAGTGATCACGGTACGAAAAGGGGACGTTACCGCCTTATTCCGTGCCTACTTTCAAATCATAACTGTAAAAATAATAGACAGTGTTAAAGTATGCGATAAATAGATTTAGCGTATTATCGCCATATGTGTGTACATAATACAGTCAATTTAATAGCTGGCTGTTTTGCGGTGATATTTTCGTAAAGATTGCGAATAATACACTTGCGTCTGGATGAAAAATTGGCGCTCAAATTGCTATATAGGGGGTGGCTCCAAACGATAGGTTTTTCAGATGGGACCAGTTTGGAACCAAAGGAGACCCGATGTTGGCAAGCGAGTCGCAATCCATGGAAGATGTTAATGCAGCGCTGCTATATCGTTGCCGGACCAATGATCCGGATGCCTGCAATGAACTTTTTGCCCAGTACAATCGCAAGATTTTCAATACTGCGTATCGCATTTTGGGAGAGGAATCCTCAGCTGAGGATGCACTGCAGGAGACGCTGCTGAATGTGTATCGTGGGATCTCCAGCTTTCGGGGTGACTCCAAAGTCTCTACCTGGATCAGCCGGATCACCATTAATGTGTGCCTGGGAATGCTGAGGAAAGGGAAAAACAAGCAGTGCGTTGAGCTTGAAGATGAATTTGCCGGGGATATACCGGCCCAATCCACTCCCTATACCGATCCGCTGGCGTATGCAGCTTTAGAGGAAAAGCGATCTCTGGTTCGGGAAGCCTTCGGCCGCATGTCTGAGAAGCAGGGTATCGTGGTTAAGCTTCACGATATGGAAGGGTATACCATTCAGGAGATCGCAAAAATCATACACTGTCCGGTTGGCACCGTGAAATCCCGCCTGTTTTATGGGAGACAGGAGTTCAAGGCAGTTTTCAATGCACTCTCAAGCAACGGCTACAAAGCCTCATCCGCCCGACTGAACTAGAAGATAATTCAGTCCATCCCCCCCCCCTCATCTCAAGAATAGTGGTGCCTGGTTATACTGCCCCTCCGGGGGGACAGTATAACCAGGTTCCGATGTACGTTGTCGGCATGATAAGATCAATAGGGAACTTATAAAGGATCAATAAGCTCGATGCGACAAAATCCACAAATAGGCCAACACTCTGCTTCCAATGGTATCAAATACCTGTTCTGGGCAATTGAGGATGTTCAAGGGATCGGAGTCGAGTACGTCCCATTTTTCTATGTGGAAGCCAGAATTGATTTCAACGATGTCCGAACGGGATTCAGCTCGATGATCAGTTTAAGCAAAGCGATTGAGCTCCATTCGTTCAGCGCAGATCTACCCCTGGTGGAGGATATGGTTCGGGATATTGACCTGCAAAACACGAGTTCCTCGATGCCTGATTCCGCCCATCTCAGCCGACTGCCTGACTTTGTGGATGATGGCTTCATGTCACAAATGGAAACTCAATTTGTCCGGTATCTCTTGAATTCTTTTAAGTCAAGAGTGTATCGAAACTTCGAATTGGATGTTTATTCGAACGCAGGCGAATCGCTCTCGGGCTTTACCGCTCGTTGCATGGAGCTGCTGGATGGAGCGAGGCGCCGCGATTCGGACAACCTGCACGAAGTCTTCAACCGGAAGCTTGGGCAAATCGAGCAAAAATACCTGAATGAACGCTCCCCCGACGACTTCGAAGTGGCCAGAACGGCTTCGCGGAACAGGGATATTTTTTCAGACTACCTGGAGAAGATTGCAGGGCTGTTTCTGCAATCGAAGCCCCTGTTGAATCCTGACGAGGATGGATTTCAAAAGCCCCGGAGCAGCCTGGAACTGGAAGAACGCTTGATGTCTCTCGCCGTGGAGGCTAGAGAGGTCATTGCAAAACTCTGGAATTCCTATGAGGAAAAAGCCCGATCTGTTGATGAATACATCCTTCACCCTAATCTGAAAGATATCCACATAGTTCGCAGCTGCATCCTTTGGATACCGGCCAAGGCGGCTTAGATGGAAAGAAAAAGGGTTGCCATAGCAATGAGCGGCGGTGTCGACAGCTCCACGGCCGCGGCTATCTTGAAAGAGGAAGGATTGGATATTGTCGGCTTTTCGATGCAGCTCTGGGATCAGCGTCGGAACGCCGCTGAAGAAGGCGCATTCCAACCCGGCCGGTGCTGTTCGATCGAGGATCTGTATGATGCGCGGGAAGTCGCCGCACGGCTTGGATTCCCTTTTTATGTGGTTGATTTCCAGACGGAATTTGAAAGCATCGTTGTGAAAGACTTTGTCGAGAGCTATCGAAACGGCCTCACCCCCTCCCCTTGTGTGCTGTGCAATTCACAATTGAAATTCAAATCCCTGGCTCATATGGCAAAGGAGGCGGGGGCATCTAAGCTGGCAACGGGGCACTACGCCCGCATATCCTATCATGATGCGCTCGGGCGATTTCTGCTGATGCAGGCTCAAGATAAAGAAAAGGATCAATCGTACTTCTTGTTTGAGCTGAGCCAGGAACAGCTGGCCAAAACCATTTTCCCTCTGGGGGATTTTGACAAAGAAAATGTGCGTCTGTTCGCGCGCAGATACAAGCTGCCGGTCGCGAACAAACCCGATAGCCAGGAAATCTGTTTCATTCCGGATGGAGATTATGCGGCTTTCATCGAGCGGTACTATAGCGAAGCAGGCGGCTCTGCATGGATGCGTCCTTTTCCAGCGGGCAAGATCCTCGACAGCAAGGGGCGGATTTTGGGATCGCATTCCGGAATACATCACTACACCATTGGCCAGCGTAGAGGCCTTGGTGTTGCGCACACCTCCCCTCTTTATGTTTTGGAAATTCGTCCTGAAGAGAATGTTGTCGTTGTGGGAGAACGGTCGCTGCTCGGCAAAAAGAGGTGCCGCATTGTCCGGCCGAACTGGATTTCCGTCCCGGAACTCGCAGAGCCGCTTCGTGTGCAGGCCAAAATCCGGTCGCGCCACGCGGCAGCCTGGGCGACGATCGCCCCGATTGAGGACGGGAGCGTGGATGTGAATTTCGATTTGCCTCAAGCTGCGATTAGTCCCGGCCAGGCTTGTGTGTTTTATCAGGGTGAAGTAGTTGTGGGCGGGGGGTGGATCGGTCGCTTCCCTCGGACATATTGAGTTTTGCATATTATAGTGACGATTAACGATCAGTACTTGGACCTAGACTTAGGCGTGGACTTGGACCTCGACCCATCAGGCTAGAGCCGTGCAACTCCAGGTTCAGAGGAAGTCCAGGTCCAGGTCTAAGTCCAGGTTTGTGTTAGCGGGATGTCTCTATATTTTGCGAAACCCAATAAGGCAGATTCCGGAGTCATTGTAGGTATGTCGCAAAAGCAGATCCTGATCGTTGCCGGAGAGGCTTCGGCCGACAGATACGGCGCCCGCCTGGTCAGTAGACTTAACGCCGTGCATGGGCCCGATGCCCTCTGTTTTTACGGCACGGGCGGCGATGAAATGCAAAAAGCGGGGGTGCACCTTCAATGTCACATTCGGGAACTCGCCCACATAGGAGTGAGGGAAGCTCTCTCCGGCCTGCAAACTTATTACAAAACTTTCCAGCGCCTGGTAAAGGATTCTGCCCGACGTCGCCCAGATCTGGCCGTGCTTCTGGATTTCCCGGAATTTAATCTGAGGCTGGCAAAAAGACTGAAACGCATGGGCGTCAAGGTTGTCTATTATATCAGCCCCCAAATCTGGGCGTGGCGCAGCGGGCGTATACGACAGATTCGGGAGTATGTGGACAAAATGCTGGTGATCCTGCCATTCGAAGAAGACTATTATCGCGCCCGGGGAGTGGATGCAGAATTTGTAGGTCATCCCCTTCTGGAGGATTTCTGTCCAAACAGCAATCGAGCGGAGTTTTTGAACAGCCTGGATCTTGATCCTTTGCGTCGAACGGTGGCTATCCTTCCCGGCAGCCGCCGCAAGGAAATTGACTACATTCTGCCGACTCTACTGCGTGCATCGCTGCAGCTTCTTAAAGAATTGCCCGCACAATTTCTGATTTCTGCTGCTCCGACGGTTGAATTCAGCCACATTGACGGTATCGTGAAGGACATCCTCCCGGAGGATATGAGGAATAAGCATTTCCGGCTGGTGCCCCGATCGTCCCGCGATATTCTGGCGAATTCTGATTTTGCTTTTGTGAAAAGCGGAACCAGCTCACTTGAAGCGGCGCTGGTCGGAACTCCTTTCCTGATCACCTATAAAATATCTCTATTAAGCTGGTGGATCGGATCCATGCTGATTCGAACCCCAATGAAGGGCTTGGCAAACCTGATTGCCCATGAAAAAATTGTGCCGGAGTTGTACCAGGATGAAGCAACACCTCAAGCTTTAGCCCGGGTTGCGCGCGAATATCTGGTGAGCCCTGAAAAGAGTACGGCCATGTGCTTACGACTGGCGGAAATACGGGATCGACTCAGCGTGCGATGCGCATCGGAAACGGCCGCGGCAAAGGTGAGCATCTATCTATAAGGATGGAATATGAGCGTAAAAATGACCCTGATCCGCCGGATTGCACTCTGTTTGATGTTTGCCGGCATGATCGCAACACTATTTGCTCAGACGAAGAGGTCTTCCTCGTCGCCTCCGCGCATCGACATCCTCAACTACAAAATAGAAGTTAATTTGACGCCCGACACGCATGAACTCAAAGCAGCGGCTACTCTCGATTTCAGGGCGCTTGAGGCGACCGATTTTGTGGTTTTTGAGCTCAGTGAAAACCTTTCTGTTCAGAAGGTGCTCAATTCAAAAAAAGTAGAACTGGAATTCGGACAAGACGAAATCGGTCCCGGATTCCTGTCGGTCCGCTTCCCCCAAACGCTTTCCTCCGGGTCAGACGTGACGATTCGTATCGAATACCAGGGAGGATTTGACCGCGATCGATATAGCAGAATGTTTACCAGAGATGAGAGCAGCGCGTACATCGGGATGGAAGGAACCTACCTGATGTATGCGGCAAAATGGTTCCCGATCAGCCAGTTTCTGGCGGATCGAGCGACGGGGACTATTGATGTGACAGTGCCTTTGGGCCTGACCGCGATTGGCCCGGGAGCGCAGCGCCCGGTACTCACTAAAGGAATCAGTGAAACTTTTGGATGGAATGCCACGACGCCGATTCTTCCGGCCTCTTTTGTCGCGGGGCAATATTTCCAGAGGAAAGTGCAATCTGAAAATTTTACCCTGGAATGTTTTGCCAGGGAGAATCAACTGGATTCCATTCAAAAAAGTGCCGAAGCGGCCGCCAAGATACTGGCGTACTACGGTCAGATCTACGGTCCGTCCGCTGCCGGCAACAGTTTCCGTCTGGTCGCAGTGGACGATCTCTTGGCGAGGCAACATGGAATGCTGGGTACCATATTTATCACGCACCGGGAGCTTGCCCAGGCATTTCCACCCATTCGTGAACTTGCGCGCAGGATCGCTTTTCAGTGGTGGCAGGAGACCGTTGGTGTGCTGAGTGCCGACGACCTATGGCTTGCGGACGGAATGGCCTATTATTCTGCCGCGCAGTATATCGGCAAAGAGCAGGGAACCGCTGCATATAACGAAGAAATGGATAATCTGGCTATTCTCGCACTGAAATTCGAAAACAAGAGCGCCGTCCGTGTCGGAGCAGGTTTGGGATATCGTTCTGATAAATATGAATCGGTTGTGGCCGGAAAGGGAGCCTGGATATTGAACATGCTGCGTGGGATTCTCGGCGAGCCGGGGTTCGATCGTCTCATAGAGCAGTATGTTCGAGAATACGCCGGCGTTGGCGGGAGCACTGCGCAGTTTCAAAAACTGGCCGAGAAACAAAGCGGCAATGAACTTGGCTGGTTTTTTACCGAGTGGCTGGACACTATTGGGGTTCCGGCGCTTCAGTCCGATTATGTAATGTTTAAGACTCCCAACGGCTTTCGTATTTCGGGTTCGATTAAGCAGGATCGCGACTTGTTCCGGATGCCCGTCGAAATCGGCGTGGTCAGCGGCCGCGAGGTTTCAAAAACAACAGTCGAACTGAATGGCAGATCGACGCCGTTTGATATTGTCAGCATTGCCATGCCAGAACAAATTGTTCTGGATCCCGGCAACAAATTGTTGCGGGATTCGAGGGAGCTGCAGACTGCTGTCCAACTCTCTCTGGGCAATGATTTGAAGCAGAGGGGAGATTTTGTCGATGCCATTCGAGCCTATGAAGGCGCTTTGAAATTAAGCCCTAATCGCTCGCTTGCTCATTTCCGTTTGGCCGAAACGTTTTTTGAGCAGTTCAATCTGCAATCGGCGGCCAACTCCTTTCGAGATGCCCTGAATGGAGATAAAGATCCAAAATGGATTGAGGTGTGGTGCTATATCTATCTCGGAAAGATTTATGATATTTTGGGGCAACGGCAACGCGCTATGGCCGAGTATACGAAAGCTATCAATACAAAAGATGATGCAATCGGCGCGCAAGCCGAGGCCCAAAAGTGGCTGGCGACCCCGTTCATCAGGGAGCGCACCACTACAGGTACGGAGAATAAGCAGACGGAATAGATCTGTGGCGGCACTCGAGAGGGAAGATCTGAAGAACCACTCTTTTATCGGTTGATCCTATGGCTTCCTGGAAACAATTTGCGCAAAAAACGCGCGTCCCTGCGGGGACTGCTTTGGGTATTCTATTCCTCCTGCTGATGCATCCTTCGGCCCGGTCGCTATGGATCGGCGCTGCAATCACTCTGCCCGGTTGGCTTCTGCGTCTTTGGGCAGCCGGGCATATTGATAAAGGAAAAGTCCTTACCCAGGGAGGGCCCTACGCCATGACTCGAAACCCCCTTTATCTGGGCTCGTTTCTTATGGCACTGGGAATTATTCTGGGCGGCCAGGGCTACTGGCTGCTGCCGCTATTTGGCGGATTCTTTGCGGCTTTTTACATCCCGGTAATGAAAGCTGAAGCGGATCATATGCTCGGCCGGTACGGGCAGGATTTTGTCGACTATTCAAAAAGCGTTCCTGCGTTTTTCCCTGCCTTTCAAAAAGCCGGCGCCGGTGCATCCACTTTTCTTTGGTCCAGAGTAATTCAGAACCGGGAACACCGCAATGTCGTGGGACTCATCGGCGCTGAAGCCATTCTCGTCTTCAAATACATCTTTCAGTAAATTTTCCTATCGCTGATAATTGCTATATTGTTCGTAACGATTTATCAGAAGTTCGTATATTCATGGTAATGCGCATACTCATATCATGGATGTTGATGCATCTGTTGCCTATGGCTCTTTTCCCAGGAGGAACTTTCGTTTTTGCTCAAGAACACCCCACCATTGCCGGAACGGTGACAGATTCAAAGGGAATCCCTATCCCCGGAGCCGGCATTTGCATTTCGGCGGGGGCAAACAAGCTAGCCGAACAGATGACGGATATAGACGGAAGCTTTAAATTTGAAAACGTCCAGCCGGGCGCCTATACGCTCACCGCGGAAATCGTGGGCTTTATTAAATTTTCGAAGGAAGCCGTAGATGTCCTGGCGGATTCCAGTCCTAGGCTTGTTATTCGCCTGGAGTCGTTGCCTCGCCCCGCTTCGCCCAAGGTTTCAGCGCGAACCTCCAGACAGGAGCCGGAACAGACATTAAGTGCTCCGTCATTTCAGTCTGCAGCCGTCACCGACCTTCCTGGCCTTAATCAATTTCAGCAGAATCTTTCTCAGGATCAGGGAACAGCAGATGCGATCGCCAGTCGCGGCGACAACTTCTTGTTCATTAGCGGCAATTCGGTGAACCTGGACGCGGGCAACCTGCGCGACCCCGAATTTCGCGGACCGATGATGGATGCGGCACGGCAAATGGGATTCCAGGTTCAGGAATTCGGTCCCGCAGGCGGTGGTCCCGGCGGAGGTTCGGGCGAGATGGGTGGTGGTGGAGCCCGGGGCGGTCCCGGAGGTGGAGGAGCCGGCGGCGGCCCAGGCGGCGGCATGGGATTTGCCGGCACGATGGGTAGAGGCGGACGTGGCGCCAGTTTTAAACAGCCGGTGATAGAAGGAAGCATTACGGAGAGCTACCGCAATTCTGCCCTCAACGCGCGCAACTACTCGCTTACGGGCCAGGCTCTGGATAAGCCGGTTCAGATTGGGAATAACTTCAGTCTGACTGTGGGCGGAGCGATTCCTTTCCTTAAATCCAAATCCAGCACTCAGCCCGGATCCATGGGGATGGGGCCTGTGAGTCAACCCGGTTGGAGCTTCACCTATGGCGGAAGCCGCAATCGCAGTGCCATGGATATTTTGACTACCGTGCCGACGGAACTGGAACGCGCCGGAGATTTTTCCCAGACATACGTGCAGACATCGTCGGTCGATGCGCTGACAGGCCAGCAGACCGTTGTCGTGCAACCGGTCCAGCTTTACTCGAACCCGTATGATGCCGCATCGCGATTCTCACAGATTGCTGCCATAGATCCGACTGCAGCCCAATTGCTTGAATTCATACCGGATGCAAACCTGCCGTGTGCTCCCGGCGCTCCCTGTGTGAACAACTATTCATCGCAGCGCAGCCTGCCCGCCTCGTCCGACGAAATCCAGGCTAGCGTCACCGGATTGCGGCTTGGCTCCAAAGATAGTCTCGGCATAAATTACAGCATGCGCCGCGGCAGTTCTCTTTCGGCTGCTACGTTCCCCGGTCTCGACAGCAATCGCTCTAATTTTGGCCAGAATATTGGCATTTCCGGCAACCATTCCTTTAAATCGCGCCTTTTCGCCAATTGGAGGGTTTCGCTGAATCGCACGCGGACGGAATCCACCAATGCATTTTCCTATACGCGTGATGTCGAGGGCGAGCTCGGGATAACCGGTGTTTCAAAAGATCCAATCAACTGGGGGCCCCCCACTACTAATTTTTACAACTATGGAAACATTACGCTGGGAAATCCATCCCTCGCCCGGAACCAGACTCTTTCGGTGTCAGGCGGAATTAACAAAATGGCGGGCAAGCATTCCTACCGGGCAGGAATTGACGCTAATTGGGCTCAGCGGAACTCCAAGACCGACAGCAATGGGCGCGGCACATTCACATTTACGGGCTATGCCACGATTCTCTATGACGAACAGGGACGTCAAGTATCGGGAACCGGCAATGATTTTGCCGACTTCCTGCTGAGTTTGCCCTATGCGACCTCTCGCCGTTACGTGGATTCGACTGTAAATCCTCAGGGGAATGATATCTATCTCAGAAGTCGAAGCTGGAATATGTATGTGATGGATAATTGGAGGTTCCGCTCCAACCTGACGGTTAATTACGGCCTTCGCTATGAATATGCGGGTCCATCCTATGAAAAATACGACCGTCTGGTCAGTTTGGATGCGAACTCTGAATATACAGAAGTGGCACAGGTGTTCCCGGATCAAACGGGGCCACTGAGCAAGAGATCTTTTTCAAGGGCCCTCGTGAATCCTGACAGAAATAACTTCGCTCCCCGTGTCGGCATCGCCTGGAGGCCGAAAAACGGTTCGCCTTTCGTAATTCGATTGGGGTATGGAATCAGCTATAACCCGGGTTCGTATTCCTCTATTGCAGGACAATTGATCAATCAGCCGCCGTTTGCGGTCACCCAGGATCTGGCTTCCGATCGCACCAATCCGTTAACGATACAGAATGGTTTTCCGACCAATCCGGATCTTACGGTCCTGAACACGTTCGCCGTGGATCCCGGCTATAAGCCACCCTATGCGCAGCAATGGAACCTGGACATCCAGACGCAGCTTTCCAGGCTGTATGTGCTCACTGTCTCCTATAGCGGATCCAAAGGGACTGGGTTGGACATCCTTCGCGCCCCCAATCGCACCAGCAACGCCGGGTATTTTACGTATCAGACGAATGGAGCCAACTCGATATATCACGGTCTCAATGTGCAGCTTTCCCGGCGTTTTTCGCATGGCTTTAACATGACGAATATCCTATACGTTTGCAAAGAGCATCGACAGACTCTTCGGGAAGCGGTGGTTCGGCGGTTGCCCAGAATGACTCCGACCTGGCCGCGGAGCGCTCCCTTAGCAGCCAGGACCAGCGCCATAACTTCCAGACAAATTTCGCCTACGAATTGCCCATCGGGCAAAACCGCATGTTCTTTGCGACAGCGTCCACTAAGTTGCTCAACATAATCTCGGGCTGGAGTTTCAACGGCAATCTGACGATTGCCAGCGGAAATCCTCTGAACCCGCGCTATGCAAGCAGCAGCGGCAGCACGTCAAGCGCTGCTCTATATAATTCGCTGCGGCCGGACGTCACCGGAGATCCCGATCTCGCTTCCGCGGGGAGAACGCACAGTACAGCAGTTCTTTAATGCCGCAGCCTTCACCATCCCGTCCGGAGACTATGGGGATGCCGGGCGCAATATCATCCCTGGCCCGGGAAGCAGCATTGTCAACCTGTCGGTGCGCAAAGGCTTCCGTCTGGATGAAAACAACCGCAGGCTCGATATCAGCTGGCAGGTGCAGAACCTGTTAAACCATCCCAATTGGTCAGGCGTGAGCACAACCGTAAACGCGCTCAATTTCGGGCAGGTAACCGGGGTGCGCGCGATGCGTTCGATGACGTTTGATCTCAGGATCAGGTTTTAACCCGCATTTCTCAAAGGGTTTTTATAGCGAGGCGCAACTCATGTTTGATGGGCGCGAAAAATCAGCCAAAAGATCGGTTATGGCATTGTCTCACTGGCTTGTGTGCCTTTTGTGCGGGCTGGCACCCTTTGTTTTTTCCGGCCGCACAGCAAGAACAGAGTTCCAAGCAAACAAATCGCGCAGCAGAGAATGCCGGTTTTTTCAGTCGAATCCGCCATGGTAGTTGTTGATATGACCGTGCGCGACGGGAAAGGCAAGCTGATTGATGATTTAAAAAGAGAGGATTTCAGGATCTACGAGGACAATGTTCCGCAGAACATCGTTACATTTTCAGCCGAAAACGTGGCCATTGGACCCGCCGCCGCGGTCGTGGATCAGGGTGCCGGGAAAACCGAGGCAGGCCAGTCGAAACCTCAACCTGTTGTGAACCTTGCGCTCAATCCCACTGCGCCCGTCAAGAAAGAGGATCTGGCCGATAAGAGGCTGGTTATCCTGTTTTTTGACTTGAGTTCCCTGGAAACCGAAAACCTGCTCCGCTCCGTCGATGCGGCCCGTGATTTTATCGCTAAACAGACGGGCCCGCAGGATCTCATGGCTATTGCCACCTACAGCAGCACGCTAAGCCTCGTTCAGGATTTCACCAATGACCGCGAACTTCTTTTAAAAATCCTGAAAGAAATCGCTTCCGAAGAATCCGAAGAAAGTGCGACGGAAACCGGGACTTCCGCCGAATCTTCGGATGAAGTTTTTGTTCCCGACAGCGTTCAGTTCAATGTCTTCAATACCGATCGCCGCCTGTCGGCACTGGAAACTCTGGCGAAAATGTATCGGGAATTTCCCGAACGCAAGTCACTGATCTATTTTTCCAGCGGTATGACTACTACCGGCGTCGAGAACAATGCTCAAATACGATCGACGGTGGACAATGCCAACAGGTCGAACATGTCGATTTACACGGTGGACAGCCAGGGGTTGGTGGCTCTTCCACCGGGAGGGGACGCCTCCCGTGGAAGCGCAGGCGGTGGCGCATTCGGCGGTTCCGGCATGATGCAACAGAGAAACAGCTTGTCCAGTTCTCAGGAAACGCTGGTCACGCTCTCCCACGACACCGGAGGCCGGTCTTTTTCGGATTCTAATGACCTGAGCCTTGCGATGAAACAGGTCCAGGCGGACACGAACGTCTATTATGTCCTGGGCTATTTGAGTTCGAACTCCAAGGAGGATGGCAAATATCGCAAGATCCGCGTCGAAGTGATCCGGCCCGGCTTGAAGATTGCCCACAGACCGGGATATTTTGCCGCCAAAGCATTTGGTCAACTGACTCAACAGGAGAAAGACCTGCAATTGGCGCAGGCTATGAACGTGGAACGCCCCTTCGTGGACGTCCCCCTGATACTGGAAGCCGACTATTTCAGAAAAGAAAACAATACGAATTATGTTCCCATCTCGATTGAAATACTCGGCGAGGGCTTGAAATTCGAGGAGAAAGGCGATAACCGCGAGGGCAAATTCGAATTTGTCGCTCAAGCCTTCGATCCCAAGGGAAGGGTAACCGGCATAGCCCGCGACGCTGTTTCGCTAAAACTGCCCGCGGAAAAGGCCGAAAAACTCAAATCCGGCGGGATCTTTTACTCCACGGGTTTTCAACTCCGTCCCGGTGCGTATAAGCTGAAATTCCTTGTCCGCGACAATGTCACGGGGAAACTGGGCAGTTTCGAACAGCCGATCAATGTGCCGGTTTTCGATCTTAAAAAGCTGGCAATCAGTTCCATCGTATTGGGCAGCCAGTTGACAAATGCAAGAGGGGATGCCGACTCGACGGTCTCGCGCCAGGGAGCCATGCGGAGATTTCAACAGATGATGCCCGCCTATGATCCGCTGGTAATGGGTAATAAAAAAGTCGTTCCAAGCATTGGCAACGTCTTTCTTGCGCGGCAGACTGTGTATGTCTATTTTCAGGTGTATGGAGCCGCGGAGGACAAGGAGACTCAAAAGCCATGCATTGAAACGGATCTGATGCTAATCCGAGATAACACCAAGATCCTGGAGACCCAACCGCAATACATTCAACAATGGACAAACGAAAGGGGCGGCTTTCCTGCAATGATGGGCCGTGGGCGAGGGGGAATGGCCCCGGGGATGGAGGGTCCCGGGGGAATGGAGCCTTCCGGCAGAGGAGGGATGGGTCCAATGGGCGGGCCTCCGGGAATGCAGGGCTCAGGTGAGAGAAAAGGCGAATCTACCGTGGCGATATCATTGCCTTTGAAAAACTTGAAGCAAGGAACCTATACACTTCAGATTCATGTGAGGGATGCAATCGCCGACGTTAATCTGTTTCAGCGTGTCCCGATCGTGATCCAATAGAGCTTCCTAAGACAACCTGCCGTTCATGTCTGCCTGGCCCGCCTGTCCTTTCGAGAATTGGATGGACGCCGGCATAAAAAGTTGGTAGCGTTATCGCTGTATATGTTTATATTGTATAGGTTTATGTGCGCCGCGTGCTGCGATGCGCCAAAACGAAGGTTGATGCATGTACGGTGAACCGATATCGGGCGAAAACAGTGGAAACGGGTCTCTCCTGAATCGAGTGAAAGCTTCTTTTCTTACACGAGCCGCGGACCTGGCATGGCGGGCGGTTCAGGCAATCAATACCAGGCTGCCTGAAGGTGAACTCCCCAATCCCAAATGGGCTCCCGGAAGGATTGCCAAGAGCCGGGAACGGTCGGCTCCTCCCTTGGGCTTTCCCAGAGAGACGGATTCCCTCTGTCCGCGCTGCGTCCCGGAATTAAGGCGCGAGATCGTTGAAGGCCATGCGAATGTCGATCTGGTGCTGAAAGAGAATCCGGGCCAACTCAAGGCTCAGCTCGTGGAAGAAAATGGGCGCATTCTGATCCGTAAAACATGTGAGAAGCACGGTGCCTTTGAGGATGTGCTTTCTACCTATCCCGCCTTTACGCGACGCATCGAGAGCTTGTTTTTCGGCCGTGATTTCTCATCCATCCAAGATGAAAAAATTCACTGTCACGGGGCATCGGACATCAAATATGGACGAGGGACCGTATTAACGGTTGACCTCACAAACCGATGCAACATGATGTGCACGCCCTGTTTTACCGATGCCAACCAGGTCGGGTATGTTCACGAACCGGATCTGGAGGAAATCAAGGCGATCCTGGATCGCGCCGTTTCTTTTAAGCCGCGCCGGCAGATCATTATCTTATTTTCCGGCGGTGAGCCGACGCTGTCTCCCCATTTTCTTGAAGCTATCGCGCACGCCCGGAAGATCGGTTTCTATCGGATATTGGCGGCGACCAACGGCATCCGCTTTGCGCAAAGCGAGGAGTTCACCCGTCAGGCTCGCGAAGCCGGGCTCCATGGCACGTACCTGCAGTTTGACGGCACAAGCAATGAAAAGAACCAGCATCGCGGTGTAAAGAACCTGTTCGACGTCAAGGTGCAGGCTATTGAGAATATGGCCAGGGTCGGCATGAAAACGACGCTGGTTACTACCGTGATCAATACTGTGAACAACGATACTCTTGGCCCGATCGTTGATTTTGCCATTCACAATGTGGACAAGGTTCAAACGGTCGTTTTTCAGCCCGTCTCTTTCACGGGCCGGGACGAAGGGATCGACGATGAGTCCAGAAGCCTGCGGCGGTACACCTTGTCCCAAATGGTGGAAGATTTGAAGCTGCAGCTGAAAAGCAAATTGGAGCCGATGCGGGATTGGTTCCCGCTTTCCACGTATAGCGCGTTTACCACGGTGATGGATGTCCTTCAGGGGCCCGATGCCTCCTGGGGTTGGAGTGCATGCAACTGCCACCCCAATTGCGGTGTCTTCACCTTGCTGGTGGTAAACCGGCGCACTCACGAGTGGATTCCTTTGTTCGAGTTTTTTAACTACGAGCGGTTTATGCGGGACGTAACCGTGATTACCGACACGGCTCGCGGGAAGTTGCTTACCGAGGGTCAGCTGGCGCTGGCTATCCTGCGCAATTTTCGTGCGGATAAAGCTCCGAAGGGATTTCCCGTTTCCCAAATCATCAATCTTTTCCGGCCCACTTCAGAAAAAGCGGACAGCGACAGAAATGACCGCATGAAGACGCGTTCGCAAAGCGATGAGTGGCGTGTGCTGTGCGTCGAGGGGATGTGGTTTCAGGATCTGTGGACCTATGATTTTCGACGCACGGAGATGTGTGTGATTCCTTACGGAACGGAGGAAGGGGAGATCTCGTTCTGCGCCTACAATACCGGCATCGGGTGGCGCCAGATCGTCGAGAATAGACATCAATCGGCAAGCGTGGCCGAATGGTACAGAAAAGAGGGAAGGCACGAAATTTATGCCGCGGGGCGGACTGTGGAACTAAAAACCACGGCGCATGAGCTCATCCTTCCCGGGATGAACAATTCTGGAAATGCGGTCACCGGCACGCCGGTTGATAAAAAGTAGCGTTCTGAAAACTGTTGGATAGCCGTCAGCATCATCCACAATTATCCGCGATTTCGCATATGAGCTATACAATTGGGCAAATGGCTGCGCTGCTTGGTCTCGAGTGCCGGGGGGATTCCACCCGCTTGCTGAAGAAGGTTGCGAAGCGGGAGAAGGCAGATGAGTATTCCCTGATTTTTCTGCAGAGCGCAGAAAGCGGGAGTTTGTATCCGGGATCGCCGCAAGCCGCTTGCGTACTTGCTCCGAGAGAGAATGTGCCGGATGGAGCCAACGCGATTTTCTCTGATCAGCCCAAGCTCGATTTTGCCAGGGCCGCGTCCTTTCTGCATCCATGGCCTCAGAGCCGGGGCACCCGGCACTCTACGGCGATAGTCTCCCCGGAGGCCGATGTTGATGCAACCGCAGAGCTGGGGCCATTTGTCGTGGTGGAGCCCGGCGCTCGAATCGGCAGAGGATGCATTCTGCATGCCGGCTCAGTCGTTGGCGAAGGATGCAGCCTGGGAGAGGAGTGCATTCTGTTCCCTGGAGCCGTTGTCTATCCCGGCGCACGGATCGGCAATCGAGTTATTCTCCATGCCGGCGTTGTTGTCGGGAGTGATGGTTTCGGGTATGTATCGGATGGGTGCAGGCAATGGAAGTTTCCCCAGGTGGGCGAAGTAATTATTGAAGATGACGTGGAAATCGGCGCCAACAGCACAATTGATCGAGGATCCCTGGGTGTCACGCGCATAGGAACCGGCACCAAGGTCGATAACCTGGTCCAGATAGCCCACAATGTTGAGATAGGCAGGCATGTGGTCATTGCCTCCCAGACAGGCATTTCCGGAAGCACGGTCATTGAGGATTTTGCCGTTATCGGAGGGCAGGTGGGCATTGGAGATCATGCGCGCGTGCAGCGAGGTGCTGTGATCGGATCCAAAGCCGGTGTTCTGCCGGGCAAAATCGTGCGCAGCGGCGATGTTTACTGGGGAGTGCCGGTGCGTCCTCTCCGGGAATACAAGCGGCTCAACGCTCTATTCGGCCGTCTTCCGGAAATGAAAGCCGAAATTGATGGGCTAAAAAAGGAAGTTGCCCAACTGCAGAAAAAACTTCAGGATAAGTGATTCAGCGGTATAGCGGAATCCTCAGAGCTGAATCGAAGCGCCCATGGAGTTCTTGTCTACGAAGATGGCTCAATCAAAAACAAAACGACCGGAGGACAAGAACCTTGCGGAGTTGCGGTGGCTTTGCAGTTCCGTATTGCGCGATGCTTTCCCCCTGTTTCGTAATGCCGAGATCGATGCCTGCTTTTATCCCTATATCGGTTTGACGCACACGATTCGGCGCAAGGGACACGGATGGATTGTGAAGATCAGCGATCATTGTCGCCTGGCGCCCAGGCAGGTGCTCGAAGCCGTCATCATGATTCTGGGGTGCAAAGTGATGCGGCGTCGGCCGCTGCAGGAGTATCTCCGGACCTATGAACTCTTTCGGAACGATCCCGGCATTGCGGCGGCGGTGCGCGAACGGCGCATCCGGAAAGGCCGGAAGCACATCGACGGCGAAGCAGGCCGCTACTATTCCCTGGAGACGATCTACCGGGAACTCAATAGTGCGTATTTCAATGACCAGATCGATATTGCCAGGATTGGCTGGGGATTCCGCAGGAGCAGGAGCCGCATGGGCCATTATGACCCGGCCCACCATACAATCACATTGAGCCCCGTTCTGGATGCTCCCGGTGTTCCGGGATTTGTTGTGCGGTATATCGTGTACCATGAAATGCTTCATGCGGTCTTTGAAGCCGCCTCCGTGGGCGTCCGCAAAAGGTACCATCACGCTGAATTCAGGCGCGCGGAACGGGCTTATCCTGACTTTGCGCGCGCAAAAAGATTTCTGGCCCGCATGGCTAGCAGGCGTTCATAGCGAAGCGGCGGGGAATAGATACGATTCGTCGGAATCCGGAATCCGGATTCCAGATTCCATGATATATAAATCTCTTTATCAAAGACTGGAACTATATGAAATGCGGTTTGTGTGATCTCAAAAGAGCCAAGCGGCACTGTCCGGCAAAAAGCGCCCTGATCTGTCCCCAGTGTTGCGGAGAAAAGCGCGTGCTGGAAATCGATTGTCCTGCGACCTGTCCGTATCTGATTGCAGGGCGTGTGCGGGAAGTCGCCGATTACAGTCGGCGCATAGGGACCCTTGATATCAGAGATCATGACAGGAACGGCCGGGTCTTCCGGGACTATCAGGATGTGATCGCGCATCTTGAATATACGATTGCCAGCGAACGCATGGCGTCCCGCGATCTTCGGGATCGGGATGTTATGCAGGCTGTCGAAATTCTGCTGGACACGTACAGGACCGAAGACAACGGTGTGCTATACGAAAAAACGTCGGAGGATCTCAGAATCGAGCCGCTGCGGCGCGAATTGAGGAAAGTTATCGAATCGCTTAGAAATCAGGAGGGAGAAGCGAAAGGCCTTGTGGATCCCCAAAGCACACGGTTGAAGCTCAGTGTGGCTATCGATTGCCTGGAATGCATCCGGTCTATGGTTGTGGCCTATCAGTCGGACAAGCATACCTCTTCAGGGTATGTCGATTTTCTGGCCCGTGTCCTGCCAAGGAAGGACACAGGCAGTTCGATAATCCTGGCCTGAAATCCGGTTCACGCAAGGATTACGGGAATCAAGCTTCTTCTATCTTCGCCTCGTCAATCAGCATCACCGGAATGTCATCGCGGATCGGATAGACCCGGTGGCATTTCTGACATTTGAGCCCGGCGCCGTCCGGCGTAAGGCGAACCTCTTCCTTACACAAGGGGCAGGCGAGAATTTCCAGGAGTTCTTTGCTTATTGCCATCCATTCCTCCAGCGGGGTTAAATCACGACCTGCGTTTTAAAACGAGCCTATTCTCCTTGCCTGAGAGTAGTCTTTGAATATTCTGATAATGCCTCGCAATGATCAAGATAGCACCGAGACCGGCCCCTATGATTACGGACGTCGGCGCCCCATAGATGAAAGCCCATAACGGAAATAGCGCGGCAGCTGCAATCGACGCTATTGAGACATAGCGTGACAGGACCATGATCAGCACAAAAAGAGCCATCGTTGTCAGCAATGCCATCGGAGAGAGTGCCAGATAGGCGCCGCACCAGGTGGAAACTCCCTTGCCTCCCTTGAACCGGAGCCAGAGTGTGAATACGTGGCCGATGATTGCGAAAACCGCGGCTGCAGCCTGCCACCCGGGACTTCCACCAAGCAACCCCGCCAGGACTACAGCCAGATATCCCTTTCCGGCATCCAGCACAAATGTCAGGATTCCAATCGTGCGGCTCTTGCGAAATGCATTAGTGGCGCCGATGTTTCCACTGCCAAAGGAGCGGATATCTTGACCTTCTTTGTATTTTACCAAAAGATATCCAAAGGGAATGGAGCCCAAAAAATAGGCTAGGATCGGGATCAGATGCTCAATTCGCATAATCGGCGGCACCCATGAATCAATCTTCCTTAAGCACGACGGTATTTAAAACAGTATACACTGCGCCTTGAGGTTTCAGAGAGCTCTTATAAATATGGAAACGATCCGCTTGAAAGGTGCAGGCAAGATCGTTGCCAGTCACAACTCGGTCCATCAGAGTCTGTAAGTTTTTTCTTCCTTGGACCCGGCCCAACGTCAGATGTGGTCGAAAAGGGCGATCCTCGGGAGCGAATCCCAACTGTGCGCACGAAGATTCCACGCTATGCTGCAGGCGCAAAAGGCTGTCCGTTTCGCCTTCAATTCCACACCAGATCACCCTGGGATTTCTTGCATTTGGGAAACAGCCGAGACCGCGAAGCACAAGTTCAATGGGACGTTCGGATTTGCAGGCCTCGCTGAGAAACACATGCAGTTTTGGGATGGCCTCCGGATTCACTTCTCCGAGGAACTTAAGCGTCAGATGTATTGACGGTATCGCAACCCAGCGCACATCTGCGTTGCATGCGCGCAGGTACTGCTGCATCTGATCAAGCAGGCTCTTACATTCTTCCGGAAGCGGAATCGCTATAAAAGTTCGCATAAACGCAGAATACAGAAGTCAGATAGGTCATATCGTCCTGAATCCACCGGAATCAGGAATCCGGAATCAGGAATCCTTTTTGTTAGGGGCGCCGGGGCGCATCAGGAATTTTCGCAGCCACGAAAGAGCGAGATACGAGGATCGCTCCCGTATGGATTCCCTGTCTCCGGGCATCACACGATGCCGGCTCTCGCTCTGATATCCGTCAGATATCCCGATATAAACAAGTCCAACCGGTTTTTCCGGGGAGCCGCCTCCCGGGCCGGCAATGCCTGTGATCGATAATCCGATTGTGCTGTGCAACGCAAGTCGCACGCCGCGGGCCATGGCTTCTGCGACTTCGGCGCTCACGGCTCCGTGTTTTTGCAGCAAATCCGGTGGAACTCCGCAAAGCTCCTCTTTGGCGTTATTGTCGTAGCAGAGGACTCCGCCCTTAAAGTAGCTGGAGCTTCCGGGGACGCGTGTGATGTGCATGCCGAGCATTCCTGCCGTACAGGATTCCGCAACTGCAATCGTTTGTCCTGTTCCCCTGAGCAGGCGACCGACGACTTCCTCCATAGATTCATCGCTTGCTGTGAAGATCGTATCGCCGAGCTCATCCTGAATTCTTGCCGCAAGCGCTTCGAGATCGGACGGCTCCGTTTTGTCCTCTGTCCAGCGATAGAGACGTATCGCGATGTGCCGCGTACCCGCCAGTATTGTGGTGCTTACTTCGGGATACGTTGTGTAGATAGGAGCGATCCGCGAGTCCAGTTCCGACTCGGTGATTCCCGTAACGTGAAAGGATCTGTAAGCGAGCCGCATCCCTCCGCTCAGCTGTCTGATTTTAGGGAGAGCTTTTTGTTCAAATACAGCTTTAAGCTCCCTGGGCGGGCCGGGCAGCAAAACAATATAATGCCCCTTTTCTTCGATCCACATTCCGGGCGCAGTTCCCAGCGGATTGTCGAGCGTCTCCGCTCCCTCAATCACTTCTGCCTGCTTCTCATTGATTTTCGCCATTTGGAAGCCGCGCGCGATAAAGCGTTGTCGCAAAGTCTCAAGAATGCCTTCATCAATGGAAGTCGAGCGACCTAAAACGGTAGCGACTGCCGTGCGGGTGCGATCGTCTTCTGTTGGGCCCAGACCGCCGCTGACGAGAATAAAATCCGAACGATGCAACGCTTCACGCAGCACGCCTGCAATGTCGTCGCTATCATCTCCTACAACGGTTTTCAGGTGGACCCTGCACCCTGCTTCATTCATTCGATGGGTGAGATACAGAGAGTTAGTATCAACGTTATCCGGCGTCAACAGCTCGGATCCTACTGCAATGATCTCAGCTTTCATAGAGTTGTTCCTGAGGACTCAGAAAAGGAGATTCAAAAGCCGGAGAACCAGGTTGGCATAAACGCCTGCCAGCAAATCGTCAGCCATTATGCCGACTCCTTTTCCCAAAGGTTCCAGTTTGCGGATGGGGAAGGGCTTCCAAATATCAAATAACCGAAAGGCCGCGAAGCCCAGGATGAGATTGAAAGCATTGACCGGCAAGAACAAGAATGCCAGCAATTGTCCCGCGACCTCATCGATCACTACAAAAGATGGGTCCTCGATTCCGGTGCTTTTGCTTGCATCGGAGGATGTCAGCACGCCGACCAGAGAAATCAGGCATATCGCGCTAAGATGAAGCTCCGGCACAATCCGGTGCGAAATAGAATAAAAGAGCAGAAAGATTAGAGTCGTGGCGAGGGATGCATAGGTTCCGGGCGCTCCGGGGATGAAGCCTATCCGCAGCATGCTCGCGATCGCTATGGAAATGCGGGGTCTCATTCGTGAAAATCCTTCCGGGGGCTGGATTCATCCTCTGTATCTTCGTCGGATCGCTCTTCAGGAATTCGGTATGTGCCGGAAATCCAGTTGCCCAAATCGATAGTCTGGCAGCGTTCACTGCAGAACGGCCGAAATGAATTCTCCATCATTTCCGTTTCTTTCCCGCAGCGCGGGCATTTTATTTTCATGTTATCTCACGATCTTTCCCAGAAAATCATGATTTAGAGCCCTGGTAATCCGGATCGTTCGAAATTCGCCGCTTTGCACATCCCCTGCTTCGGAATCGTTTATCAGGCATACGCCGTCGATTTCGGGGGCTTGCGATTCAAGCCGGCCTTGCAGCAGAAATTCGCTCTCCTCGGAAGGGCCTTCCACCAGGGCAATACGCTCCTTCCCGATCAGCTCCCGGTTTTTTCGACTCGCTATCGCAACCTGCTGTTCCATTAGAGAACGCCGCCGCTGTTCTGCCGTACGGGTCGGCACTTTCGGCCGCAGTGCGAATGCCTTCGTATCTTCCTCATCCGAGTACGTGAAGACTCCCAGACGATCGAATTCCATTTCCCGGCAGAACTTTTTCAGTTCCAGGAAATCCTCTCTGGTTTCTCCGGGATAACCCACAATCATGGTGGTTCTTAATGTGACCCCGGGGATTCCTTTTTTTATCCGATCAATCATTGTTGCCAGGCTTGCTCTGTCGCCGCCCCGCTTCATGGATTTCAGGATGGACGCGCTTGCATGCTGCAGAGGCATGTCTACATACTTGCATATCTTTTCGCTGGAGTTGATTGCATCTATAAGTCTTTGATTGATCTGGTTCGGATAGGCGTACAAGAAACGGATCCAGCGTAATCCATCTATTTTACTCAGCGCTTCGAGAAGCTTCGCCAGCCCGTCCCGGATCCCGAGGTCCAGCCCATAGCTGGTAGTGTCCTGTGAGACCAGGGCGATTTCCCTGACTCCCTTGTCTGCAAGTTGCATTGCCTCCTGGACGAGCGAGGGGATACTTCGGCTCCTGATCGGTCCCCGGATTTTTGGGATAATGCAGAAAGAGCATGTGTGATCGCAGCCCTCGGCTATTTTCATATATGCCGTATAGCTCGGGCCTATGAGTGTCCGGGGTGTCGTGTGGTCATACAAATAGAAATCGGCGTCATTCCGTCCGTAAGAACTCGGCGGCGGGATGGATATCCCATCTACGGCTCGGACGATTTCTTCGATTTGGTTGGTCCCCAGAATCGAATCCACCTCAACCAGGTCTGTTCGAATGTCGGAGGCGTAGCGCTCGGCAAGACAGCCTGTAACGATTAATTTCTTGCACGATCCTGAAGTCTTGAATTGTGCAGCAGCAAGAATGGTTTCTATCGATTCTTTTCGGGAATCCTCGATAAAGCAGCACGTATTGACAATGATAACGTCGGCATCCGCGGGGGCTGCTGTTAGAGCGTGCCCCTTGGTTTGCAGCAGCCCGATCATGACTTCGCTGTCAACCAGATTTTTGGGACAGCCTAAACTTATAAAGCCTATTTTAGCCACCATTCACTCCCCATCGCTCCCCATCACTCCAGAAGATCTGAAATAGTAGCACAAATCCCTTGGGCTACTTACATTTTGACATCGAGAGAACTGATGATATTGTTACAAAAAATTCGGATGGGGAGCGCATTGCTTTATGTGCTGCTCATTTTGATATGATTACCCTAACTCCGACTGTGCTCGGCCGTTTATCTCGGGGAGTATGGTCCAGGTTGGCCAGAGGATCCTATGATGCGTACTCGTTCATTCTCGCGATTCTTCTGCGGATTCCGCACTGCAAGCCTTTCCATCTTGCTGGCGGGTGCCCTTGTCGGAGTCGCTAACTCAGCCGAACAAGACAATCTCCGCTGTGTCGGCTGCCATACAACCCAAGGCTTGGCTACTCAGTTGCCCAGTTCTGAGAATCTGCCGCTCACAATAGATGCCGAGTCGCTGAAGTCCTCAGTCCACGGCGCACAGCCTTGCACGGCATGCCACAGCGGCATCCAAAAGTTTCCGCATCCCAGGAATACGGCCAACAACTACCGCGAATTTCAAGTGGCGAGCAGCAAACAATGCGAACCGTGCCATAAAGAGCAGGCTAAACAGGAGCTTGACAGCAACCATGCGCGTGCTCTGGCAGCGGGAAATAGGAATGCTGCGGTTTGCACCGACTGCCATGGAAGCCACGCTGTTGGCAAGCCGAATTTTCCGCGAAATGCGATGTCCACACGTTGCGGCAATTGTCACTCAGGCATTTATGCAGCAATACGCGAACAGCGCACACGGCAAATCGCTTCTGGAAGCTAATAATCCTGATGTGCCGGTATGCACTGATTGCCATGAGGCACACAAACAGGTGGATCCTACTACCGAGGCATTCCGGCTGAAATCTCCCAAGCTCTGCGCCAAATGCCATGCGGATGCAAAGCGGATGGGCAAATACAACATATCCGCCGGCGTTTTTGACACCTATGTCGCCGACTTTCACGGGCTGACAGTGACTTTATTCGCTAAACAGCATCCAGACCAGCGGGTAAACACGGCGGTATGCACCGACTGCCACGGGATTCATAACATCCAAAAGGTAACAGATGCGAATTCTGCCGTTATTAAAAAAAACCTGCTGAACACCTGCCGCAGATGCCACCCGGATGCTACCGTAAACTTTCCGGATAGCTGGGTCGGCCATTTTCCCCCAACACGAGACAGATATCCTCTGGTCTATTGGGTCAATCTGTTTTATCGGTTCCTCATTCCGATCACGATTGGCGGAATGGTCCTGTTTGTTCTTATTGATGCCGGCGGCCGAATCATTCGCCGGTTCCGCTAGAGGGAGAATGTAAAGGAATGAGCGAGGAAAAGAAAGCAATGCAGGCAGATCTTCAAATCCCTCGGAGATTCACGGTACCCCAGCGAATCGAGCACTTGGTTCTCCTTATTTCTTTTACGCTACTGGGCTTAACCGGATTGGTTCAGAAATATGCTTTGTATTCGCTGTCAGAGCATCTCATTGACCTAATGGGTGGGATCCAGACGACGCGCGTGATTCATCGAGCTGCGGCATTGTGTTTGCCTTATCGACCGGATATCACGCCATTGTTCTTGCCTATCAGTTCTTTGTCCGCCGGGTTCAGTTGACGATGATGCCTGTGCCCAAGGACGCTGTGGATGCGCTGCATTCGATCCTGCACGGCCTGTGTTTACGAAAAGCCCCCCCTCAAATGCCGCGGTATAACTTTGCCGAAAAGATTGAGTACTGGGCCTTAATCTGGGGCGGTCTCATCATGCTGCTGACGGGATTTATGCTCTGGAATCCCTTGATCACCGCGCAATTTCTTCCAGGCCAGTTTATTCCCGCGGCGAAGGCGGCGCACGGCGGCGAAGCTGTGCTGGCGGTCCTGGCAATTATTGTATGGCACTTCTATAACGTCCACATCCGCATGTTCAACAAGAGCATGTTTACAGGGAAACTCACCAGGCATCAGATGGAAGAGGAACACAGCCTGGAATGGAACGACTTTGCGGCGGGCAAGGTCAATCCCGCGCCCTCTTCCCAAACGGTGCGTCGTCGGCAGTTCGTTTTCATGCCAATTGCAATTATATTTGCCGCACTCGGGATTGGATTCATTTATTGGGCGGCTACCGCCGAAACGACGGCAATTTCGACATTGCCCGCGCCAATCTCTCGATCAGTGATTTACAGCCCGAAGGCGCCTGAATCAACGATACCGGCAAAGTTTGTGACCGTATCTGCCCCGCATATTCCACACACGACACTGCGGCTGGAACAATGCTATCAATGCCATGCCAAGTCCGGAATGAAGCCTGCTCCCTCAAACCACGAGGGAAGGCCGATTGAATCATGCCGCATCTGCCACAAGCCTGGAGCTCCGACGAAATCAAAGAGATCGGCAACTGACACAGCCAATGGTCCCTGGGCAATCCCTCATCCCACGGATGCAGTGCCCTTCAAAGACTGCATAAATTGCCATGGCAAAGTCTGGAATGAAGCCTGCTCCCTTAAACCATGCGGGATGGCCGATGGAATCATGCCTGATCTGCCATAGGCCTGGCGCTCCAATGAAACCAAAGAAACCGGCAACGAACAAAGAAGAGGAAACGGCCGGTAGTCCCAAGGGAATCTCTCATCCCACAGCGGTAGCTCCCTATAAAAACTGCTTTACTTGCCATGCCAAGTCCAAACTGAAGCCTGCTCCTTCAAACCATGAGGGATGGCCGATGGAATCATGCCTTGTCTGCCATAAGCCTGGCGCTCCAAAGAAAGCAAAGGAGTCGAGTGCGGAAAAGGTAAAAGAGGAGAAAAAGGGAGAGGAATAGCCAGCGGTCATAACAACAATCAAAACAATCAACAATCGGTACCAGGCTATACTGTCCCTTTTTCTCGGAGGGACAGTATAACCAGGCACCGATTTTCCAAAGCCATGCAATATTACCCGTCTGCTCCATTCTTGCTGCGACCCCGCTGAGAAATACGGGCCAGGGAATTACGCAGCAAACCCAGTTGCGTTTGCGCCTCCATTCGATTGAAGGGCAGGTCGGGAGGTCCAAAACGGATCGCATAATACATTTGAGTTAAAGCAAGAAAAGAGTCGCCCGGCGGTTTCCCCTGGAGACTCAATGCGAATTCCAAAGCCGTTTGACTTCGGTCAAGCTTGAACCCTCGATCACCGAGAAGGTCCAGAGCTTCCGCAAAGAAACTGGCGGCTACCGTCTTTGGATCGTTATGATGCCATACCCGTCGAATGAGGCCGGAGATGCGCCGGCGCCAGCGGCGGATCAGCATTAAAGCCGCCAAGGGAATAAATACGGCGCAGACCAACCATCCTTTGCCAAAAGCGGACGCAAGGCTGCGAGTTTGGTCCATAGAGATAGACACGCGGCCTTTTTCATATGCATGCACAAAAAAACTTTCCACCCTGTGCCGGCACGCTATCGAGGGCGGCGTACGTAACGCTCAGCACTCTGTATTGTTTGGAGGAATCATAGTTTAAAACGCCTTCCCACCACCACAGATCGATGGCATCGGTCAGATCTGACAGGAGGCGAACGAATCCTGTTTCAGGCTGTCCTGTTCCGGTGGGCGTAGGATCGAACTCGATCCAGCCGTAGGGAGGGAAATAGGCCTCCACCCAGCTGTGAGCATGGTGTTGCCGGACGGTCCAGTTCTTTCCGATGCTGTTGTACTCGCCTGTGCGAAATCCATTTACCAGGCGGGCCGGGATGCCGAGTTGCCGCAGCATTATTGTCATGGACGAAGCGAAGTATTCGCAATGCCCCGCGCGAACATCAAATAGGAACATAGCCAGCGGATCTTTGCTATTTGGAGTCCCGCGCAACAGGAAACTGTATCGGTAATTAGATCGGAGGTATCGTTCCAGCGCCATTGCTTTGGAATATTTGTCTTTGGATGTTCGTGTCACCCGTCTGGCAAGATCCAACACTCTGGAGTCTTCCGGAGGCAACTGCAAATATCTGGTGAGAATTTCCTGCGGTATAGGGATTAGATCAGAAATATTGCCGGGATTGGGGCGAATCGCGTCGGAGATCGCCGCGTACCTTAATTTTTTGAGGGTATGCGAATCTGTATACAGGTTCCCCGCGGGGTCTCTCTCCAAATGTCCCACATCGAGCGATACGGCCAGAACTCTGCTTGCTGCAAAAATCACATTGGTGGATAAAGCCTCAACAAAAAAAGTCTGGTTCAGCCAGTTCGTTCCCTGTGCAGAATTCTCCAGCTTATAGTAGCGGCCCTGAGTGGAGACGGGAACTCGATGCTGTTCGGTGTTCTTCCAGGAACGACCATCGAAATAGTCAAATGAAAGCCCACGCCATTTTAGATTTTCGGGCGTCTCCGATGGGGGTGTGGCTGTTTGAACCCTCATGACGACGGCGCTGGATTGCCGGATAGTGCCGAACCGACCAAGCTCCACGCGATCGGAAAAGCCGGAGACGAATTGTGTGTTTCCGGAAGGCCGCCCGTAAACGCCTGTCGAGATACGGGGCAAAAGAAGGAATAGTGGAACCGCGGCCGCCAGGATTAGCAGCGTCATCCCGACTGTTGAGAGAAAGAAAGGGCCTGCAGGAAAGGGCGAAAATAGTTCCAGGTCTGTTCCCTGGATTCCTTTGCCGCGGACGAATGGCTGCACTTTTGCCCCCTGCATTTTGGCGTTGCTGCGGCGCATTTCAAAAAGGACCAGGGTGCTGGTGCCCGAAGCTATGAAAGCCAGCAGGCAGATGCCAAAAGCCATATTCACTGTCAGCGTTGAGGCTGCAAGAATCTCTGCAAGGCTGATGAGATAAAGCTGCAAATAATCGCGGTCCTTTGAGAGCGTCAGCAGTTTTATGGCGGAGGCAAAAATCAGGAGATGAATGGCGGCAAATATAAAAGAGCGTGACAGCAGTCGCGCATCCCATACGAAGAAGGGAACGTACGCTAGCGCTATGGCAGTTCAGGATCCATGAGGGGATACGCTGCCGGAGCCTGGCCGTATCGATGCGCCAACTGGCGACAAAAATTGTGGCAAACAGAATGATCCACAGCGGGATGTATCTGTCGGGTCGCGGCGACGGATACAAAGCCGGTGCCGATCAGGCAATAGGAAGATATCTTGAAATACCGCGCGAAATTCATAGCTCGTTAAAAAAGACTACATGCGAGGACCGCCATATTGCCGAGGGAAAGCTTCCCCGGGGCTTGGAACTAATGATTATTTTGAACGCCTTGTCCGAGAAAATCTGCCGGGAAGTCATGCGCATTCGGGATGCCGGGAAAGGCGCCGGGATCCCAGGGATCAAACGGATGGCGCCGACGATGCATTTCATAGTGGACAACAGCCAGTGACCTCAGTATCCGATACAGCTGCTCCGTTCCGGTTCCACGGGGTATATGCTCATAGGGCGTGAGAAATTCCATCCCGGCCCCTTCCCGTAGAAAATGAGCCGCGATGCCGGCCGCAAGGGAAACCGCCTTCTCGAATGTGCTCGCAGAGTTGCCATTTGATTGATCGTGCATTCGTGTGTCCAGGATCAGGCAGATCGCATTTTCCTCTTCGCGTGCATAGTCCCGGGCCATCAGCTCTCCCGTTTTTGCCGTAGCTTTCCAGTCAATGATCCGGGCGCTTTCCGACTCCTGATATTTTCGCATGGAGAAGAGATTTTCTCCCTGTCCCACACGGGAGCCTTCAAGATGCCCCGGAAGAAACGGAAGAAGGTGAAAGAAGGTAGAAATCTCCTGTATCAATGGATAGACCAGGATTTCGCCTTTTGCCCCGATGAATTCTCCGCGGCGGAACAGGCCAAAAGGGAACCGTGTAGAAATCCAAAATCCCCGAAGGTGGTACCGTCCCCGATGGAGAAAAGACTGAAAAGCAAGCTCCGAGCGGGTTTCCCCGGCCCGCAACATCGGGAAATAGGCCGCCTGGCGAAACAGGGCCTTGTCCTGCGTGGTCGACTCCGGCGTTGCTATGTCGCAGACTTAAGCATGCGCAAGAGAGAAAACGGCACATGGGTCCGGCTCGAGATCCGGATCCTCAACGCGAATTGAGAAGGATGGGAAAATCCGTTTCAGATTCCTGAGCGTTATTTTTATGGAGACGCGTTCTCCCACAAACACATTTTCCGGCAATTGCAGCGAAAGGGAGATCTGTCTTCAGAGAACTCCGGGAAATGATGCCTGAGACCGCAATCGCGGAAAGCAATGCGGCCACAACAACAAATAAAAGGTTATTGCCCGAATTGACCGCGGCCAAAGACAGCAGGAACACCCCGCAAAATGTAGAGGAAACCTTCTCGAGTGATTCTGAAAGAAAATGGCAGGAATCGCCCGGTGGACCTTTCCTCCTGCGGGCCGTCGGCCTGGTTAGAGCGGAACTTCAATGCTCCGAAGTATCTCAGCAAGAATAGCCTCAGCCTCTTCACTGCGCTTGTGTGGCGAAGAGTATTTGGAACTGACAATCACGCGGTGGGCCAAGACCGGCAGTACCAGTTGCTTGATGTCGTCAGGAATGCAGTAGTCGCGTCCTTCAAAATAGGCGAGGGCCTGTGCCGCCCTGCGAAGCGCAAGCGATCCGCGAGGGCTCGCGCCTATGAGCAGAAATTCCGATCGGCGCGTGGCTTCGACAATGGCCATAATGTAGTCGAGAAGGGATTCATCCACTCGAACTGCGCCGACGGATGCCTGGGCTTCCAGAATATCTTCGGCCTGCATCACGGGCTGAATGTGCTCGGTATCGGGCAGGCGGTTCTGCCGCCGAAGGATTTCCTTCTCGGCGTCGCTGTCCGGATATCCCATTTGTATGCGCAGAAGGAATCGGTCCAGCTGGGATTCGGGAAGCGGATAGGTGCCATGATGCTCAACGGGATTTTGTGTGGCGACTACCATAAAAGGACGCGGGAGCGGATGGGTTTGGTTGTCGACGCTCACCTTGCCTTCACTCATGGCTTCCAAAAGCGCGCTCTGTGTTTTCGGAGTTGTCCGGTTGATCTCATCCGCGAGAACGAAGTGGCAAAAATAGGCCCCCTGCGAAAACTGAAAGTCTGCCCCGCCTGGTTGAAAAGGGAGACACCCAGAATATCGGAGGGTAGCAAATCGCTGGTGAATTGGATTCTGCGAAAAGTGCAATCGAAGACGCGTGCGAGCGAATGAGCCAGCGTGGTCTTGCCGACTCCCGGCACATCTTCGATTAGCAGGTGTCCTTCGGCAAGCAGGCAAACCAGCGCCAGTCGAACGGCCTCGCGTTTCCCGCGGACAACCGTTTCGATCGCATCCTGCAGCTGGCGCAATTTTTGTGCGGGCATCACCGATTCAGCCATATGGGTAAGATATATCAAAGGATCAAAGGATTAAAGGGGTAGAGGGGTAAAGGATTAAAGGGGTAGAGGGGTGAAGGGGTAGAGGGAAGAGGAATTGGAGCGATGCAATTCTTCGCGCGCTTCCCTCTACCCCTTTAATCCTTTAGAAATTTTTCGCTCAATGAACCTCATGGCCTATTAGTCATAGTGCAGTTTCAAGCCTGCGGGTTACGGAGCGAAATAAATGGCCCTCTGTCCATTGGCGGTTTTTAACAAGGGAAGGCAGTATGCTGATGAAGAGTTTCTATTTGAAGGTCAGGGTTTCAGCGTCTGCGAGGCTGCTTTTGAATATCTCCCACACCATCCTGAAGAGACCGTTCTTTACCGTGTGGTGGCTGAAAACCTCGAATCTTTTCTGGCGCGCCAACAGGAGCGCGGGCGAGTAGTTCCCGGCTTCGTTGAAAATGACCTGCGCGATTTTCTTGATTGCGGCATTTTAGAGCGAGGTTTTATCCGGGTTCACTGCGATGCATGCGGCGTGGACCGCGTTGTTCCCTTCAGCTGAAAAAGTAGGGCCTTTGGAGCGGCTTCTAAGATATGCTGCGCGCGGCCCGATCTCCAATGAGAGACTTTCGCTCTTGCCGGACGGCAGGCTTCGCTACAAACTCAAACGCCGCTGGAATGACGGGACAACGGCTGTGATCTATGAACCGATGGAATTGATGGCATGGCTTGTGGCGCTCGTGCCGCCGCCAAGATTCAATATCGTTCTTTATTATGGCGTGCTGGCCCCTGCCTCAAGTCTCAGGCCATACATTGTTCCTGAAGATAAATCCGATATTGCGCCGGCGCATTCGGGTTGCTCGGCGAAAGCCGAAATTTCGACAACCGAAGAGGCTGAAACCAAGCCAAAGCGGGGCAAAAAGCCGAAAAATTATTCATGGGCTCAGCTTTTGAAACGTGTGTTCGAATTGGACGTCCTCGTCTGTCCCCGCTGTGGCTCAAAAATGAGGGTTCTATGCGCGATTCATCCACCCGATGCAATGCAAAAGATACTGACCTGTCTTGGACTCCCTTCAAGGGCTCCGCCCATAACTCCTGCCAAACCGGATGATGAGTGGATGTTGTTTTAGTGAGATCAGCAATCCATCCGCATTGTCTTCAGCTTTGCAGCTCAGAGATTCCGATGGCGGCTAATCCGCTTTGCATTATAGGCATGCTGCACTATAGGTATGCCCGAAATCCCTTTCTAGATCCCCAATTCTGACATAGCATGCCATCGAATTCGATTCATGGGCAAATTCAAAGACCGAAGTTTACATAAGCCAAATTTATCAGAACTTGTTGAGGAGCCTGGACGGCCGGATTTACTGACCAAAGGCCACTTTATTCCGACTATACTTCATTACCAGAGTTCAAGCGGTTCAGCTCCTTCCCGGATTCCTTTTTGTTCGCAGGTGAATTCGAGAATGGAATCCGGCAGATCGGGAACTGTGTGCCGCCGATTGTCATGAAATTGATTGCTATGCACATCAGGGATAGGCTGCTAACCGACAGATTTGGTAACGCAGCGGGCTTCACACTCCTTGATCCTATTTAAGCTCTACTTCATTGAGGAATTGGCGAATGGTTCCTATATACCGGTCGGGCTCTTCAAACATGGTCATATGGGCACTTATTTCAAAGACGACTAATCTGGATTTTGGCAATAGGCTTTGAAACCAGGCAGTCGTTTCCGGCGTGGCCTCACCACAGCGCCCGCAGGTGAAGAGGGTCGGCACGGTGATCTCTTTCAGGCGACCTGACCGATCATAGTCTTTAAGGTTTCCCGTAGCATACAACGCGCTCGGTCCCCACATTGTTTCATAAACTTCACGGCCCATTCCATCTCTTGAGGCAAGCAATTCCTTCGGCCGAGGGCTCAGCCGACACGAATAAGTTTGGAGGTAGATCTGACCCGCTGCCTTATATTCTTCAGCTTGTGTAGTCCCTGCGCGTTCATGTTTAAGAAGAATGTTCTGAACTTCCTTAGGCAATCCAGTACGAAGTTTGTCGGCATCGCTCATCCAGCGTTTTGTGCTGAGTGAGGGGCTGGCTAAAATCAGACCAGCCACACCGGTGGGACGCGTAAGCATATAGTCAGTTGCCAGCATCGTCCCCCACGAGTGTCCCAATATATGCAGTTTCCTAAGCCCAAGTGCTTTGCGAAGCTGACCTAGTTCATCGACAAATCTTTCTATTCTCCAGAGGCTTTTGTCAGCAGGCCTGTCTGATTTGCAACACCCCAACTGATCATAAAAAATCACCGGTCTTTCATCGGCGAGCGCCTCAAGAGGACTCAGATAATTGCTGGGAAAACCCGGACCACCATGGAGAGCTGTCGAATCTCCTATTGCCTTTATTACACTATATGGTATAATGTAATAACCGGAGTGCGTAATGATTCGCAATTTTGCCAATAGAACGGCTAACGAAATATGGGAATCAGATAAATCGAGGGTGCTGCCGCAGGATTTATGGTTTCGCGTCAAGGCTCTCTTGACCATTATGCACAGCACCAGCAAGCTAAGTGACTTAAAAATAAAGGGGCAGCCTCCTAACATTCGTCTCCACAAACTTACTGGGAACCGAAGAGATGAGTGGAGCGTTACGATAAAGCTTCCCTGGTGTGTTACGTTTAAATTCAAAAACGGTGAGTTTTTGGATGTAAGAATTGAAAATTATCACAAGGGGTGATGTATGATTAGCAATCCCAAACCGATGCATCCGGGTCTGGTGCTGAGTGAGGTTTATTTGAAAGAACTCAACCTCAATCAATCACAATTTGCCGAGAAGTGTGGATGCTCTCCCCGCAAGATCAATGAAATAGTGAATGGCAAGAGGTCTATTTCGCCGGACTTTGCTCTGACTCTTGAAAAGGTGTTGGGGACAACAGCAGAAATGTGGGTTCGGATACAAGCTGAGTATGATCTTTGGGTGGCAAGAAAGAAAGCTGCTTAGGGTAATATTTTCTGGCCGAAGCCGCGGCGCTTGTGATTTGCCACGTTGATAATATTGACATTGCTGCACTATAGGCATGCCCGAAATCCCTTTCTAAACCCCCAATTCTGACATAGAGTACCGTCGAATTCGATTAATGGGCATATTCAAAGCCCGAAGTTTACATCAGCCAAATTTATCAGAACTTGTTGAGGATCCTGGACGGCCGGATTTACTGACCAAAGGCACTTTATTCCGACTATACTTCCAGCCAGAGAATAAAGTCGCATTGGGTTTTGTCGAGCGTCTAAACAACAAAAACCGTGTTTTGCAACGTCGTGCTTATGGGTTGCATGATGAGGAATATCTGCGCCTGAAAATCCTGACTTGCATGCTCCCGGAGATTTAAAGTGCCTATCTTCAGTAAGTATCGGATTTTGGGGCTTTGCCCCAATCCCCAGGATTTTCGGAGGCACATCTCGGGTGTCCGATGGTCGACAATGAAAATGGCCGCTGACACCAATTAGTGTCAGCGGCCTGATGCACCATCGGCGCACCGTCGACTCGGTTATCCCTCGTCAGGTTGCGTCCCCGCAGAGCCTGACTCCGTTTCACCAAGCAACCATACCCTAGTTCAATGCACACTATCTGCAAGAACCTATCGGACACCGGAGATATGCCTAATATATCCAGCTTTTTCCTTGGAGTTGCTGATATTCAGTTTATATGAAATATGATAAACTAACTATATTTATCCCACTCGCCAAGGAGAAGACCCTAAAAAAGGTTCTTCTGATTTGCGGGCAACGAAATCCGAAAATGCTCAAACGCTTTGCGAGTTGCCACGCGTCCGCGTGGAGTTCTGTCAAGAAAGCCGATCTGGATGAGGTACGGTTCATAGATGTCTTCGATGGCATCTTCATCCTCGCTAATCGCTGCGGAGAGGGCACCCACTCCCACGGGACCTCCATTGTATTTTTCCAGGATGGTAAGCATCAATTTGCGATCGATTTCATCAAAACCATAGGTGTCCACATCCATCATTTTCAACGCATCCATGGCAATAGCGCGGTGGATGCGTCCGTCGCCCTTCACTTCCGCATAGTCGCGCACACGCCGCAACAGGCGATTTGCGATACGCGGTGTCCCGCGACTTCTTGATGCAATTTCAAGCGCGCCTTCGTCGTCGATCTCCACACCCAGGATGCGCGCCGATTGAATTACAATAGTGCGCAGATCCTCGCTGCCGTAAAACTCAAGCCGATGGATAATTCCGAATCTGCCGCGCAGGGGAGCCGTCAGCAGCCCGGCTCTTGTCGTAGCGCCCACGAGCGTGAAGCGGGGCAAGGGCATCTTGATGCTTCGAGCTCCAGGGCCCTCTCCAATGATGAAGTCGATATAAAAGTCCTCCATCGCCGGATAGAGGATCTCCTCAATCGAGGGCTGCAACCTGTGAATCTCATCGATAAAAAGAACGTCGTTCGGTTTGAGGTTGGTAAGAATTGCCGCAAGGTCCCCGCGCTTTTCGATAACCGGACCGCTGGTTGTGCGGATGTTCACCTGCATTTCGTTGGCAATGATGGTTGCGAGCGTTGTTTTGCCCAGTCCCGGAGGGCCGTAGAGCAGTACATGATCAAGCGCTTCCTGTCGTTTGACAGCAGCCTGGATGCTGATTGCAATGTTATCCTTTACTTTCTGCTGGCCAATGTATTGGCGAAGAGTCTGGGGCCGGAGGCTCTGCTCAAAGGATTTTTCTTCTGCGTATGTTGACGGATTAAGAAGTGTATGCGCTAACTCGTGGTCTGTCATCCGTTTATTCTACCAGCCGGCCAATCGCCGCAAAGTGCTCCGCAAAACTTCCTCAAACGTGCGTTCGCACTCCGCTGAGCGAAGTACCATGGAAAGGGCCTTTTCCGCGGACGCCCGGGGATAGCCAAGATTTGTGAGAGCCGACAGAACGTCTTCATCCAGAGCAGTGCTGGCACCACTCTCTTTGGCGGCTTCCATTTGCTCCGGAAGGAGAAATGGCGTCATTTGGCCTTTAAGTTCGAGTACGACTCGTTCCGCGGTTTTGCGGCCGACGCCGGGAATGGCCGTCAGCCGGGCCAGATTGCCTGTTACGATGGCATTGGCGAGATCTTCCACTTGCCCCCCGGACAGGATGGCTATGGCTAATTTAGGGCCGATTCCACTGATGGATAGCAGTTTGAGGAACAGGTCTTTCTCGCGCTGAGAGAGGAACCCGAATAGTGTCAGCGCATCCTCCCGCACATGCGTGTGTATCTTCAGCGTGACTTCGCTTCCTTCGCCGGGGAGTTCATAAAAACTTGTTAAGGGAATGAAGACCTCATATCCGACTCCCTGAACATCCAGAAGAAGGGCATTGGGTCTTTTACGCAGGAGCTGTCCCCGGAGTTGTCCAATCATCAATGTTTACCTCAGTCGACAGTCGATAGTCGTTAGTCGTTAGTCGGCAGTCGATAGTCACCAATCTGTTACGAATATACATGAAAAATGCTTTTAATTCTGCTGACCGCCGCCTGCCGACTGCTGACCACCGACTGCCGACTGCCGACTGCCATCTGCCGACCGCTGACTGCCGAACGCCGACTACCGTGGCGTAGCATCGGGAAGGCCGCCGTCCACGGGAATAGTGGCTCCTGTAGTGGGTGTTTGCCGGGTGGCAAAAAAGAGGACGGCTTTCGCCACATGCTGAGCCGTTATCCTTGCCTTCAGGAGATTCCGATTTCTATAATATTCTTCAAGACCTTCAGAGCTCAATCCTCTGGCGCTCATTCGCTCGGGGCCAATCTCCGTCCACAAGCCCGATTTGCGGGGACCATGAGAGAATACTGCGTCAGGCGCCACCATGTTGACCCGGATGTCCAATTCGGCGAATTCCTGGCTCGCGATGCGTGCCAACTGATGCCCGGCAGCCTTTGTAGCGCTGTATGCGCCGAATCGCGCGCCGGGCGCAAATACGTTCTTGGTCGAAATCATCACAATATCTCCGCCCGTGCCCTGGAGCTTGAAATGGCGGACTGCCTCGGAGAGCATAATCAGCGTTCCATCGATATTTATTTTGGACAGCTTGTGAAAGGATTCCAGGCTCATCTCCGATAGTGCGGAAACATGCGCCACTCCGGCATTTAGAATAATCAGGTCGATGCCTCCCCATGATCGTGCCACGGTGTTGAATCCTTCTGTGACCGATTCCGGGTTGGTGACGTCCAGAGGGACTCCCATGACGCGTGTTCCAAACGAAGTCTTCAATTCATCGACAAGCGTTGTGAGCGCATTTCCCTCCAAGTCCGTTATTGCAACATGACATCCCTGTTCCAGAAGCTCCTGCGCGATTCCCGAGCCGATAGCGCCAGCTCCACCCGTTATGAGTGCTACCTGATGCGCGAGAGGAAGGGGTCGTTCGCCCTTCAGCTTTGAATGCTGAAGGACTCGATATTCCATATCAAACGTGTCCTTCTCATTCATGCCGGAGTAGATTCCCATTGCGGCAATTTGAGCTTTAACCGCCAATGTATGTTCTGCAATGTCTCTGATAATACGTGCGGCGGTGACATCGCTGCCCGCGCACAGCGCTCCCAAGCCTGGAACGAGAAGCACTCGGGGCAGAGAATCCATGCGTTGCACGCCATCCGGCAGGCTCGCCGCATGCCGGTTGACATAGGCGGTATAAGCGGACGCATATCCTTCAATCGCCCTGGAAAACTGTTCGCGCAGGTTGCCGGGATTGGCAAAGTCAGGGGAGTCCACCCAAAGATACAATGGTTTTGTCCGGATTAAGTGGTCTGAAGTCAGCGGGGGCGTGAGCGCTATCTCTTTCCCTCGGTCCGAATTCACGAAATTGAGCACATCCTTGTTTATCAGGGGCTGCAGAATTGCCCTTGTCCACGGACGATCCGGATCTCCTGTCGGTTTTGCGAGCAAACCCCGGACGATGGGCGCTATTGCGGTGAGTCGTTTCTCCGCCTCCACAACAGATGTAGAGAATCTCAGTGTCAGCGGAGTGCGCACGTGCTGCTGCAGATAGGTTTCGGCTTTGTTTGTCAGTTCAATTGTTTTACCGTACGATTGGCTCGCGGTTTCTCCCCATGTCACCAATCCGTGCTGCATTAACACGAGGGCTTGCGCAGACGGATTCTGATCCAATGTGTCTGCGATAGCTTTTGCCAGTTTGAATCCTGGAGGGAAATAAGGCAGCAAGGCAACCGTATCGCCCAGAGCCTCCTTTAAAAGTTTTTCGCCGCCGAGTTGGTTTGAAAGTGCGAGTATGGCATCCGCGTGTGTATGGTCGACAAACTTATGCGGGATAAAAGCATGGACGAGAGTTTCTATGGATGGAGTTGCCGCATGGGCTTTTAGGAAATGAGTTCGGAGTTCATTCACCATTTCCTCGTCGGATATTTCTGGCAAATGGCGCAGTTTCCTCAAATGCTCCAAATCCATCCCGGTATAATCGTTCGGCTCGATAAAAGCCATGTTGCGCCCGGAAGCTTTGACGAAGATTGCGGGTTTGCTTTCGCCGAACAGGTTCTTATAATTGGTTTTGACGGACGAGTTCCCGCCACCGTGCAAGACCAGCTTCGCTTCTGCGCCGATCAGGGATGCCACAAAGAGTCCCATGGCTAAATCATTGCCATACGTAGTCGCCATATTTTTCGATGAACTCGGCTGCCCTGTCGTCCGACCAGCGGTTTTCCATAATGCTCCCGCCTTTACTATAAACCATGATTAGAGAAGCGAAAGGTTTAAGCTTTCCCGTTCCGGGTATTGGGTGTCAGGATGAAAGCTTTGCCTCAATTCCCGGGGGATTTCTTTTTTTCGTTTTTTAGCGTTTGAAATAGTTCCAAAGCTTCCTTTGGCTTGAAGCCTTCATGCACTACTTTTCGCACTGCCTGAATCATTGCTGCCGGGGCGTCGGATTGAAATATATTTCTTCCCATATCGACGCCTGCAGCGCCTTCCTGAATTGCTCTGAATGCCATTTCCAGAGCTTCTATTTCTGGAAGCTTTTTGCCCCCCGCCATGACAACCGGAACCGGGCAGGAAGCGGTTACGGTCTCGAAGCCCTCGGCAATATAATAGGTCTTGACGAAATGAGCGCCCAACTCGGCGCAGATCCTGCATGCGAGTCGGAAATATCTCGCATCACGCGTCATGTCTTTTCCCACAGCGGTTACGCCGAGGATGGGAATCCCGTATCGATTCCCCATGTCCACCAGGCTTGTCATGTTATGAATGGATTGAGTTTCAAATTCGCCGCCGATGAATACCTGAACGGCCATTGCCGCCACATTCAGCCGGATGGCGTCTTCCATATCGACTGCAATCTGTTCGTTTGAGAGTTCCTTTAGGATGCTCGGGCCTCCGCTGGCCCTCAAAACGGTCCCCTTTGTGTAGGAGGAAGGAATGCTGGTCCGAAGGATGCCGCGCGTGAGCATAAGGGCGTCGGCAAAAGGAATCAAGGGCACGATATTGACATCCACTCGCTCCAGTCCGGAGGTCGGACCCTGGAAATAGCCATGATCGATGGCCAGCATCACCGTCTTGCTCGAGGCCGGATTAAAAACTCGCGACAGGCGATTTTGCATTCCCCAGTCCAATGCATTCGAGCCTTTGAGGAAAAATGGCGTATTCTTTGCTGGAATATCAAGGCAAAATTCTTTGCTTTCCTTTATGTTTTCAAGGTCCGGCATTTTTAAATATCCTTTCCTGCATCTTTAAAATAAAGGTACGCGCGCGTATGCGCGAACCGCAAATCCAGCTGGCTGTCAAGGGCACAGAGCGAACTTCCACTAAGTAGCATATCATATGCCATTTCCAGAGTCCGCGCCGACGAAATTTAAGATAGAGGCTCTCCATATATTTTCAATTGTTTTCGGGCAATCCGCAACGGCGGTTGTGTATGGTATGATAGCGGTGGGTGTGGAAGTGCCGGCCAGGGAAGTCTGGTTATAGCGATAAGCGCTTTTTATGTAGGAAGTTAGGAGGATGCTGTGCCCTGGGATAAATTGAGAGAAGAATGCGGTATTTTTGGCATAGTCAATCATCCTGAAGCTGCTCGAATTGCCTATCTTGGGATTTATGCCCTTCAGCATCGGGGGCAAGAATCTGCGGGGATTGCCAGTTCCGATGGACAAAAGCTGTTTCTCGAAAAAGGCATGGGATATGTGGCGGATGTTTTTGACGGATCCCGATTGGAGCGCCTCCAGGGAGATTCGGCTCTCGGGCATGTGCGCTACTCCACGGCAGGCGAAAGTGCTGCCTGGAATGCGCAGCCGATTCTGATCGATTGTTGGAGAGGGCCCGTGGCGCTTGCGCATAATGGCAATCTGACCAATGCGGTCCAGTTAAGAAATGAGTTGGAGCGGGATGGCGCCATTTTTCATTCAACCAGCGACAGCGAAGTAATTCTGCATCTGCTCTCGCGCTCAAGGCGCCGGACGCTGCAGGAAGCTTTTGTGGAAGCTCTTCGCATCGTTCAAGGCGCATATTCGCTGATGCTTTTGACTCCGGAATATCTTCTGGTTGCGAGGGATCCCCATGGATTCCGTCCGCTGTGCATCGGTCGGGTGAACGGCTCCTATGCCGTGGCATCAGAAACCTGCGCCTTTGATTTGATCGATGCAGAGTATATTCGGGATGTAGAGCCGGGCGAGGTTGTAAGGATAGAAGGCGGCAGCCTGGAATCGCAGATGCCGCTTCCCAGGGAGAAGTCGGCGTACTGCATTTTCGAGCATATTTATTTCAGCCGTCCCGACAGCCTCGTATTCGGCCGAACGGTCAACGCCAGCCGTCGAGAGATGGGGAAGAATCTGGCGCGCGAGCATCCCGTGCGCGCAGACGTCGTTGTGCCCGTGCCCGATTCCGGGCGTTTCTGCCGCCATCGGCTATTCCCAGGAAAGCGGAATTCCCCTGGAATTCGGCCTGATCAGGAATCACTATGTCGGCCGGACATTCATTGAGCCCAAGCAGTCTATCCGCAACTTCGGAGTCAAAATAAAGCTCAACCCCGTCCGGGAGATACTTCGAAACAAGAGCATTGTTCTGATAGACGATTCGATTGTGCGCGGAACCACCAGCAGGAAGATCATGCATCTCATCCGTGCTGTGGGAGTGAAAGAGATTCATGTCCGGATCACTTCGCCGCCGCTCATTGCTCCCTGCTATTATGGGATTGATATACCGACCAGGCATGAGCTGATTGCCTCGGCAAAATCGGTGGATGAAATCTGCGAGTTTATCGGGGCGGATTCCCTCGGATATTTGAGCCTCGATGCGGTGCTAAAATCCGTTGAGGATAAAAACCAGTATTGCAGTGCGTGTTTTTCGGACACCTATCCGACGACCGTCGTCCATGATGAAAAGCAAAGGAGTCTTTTCCCGGAGCAGGATCGAATTCCGGATAAGTGAAAAATGAGCAATCGAAAACTGGCAATACTTCTATCGGGTCGGGGATCAAATTTCGTAGCCATCCACGAAGCGATCGGTCGGGGCGACTTGGCCGCTGAAATCTGCTGCGTGATAAGCAATGTTCCGGATGCGGCGGGGCTTGCGCGCGCCGGCGATTTTGGCTTGACGGCAATTTGCCTGCCTTCTCAGGGCATGCCGCGCGAAGAGTATGACCGAACGCTGGTGAAAGCGCTTCGTTCGTTTGATCCCGCGCTGATTTGCATGGCCGGATTCATGCGCATTCTCAGTCCCGAACTCTTGAAGGAATACCCTTCCCGGATCCTTAATATGCATCCTGCACTGCTGCCGTCCTTCCCGGGGCTGCATGCACAAAGACAAGCTTTGCAGTATGGAGTGAAAGTGAGCGGCTGCACGGTTCACTTGGCGGATGAGGGCGTCGATACGGGGCCAATCCTATTGCAGCGCGCCGTGGATGTGCTGGAGTGTGACACGGAGGAAACCTTATCCGCGCGGATTTTGGAGCAGGAGCATCAGATCTATTGGCGCGCTATTGCCCTGGTGCTGGACAAAATGAAGGAATAAACAGAGATAAGTGATTTTTTCGATAAATAATTCCGTATTTTTGAATTTAGGTCTTTACAGCCCATTGCCGGATGGGTATTATGCCGTCCTCTTCAATCAATGAGATTGAGGTTGTGCGGTCTTTTGATAGATAAAGACCTCCGTTTTTGAGAAGCAGGTTAGTGTTCGATAAAAGAAACAATTAACCTGCTTGACAAGTTGAGCTATAGTTCTAATATATTGGCTCGCTTCTCGATACTCAAATGGAGTTGAGAGGCTGGTTTCTCAGTCTTCTGATTGGGTAAATCCTTCGTCGATCATAGGTCGGGTGAAATCCAAGCATTTAAACGCCGGTTTCATTGTCTTATGATTTATGACTGCCTAGATCTTTGATAACTAGATAGTGCGTGTCCAAAACACTCATTCCTAAATATAAGTAGTACCAGTAGCCTGAATTTTCGAATTCAGGACTCTTCGAGTTAATTGGAGAGTTTGATCCTGGCTCAGAATCAACGCTGGCGGCGTGCCTAACACATGCAAGTCGAACGAGAAAGTGGGGGCAACTCCATGAGTAAAGTGGCAGACGGGTGAGTAACACGTGAACAACCTACCCTTGAGTGGGGAATAACACCGCGAAAGCGGTGCTAATACCGCATAACATCTTCGGGTCGCATGATCTGGAGATCAAAAGCGCAAGTTGCTTGAGGAGGGGTTCGCGCCTGATTAGCTAGTTGGTGAGGTAACGGCCCACCAAGGCTACGATCAGTAGCCGGCCTGAGAGGGCGAACGGCCACACTGGAACTGAGACACGGTCCAGACTCCTACGGGAGGCAGCAGTGGGGAATTTTGCGCAATGGGCGAAAGCCTGACGCAGCAACGCCGCGTGGAGGATGAAGGCCTTCGGGTCGTAAACTCCTGTCAGTAGGGACGAATGCCTCGCAAGAGGTTTGACTGTACCTGCTGAGGAAGCCACGGCTAACTCCGTGCCAGCAGCCGCGGTAATACGGAGGTGGCAAGCGTTGTTCGGAATTACTGGGCGTAAAGGGCGCGTAGGCGGCATGGCAAGTCAGATGTGAAAGCCCCGAGCTTAACTCGGGAACTGCATCTGAAACTGCTTTGCTTGAGTCCTGGAGGGGGTAGTGGAATTCCCAGTGTAGCGGTGAAATGCGTAGATATTGGGAGGAACACCTGCGGCGAAGGCGGCTACCTGGACAGTGACTGACGCTGAGGCGCGAAAGCTAGGGGAGCGAACGGGATTAGATACCCCGGTAGTCCTAGCCGTAAACGATGGGCACTTGGTGTTGGGGGTATTGAGTCCCTCGGTGCCGGAGTTAACACGTTAAGTGCCCCGCCTGGGGAGTACGGTCGCAAGACTGAAACTCAAAGGAATTGACGGGGGCCCGCACAAGCGGTGGAGCATGTGGTTCAATTCGACGCAACGCGAAGAACCTTACCGGGGCTTGAACTGTAACTGCTACTCGTGGAAACATGGGATTCTCTTCGGAGACGGTTATCGAGGTGCTGCATGGCTGTCGTCAGCTCGTGTCGTGAGATGTTGGGTTAAGTCCCGCAACGAGCGCAACCCTTACTCTTAGTTGCCATCAGGTTAAGCTGGGCACCCTAAGAGAACTGTCGGCGAAAAGCCGGAGGAAGGTGGGGATGACGTCAAGTCCTCATGGCCCTTACGTCCCGGGCTACACACGTGCTACAATGGCTGGTACAAAGGGTTGCCAACCCGCGAGGGGGAGCTAATCCCAAAAAACCAGTCTCAGTTCGGATTGCAGTCTGCAACTCGACTGCATGAAGGCGGAATCGCTAGTAATCGCAGATCAGCATGCTGCGGTGAATACGTTCCCGGGCCTTGTACACACCGCCCGTCACATCACGAAAGTGGGTTGTACTAGAAATCGCTGGGCTAACCCGCAAGGGAGGCAGGCGCTTAAGGTATGATCCATGATTGGGGTGAAGTCGTAACAAGGTAGCTGTAGGAGAACCTGTGGCTGGATCACCTCCTTTCTAAAGGAAAGAGTTATGGGCTGATGACACGCCTATCTAGTTATCAAAGGTCTTGGCTCTTTGGCCAACAGGCTTTAAACTCGCTCATATATTGAGCGAGTTTAAAGCGCTGGACGAAGATGGGCCTATAGCTCAGTTGGCTAGAGCGCACCCCTGATAAGGGTGAGGTCGGTAGTTCGACTCTACCTAGGCCCACCAGATGCGATTCTGGCCTGGATTGAGACCTGCATCTATCGGGGGTATAGCTCAGCTGGAAGAGCACCTGCTTTGCAAGCAGGGGGTCAGCGGTTCAAATCCGCTTACCTCCACCAGGCGTATCGGAAGTTAAGAGCTCGAATGAGCTTTTAACCTCCGGTATTAGCCGGATTAGTTCTTTGACAATCAGATAACGACGGGTAAAAACAAAGATTTAAGGGGCCAAAGATTGCCTCTTGTCTGAAATCTAAAGATTTCAGGTGGAGCAAATTTTATGGTCAAGCTATAGGGCATACGGTGGATGCCTTGGCGAAGGAAGGCGATGAAGGACGTGGTAAGCTGCGATAAGCCTCGGAGAGCCGCAAACAGGCTGTGATCCGGGGATTTCCGAATCTTTCAACGAGATCCCGATTAAAATCGGGATATCCGCTCCTGAGTAAAGTAGGGAGCGAGAAGCGAACCCGGGGAAGTGAACCATCTTAGTACCCGGAGGAAAAGAAAGCAAATGCGATTCCCCCAGTAGCGGCGAGCGAAGAGGGAAGAGCCTAAACACTGTGCATGTTCAAGCCTGCGAGCGTTGTGTATGAGTGGGTTGCGGGTTGTTGCCGGACGGAGTTGCAGCTCTGTCGGGAAGTTACAAACTTGGATCATAGCTGAAGAGTCCTGGAAAGGCTCACCAAAGAGGGTGATAGTCCCGTAAGCGAAATGGTCAGAGCTTCCTGGGCGGCACACCCAAGTACCACGGGACACGTGGAACCCTGTGGGAATCTGGGAGGACCATCTCCCAAGGCTAAATACTATCCTTCGACCGATAGTGAACCAGTACCGTGAGGGAAAGGTGAAAAGAACTCCTGCTAGGAGAGTGAAATAGTACCTGAAACCGCATGCCTACAAGCAGTGGGAGGCCAGACTTGTTCTGGCTGACCGCGTGCCTTTTGCATAATGAGCCGGCTAGTTATTCTATGCAGCAAGGTTAAATCAATTGATGGAGCCGTAGCGAAAGCGAGTCTGAATAGGGCGATTCAGTTGCATGGAATAGACGCGAAGCTGAGTGATCTACCCTTGGCCAGGATGAAAGTAGGGTAACACCTACCGGAGGTCCGAACCAGTGTTGGTTGAAAACAGCTTGGATGAGCTGAGGGTAGGGGTGAAAGGCTAATCAAACTCAGTGATGGCTCGTTCTCCCCGAAATAGCTTTAGGGCTAGCCTTGAGACATTCAATCCCGGTGGTAGAGAACTGGATGGACTAGGGGCCTTACAGGGTTACCGAATCCAACCAAACTTCGAATGCCGGAGATTGTGATCTCAGGAGTCAGACTGTGGGGGCTAAGCTTCATAGTCGAAAGGGAAAGAACCCAGATCACCAGCTAAGGTCCCAAAATACGAGCTAAGTGGAAAAGGATGTGGAAACACTTGGACAACCAGGAGGTTGGCTTAGAAGCAGCCATCCTTTAAAGAAAGCGTAACAGCTCACTGGTCAAGTGGGTCCGTGCCGACAATATAACGGGGCTAAAGCTCGTTACCGAAGCTGTGAATTACCTGCCATAAGAGCAGTAATGGTAGGGGAGCATTCCATAGGCCTGTGAAGTCAACCGATGACGGTTGGTGGAGGTATTGGAAGAGACCCTGCCGGCATAAGTAGCGATAATCGCGGTGAAAACCCGCGACGCCGAAAGTCTAAGGTTTCCTGGGGAAGGTTAATCCGCCCAGGGTCAGTCGGTCCCTAAGCTCAGGCCGAAAGGCGTAGGCGATGGACATGCCGTTAACATTCGGCAACCACCCGTGTGGCGTTACCAGCAATGGGGAGACGCAGAAGGATAGGCTGCCCCTCCGATTGGAAGTGGAGGGCTAAGCTCGTAGGAGGTTCGGTCAGGAAAATCCGGCCGGGCATTAACTCCGAGAGGCGAATGGGAGCCGTAAGGCACAAACCAGCTGATTCCACACTGCCAGGAAAATCCTCTAGCGAGCCATACAGGTGACCGTACCGCAAACCGACACAGGTAGACGAGGAGAGAATCCTAAGGCGCTTGAGAGAACACTCGTTCAGGAACTCGGCAAATTAACTCCGTAACTTCGGGAGAAGGAGTGCCCACGTTAGGTGTAGCCCCTCGCGGGTGAAGCTGAAGTGGGTTGCAGTGAATAGCGTCAGGCGACTGTTTACTAAAAACACAGCACTCTGCGAAGACAAAAAATCGACGTATAGGGTGTGACGCCTGCCCGGTGCCGGAAGGTTAAAAGGAGGGGTCATTGGGAGCAATCCTGAGAAGCTCTGAATTGAAGCCCCGGTGAACGGCGGCCGTAACTATAACGGTCCTAAGGTAGCGAAATTCCTTGTCGGGTAAGTTCCGACCTGCACGAATGGCGTAACGATCTGACGACTGTCTTAACGAGTGACTCAGCGAACTTGTAATACCGGTGAAGATGCCGGTTACCCGCCACTAGACGGAAAGACCCCGTGCACCTTTACTACACTTTAGCAATGTACTTCGGTGCGTTATGCGCAGGATAGGTGGGAGGCTTTGAACTGTGGGTTTCGGCCTGCAGGGAGCCAACGGTGAGATACCACTCTTATCGTTCTGAGGTACTAACCTACGCTCGTATACCGGGCGAGGGACATTGCTTGACGGGTAGTTTGACTGGGGCGGTCGCCTCCCAAATTGTAACGGAGGCGCTCGAAGGTTTGCTCAGGCTGTTTGGAAATCAGCCATCGAGTGTAAAGGCATAAGCAAGCTTAACTGCGAGACAGACAAGTCGAGCAGATGGGAAACCAGGACTTAGTGATCCGGTGGTTCTGTATGGAAGGGCCATCGCTCAACGGATAAAAGGTACGCCGGGGATAACAGGCTGATCTTGCCCAAGAGTTCATATCGACGGCAAGGTTTGGCACCTCGATGTCGGCTCATCGCATCCTGGAGCTGAAGAAGGTTCCAAGGGTTGGGCTGTTCGCCCATTAAAGCGGTACGTGAGCTGGGTTTAGAACGTCGCGAGACAGTTCGGTCCCTATCTGTGGTGGGCGCAGGATATTTGAGAGGATCTATCCTTAGTACGAGAGGACCGGGATGGACGAACCTCTAGTGCACCAGTTGTCGTGCCAACGGCATAGCTGGATAGCTACGTTCGGACGGGATAAACGCTGAAAGCATATAAGCGTGAAACCCACCTCGAGATTAGATATCCCCACCCGCAAGGGTGCTAAAGACCCCTGGAAGACCACCAGGTGATAGGCTGGGTGTGGAAGTGCGGTAACGCATGAAGCTTACCAGTACTAATCGGTCGTGAGGCTTGACCATAAAATTTGCCCTGCTTGAAATCTGACAGTCGTTATCTGATTGATAGCTCAAGGATAACGTCAGATTGCAGTGAAATCGATCTGAAGCTGGGCTTGATCGTCTGAAATCTGCAACAGTTTCCGGTGACTCTGGCGGAGGGGTCACACCCGTTCCCATCCCGAACACGGAAGTTAAGCCCTCCAGCGCCGATGGTACTGCATTGGCAACGATGTGGGAGAGTAGGTCGTCGCCGGATTAAATATAAAAAGCCCCGATTAAATCGGGGCTTTTTGCTTTTATAGGCATCAGCTTTTGGCGTTCAGCTTTCAGCGTTCAGCGTTCAGCTTTCGCGGCTTTCAATTTTCAGGTATAAAGCCTGTAATTTGAAACCTGGAACCTGCAACTCAAATATGAAACCTGAAACCAATCCTGGACGCGACAGGTTTTTGTGATTTATAAAGGCCAATGAAATTTGTCTGTGTCATTGTCTTTTTAAAGATTGATCTTATTGCTTTAATGAATGGTTGTAGAAAATGGACAGAATAATCCCAAAGTGCGGTTAATTAAGTGTATTTCATTTGCTTGAATCTTAGACCGGGCCTATGAAATGTTTAATTAAGCTGAATGCTAAAAGCTAACAGCTTGATCAGAGGATAATTGACATGACTGAGAACGTGACCGACGAATTGGAAACAGAAAAAATCGCATCTGATTTGCAGAGTGCTCCGCTTGTGCTGGCCTCAGAACTGCTTCCCGCGCATCTTCCCATTCTTTCGATAAGACCGCGTCCTCTGTTTCCGGGACTTCCGATTCCTTTAGAAGTCGGATCGGAGCAGCTCCCAGCCATTCAGCATGCTCTCGAATATTCCGCAAAAACTCTTGGCATTATACTTGTTCGAGATATCAATGCGGCTGATTCCCCCGAGAACCTCTACCGCGTCGGTGTCGCGGCCAAAATACTAAGAGTGTTTCACGGCGAAACCGAGGGGACAAGCATTCTTGTCAACTGCGTAGAGCGTTTTACCGTCGAAGAGATATCTAAAGCGGACTTTGGTTTGATTGCAGCCGTCAAATATGAGGTTCCCGCAGAATTGCCGATTACCGAAGAGCTCAAAGCCTACGCGATGGCGGTGATCACGACTCTCAGGGATTTAGTGAAGCTAAATCCCCTGCAGTCCGAAGCGATTAAGATGTTTCTCAGCCGGTCTACCTTCGATGACCCGGGGAGACTGGCTGATTTTTCCGCTAATTTAACCACAGCCAGCGGCGCCGAATTGCAGGAAGTTCTCGAAACCTTCGATGTCCGCACTCGAATTGACCGCGTACTGGTTTTGCTCAAGAGAGAAGTGGAAATATCCAAGCTCCATGTGGAAATCAACAAGCAGATTCAGGAAAAGATATCCGGGCAGCAACGAGAGTTTTTCCTCAAAGAACAACTGAAAGCCATTAAAAAAGAGCTTGGGCTGGAGAAGGAAGGAAAAACCGCTGAAATCGAAAAATTTCAGGAGAGACTGAAAAGCCTGACGCTGAACGCCGAAGCCAAGCAGGCAGTCGAGGATGAATTGGACAAGCTGCAATTGCTCGAGCCGCACTCTCCGGAATATACCGTTTCCCGGAACTATCTGGACTGGCTTACAGCGTTGCCATGGGGGAAATACAGCCAGGATTCTTTCGATGTGGATAAGGCCAGACAGATTCTGGATAGAGATCATTACGGGCTTGAGGATGTCAAAGACAGAATTCTTGAATTTATCGCCGTGGGAAAACTGAAGGGAGATATTTCAGGATCAATCCTATGCCTCGTCGGACCTCCGGGAGTAGGCAAGACGTCCGTCGGCAAAAGCATTGCGGATGCCTTAGGACGGCGCTTTTATCGGTTTTCACTTGGAGGGATGAGGGACGAAGCCGAGATCAAGGGGCATAGACGCACCTACATAGGGGCAATGCCTGGTAAATTCCTTCAGGCAATGAAAACGGTCGCCACCTCCAATCCCCTGATTATGCTCGATGAAATAGATAAAATCGGGGCGTCGTTCCAAGGGGATCCCGCTTCAGCTCTTCTTGAGGTGCTGGATCCGGAACAGAACAACAGCTTCCGAGATCATTACCTCGACGTTCCATTCGACCTTTCGCATGTGCTGTTCGTGGCCACCGGCAACCAGTTGGACACAATACCAAGGGCGCTGCTCGATCGCATGGAAATTATCAGGCTTTCCGGCTATATCTCCGAAGAGAAACAGGAAATCGCGCGACGCTACCTTATCCCCAAGACACTCAAGTCGCATGGATTGAAAGACCGTCAGCTGACGATACGAAAGGATGCTCTCGGGCTGCTGATAGAAAACTATGCCAGAGAGTCGGGCGTGCGTAACCTCGAAAACCTAATCAAAAAGATCTCCCGCAAGGCTGCTATGGAAATCGTCCGTGGGTCCAAGGGAAAGATGGTTATTCATAAAAAAGATGTCGAGACCTATCTCGGAAAGCCCGTATTTGCCGCCGATGAAGTGTTCGAAAATATGCCCGGTGTAGTTACAGGACTTGCCTGGACCAGTATGGGAGGAGCCACGCTTCAGATTGAAGCGGCCGCGGTGCTCAGCCGGAATAAAGGTTTTAAGCAAACGGGCCAATTGGGCGGAGTCATGGTCGAAAGCGCCGAAATCGCCTATTCCTATATCATGGCGCACCTTGAGCATTACGGAGCCAAGCCCGATTTCTTCGACGAACGCTTTGTTCATATTCACGTTCCGGCGGGCGCCACGCCGAAAGATGGGCCCTCCGCCGGCGTCACCATGGCAACAGCGCTTTTATCCATGATTCTGAAAAAGCCTGTGCGGAAACACCTCGCCATGACCGGAGAACTGACGCTAACAGGACAGGTCTTGCCGATTGGAGGCCTCAAGGAAAAGGTCATCGCGGCCCGGCGCTCGGGATGCAAAATTCTGATCTTCCCGGAGGCCAACCGAAAGGATTTCGACGAGTTGCCCGATTATCTGAAAAGGGGACTTGTGGTCCAATTTGCCGGCCGTTTTGAAGATATATATCAGTACGTTTTCGTCGGTCACGAGTCAGGCCGGAAGTCTTCCGGCAAAGCGAAGGCAAAAAAATGATTGTGGCGGTTGGCGGGCACTCCCGGAACGTGGGAAAAACCTCTGTCGCTGCGGGATTGATCTATGCATTCAGAAGGCACCCCTGGACGGCCATAAAAATATCCTCTCATCGACACGCGAGCCTATCGAGCTTGAAAAAGGATGACGAAGAGCATTTTTGCGATTTCTATGAAGAATCAAGCCGCGAGGGATCTTCGGATACATCCCGGTTTCTTGCCGCCGGGGCCAGTCGGTCCTTATGGGTGCGGATCGAAGATGATCGCACTGGTACAGCGCAGCAATTGTTGCCGATCCTGCAGTCCTGCCCTTTTGTGCTGGTGGAAAGCAATCAGATATTGCACCTGATCCGCCCTGATATATTTATTATGGTCCTCAGATTTGACACGATGGAGTTTAAGGACAGTGCTAGAGCCTGTCTCCGGCAAGCCGATGCTGTGGTTGCGGTAAATCCTGATTTGGCCCCTCCTCCGTGGGAGGGAATTTCCGATGCGCTCTTCAAAATCCCCCAGTTTATTACTGCAGACCCGCGAGTGATGCCGGCAGGGCTGATCGATTTTGTCCAGTCCAGGCTTCCGGGTGATTAATTACCACCTTCAAGATCCCGGGCTTTCCTGAAAGATTCGATCGCTTTGTCGTCTTGCTTCAGGCTTTTATAGAGGTATCCCATCTCCTTCAAGATTGCAGCCTGGCTCGCAGTTTTTTTAAAGTACTTGATATTCCTTTCGATGAGCTTTAAGCCCAGCTGGGCTTGGCCTTGACTGAGGAACTGATCGGCCAGGTTGAGAATCTCTTTTAGCAGGAGCGGTTCCTGATCGCCGGGCCATCTCATGTCAAATATCTTGTATGCTTCGACCATCGCCTTGTCGTACTCCTGCTTTTTCATAAGGAGCAGGACGATTTCATGTTGCGCCTCAGCCATACTTTTCATTTTTCCCAACGCAGCGGAGGCATCTGCCTGATAGGCCGGCAACGGTCCCACGGAAATCACACCTGCCAGCAAAACAAACAAGAGAGCCCCTGTTGTGATTTTTCCAGCACAGCGCATTATTTCATGTGATCTCATCGATCCTCCAACCGAAACGGATTTGTATCAAAGGCTGGCTTGACTTCGCTAAAGGGATTATTGGAATTTCGATACTGAGAGCGAAGCCCGGAGTTGCTCGTCATTAGTCCGAGGGCCCGATCGGCTTCCCTCATTTTCACATAGTGAGATATGTATTCGTCGAGGTTTCTTCTTTGATCCTGCTGATACCACAGATAACCAAACGCAACGGCCATAACCACCGTCAGCGTCGCCAAGGCACCACTCCATCGTTTCAGAATCAGAAACGCGAATGGAGAGCGAGAACCGGTAGCAGAGATGCGATCGCATACCGCATCCCAGGATTGAGAGCGAAGCTCCAGTTCAGGTGCATGAGATGCCACGAAATTCGACGCTGCCTGAAAGCTGCGCAATTCAACGGCACAGGAGGCGCAATTTTCCAGATGGGACCGCACTTGCTCTGAATCGACCGGGTTCAATTCTCCATCCAGATGCGCCGTCAGGTTTTCCGTGCACTGCTTGCAATCCATACTCATACCTTCAGGTAATTCTTAACGCTATCGCGCACTTCCAGCCTGGCCCTGTGGATGTCGGTTTTCACGCTGGAAATGCTGCGCCCCACAATATTCGCAATTTGCTGGTAACTGAGATGCTGAAGGGCCGACAATACGAAAACCTCTCGATATTTTTCCGGAAGGTCCGCAATCACATTCGCAATTACGCCTTCCAGTTCCTGCGCTTGATACTCCTCGTCCGGATTTTTCCTGCCGTCCACCAGTTCTGTCACAAGCCGGCCGTCTTCGCTCGGGGCATCAATCGAAACAGCGGCCGGAGCCCGTTTCCGATATCTCTGATATATAAAGTTGCGCGCAATGCGGAACAGCCAGGCCTCGAACTTATCGCTATCCTGCAATGTCCCAAGTTTCTGGTACACCACCACAAATGTTTCCTGCGTAAGATCTTCTGCTTCCTCCAACGAATGTACCATACGATAAACAAAGTTGAGAACCTTTCGGGCGAAACTGTCATAAATGTTCTGATAGGAGCCAATGTCGCCCTTTTGAGCTCGCTGGATCCATGTTTTTAAGACCGTCGGATCAACAATTGCGCTGCCAGGATTCAAGTTGCCTTTCCCAATCCGATCTCATACCGGTTGATTCGCCGCGATGCCGGAAGTTTCAAAAAGGTTCAAAAATATATCCATATTGTTTTGTCGCTCCGCTAATCATAGATCTCAATGCCTTAAAGAAAAGAGAAAATTTTTACTAGCCCGTGAGAAATGCGGGCTAGATCCATGACTCTGTCAAACCTATAAATTTTGGAACGGCTTTTCTTGCCGTCCGTATTGGCTGTTGAAAAGGGCAAGGTATTGAATATCAGGAGGTTCACATGAGTTATTTAGTGAGATGCGTGATTGGTATCGGTGTCATTTTACTGGCCTGCAGCATGGCGCTGCCCGCTTCCCAGGCACAGACAAGAACGGCTACAAGCACATTGCTGCTTGGTTTGGATGGCGCATATCTGGGAATTCAAATGAAGGATGTCGCGGCGGAGGATTTATCCAAATATAAGCTGAGCAGCGAAAAAGGCGTTATCGTCAGCTCTGTAATAAAGGGGAGTCCTGCGGAAACGGCGAACCTTAAGGAGGAGGATGTCATCCTTGAATTCGGCGGATTCGCAGTCTGGTCGTCCAGCCAATTCTCACGCCTTGTCCAGGAGACTCCCTCAGGGCGCAAGGTAGACATGGTTGTCAGCCGCGATGGTAAGCGCATAAATCTAAACGCCACTCTCGAGAAACGTGACGGAAGGAGTGCGGAGCGGCAGATTGAAATATTGCCTAATGATCGGTTCGGGCCTGGCCCGCGGTCCTTTCAATTCAGACTGCCGGACATGCCTGAGAGCCCGGCTGCCGATCCTTTGCCTCAAAAAGCGCGCCTCGGCGTAACGGTCCAGCCTCTTACCGATCAGCTGGGCGCATTTTTCGGAGTGCCGGGTAATAAAGGAGTCCTTGTTGCGTCGGTAATAGATGGTTCCCCAAGCACCGGAAAATTGAAATCCGGCGATGTCATAATCAGCGTCGACGGCAAGTCCGTTGAAAATCCCGATGAACTGAACAGGCTGATTCGCGCCAAATCAGAGGGAGCCTTTAACCTGAAGGTAATTCGCGACAAAAAAGAAATCCCCATTGTCGTGAACCTGCCAGCCTCTGAGGAGAAGGGGTATAAGCTCTAAGGATTCGGGATTCCGGATTCCGGACAATCCATGATCGGGGCAGCTGTTCTCGAAAACAGGCGACCCAAAGTGGAAACCGCTTTTAATCCGGAATCCAGAATCCGGAATCCAGAATCAAAGGCATCCGGAATCATTTTTTTCTTGACCTTCACCAAATCATCACCTATTATTTCAGTGTATAAAAGGTGAAGATATGAAGCTAACGAAACGCCAAAAAGAGATCCTAGACTTTCTTTCGGAATTTATCGAGCAGAATGGATATTCACCAAGCATGGAAGAAATCGCGGCGCACTTTCATTTCGCTTCCCTGAATGGGGTGTTTAAGCATCTGGAAGCTTTGGAGCGCCGCGGCCATCTCCATCGGGATCCCAACTGCGCTCGAGCCATCCAATTATCAAGTACAGAGGGAGGCGTGCAGAGCCTTCCTTTGTTGGGCTATGTTGCAGCCGGCCATCCGATCGAAGCTGTTTCCAATCCCGAAACGCTGCAAATCCCGGAATCCTTCCTGCCCGGGCGGAACCAACACTTCGTCCTCCGCGTGAAAGGGGAATCGATGATCGATGCACATATCCAGGATGGGGATTATGTTGTTGTCGAATCGCGTGAAACCGCACGAACAGGGGATATGGTTGTGGCATTAATTGATAATGAGAACGTCACGCTGAAAAAATATTATCCGGAAGGTTCGCAGGTGCGGCTCCAGCCGGCAAATGAAGCGCTCGCGCCCATTTTTGTGGATAGCGAGCGAATAAAGATTCAAGGCGTAGTGGTAAGTGTCATGCGCAAATATCAGTAGAGGACGCTATGAATAAAGTTTATTACATCATGATTAAAGGAAAAACACTCGAAAGCCGGGATCTCAAACAATTGCTGGCGCGCGCCGTAGCCCAGAAACGAAATTCAGATCGTGCATTTATGATGCAGAATCTGTCTCGCGGCCAGGGATCCAATGCCAATCCCTCCGGTGCCGACATGGCTGCGAGAGGTGCAGCCGCGATATAAGTAAGTCGGACAGACTTTAAAAAAAAACCGCTGCACATTGTTTATGCAAAGAGGTAGGAAGGTTTTTCTATTCAATAGATTACCCCTGTTTAAAACTCTTCTTTCTCCAAGTTTTCCACAATAACTGTGAAAAACTTCTGATCTGCTTTTCTTGAATAGAAGTACACGAATGATATAATGCCGCCCGATCCAGGCAAGACCGTGGGGTTTATGTGCGCATTTGGCATGCGCGCAGCCGCAGGCAGACTTGGTACTAGGAACCGCGATGGCTAAATTATTCAAAAAAGATGAGAAGTTCTTCAAAATTTTCAAGCAGATGACCGTTTATATTCTCGAGGCCGCTGAAATTCTGCAGACCATGGTGGACAATCCAAGGGACGATCAGGCTCCCCTTGCCGCCAAGATCAAGGATCTTGAGCATAAGGGGGATGAACTGACGCATAGCGTCATCGATGAACTGAACAAAACGTTCATTACTCCGATTGATCGGGAAGATATTCACGACCTCAGTGCGGCACTGGATGACGTTCTTGACTTAATCGACACTACGGCAACGCGTATCGTCTTGTTCCGTATAACGGAACCGATTACCGCCGTCCCCGAAATGTGTGCAGTCCTTCTGAACCAGGCCAAGACATTAGGCGAGGCCATATCGGACCTGCAGGGTAACGCTCACGTCATTGAACGCTGCATCGAAATCAACAGCCTTGAAAACGATGCCGACAGGCTATTCCAGGTTGCCATTGCTGCGCTTTTTGAAGAGGTAAAGGATCCCATCGACGTCATAAAGCGCAAGGAGATCATTGAAACGCTGGAAGTTGCCACGGACAAAGCTGAAGATGTGGCCAATGTTTTAGAGTCGATTATTGTCAAAAATACATAGCGCAAATAGTACTCGGACAGGCTCCAAGTTAAACAGCTCCCATGTCGGGTTGGGTGAGTAATTGCGCGAGATTTTCCCCTACGCCGATCAGCAGATCGGAATTCTCCACTTCCTGCAGCCACTGTTTATCGATGGCTTCCACTCCGGCTAGTGCTCCGACAAAACTGCCTGTAAGGGCAGCGATGGAGTCGGCAGCATCTCCGGCGTTTGCCGCAGACAAAACGGCCCCGGAAAAATCCCTCGGATGTTTTAGAAAACAGTATATGGCTGCCGGTATGGTTTCGATGCAGTCCGAGCCGGTGCCAATTTCAAACAGGGCTTTCTCGGGTGGCAGATGCGTAATCTGGGTTGCCCATCGCAGAACCGCGGCCAGATCTTCATCCATGTGCGCGATATGATCAGCCGTCTCCAGTACCTGATCTCCTGGCCAGGACCGTTCATCGCACAGCATCAGCCGGGCCGTAAGGTATGCAACGCTGACTGAAGCCGCGCGAGCCCGAGGCTCATTGTGGGTGATGAGGCAGTTGTCGATAGCTGCACGTGTCAGCGTCTCGGGGAAACGGCTGAAGAATAGCCCGATAGGTGTCATGCGCATTGCCGCAGCGCAGCAGTTGCTGAAAACGCCGCTTTTGTTCCACGCCTTGCCCATGGACAGATGCTTGCAGGCTTGTAGATTTGCGGCGGAGGGAGTCCGATGCGGGACGGCGTTTAAAAACCATGAAAGCAATGCGTCCGCATGCCGCGCCGGATCCATTCGTTTGCATTCGATCAGGCATTCCGCGGTCTCCAGCATCGTTTGGGTGTTGTCCGTGTAAGAGCCTTGAGGCAAAGATTCGCTGGCATGACCCGGATGAGCCTTTATAAAGCTTGAGATGGGTTTGCCATAATACCGCCGGATCTGATCCCGGCTGAGAAAAGCAGCCGGCATCCCCAGAGCATCCCCTATGGCAAAACCTGCAATTGCACCGACACATCGATTTTTCAGTTCGTTGGGATTCATGGGATCGCTTCCTTTCTATAAAGTATAGCACGCGGAAATTTGCGATTGACGATTTACGACGAACGAATAAGGATTAAAAGCTTCACGAACGGCAATTTGGGGACCTTCTTTCCATCGAGCGTGATCGTTTCTGGAGGATGTGATGCAACTTGCTCTCATCGACTGGCTGGCCATCGGTGCTTATTTCCTGTTTAACATTCTTATCGGTCTTTATTACAGAAAGCGCGCAACGGCATCCACCGAGGATTATTTTATCGGAGGACGCAAGGTTTCGTGGTGGTTGGCCGGCACCTCAATGGTCGCCACAACGTTTGCTGCCGATACGCCGCTCGCCGTCACCGGCCTTGTAGCCAGCCACGGAATTGCCGGGAACTGGCTTTGGTGGAATATGCTGATGAGCGGAATGCTGACGGTCTTTTTCTATGCCCGTTTGTGGCGCCGCGCCGGGGTCCTGACCGATGTGGAGTTCGCTGAAATCCGCTATAGCGGCCGCCCGGCTGCTTTTCTGCGCGGCTTCCGTGCGCTCTATCTTGGACTGCCCATCAATTGCATCATCATGGGATGGGTGAACCTGGCCATGGTGAAGATTCTCATGCTGATATTCGGCATCAGCAAGATCCAAGCCCTCTGGATCGTATTCGGCATCATGCTCCTCACTGCGATGATTTCCACCCTGTCGGGCCTCTGGGGAGTTCTGGTTACGGACCTTTTTCAGTTCGTTCTGAAAATGGGGATGATGCTTATCCTGGCCTGGTTCGCCGTCCGTGCGGTCGGAGGCATGGGCGCCCTGAAGGACAAACTGCTGCAGCTTGACGCCGTCCGTGCGGCCGGAGACGGAGGGCACGGTTCAATCCTCTCCTTCACGCCGGACATCGGGTCTGCCTGGATGCCGATGCTCACCTTTGTGGTTTATCTCGCCGTAAACTGGTGGGCGACATGGTATCCGGGAGCGGAACCGGGCGGCGGCGGCTATATCGCCCAGAGGATCTTATGCGCGAAAGATGAAAAGAACTCGCTGCTGGCGACGCTTTGGTTCAATATCGCCCACTACGCTGTGCGCCCCTGGCCATGGATCTTGACGGCACTCTGCTCGCTGGTGCTTTATCCTTCTTTGGCGGACAAGGAATCCGGCTTCATCATGACCATTATGGATCCCGGTGTTTTTCCCGCCGCTCTTCGCGGACTGATGATCGCCGCTTTTGCCGCCGCCTACATGTCCACGATCGGGACGCAGCTGAACTGGGGAGCTTCCTACCTCATGAACGATTTCTACCGGCGATTCCTGGTTCGCGGACGCAAAGAAAAACACTATGTAGCGGCCTCGCAATTGGCAACGCTTCTCATCATGATAGTTTCGTGTGTGGTTTCTTACTATCAGGATTCCATTGCCGGCGCCTGGAAATTATTGATAGCGATCGGTGCGGGTACGGGAAGCGTCCTGATTCTCCGCTGGTTCTGGTGGCGGATCAATGCATGGAGCGAAATTTTCGCGATGGCAGCCTCCTTTTTCGTTTCGATGCTGCTGCAGATATGTTTCAAAATGAACAGCGACGATCCCTGGCTTATCATCATCACGGTTTTGAGCTCCACCGCGATCTGGCTTGCGGCCACCTTTGTCACCGCTCCCGAGAAGGAAGAGGTCCTGCTCTCTTTTTATCGCCGCGTCCGGCCCAGCGCAGCCTTCTGGGGAAAGATTGCCCGGAAAGCTGCGGACGTGCCCGTGCAGCATGACGGCGCCTGCAATCTGCTCGATTGGATTTGCGGCTGTCTGCTTGTCTATATGACACTGTTCGGCGTCGGGAAGTTGATCTTCGGCCACCTGCTTTTGGGGTCAGGTCTGCTGGTCCTCGCGCTACTGGCGGGCGGGGTGATCTATTGGGATTTAAACCGGCGCGGCTGGAAAACCATAGTGGATTGACGATTTACGATTGACGATTTAAAATCAATTCGTATTATCCGTCCTTGATCGTCAATGGATAATCGTAATCTGATGTATAATTCAGGCTCATTCAATTTTGAAATAAAGGTTCGTTTTGGCTGAGCAAGGGACTGCCCACACACAATACAGCATGCCGAATATGCGGATCCTGAGGTTTAGGACGATTTTGTCCGCTGCGCTTTTTGCGCTGTTTCTTTTGGGGCCGCTCAAGCTGCCGGGCGCGGACAATTCGCCCGCGGTTCTCAATGGGATTGACGTCCTGCGCGAACGCAATTTCGATCTGCTCGCCGGCAAGCGCATCGGCCTGATTACAAATCAGACGGGGCTGGCTGCGGACGGAACCTCAACCATAGATCTTCTGTTCAAATCAAAAGTCTGCAAGCTGGTCGCTCTTTTCAGCCCGGAACACGGAATCCGCGGGACGATGGACGAAAACGTTCGTTCTTCTGCGGATGAGGCTACCGGGCTTCCGGTCCATAGCCTGTACGGAGAATCCAAACGGCCGACTCCCGAAATGCTTAAGGACATCGATGTTTTGGTTTTTGATGTCCAGGATATTGGGGCTCGCTTCTATACCTATAGTACCACCATGGCTTACTGTATGGAGGAGGCGGCGAAAGCCAACATCTCTTTTGTTGTGCTGGACCGGCCGAATCCCATCAGAGGCATCCGCGTTGAAGGCCCGATGCTGGATGCGGACAAAACATCGTTCATTGGATATATGCCGCTTCCGGTGCGCCATGGGATGACCGTCGGGGAACTCGCGCGCTATTTCAATGCGGAGAACCGGATCGGGGCCCGATTGCAGGTCGTTCCGATGAAAGGCTGGCGGCGATCCTATTATTTTTGGGATACCGGGCAAGTATGGGTAAACCCTTCGCCGAATATGCGCACCATGCCGGCGGCGCTGCTATATCCCGGCATTTGCCTGTTGGAGAGGACCAACCTATCCGTGGGGCGCGGGACGGATCGGCCGTTCGAAATGATCGGAGCCCCCTGGATCGAGCCTCAGCGTTTTGTCTCGGCGCTCCAGGAGGCCCGAATATCGGGCGTTCAGTATATTCCTGTGTATTTCACGCCCGATGCAGCCAAGCACAAGGGCGTGCGGTGCGGCGGCGCGAGCCTGCTGGTAACCGATGCGGACAGGCTGAACTCCGTGCTGCTCGGCCTGACTCTGGCGTCCGTCCTGAATAAGTTGTATCCGAATGAGTTCAAAATGGATACAATCATTAATTTCCTGGGAAACGCGGCGGCGATGGAAATGCTGCAAGCCAAGCAGCCGCCTGCGAAAGTGCTTCGCTCGGATAATTCAAATTTACGAAAATTTCTTGCCCGTCGCCAGAAGGCTTTGATTTATGATTAGCGATCAGGGAGGAAGGCAATAATGGCTCCGGCAGTTCGAAGAAAAAAAAGAAAAGATGAAATCAAAGTTACGATCGCGCCATTTCGCAATCTGGCGGATTTCAAGAGCTGCGAGGATATTCAGCGCGAGGTTTGGCATACTCAGGATATAGACGTTGTCCCTACGCCCATGCTGATGGCTGCGACCCATACGGGGGGGATTATTCTTGGCGCCTACAACAGCCTTGGGGATCTGGTCGGATTTGCATTCAGCATCCTGGGTATGGCAGGCGGAAAGCCGATCCAGCATTCGCATATGCTGGCGGTCCGGACGGCCTATAGAAATTTCGATGTGGCCTTCAAGCTGAAAATGGCCCAGCGTAAAGAATCGCTGAAGCGGAAAATTTCCGCGATCTATTCATCTTTCGATCCGATGCAGCCTTTGAACGCCTACTTCACTCTGGGGAAATTGGGCGCCCGGGCAAGCGTGTATGAAGAAGATTTCTGCGGAGAAACGACAAGCCTTCTGGATAGAGGACTCCCCACCGACAGGCTTTTTGCGCAGTGGAATCTCGAGAGCGGTGATGTGGTCCAACGCCTGGAAGCAGGTCCGCCGCGGCGCGATTATCGCAAAGAAATAAAGCAGAGACCCATCATAAACCAGCTGGCGGAAATCGCGCCGGGCATGATGAATTGCTCGCCCGTCAAACTCAACTGCACCTCAAACCAGTTTCTGTTCGAAGTGCCCTATAACCTCCAGGAAATCAAAAGCCGCGATTTGGGCATTGCTCTGGAATGGCAGGGTAAAATGCGCCAGGTTTTCCGGCACTATTTCAAGAAAGAGTATGCAGCTTCAGATTTCTGGGTGATCGAGCAGGATGGACATCTGCGCGCATTTTACCTACTGGAAAAGAATAAGGCTTAATCCGCGCCACTGCCCTTAGCCATGCCGACGGGGGTACTGCAATGTGCCATATTATTCTTGTCGGAATCAACGCATGCCTTCCCCAAAAGTGTTAGAATCTTTCTGCTTTCATATAGACGGAAAGGATCAGGCAATACAATTCTATGGATCAACCTGAAGTTCGAACAAATTCACGGGTTATTGTGGCGACAACGGCCATGCTCTCGTTTATCAGCTTCTGGCGCGCTGCCGCCATAGTTTTAAACGACCTGGCTTCTTCCGCCTACTATGTCGGGGGCATATCGGAGCAAGCGATCGGGAAATCGGCCCCGTGGTTCATTCTGGGTGTCATGCTTTTTTCCATCGCGGTCAGAAGCGTTTATATCGAGAGCTCCATCCTGTTTGTTCGCGGCGGTGCCTATCGCGTCGTCAAGGAAGCCATGGGGCCAACCGCTGCGAAAATTACCGTTTCCGCCCTTATCTTCGACTTTCTTCTTACAGCGCCCATCAGCGGAGTTTCCGCAGGACATTACCTGATCGGGCTGTTGAACGAGCTGGCTGTGTTTGCCCGCATTCCGATCACTCTGCCGCGTGATGTGGGGGCCTCTGTAGTCGCCATCCTGGTAATCCTCTATTTCTGGCGTCTGAACCTCGTCGGTATCGAGGAATCCAGTTCGAAAGCGCTGTCTATCATGAAAGTAGCCTGCGTTATGGTCGTCGCGTTGCTGGTATGGGGTGGAATTACGGTATTCCTTAAGGGAGGACAACTCGCTCCGGCTCCGGATCTCAAAACTATGAAATTCAGCGAAGATGCCCTGGGCTGGCTAAAGGGAACCGCTTTGCCGACGATCCCCATCGTTGCGATTTTCATCGGATTCGGCCATTCCATTTTGGCTTTGAGCGGCGAGGAGACGCTCGCCCAGGTTTATCGCGAGATTGCCCACCCGAAGTTCATAAACCTAAAACGGGCCGCAGTGGCCATTTTTATCTTCAGTGTTGTTCTTACATCGCTCGTGTCGTTTCTGGGGGTGGGATTGATCCCGGACACCGAGCGGCCGCATTACTACGACAACCTTATCGGCGGTATCGCCATGCACCTGTCCGGCCCTTTCCCGATGCGGATTTGTTTCCATATTTTCGTCGTCATCGTGGGCGTAATAATGCTGGCAGGCGCATGCAATACCGCCATCATAGGATCGAATGGCGTGCTCAATCGTCTGAGTGAAGACGGCGTGCTGGTGGACTGGTTTCGAAAGCCGCATCGCGAATACGGCACTACCTACCGGCTTCTGAATATGATTGTGGGGCTGCAGATCCTGATCGTTATCGCCAGCCGGGGCGATGTCTTTCTGCTCGGCGAAGCCTATGCTTTCGGCGTGATCTGGAGCTTCGCCATGAATGCACTGGCGACGCTCATCCTGCGCTTCAAACGGCCTCAGGCGCGCGAGTGGAAAGTCCCTCTCAATTTCCATTTCCGCGGCGTCGAAATACCGCTGGGGCTTGCTCTGGTCACTCTGACGCTTTTCGCCACGGCAATCGCCAACCTGCTGACCAAAAAAGTAGCCACGGTATCGGGCGTGTTTTTTACCGCGGGTCTGTTTGCGGTCCTGCTTTTCTCCGAGCGCATAACGGCTGCCAGGAAGGCCAGCGAATCCAAAGATCTGGAAAAGTTTCTTCTGGAGGACAAAGCCTGCCATTAACCGGGAAGCTGTTGACGTTCGGCCCGGCAATATCGTGGTTGCCGTGCGCAATTATGAATCGTTGTATCCTCTGGAAAAAGTTCTCAAAAAGGCCAACACACGCCACCAGGACATTGTAGTGCTGTCGGGACGACGCATGCGTGGAGTTCATCAGGAGGAGGGATCCCTCACCAGCGACCAGATCTTTATGACTTTTGAGAAGAAGCTCTTTTCTCTGGTGGTCTCGATGGCGGAGAGAGGAAGGCAAGCGGATCAACATGCTGGTGGTTCCCGGGAACAATATCACCGACATCATCGTTCGCTCCGCCTTGCAGCTCAAGTCATCGAAAATCGTGGCCGGCGTATCCAACCGGATGTCAATGGAAGAACAGGCGCGCCGCCTGGGCGAAGCATGGGAATCCGCCGGTCCGCACACCCGGGGCATGACACTGGAGCTGATCGATCGCCAGATGAAATCGTACTTCTTTGATATCGGTCCGCACCCGCCTCGGCTGTGGCCTGTGGATATCGGCAGGCTGCACGATCTATGGCTGAAGCTCACGAGGGATAAGTTCGGATCCGATCTTCACCACCGCGATATTGTGGGCGTTGCCCTGATGCGTCTCGATGAGGATTTGAAGAATCCGGACAGAGAGCAGGAAGTGCTGCATGACTTCCATGTGGAACTGGAAAGCGACCAGCACCGGCGCGACTCCAGCAGCCACGGCAGCCACGGCAGCCATGCGAAGGTGCTGAAATCTGACGCGGATTCATAATTGCCGAAATATGGAATAATCCGCCACGCTTGTCCTGTACTTATCCGTGGTCTCCCTCGTACAATATTATTTATTGCCCGGAAGGATTCCTGGTATTACGCGTACCCTATCTTACCTGTGGGAGGTATAACCCATGAGATATTTAATCCGTGCGCTTTCTTTTTGTCTGCTGGCAGGCTCGTTGGCAGTGGCTCAGGGCGATGTAGTCCAGCCGGGTAATCACCTTGTCGTCGAGGGCATCCCGGCCATCCCTGCCGCACTGGCAGAGACCGTAGCCCGATACGCCGATTTCCGCGCCGCCGGTTTCCAGGACTGGCATCCGGTGAAACGTGAGATGTTGATCAGCACTCGCTTTGCTGAAACAAGCCAGATTCATCGGGTTATCATCCCTGGAGGCACACGCTACCAACTCACATTTTTCCCCGATCGTGTTGTCGGTGCCCGATATTCGCCGGCCGCCGGAGACTATTTCCTGTTCAGCAAGGATGTGGGTGGCGGCGAGTGGTTTCAGATCTACCGGTATGATGTGTCGACGGGCGCTATCACATTGCTCACGGACGGCGGGCGCTCCCAGAACGACCTCGGCGTGTGGTCGAATAGCGGGAGCCTCACTGCATACAGTTCCACGCGCCGCAACGGCAGCGACCGTGACATCTGGATTATGAACGCAACCAATCCGAAGGAGCACCGCCTGCTGCTTGAAGTGAAAGGCGGCGGCTGGAGCGCCCAATGCTGGTCGCCGGACGACAAGCAACTCGTTGTCGGCGAATCCATCTCGGTCAATGAAAGCCATCTCTGGCTGGTAGACATAGCGACCGGTCAGAAGAAGAGGCTTACGCCGGCGGATGGCGCGGAAAAAGTCGCCTACGGAAGCGCGGAATTCAGCAAGGACGGCAAAGGTCTCTATGTAACTACCGACAAGGACTCCGAATTCCAGCGACTGGCATATATCGATCTGGCTACCGGAATCCACAACTACTTGACGAGCCACATCCATTGGGATGTAGACGAGTTCGATCTTTCGGACGATGGCCAAACCATCGCCCTTATTGCCAACGAAGACGGCATCGGCGTGCTGCATCTACTGGATACCGCCGCGCGCAAAGAGAAGCAGGCGATCAAAATGCCGGCTGGGTCCATCCACGGCCTGAAGTGGCACAGGAACAACCGCGACCTCGCGTTTCACTTGTCATCTGCCCGCGCTTCCGATGACGTTTATTCCGTGGACGTCCGGATCGGCAAGGTCGAACGCTGGACCTTCAGCGAAACCGGCGGCATCAATACGGAGCAGTTTTCTGAAGCCCGACTCATGCGCTGGAAGAGTTTCGACGGCAGGGAGATCTCCGGATTTATTTATGAGCCACCTGCGCGCTTCACAGGGAAACGCCCTGTCATCATCAATATTCACGGCGGCCCGGAAAGCCAATTCACCCCAGGATTCCTCGGGCGCACTAATTATTATTTAAATGAACTTGGTGTGGCGATTATTTTCCCTAACGTGCGGGGTTCCACGGGATATGGTAAGACCTTCGTCAAGTTGGACAACGGAATGAAGCGCATGGATTCGGTTCGTGACATCGAGACGCTGCTGGATTGGATTCAAACGCAGCCGCTGCGTGCCAAGGACGAGCAATTGACCAAGGCCAACGCCACCATCGAAGGCTTGTACGCTCAGTTGAGTGAGACTCCGGTCCAAGCGGGCCTCCGGCTGATTCGGGACTCGAAAGGAGGAACCTTATGGACGACTTCTCTTCGACTGAACGCATCGAGGATACCCGCACTGAGGGAGAACGCGAACTCGATCGCGCGAACCTCAACATGAAGGGCATGCGGTCCAGCCTGAGCATGCTGACGGCGGCAAGCGCACAACTGGCAACCGCCTTGGAAAAACGCAACCAGGAGTACGACACGCTGCTTGCCCGCCAGGACGAGTTCAACCGCCGGCTGGAAGCGGTGCAAACTGAGTTGAACCTGGCCTCAGCGGAAGCCTCCAATTTCAAAGAGCAGGTCAATGAGCGCAACGCCCATTTGATCGAAATCCAGGGCCGGCTCGATCATCTTCAAGCGGAGCTCCAGGCCGTTGCGGCCAGCAAGGCCGCCCTGGAAACACAGCTTGCAGAAGTTCAAGGCGAACTTGAGCGCCGCACGGCTGAACTCGATGATCTGACCGCAAGCCAGACGGAGATGACAGCCCGGCTCGAGAGCACGGCGGCCGCGCAGGCGGCGAGCGACGAACAACTGCGGGCGAGCCAGGCGCAACTTTCGGACCTGGAGGACCAGCTTGCAGCCTTGGGGGATGAACTCCAGGCGGCTCTGCCGGCGGAGCCTGAAGCCCCAGCGGCAGAAAGTGAAGCGGTGCGCGCCGGCGCCCCGAGTGTCGTCATCGAAGACGTCGCTCCGGAGGCGCCCGCGGCGGGGCAGGTTGCCAAGGTCAGCACCGTCGCCGCATCCGTGGCTGCGCTCATCGCACGCAACAAAGATACCGACGCCAAGCTACAAGATACTGACGCCAAACTGCAGGACACCAGCGCCCAACTCGTCGCGCTGACCGAGCAGCTCCAGGCAGGTGAGGCTGAGCTCGACAGCCTGGAAGAACAACTGACGACCTGGCAGACCGATCTGCAGGCGGCTCTCGTGGCGCCGGCCGCTCCGGCTCGAAGCAGAGGCCGCTCCGGTCGAAGCAGAAGCCGCCCCGGTCGAAGCAGAAGCCGCCCCGGTCGAAGCAGAGGCCGCCCCGGTCGAGGCAGAGGTCGTTCCGGCTGAAGCAGAGGCCGCCCCGGTCGAAGCAGTTGCACCACTGGCTGCCCTGCCGGAAACTCCATCAGCCAGGCGCGCGGCGAAGGTCGGCGCGCTGACTGCGGTGGTCGCCGGTGTGATCTCTCACAACACGGAAGCGAACGCTAAGCTTCAGGAGGCTGCAGCCCAACTTGCGTCGCTCAACGAACAGGCAAGTGCGCTCGCCTCTGAAAAAGCCGGCCTGGAAGAGACCCTGCAGGAGAAGGACGCGCGCATCGAACGGCTGACCGGCAGCATCGCGTTCATGCAGGCCCAACTCGATGGCACCATCCTGGGCAAGAACGAGAGCGAAAGCAAGCTGCGGGCCCGCGAGACTGAGATCGACGAACTGCAGGCACAAATCGGCGCCTGGCAGAGCGACCTCGAAACGGCCCTCCCTGAAGCAGCCGCCCCTGAAGCAGCCGCAGCCGAAGCAGCTGCACCCGAAGCAGCCGCAGAGGAAGCAGCCCCAGAGGAAGCTCAACCCGCCGAGCCAGTGGCGCCCGAAAAGCCCGAAGAACAGCGGGCAGCCAAGGCAGCAGCGCTCGCGGCCACCCTGAGTGCGGTCGTGGCACGCAGCAAAGAAACGGATGCGAAACTGGAGGAAACAGCCGCCCGTCTCGCCGCGGCTGAGGCCAGCCTCCAAGAGAAAGAGCAGGCGCTGTCCGCAGCCCACGACGAAAACGTGTCGCTGGAAGACCAATTGAACGGCATCGCCGCGCAGAAGGCCAGCCTGGAAGCTACCCTGCAAGAGAAGGATACGGAGCTGGCGGAATTACGCGGTCAGCTTGAGGCCCTGCAGGCTAAGTTCGATGCGATGCAAACCGAGGTCGCTGAGGCAGCCCCATTCCAGGAAGCGACGGCCCTGGCTGCCTCGCTGGAAGGCCTGGGCGAGTCAAAGCGCGGCGCCGCCACCGCGGCTATCGTCGCCGGCGTGCAGCCGCAGATGACGGATCGGGTGCAACCCCTCACCCGGGTCAAAGGCATCGGCCAGAAGCTCCGGCGCCGGCTGTACAACGCCGGAGTCGGCACCTACTGGGAGTTGGCCAGCCTCTCCGACGACGAGTTCCGCGACATTCTGCAGCTAAGCCCGTCGCAGCTCGAACGGGCGAATCTGGAGGGCATCCGGGCCGGCGCGTTGAGCCTTGCGCGTGAGACCGACACGGTCGGCCATATCTGGTCCGGCCAGCAGGTTGATGATTTCGAACCGATGGAGGGCATCGGCAAAGTGTACGAGGAACGGCTGTACGAAGCCGGCATCTGCACTTTCGAGCAACTTGCCGGCACAACTCCGGAGCAACTGGCCGAAATCTGCCACACGCCGGAGATGAGTGCGCCCGACTATGGCGCCTGGATCGCGTACGCCACGCAGGTCGTGGCCGAACGCCAGCAGGCCATAGAGGCGGCGGCTGTCGGCTGATAGCCGTCACGGTCGACTCCGCACGCGAAAACGCACGTCCATTTCGATGGGCGTGCGTTTTGTTGTAGTGCGGTTGCGGCGATCCACGCAGCCGCTGAACGACTATCCCCCCTCTGACGTCAAATCAACTGCACCATCCGGTTGGCCCGCCACGGCATCGCGCTTGACCATCACGAGGGTGTTTATGCCCCCGGCAAAGTCGAAATGCACCTCATCCATCAGTTCATACATCAGATGGAGTCCCAACCCACCGATGCGGCGCTGTGTCAGCGGCAAGCTCATGTCGGTCGCGACCACCTGCTCGGGTGCAAACGGCCGTCCATGATCCATCACCGTGAGTACAACATCGCGGTCGCGTGCTGTGAAGGTGAGCGCCAGATCGCCGCCCTTACCACCGTAGGCGTGCTCGATCACGTTAGCGCACGCCTCCTCGACCGCTAATTGTAGGTCAAACCATAGCTCAGCGCGGACACCCGCTCCTGCGCACGCAGTCTCAACGAAGTCCAGAACAACTGGCAGGTCGGCAATGCGGCCCGGAACGGTTAGCTCACGTTGAAAAGAAGGCATGACGATCTGAAATCCCGTGGCTTGATCGCTGGAATCTGGAAGCCTGAAACTGGGCTGATGCCGGTTGCCTGCCATTCAGCATCCACGTCTGCGGAGAGGGAGTCCAACATTCAGTATCCAGATTCCAGCAACCAGTGTCGCAACCGATTTAGAAGCTGCCGACGGCTTCTGCCTCGGTGTCGAACAGCATGAACTGGGTGCTGAGGCCGGTCAGATCCAGGACCTTTCTGATATTGGGGTTGACTTCAGCCAGACGCAAATCGCCACGGTTCCAGCGCCGGCAAGTCTTCCAGGTGTTGATGAGTTCGCGCAACGCGGCGCTGGAAGTGTAGCTGACATCTTTCATGTTGAGGACCAGCTTGTGATGGTCCGAGTCTGTCAGGTTGCGGAGGTTGCTGCCAAGCTCGGGGGCCACGCTGCCATCAATCCGTCCGCCAAGACGGACCAGCGTGCAACGCTTCAGGTCGACCGTCGAAAAGTCCATGATGAAGAACCTCCTGTTGTGTGCGGTTTGCGCCGCCATTAGGTTGGACGTTAAGGATGCTGCAGACTATACCACAAGGGCTCGATAGCGACAACTTCAATTCGGGTGGGACTGGCGATGGGGTGCGTGATTCGTGAAACGTGATGCGTGAAACGTGATGCGTACTGGTTATTGCGCACACCGTCCCCCGCAGTCCCAGGGTTCCGCAGCGCACTGAACGTGGATTGGCGATGTCGCATCTGCCATCCGGCGGTTCGCAATTTGCCATTTGCAGTTTGCAATCTGCTATGTGCTATTTGCCGTTTGCTCGATTCGCCAGCAGCGCCGCAGCCATGCCCAGGCCGATAAACGTCCAGAAGATGACGGACATGTGGGGATACACGAGATTGAACAGGTAATGGTCGAGGATGCCGCTGACCAGCACGCCGGCCACGGCCGCTCCCACACCCATCAGCACTGCCTCCAGCCGCGGACCGGGGTGAAGCCTCCCACGCGCGCCACATGTTGACGAAGAAGCCGATCATCACGCCGAGAAAAGCCGCCACGCCAATCACGCCCATAATCTCGGCCATCAGCAGGTAGAGGCTCGACACACCCACGTATAGGTCGGCGTCAGGCGAGCCGCCAAAGCCGACACCGAACCAGGGGTAGCGGCCAATGAGCGCCAACGCATCCTTATATTCGCCCAAGCGCATCAGCGTCGCCCGATCCTGCAGCATGAGACCTTCGACCAGATGCGCAACATAGGTCTGAGCGGGCGGCAAAAACAGGAGCAACACGACGCCGAGCGCGCCGTACAGCAGCCACCGGCGGTAGCGCAGCAGGCCGATCACGACGATGCCCACCAGCAGCCCCAGCAGCGAGCTGCGGCTGTAGGTCAGATAGAGCGCCAGCACATCCAGGCCAAGAAAAAGCGCCACCCAGCCTCGGCGGAAAAGCGGGTGTACGCTCACCAGTTGCGGTGCAGTCAGCAGCGCCACCAGGGCCAGAAATCCGCCGAGAACATTGGGATCGACCATGGTGCCGATGGCGCGCATGGCGTTGTCAGGACTATCCTCGATGAAGCGCAGCGCGCCGTAACCGCCGGGATAGTTGAAGCGCGCCAGGCCATCGAGCACGCGCACCGTCCACGACTGCGGGATGACGTAGAAGATCACCGCGATGCCCGCGGCCACCGCACCGGCCACCATGATCAGCCGTGCCACCAGGCTAATATCCTCCTCAGTGCGCAGGCTGTTCACCAGCAGAAAGAATAAGGTGACGGCCAGCGCCAGCTCGGCGAAGTTGCGGACCGTCGTCATCGACGGCCGGCTATAGCGCAGGCCGTTGGCGAAGGCGAATACCGCCATCAACACGAACCCCAGCACCAATGCGCCGATGGGGCTGCCGACCAACTCGCGCTGCCGCCGCGTGGCGATGCGCATGATCCACACGAAGAAGAGCGCCATGAGGGCAAGATCGAGGAAAGTCGGCGTGAAGCCAACCTTAAACGGCAGCGCCGCGAACGGCAGCAACCCGATCACGAGGAAGAGCGCCACCAGCCCCCACCGCAGGTCGCGCAGCATCAGCAGCCCGCCGATCAGGGCGACCAGGGCTACCACACCGTAGATCGGCCCGGCGACGGCCACCAGCAGCGCCGCGACCGCCGCGCCGGTCAGCAGCAGCGCCGGCGCGGCTCGTCAGCGCCACGCGCGGGTCGGGGCTGAAGAAGAGCGATTCGATTTGTGCCAGTGTCGAGGTAATCATATCCAACTCGCGCGCTCGAAGCCTCGAAGTGCGGGTATTTGACTGCCCCCTACAAACCGCAGTGCCGCAGCAGCGAACACGTCGATGCGCAGTACCGCCGAGCGCAGCGCGATTATACCACGGCGCTCGACGACGCAGCCCAGTGGCCCCATGCCCGATTTAGGGCTGAACGCTCACCTGTATCGTCCCCAGCCGCACGAAATCGCCCGCCGCGATGCCATCGGTGCCGATGACCGGCAGTCGCTGACCGGTGGCGGCGTCGTACAGCCCGGCAATCAACGTGTAGGCGCCGGGCGTCGTATCGGCGGGCAGCGCAAGGCCGCGGCGATCGGCCACGGGCTCGCCGGGGGTCCAGCCGGTCGATGGCGCGTACCCGCCGCCCGGGATGCCGTCCTGCTGCGCGACGAGGCTGACCATCGGGCGCGACGAGCTGTACAAAGCCGCGCAGATCGCCGGGCGTGCCATCGGCAACCCAGTTCAACTCAGCCGCGACGGTACCGCCGGGATGAACCGAATTGCTGCTCAGCCGGACGCCTGTCAGGCGGACGTGATCGCCCAAGCGGGCGCGCACGTCCAGCGGCTCCAACCGCGGGGCGGTCACGAACAGCGCCAGCCGTGCATCGTCCAGCCAGCGATCATCCGCCTTGAACGCCTCGCGCGCCAGCCACGCCTCGACGCCGTTGGTCGGATCGGCCGGGGGCAGACCCACGGTCACCAGCCAGAGCCGTCCGTGCTCCGTCAACGCACGCCAAAGCACCGACTCGGTCTCGGGATGCAGCGGCAGCGACTCGGTCGCGTAGCCGTAGATCGGCAGCCGGCCACGATAACGCGCCATCGGCACCTGGTAATGGTAGGGCGCGATGGTCACGATGCCGTCCCCGAGCCGCCTGGAACGTTGCCCTTCGGCAGCCTCGATCTCGGCCAGCGCGGCGGCATAACCCTGGCCCGCCGTGCCGTACTCGGGCCGCGCCGCGTATGTCCTGGCTGAGAGGACGCCGAGCGCCAAGAGCCCGGCGACCGCCAGCGCGGCGGCGACCGGCGCCACTCGCCGAGCGCCACCGCGCCGGCCCGCCATCAGCCACGTAATTCCGGCCAGCAGGGCGATGCCGCCGGCCAGCGCTGGCACCTGCCACGCGACATGGCCCGCCCAGACCCAGCCCAGGTCGAGGTTAGCGTCGAGGTTCTCCAGCAGCAAGTGGGCCTGCCCGAGCACCGGGCTGTGAGCGGGGTTGAACATCGCCGGCGGCCCATACTTCAACGGGTCAGCCCAGTCGGTGGGATACAGGCCGCGGAGGGCGATCTCGTAGTTGACGTAGTTCGCCGTTACGGCCAGGAGTTGCACAATAAAGGATAATGCCAGGATGAGGATCAACAGCACACGACGCACGACCGGCCACGCCCCGCGTGCCGGGCTGAACTCCAGCCACGGCGCGAGCACGAGCACCAGGAACGGCGCCAGCGGCACGAGGAAGCGCGGTCCCCAGGCGAACCCGCCCCACCACATCCACCACTTGGCGAACATCGCCACCATGATCATCGTTATGATCGCCGTCAGCCAGCCCTCGGCGCGGTGGCGGCGGATAAAGCCGGGCCACGCCAGCACGCTGAGGATCGCCAGTGGCGTGTACCAGAAGAGGCCGCGATACGGGCTGAAGAGCAGCCCCCACAACCCCAGCAGCCAGTTGGCGTTGAAGCCCTCGCCCGACTCAAAGTGATAGCCTGTGCTGAGAGGGGTGCCGAAGCGGACGAGGTTGTAGAGCACCAGCAACCCCGCCAGGGCCGCCAACGGCACTGCAAAGGCGAGCAGTCGTCCAACAGCAGACCACAGATAGCGGATCGCGCGCGGAACCAGCCTTCTCCCCCGCCGCCCTGCGTCTTGCCCACCCGTGAATCGCATAAAGCAGATATACGCCAAACGGCGCCAGCAGCACGGCATGCGCGGCCGAGGTGGTGATCATGATGCCGGCCGCCAGCCCGCCCAGGAAGCGCATAACGGGGCGCGCCGGTCTGCCGCAACCGCAGCAGCGCGTAGAACAGGCCGAAAATCGCCAGCGCCGACACCGGCTCGCCGAAGAAATGCGTGGCATAGGGCCAGGCGATGGTGCCCAACCCGAAGATCGCGCCGGCCAGCACAGCCGCGCGCAGGGAGTGACCGAGCGCCAGCACCGCCCGCGCCAACAGCACACCGGTGAGCGCCGTCACCACGGCGTTCAGCCAAAACGCCGTCTGCAACATGCTGAGGTGTAGAGCCGCAATCGGCAGCCGGCTGCTGAGCCAGCCGATGAGATAGAACGGCACGGCCAGGATCGCCGGCGCCGGACCTTTCTTTGAGAAGTCGTCGCCCTGTGGTCCGAAGGCGCCCAGCACCTCTCCCGGCGAGTTCACCCACTGTGTCCAGGCAATGGCGTTGGTGTCGAACGCGCCGCGCTTGGCCACGCTCTCGGTGACCGAGAAGAGCGAGACCTCGTCCACGATGTGGAAGCGGCCACTGCCAGTGACCAGATAGACGGCCGCCAACAGCGCGAACAGCGCCCAGAGCGCCGCACCGCGGCCGGGCTTAGATTTTTCAGCCAATCACATCTCCAGGGCAACGTTGAAACGTTAGAACGTGCGAACGTTGGAACGTTGAAGGGTCAGGTGTCGGAAACTCAGCGAACCTCAACCGTTGCCAGCGTCAGAGCGTCTCCTGTCGGGTTGCCATCGGCGTTCTCGGCAGGCAGCGCTGCCAGTGTCGCCGGGTCGTACATGCGAACGATCAGCTTGTAGCGGCCGGGCGTCAAATCGGCAGGCAGTTCGAGCTGATACGCGTCGGCGAGCACCTCGCCATGCACCCAGCTCGTCGTCGGGAATGCGCCGCCGCCGGGCTGTTGGTCATGTTGGGCGCGCAGCACGCCGTTATCGTCCAGGAGTTGAACAGAGACGGCGTACGGAACGCTGCTGGCACCCTCAGCCTGCCAGAACAAGGTTAAGGCTAAGGTTGAGGCTGAGGGCACGGTGATCGTCGCAGATCCGCCGGCTGCCGCGGCCGGGATGGGTATCGCGTCGAACCCTAGCAGCCTGGCAAAATCGCCGATGCGACCATTCGACATGACCGCGATCTCTGCGGGCGCCGCGAAGACGTGCGGCCGGCCGGCCACTGTAACTTGACCCAGATCCACGGGCGGCGATGCCGCGCCAGCCGGAGTAATCATCTCCATGGTCAGGCGGTAATCTCCTGCGGGCAGTATGGGGTCAAGCTGCCAATTTTGCCGGCCGCGCAAGACCTCGCCCACCGCGCCACTGATCGGTAGGATAGCCGCTCACCGGAGGCGCATTGTGTGACAGGTCAACCCCGGATGGAACCTCACCATCTAACGGCGTCAGCTTCAACCGGGCCTTGAGATCCAGCAGTCCAGCGCCACTGCCATTGGAGCCTGCCGAAGGGGCCTGCCAGTAAAGGTCGAACGCCAGCCGGTCGCCCGGGCTGACCTCTGCCGGCAACGCGCCTCGACCTAACAGCCGGAGGCCCTCCCAAGTGGATTCAATGTGCGCATCGATCGGCAGTTGTTCCGGGGCCGCCAGCACGGTCGCAGATCCCAGTTGCACCTGGCCCAACGTCACGAAGCTGCCCGCGGCTCCCTGGCCGGACGCGGGCAGTTGCGCCAGCGTGGCCGGGTCATAGACGGCCAACTTCAGGGTATAGGTTCCCGGCGGGGTGGCAGGATCGGGCATGACCAAGGCGACGCCCAGCGGCCGGTCGGTCTTGTCCCATTCCGGCGGCGCCAGGTGGCGGTCGTTGAGGATGGGCCGGTCGTCCCTGCCGACCACGACGCCGTCGCGATCCTCGAGAACCACCGTCGCCTTGAGCGGCTGCGCGGCGTCCGGGAGTTGCGCCCACCGCAGCACGGTCCAGATCCCTTCATCGGCCGCGGCCTCGGGCCGGCGCGTCGCAGTCGCGTCGCCGGTGACGCTGCTGGCGCCACCCCCGAACGCCGCGCCGGTCAACTGCACCTGATTGCCGAAGTCCACGGCGACGTCGCCCAGCGCCTGCGCCAGCTCGAATTGCGTATTGGGAGCGATCTGATATGTGGCGACATTGAAGCCGCGAAATGCCTGCTCACCCACCAACGTACCGTACTTCTCCAACAAAAACGGCACCGCGCCGCGCGGATCCGTGTCCGATTCGAACCAGCGCACCCAGACGACACGGCCGCGGCCTTGCGCCAGATCGGTCAACCGCTCGGTGACGGTGTTGATGTCGACGAAGAGATACTGCGCGGGCGCCAGGCTTGGCGGCTCGGCGGGCGGCGAGCCGTCCGGCGCATTGTTCCAACGCTCGTAGTAGAAGCCAAAGGGGTAGCGTTGATCCACCAGGATCAGGTCGCGGTTCGGATCGGTGTTCGCCTTCAGCCACGTCACGAGCCCGCGCACGTCCTCGCGGAAGAAGCGCGGATCGAACAGATCGCCGCGCAGCCCTGGCGTCAGGATCACGACCAGCGCGACCGCAGCCAGCGCGCCGGCCCAGCGCCCCACCTTCGCCCAGCCAGCCAGCGCCAGTCCGCCCAGCAGCAGCCAGCCCGGCAGCGCGAAGCTGATATACCGCGTCGCAAAGGTTGCTCGGTCGCGGATGACCAGGTAGTAGATGATGATAGGCAGGATGGCCCAGGCGAGGGCGAAAAGCGTATTGCGTATTGCGTATTGCGTGGTGCGTGTGTGCGGCAATCGTTCGCCGCGTCCCCCTGTCCCCGCGTCCCCGCGTCTCCACATCACCAGCCCCAGCACCCACCCGATCACCAGCCAACCAGCCAGGCCCCAGACCCACGGCTGCGCAACAACGGCGTCCAGGTGCTCGCCGAGGCCGTAGACCCGCGCCAACTCGGCCAGGTATTCGCCGACACGCGGGACGACCAGGTTCGGATTACGATACGAGGGAATCTGCCGCAGTGCTACCGGCAGTCCGGGCAGACACAACACCGCGGTCAACAGGCCGGCCAGAAGCACGGCGCGCAGTCGCGGCCACCGCGCAGGTTTGTAGGACAGGTTGGCAACCTGTCCTACACCGAGCAGCGCCCACGCCAAAGCCCAGCCCCACAGCACCACAAGGACGAAAACCGCAGCATAGTGGGTCAACAGCGCCAGGGCGGAGAACAAAGCGAAAAGCAGCCAATACAGACTGGTGAGAACCCGCCATCGTCCCGCGGCCTCTGACGCCTGTCCCCTGTCCCCTGTCCCCTGTCCCCTGCCCCCGGACCCCCGACCCCCGTCCCCCGCCCGCAACACTGCGAACCCCGCGCACGCCAGCCACACCAGCGTGACCGCGTACATGCGCGTCTCCTGCGCCTCGCCCAGCAGGAAGGGCAGAAACGCCGCGCCCAGGGCCGCGCCGAGACCCGTCCACCGCCCGCCGACGCGACGTCCCAGCGCAGCCATCAACGGCACAAGCAGCACGCCGAACCAGAGCGACATGAAGCGCGCGGCGAACGCGCCCTGGCCGGGCATTTGATCAGTATTGGGGCCAGCGGCAGCGAGCCAGCCGTGGAGCAGATAGAAATAGACCGGCGGGTGGATGTCCAGCTCCGGCGCCGTAGCGATCTGCGTCAGGGCGCGGCCCGCCACGTCGATGTTGCGCGCCTCGTCCCACCAGATGTCCTGAAGGTCCAGTCGGTAGACGCGCAGCGCGAAGGCAGCCAGGATGATCAGCAGGAGCAGCCAGTTCCAACGATTTTTCATTGCACCCGCGCCTGACCGAGGATGATCGCCGAATCAGTGACACGGCCCTCCGGCCCTTGCACCGGCAGCCGAGTGAAATCAGCCAGCCGATAGAGTCCTACGCGCAACTCGTAGGCGCCGGGCGCGAGATCGACCGGTATCTCGATCTGATAATCGTCCCGGAACGTCCGGCCCGGCTCCCAGGCCGACGTAGGCCAGTCGCCGTCGAGAGGTGACTTGTCGCCCTGCGCGACCGGCCGGCCATCGGGGCCCATCAGATGCACGAACACCTGGTAGTCTTCCGGCATCCGCGCCTGCGCCTGCCAGAACAGCGTGATCGGCAGGGTGTCGCCGGGCTGCATGACATCCTGCGGGAAATCGTAGCCGACCAGCGCGGCCTGACCGCCCAGGTCAAAGCGCGGCGTCTGGGGCAGATCGGAGGCGTCGGTGTACGGTAGCAGACGCACGGCGCCGAGCATGGCGCACGTTTCTTCCCCGGCCATATCGCTCACCGGCAGCCCGCCGCGCACGGGATCGGCAAAATCGAACAGCCCAACGTCCACCCGAAGCAGCGACGGCGCGGTGGCAGTGACAACCACCGGCACCTGATACGTGTCGCGCACCACATCACCCGGCCGCAACAGGCTGAGGGGATACGCGCCCAGGCCGGGGTAAGAATTAACCTGACCGACCGGGTCCCAGCCGCGTCCCAAGAGATGAACGAACACGGCGAGATTACGATCGGTTGGCTCGGTCAACTGCCAGTAGACCGTCACCGGCACCGTGCCACCTGGACGGACGCTCTCTCGGGGCAGCTCGTAGCCCAACATACGCAGCACACCGCCGTGCGTCACATCGCTGCGCTGCACGCCGGCAGGCACATCGGCTTCCCTCAAAATCGGCGGCCGGGCGTAGGCCGGGCGAATGACCGCAAACGGGATCGCTGCGACCAGCAGGAAGAGCGCGACGCTGACGCCAGCCAATCCCCGCCCCTGCCAGCGCCGGGGAAGCCAGCCCGCCAAGCCGAAAGCGACCAGGACGGCAACAGCGCCGATCGCAGGGAACGCCAGCCGGCCTTGCGAAGCATAGGTCTGCGCCGTCCAGCGGATCAACGCGACGAGCACGAGCAGGACCCACACGGCCAGCACAAGGAGCCGTTCGGCCGCGGGCGAACGCCATTGACCCCGGCGCCGAATCAGCCATGCCGCCCAGCCCGCCATGCCAGCCAGCACCAGAAAATCGTATAACCAATAGAGGGGCTGGGGCCCGATCACGTTGAACCCGCCGAACACGCCCCAGTACGATAGCCGAAAGCCCTGGAATTCGCTCTTCAACCGCTGGAATGTGAACGGCTCGGGACGCCGCCCGGCGATGTCCAACATCGCGTTGAGGCCGGTGGGGTCGCCGTAAAGCTGCCAGTTGCGCAGATACCACCAGCCGGCGACAACCAGCACCGGCACAGCGATGAGTGCGCCCCAGCGGAACAATGCGCCCCAGGCACGCCGCCGCGCCGCAACGACAACGAGGACCGCCGCGGTCAGCGGCAATAGCGCCAGCCCACTCAATTTAGTCAGGGCCGCCAGCCCCAACAAGAGGCCCAGCAACAGGGCGCGGCCGTTACCCAACCAACCTTGCCGGAGCGTCCGCACAACCAGACAGAGGATGAGTGTTGCCAGGGGCACGATGAGGTTGTCGTTGTTCACCGACCCGGAGATGAAGAGAAACATGGGGTTGAACGCCACCAGTGCGGAGGCAGCCAACGCCAGATCGCTGCGCTGCGGTGCAACCTCCAGGGCCAACCGGTAGGTCAGGTAAACCGCAAAGGCGCCCAACAGTACGGACAGGAACCGAATGAGATGGACAGCCAGGGTGGTCCCACGCCAGGGAAACGCCTCGCGTTCGGTGTGGACGACCATGTTCTTGTTGCCCGCGGCCAGCGGCTGGCCAATGTTAGCGAGCGGATTAAGCCAGCGGACTGTGGAGAGGTCGTCGGTGTCGATCCAGACTGTGACCAACGCGGCCAAGACATAGTAAGCGGGCGGCTGGCTGCCTTCCTGCTGCCAGAGCGCCTCTACACCCGGCCGCTGTATCGGCAGCCCTCGGCCGTCGGCAATGTGCTTGACCACGGGATAGTGCCACAGTTCGTCAGACGCCTCAAAGATGGGCGTAGTCAGGCTGTAGACCACGCCCAGGATCACAAAGAGCAGCGTGATGACTGCAATCCAAAAACGATCGTGTTTCATGCGTACTGTCAGCGATGGTCAAGAGAGTCTTTACGACAATGGGGGTGCCATAGCGGCGCTGCCGCTGCTACACCCCCATTCAAGTCACCGGACCGGCGTCCACGGGCTAAAGCAGTTTACCGTACACTTCCAGGTGCCGACAAGCGATCGTGTCCCAGGTGAACCGCTTCGAAAGTCCTGCCGCGCCCTGCGACAGTCGGAGGCGAAGCTCCGGGTCGATCATCACCCGCTCGACCGCAGCCGCCATGCGGATGGGATCTTCCGGCGGCACAAGCAGCGCACTCTCGCCGTCCTGCAGCATGGGGAACAGTCCAGGATCGACCTCAGCCCCAGCGCTCGCCTGTGTGCTGACGATGGGCAGCCCGTGCGCCAGCGCGGCCATCAGGCTGCCGTGGCGCAGCGTCGCGCCTTCGCGGTAGGGCAGAACCGCACAGTCGGCGGCGAGCAGGTTCGCCGACACTTGGTCGCTGGAAGTGAAACCGGTCCACTGCACCCGGTCGGCGACACCCAGGTCAACGGAGAGCCGCTCGACGCGCTCCAGGTAGGCCTGGTTGGTCGGATCGCTGGCGCCGACCTTGCCGCCCACCATCAACAGGCGAGCCGGCCTCCCGGCACGCACCAACTCGGCCAGGGTACGCACCAGCGTCTCTCCGCCCTTGCCCACGTTGAGAAAGCCGAAGTACGCCAACAGCCACGTGTCCGGGCCGGCGCCCCACTGGGCACGCTGGCGTTTCCGGTCATAATTGGCCGGCGGCTCGCACTCGATGTTGCTGCCGATCGGGATAGGATGGAGCTTCTGCGCCAGTCCCACCTGGGCCAAGCGCGCCCAGTCGGCCGGATTGGTGATCACACCGGCGTCGCTGCCGCGCGCCAGCGCCAGCACGGCCCGCCACCGCAGCGGCCCCGCCTTCGGGAAGATGTACGGGAAGCGCAGATCATGGAAGGTTGCGCCGATGGCCGGACGATGCTGCAACGCCCGCAGCCGCCAAGGCAGATAATTCACCGCCGGGTGCAGGCCGTACGCGGCTGACTGATACTGGATGTGCACAACTTCCGGCCGCAGCTCCCGGATGAAGCGCGCCGTTGCGCCCCACAGATTCCAGCCCGTGCGCTCCAGCACCGGGTAGACGGTCGGCTCGTAGGCCGCGACCGGCACGCGCAAGTGATCGTCGCCCGCGTCCACATGCGTGAGCACGTGAACATCCGCGCCCAGCTCGCCCAACGCCTGGCTCAACCGGCGGGTGTAATCACCCACGCCGCCCTGCATCGAGGGGTATTCGCCGGTGATGAAGAGGATGCGCATGGTTAACCTCGACGAATGACCAACGACGAATGACGAAACAGCGTGAGGGGCGAATTTTCCGTCCTTCGTCCTTCGTCTATCGTCTTTCGTCAACTCAAACGCAAACCTGAGCGCAGTAACTGCCCATACGCGCCCATACGCTCGCGCCTGAGCGGCCGCTGCGACCCGAGCAGCCACTTGCCGGCTTCAGACAACCATTCTACCGCAAATGAGGCCAGGATGAAAACCCTCAGCGCCTCAGCCCGGAGCGGGCCGTGAAACTTGCGGAAGTAGCGCACCTTGCTGGTCTGGAAGCGGATATGCCGGGCCGCGACGACCTGCCCGCTCGATTTGCCCTCGTGGTGGATGATCTGCGCGGTCGGCAGGTAGACGATCTGCCACCCGGCCTCTTTGATGCGCCGGCAGAGATCCAGTTCCTCCGAGTACATGAAGTACCCTTCGTCGAACCCGCCGACCTGGGCCAGAACCTCGCGACGCACCAACAACGCTGCACCGACCAGCCAATCCACCTCCTGCCCGGTGGCAGCCGCTGCGCCTCTGTCGTCCTGACCCCTGACGCCTGACCCCTGATCTTCCATCCGATACCGCCGCGCCCAGGGATTCGCAGGCCAATGCCATGCGAGCGGCGTACTTTCAAACAGGGCTGTGGTGAGGGTGGGAAAACGCCGGCGCGAGGATTGGAGACTGCCGTCACCGTAGCGCAACTCCGGTCCGAGCGCGCCAACCTCGGGGTGTGCGTCCAGGTACGCCACCATCTCCGCCAGCGCGTCGCCTACCACCTCAGTATCGGGGTTGAGGAAGAACACCTGGCGTCCCCGCGCGACCGCCAGGCCCTGGTTGTTGCCCCGCGTAAACCCGACATTCTCCATATTGGCGAACAGCCGGACAGCAGGGAATTCAGCCGCCACCATCGCCGCGCTGCCGTCGGCGGAGGCGTTGTCAACGACCAGACGTTTCAACGTTCCAACGTTCCAACGTTCCAACGTTCTGATGAATTGAACGCAAACACACCCGCAACAGATCGCGCACGTTCCAGTTCACGATGATGATGGAGAGATCGGGCGTGGGTGCTTCGTCCATAGGAGGCCAGGCGGTGATCACGCAAAAGGTGACGACGATGTGTGAAGCGCCGGATGCACAAGGCTTTCGTGACGCCGCAAGTCAGACTCGCCGGTCCAAAGTCGAATCTGTGAGATCGCGCAGAACCACACGAAACGGGCTTTCGGGCAGGCCGGTCAGCGCCGCCTTGGCCTGCTCGGCGAACGCCCGCGCCTCGGCCAGGGCTTGTCCGATGGCGTCCGAGGCGCGCACTGCAGCGATCACCTCACCGACTCCCGCATCGCCTTTTTCCAGCAGCGCGATGACGGGCGTGGGATCGGGCTGCGCCTGCAGGTAATAGAAGAAGGGCAGCGTCATGATGCCTTGCCGCAGGTCGCCGCCCACAGGTTTGCCCAACGTCGCCTCTTCACCCACGAAATCCAGGATGTCGTCAACAATCTGGAAGGCCATGCCGAAGTGATGGCCGTAGTCGTAGAGCGCCTGCTCCTGCTCGGCCGTCGCGCCGCCCAGGATCGCACCCGAGCGCGTGGCCGAGGCGAACAAGGACGCGGTCTTGGCGAAGATCCGCGGGTAGTACGCGTCCTTCGGTTGCCGCCACTGGCGGCTGGAGAAGAGCTGGCGCAGCTCACCCTCGACGATGATACGCAGCGTCTCGGCGAAGAGCTGGACCACCCGCACATCCTCCGTCTCCGCGGCGAAGCCCGCGGCCCGGGCAAAGAGATAGTCGCCCGCCAGCACTGTTGCGCCCTTGTTCCAGACGGCGTTCAGCGTGGTGATGCCGCGGCGCACCAGCGCATTGTCGATCAGATCGTCGTGCACCAGGGTCGCGTTGTGGAGCGTCTCAACGGCTGCCGCCACGGCGATCGCTTTGTCCGACGCCGGCTGGGCGAAAAAGCCGAAAGCTGCCAGCGCCAGGGCCGGTCGCAGCCGTTTGCCGCCGCTGCCGAGGAGCGCCAGAAACGCCTCGGCAAGCGGCGCATAGGTTCCGCCGCCGCCGATGGTCAGCATCTTGCTTTCGACCCTGACCAGATCGTCGCGTACCAAATCGAGGAGGTTGAAAGCTTCGGTCATGTGTTGCCGTATGTGTAAACAGAGTAAGGCAGGGCTGCAATCGCGCCAGCCAACAGGTTGCGTCTATCGCACCGCGCCCGGTTGTATTTTTGCAAAACACCGGCGGGCGGTTACCGTAGTCCGGGCCGCTATCGCATCGACCGTCGTCCCGAATAGCCGAGCCAGAGCTGCGGCCACCAACGGGATGTATGCCGGCTCGTTGCGCTGCCCCCGATGCGGGTGCGGCGCGAGGTACGGCGCATCGGTTTCGACGAGCAGCCGATCGAGTCGGAGCTGCGGCGCCAACGCCTGCAAGCTCCCGCGCATTCTGAAAGGTCACCGGACCGCCCAAGCCCAGCGCCAGGCCCAGATCGTAGGCCGCCTGCGCCTCGGCCAGATCGCCGGAAAAAGCGTGCCAGACGCCGAGCAGGGGGCCGGGGGAGCAGGAAACAAGATAAGGAGTAAGGGATAGATACCTCCCAGAATACACTGCCCGACTCGTAACGTATTCCGCTCCGATGCCCACCGCCGCAATTCCGTCAGCAGGTCAGTATTGCAGCGCCGCGCTTCGTCGCCGTTGGCGCTGCGGGTATCCAGGTTGGCCGGGCAGGTCCATCTCCGCGGCGATGCGCCAACTGGGCCGCCAGCACCCGCCGCTGCTGGTCCGCCGCGACCTTGTTCCAGTAGTAGTCCAGCCCGATCTCGCCGATGGCAACCACCTTGGGATGGCGGGCCAGGTCACGCAACTGCGCCGCGGTGTCGTCATCGAAGTCGGCGCAGTCGTTCGGGTGCACTCCCATCGCTGCGTAGACGTTCGGGTAGCGTTCGGCCAGGGCCAGCA
>CAVRAD010000021.1:0-99318 GCA_963718845.1 uncultured Acidobacteriota bacterium
CAAGCCCGCCGGACAAGCGGCTTTGCACGGAGCAGTCCCGGAGGCTTTGGAAATACTGTATGCGCTGGGAATCGCTTGAGGATACAGTTGATAAATCGCCTTGCGCGAACTTAAGCCGCGGTCAAATTCGCTTGCAAGATTCACGGGGCAGACGACGGCGCAATCGCCGCAGACCTCGCATTTTTTAATATCCACGTAGCGCGGATTTTGGCGGATCTTCACTTTGAAATTCCCCGGCTCGCCGGAGACATCCTGAATATCCGCCAGCGTGATAATTTCTATGTTCCTGTTCCGGGCGCACTCCACCAATTGGGCGAGAGAATGCACATCGCGCAGTCGCCGGTTGGAAAAGTTTTATCGAGCTGCGCCATGCGTCCGCCAATCGCCGCGGCGGCGTCCAGCAGGTAGACCTTGAAACCGCTCCCTGCAAGGTCGAGGGAAGCCTGAACTCCCGCAATCCCTCCTCCGCAAACCAGCACTGCCCCTATAGTGTCGTTCTCTATCATTGTCACAACCAATTCCTGATTCCAGATTCCGGATTCCAGATCTCGAATTTCGAATTATTTCTTCGAAGACGCCAACACAGATAGCTTTACGGCACTGACTTTGCGATACACATCGTGCGGCGCTTTGATTTGTCCATCCACAGTCAGCAGGTCCCGTACGCGAATGCCGAACAGGCGCTCATTCTCGACCAGGTACGGATGGATCAGCCTCCAGTCCTTGTCGGAGATCTCAGAGAAAACTCCTCCGTTCAGCTGTCTCTCAACCACCTGGCGATGAGGATCACGGATGTAAATTGCGCCGCCGCTGGCCAGAGAAAACAGGTTGCTGCCCGGATAGGGTTTCGGCTGGGGAATGATCCGGCCGCACCCGTCAAATTCCATGCCGTTCAACACAACGAACCCTCCGCCCGCCAGCGGATCGCCGGCCATGAAGGATTCCGCCAGAAAATCCAGGCAGGTGCCGTTGATGACGACGCGCGGCCGTCCTACGGCGTTGATCAGCGGCCGGCCCGCCGCGTTGCCGCGAACGTACACCTCGCCGCCCTTGGCCCCATACATGAAGGTCTGACCGACATCGCCATAGATGACGAGTTTGCCGCTTTTGGCGATCTGAGCGACCTGGTCCTGCGCATTGCCGTGAACATTGATGTTCAGGCCATCCATGCCGCTGGCGGTGTAATCCCCGTTGGACCCATATAGATCGATGCGAACATCGCCGGTATCGGGACCGAGCCCGGCGCCATGGAAGCGCTGCCCGCGCAGGCGGTAGACAATGAAACGTCTCCAACCCGCCCGGTGGGCTTTGCGTAAAAGGACTGCATCGCAATCGTCTCCTTCCGGGGGAAAGCCCTGGGCGTCGATCACCAGGATTTCTTCACCCGCCCGCGGCGCGGCGATCCGATCTCGAGTCGCCCAATCGATGCGCCGCCAGAAGCGTGTCGCCGGCTCCCCGAAGAGAGGCGCACTGTCAAAAAGAGAGTCGAGCATCTTTTCAAAAACCCAGACTGCGGTCGCGCGGCGCTTATCGCCGGTGAAGAAATGCTGGTCGTGAAGTCTTGTCAGCACCTCGATGGCGGTGGCCCTGGATTTGGTGTTGTCCGCGCCCTGGACAACCAGGCGGCAGAAACGCATCAAATCCCCCGGAGACCAGGACGGCAGATCCAGCACATAGGTGAACAGGGCATTCACATTTCCTTTTTGCAGCCACTGATTCACCAATTCCCTCAAGGCATCCGGCGCATCCTTCTTCGCAATTGCTTCTTCCGGCGCATCGCACCGAACGGAACCGCCGTCCAGCGTCACTTCATGGCCGAACTTGTTCGTGCATGACAGAGTCTTCTTGCCCTCCTGATCGGAATCGACGGTGAAGATAAATGCACCGCCGTCTGAACTCGATCCGCCGCGGGCATTCCAGTACTTGTCCGCTATGGGGCAGAACCGCATATCCTCGCGGGCGAGGCTGCGCAGGGTAGCGTCGATCGCCTGCTTTTCGGAACAGATCAAACCGATCTGGACATCGCCGTTGTCGGAAAGCGCAAAGACCTGCGGCCGGAGCATCGCCGTGTCTGTGATGCCCAGCAGCTGAACTCTCTTTTTGTCGGGCTGACTGCGGGCAATGATGAAGAACCATGGTCCGTCGGGCGATGCGTGAATATGCGTCGCCTGTATCTGACGGTAGATGACCTGCTTCTCCTGCGGCAACTGGTCGAAATCGAGTTCCGTGGTGGGAGCCAGCGCTTCGATGATGTACTCCAGGGGATACTTGTAAACACGGTCCCACAGATCGAACAGCTGGACCGAGACCTCCGTGTCGGTCAGGAACTGCTGGCGGATATTTCGCTGCCGCAGATATTCGCAGACAGAATAGTAGTTTGCAAAATCCCCGTTGTGTACCAGAGCCTCGTTCACTCCCACAAACGGGTGCGCGCCCCCGGGATGCCACACACGCCCCTTGGTCGGATAGCGCTGATGCGCGATCCAGGCATGGGCCTTAAAATCCTGGAGCTGGTAATACTCGACATTCTGTTCGGCATAGCCGACCAGTTTAAAGACCAGGAGATCTCTTCCGTGCGAAAGGACGAAGGCGCGCTTGTCGCCGAGCGAGGCGTAGTAGGCGTCATTCAGCCGGTAGGAATTTCGATAGATGAATTCATCTTCGAGATCCCGGGGAGAAAGGCTTTCAAGTCCGGTCTCTGCGGCGAAGGCTTTCAATACATCGGGTTTTGCGCGCACCACATACCGGTGCACATCGGGCGGGCGGACTTCGAGTCCGGGGATATCGCGATAGTCGTCAATATGGGGCTGCCGCGCGGACAGGGCCACATCAAAGTTCGGCAGGATATACTGGCGCTCGAGTTCGGCGTGGCAGGAAGGATCCAGCAGCGCGATTTGAAGGAGATAATAATCATCCAGGATCTCGCGCGAAACGCCCATCTGCTCCGGAGTCAGGCCGACAGCGGCAATGCCGCCCCCTTTGCCGTTTCCGCGGTTCTGCATCTGGACCGAGGGTTCGTAGATAAACCGTCCTGCCAGCGGCACGGTGCAGGCAAAGCCCGTTACGCCGCAGCCCCCTTCTTCCGCCGATTTCGACAGGGAGAGCGGCTCCGGCCGGGAATATATTTGGGATCGCGTCGCCAGCAATTTTTCAGCAATATCGTTCACTTGGATCCTTCCTCTAATTCTCAGATTCCAGTTCCAGACTGGGGATTCGGGATCGGTCTTCAATCTGGAATCCGAAACCTGGAACTTGAAATCACTATCTATTCATGTAGCACAGAACGTCGGTGCGGCCGCGAAGGTCGCGAATCGAAGTCATTCCCAGCTTCCTCAATACATCCAGCATCTGTTCGTGCCATGCATTCTGGAGATTGATCAGTCTCTGCGTCGCCCAATCCAGACTCATAAGCTCGATCAATTCGGTATCCGTGGAAGCGATTCCTCTCGGGCACCCTCTGCCGCTTTCGCAGCAGGCGCAGCGAACGCAGCCGAGCGCGACCATTTCCGCCGTGCCGATCACGACGCCATCGGCACCCAGGGCGATGGTTTTCAGCGCGTCGTAGGCAGTGCGGATCCCGCCCGATGCAATCAGCGTAATTTTGTCGCGAATGCCTTCGGCGCAAAGGAACTTATGAACCTTGGGCATGGCATACTCGATGGGCATAGCGATGTTCTTCTTGGCGATATCCGGGGCAGCGCCGGTGCCTCCGTAGCTTCCGTCCAGGTGCACGATGTGCGCGCCGGCGTAATAACTGCCTACCGCCACCATGTCTACATCCGTCGGCGTCGAAACTTTCACGCTGACGAGGCAGTGCGGATTTACCTCTTTAATCCAGTCGAGATGCTTCTTGTGGTCTTCCACGCTGTAGACGCTGTGAAACGGGAAAGGGCTGAACAGGGCGTTCCCCGGCACCGCGCCGCGCATGCGCGCAACAGCGGGGGTGTTTTTGTCGCCAAGAAGATGCCCGCCCAGGCCGGGTTTCGCACCCTGCGCATACTTAAACTCGACGATTCTCACGCGCTGGATGGTTTCTTCGCGCACCCCGAACAGACCCGTCGCCACCTGCGTAATCATGTGGTCATCGTAGGGCTTGAGTCGGTCGGGATAGCCTCCCTCGCCCGTGCAGCTGAAGCTGTTCCAGGCTGCGGCCGCGCGAGCCTTGGCCAGGATCGTGTGGATGCTTACAGAACCAAAGCTCATTCCGCCGCCGTATACCGGGATATCGATATGGACCTGAGGCCGTCCGTCTGCGCGGCGGTTGAGATCCAGGCTCGTGTCGATTTCCACCGGGACTGCACTTCTGAGTCCCCTCTTGTTTTCAGCAACCACGCTCTGTGAGGTGTTGTCGAACTCAGGCACTTCGAATTTGAACCGGATCCGGTCAAAGCCTCCGCCCGAATCGCCGCGGCGGTATTCCAGGTGCGGCGGAGGGATATGCCCCGTCTCGGCTTCATGCCAGGTAGACAGGATCAGATCGCCGGTCCAGCGCGGATCGCCAAGGCACTCCACGTTGGGGTTCAGCCGCAGTACCAGCGCCTTCGTGGGGCACTGGCTGATGCAGTAATGGTCGGTTTTAGCGCACGCAGGCCCGATGCAACGATGGTCTTGCGGCCGGAGCATATACGTGTAGCCTTCCGGCTTGACGTGCACCCCCTGGGGGCAAAGCTCGGCGCAGCGCCCGCATGCGATGCAGCTCGCCAGACGGGTGACCTTGTATTTGCCTATGGCATTGCGATATCGCTCGGGGACCGGGCGGACTTCCCGGCTGATGCTTTCCTGCGGCTCATCGCTGTGCCCGGGAGTCTTTTGAACCTCGAGGGGAACATTCACTTCGGCAATGGTTGTCATGCTATTTCCTGTTTCAATGGCATCGGAGCCAAATCACCGAATGCCTCTTTCTCAATCTCTTCCATGAAAATGGCTCGTCCCATCTCGCCGCGCAGCCTGCGGACTTCGCGGATGCCCATGGCACCGAGCACTTCAATCAGCTGGCTGTGCCATGCACCCACAAGATTGATCATGCGCCGTGCAGCATACGCGCTGTCCTGCAGGCCAATCTCAGCGGGACAGGCGCAGGATGGAGGCTCGGCGTACTGCGCACCGCTGTCGATATTCAGCGTGTGGGCGTTGCGGCAGACGCGACAGCCGAGAGCCACCAGCAGTGCGGTATCCACGGCGACCAAGTCGGCGCCGCAAATAATTGCTTTGGCCATGTGCTCGGCCAGGGCGATGCCTCCGGAAATGATCAGTGTAATTTCATCCCGGCATCCTTCATTCACCAGACGCCCGTGAATCTCGCGCAGGACATCTTTAATGTGCCGGCCTGGCAATCCGGGCCCGGTTCGTTCACAGCCATGCTGATCCGCGCAGAGGTGAAACACTTTCATTCCCTGCTGCGACAGTTCGAGGATGCGGTCTGCCGTCGACGGGCTTAGCGTCAGGCGGACCGAAAGGATCGCCTGCGGTTTCCGGGCGCGAATAGTTTTCGCCATTTCCGGCAAATCCGGGCCGTCGACGAGTTGCGCCACAGTCTGAATCATTTCGCAGAGCGTCCCGTCGCCGCGAAGATCGTCGCCGCTGAAAATGGGCGCGACATGGGGCAGCAGGTCCTGCGGAAGTTTTGCCGCATCGCGCGCCCATACCATGGCCAGGGTCTTCAACTCTTTGGCCGCGCTTACACGAGCCCTTGCGATCCTGATCTGGCGCACAGGCCAGGCAGGGACATCCAGGATGGCAGGAATCGGGAGTTCTAGAAGGTTGGAGGGCTCCGTGCGCATCTTGCCATCGGCCGTGAAACTCAGGCGCATCGGCTTGAGGCCTACATCCACGGAAGTGGAGATGTACTCGCGCCCGTGGATTCCGTCGCGCGTCGGGCGGACAATTTCCGACATATCCGTCCAGATGGAATCGAAGCCGGGGCCGTGGAACATGCCGCGATAGCCCGCGCCGGACACGGGGATTTTGCCCGAATCCGCCTGGTTCCATGTGCTGAAGATAATGTCCGGTTTCCAGTAATCGTCTCCCATATCCAGGAACTCCGGATTGGCCGACAGGCTCAGCAATCCTTTCGTGCAGCCCTGGACGCAGGAGAAGCAGGCCTTGCATTCATACAGCGTCTGCATGGATGCCTGCGGACTGCGATTATGAGTGGACTCGTGTTGATACACGTCGTAGCAGCAGCGGGGCTTGACGCAATTGGTGCAGCGCGAGCAATCCTCGCGCCAGTCGATGCCGCCGAACTTCCCGATTCGGTGAAACTGTCCCGGAGTTGTCGTAGTGTGAATATGATAACGGTCTGGCATTTTAGGTCTCTTCAGATTAACTTTTTGCCGCTGATTTCGCAGATTTCACAAAGCGGATTGATGAAATCTGTTTTTGTTCTTAACAAAGTTTAGCGCGCTTGATGACCTCGCCGGCCAGCGACTCGCAGCCGCCGCAAAGCACATGAATACCCCGCACCCCGGGCATATCCTTCAAACTGCCGGCGATTTCCGCTGCGATCGCCACTCCCTCGCTGGCAGGGTCGGCAGCGTTGGCCATGCGATCGACAATGCTGTCGTCGATCGGCCCGTAGGTCGGATACCGCTGCAGTTTTTGGGCCTGCTCCACGCTGCACAAAGGTAGGACGCTTGGAATGATAGCCGTACGCTTGTCCAGGCCGGTCGCACGCACGGCATCCAGCCATTCCGAAAAACCTCTCAGGTTAAACACCGCCTGAGTCAGCATAAAGTCCGCTCCGACAACTATCTTTTTTCTCAGACGAAGCAGATTCAGTTCCATGGGACGCATGTACGGGTGTGCGGTTGCTCCGATCTGCAGATTCAGCTTGGGCTCAAGCTCTTTGCCGTTCAGCCCCGAGCCATAGAGCACAATCTTCTTCATGGCTTGAGTGAATTGGACGGAGTCGAAATCGTTGGCAGCGGAAGCCTGTGGACAGACACCGAGCGACTGATGATTTCCGGTCACGCAAAGGATGGCGGCAATATTGAGCGCCGCTGCGCCTAGAGCGTCGCTCATCAGCGCAATCCGGTTGCGGTCCCGGGTTGCCATCGTCAGGATGACGCTCGCCCCTATCGCTTTGCTCAGAAGAATCGCTGCAGAAAAAGCTGAACCGCGAATTCTGTCGGGATTGTCCGCCACGACTACGGCATCCAGATCCGGCGGCAGCACGGAGGATAGAGCCCGGATGGCCCCGGCATCCGAACCCAACGGGGGCAGGCACTCTGCCGTCACAACCAGGCGACGCGAATTTAATGCTTGAGCCAGCTTATTCATCGCAATCGTCCTCGCCAAAGGCTGTGTTTTTCCCGGAATGGTCTTCGGTCTGCATAGCCGGAAAGGGCGGCTGCAAAGGATTTGGGGGATTGGTCCGAAGAGCCTGAATCACCTGATCGCGAATGGCGGCAACCTGGGCTTCCAGTGGATCGGAAAGATTTTTGCCGGCATCTTCGCCCGTTGCCAGCGCCAGATCTTCCATTGCAGAGCCCGGAAGATAGGAGAGCAGCAAACGCTCGTCGCCGAGACCGATTTCCTTCAGGATCGACCGGATAAAGTCTACGCGCCGCGCGCATCTACGGCTCCCTTCGATATAGTGGCAGTTGTCATCCTGGCATGCGATAACCGACACCACGCTGGAGCCGGTTTCAAATGCCTTCAAAACATGTTCAGGCTGCAGTCGCCCCGTGCATGGAACGATGACCTGCCGGACCGTGCCGGGCAAGTGCAGGTCCGGGACCACGGGCCTAGCCCGTCTGGCGGAAGTCGTCTCCTTGGGTGGACGCGCGCAATTGGCACATACGAATACGGTAACTCCGGCAGTATTTAGCGTTGTTTCCACTTCTTGCCCCTTGATCATTTCTCTCCCCGGCCGATTTCAGTTGGATCAGCGAGGGCGGCATCGGGAGGAACAGCAGAAACGTTGTTCACGACCGGGTGTGTGCAAAACTCTTCGCACTGAATAACCTCAAGCTGCGGGATTCTTTTCAGTACGCAGGCTTGGTAATGATCGCAGGTCTCGCAAATACCGGAATACTTGACCGCACTAGCCATGGCATCCATCCTTTCATCTTGATTACTTGCGCAGCTTTACCTTAGCAAAGGACATGCCAATATCAGGGCAGCAGGAAATTAAATATTTCACCCATTAATCTCAATACATTGGAATAATCATGAAATCATTTATCAATTAGCTTCACCCCAAAGCAAACCCTCCATGGCCTACTATATATACCACTCCGGAAATATTTTATACCATTTTCGGTGACAGTCACCATAACCTCGAAATTATTTTTGAAATAAAAAGCGAAGTTGCGAAACATCTTAGATTATGCCGAGACTTCAAAGAGTAGTCATCCCTGGACGCCCGCATCACGTTACTCAGCGCGGCAATCACCGCCAAAGAGTGTTTTTCTATAATAAGGACTATGAAACCTACATGGCCCTTATGCGCAAGTATTTCCGGAAATATGGAGTAGATTTAGCTGGCTACTCGCTGATGCCAAACCATGTCCATCAAGCGGCCATACCAGCGCTGGAAAGCTCTCTGGCTAAAGGAGTTGGATTGCTACATAACGACTTCTCGAGATGGCAGCAGATTCAGCGGGATCAGACTGGGCATCTCTGGCAAAACAGGTTCTTTTCAAATCCGATGGATGATACTTATTTTTGGATGACGCTGCGCTATATTGAGCTCAATCCAGTACGGGCCGGATTGGTGAAGAACGCTTGGGATTGGCCATGGTCGAGCGCCCGCGCCCACGTTACAGGTGTGGATGACACTGGAATGCTAAACATGGAGCTGTGGGGAAAGTATTTCGACAAAATCCGCTGGAAGGAATTCCTCCTGGAGGGATTGAATAAAACTGAGGAGATAGATCTCATACGCGTGGCGAATAGAACAGGACGTCCAATTGGCAGTGAGGATTTCATCCGAAGCCTGGAAAAAATGACGGGACGGTCGCTTTTTCCGAAAAAAAGAGGGCCAAAATCCAGATTGGGCAAAAAACCATCCCAGTAATTTCGAGGTTATGGCGCCTGTCACCGAAATACCACCAGGCGGAATTTAGAGGTGTTTAGAGGAAGTTAGAGGAGGTTGTAGTGGCTCAGCTTTTTTCTTAGGGTAACGCGACTCATTGCCAGCAGGTCCGCCAGTTCGCGCTGGCTATATTGGCTGGAATCCAAAAGGTAGCGCAGAAGCGTTTCCTCCACCGATTCCAGCAGGGCATCACGAATACCGGAAGGATTATTGCGGGAAACCAGGAAGCGGACGACCGCCTGACGAAGTTCGGACTGAGGGTCCGCACCTTTTTCGGCATCAGGATTGGTCAGAAAATCTGGTCGGCCTTCCCTTATTTCCTCGGGTATCAGTTCAAGAGAAACAGTATTATCTGGACTCATAACTACAGCTCTTTCGATGCAGTTTTCCAGTTCTCGGACATTTCCCGGCCACGAATATGCCAGCAATGCATCCAGCACTTCACGCGGCACCTGCGTAACTTGGCGATTTGCCTCGCGATTGTACTTTTCGAGGAAGTTATCTACCAGGAGCGGAATATCCTCGCGGCGATCGCGGAGCGGAGGCAGACGAACAGGGATGACGTTCAGCCGGTAGAACAGATCCTGGCGAAACCGTCCGGCCCGTATCTCCGCTCGCAGGTCCCGTCCGGTCGCGGCCACGATTCGGACGTCCACCGTTATGGTTTTGCTCGATCCCACCGGTTCCAATTGATGCTCCTGAAGCACGCGCAGGAGCTTCACCTGAAGGCGCGGACTCATTTCGCTCACTTCATCGAGGAAGAGGGTTCCGCCTTCGGCCGTGCGGAAGCGGCCTTCGTAATCGCGCACGGCCCCGGTAAAAGCGCCCTTCACATGACCGAACAGCTCTGTTTCAAGCAGGGTTTCCGGAAGCGCGCCGCAGTTCACCTTAACGAGCGGACCCGTAGCCCGGTCGCTGTTATAATGCACGACATTCGCGATGAGTTCCTTGCCCGTGCCCGTCTCCCCTGTAATAAGGACCGACGAACGCGAGCGGGCGGCAGTCGCCGCCAATCCCAGCAGGCGCCGGATAGCCGCGCTGCCCCCCACGATGCTGTCGACTCGGTAGGTCCGCCGCAGTTCCTCACCTCGCCGTGTCATCCGGTCGAGGTCTCGTTCTTTCCCCGCCTCGCGTTCCTGAACAGCGACTCCCTCATCCAAATCCAGAGCCTGCGGCGTCCCGATCGCGGCACTGCGGCCGGCAGCTTTGTGTATCGTAAGCGCCCGCTGCCCGTTGGACAGGGACACCTCGATGACAACCTGCGTAATGTGCCGCACTTTTGCCAGGAAAACTTCCGTGTGCGCGTCGGTTTCTACGAGCCAATACGCAAGGGTGGAAAGGTCATAGAGACGCGGGCACAGGTGCCCGAACAATCGCGCGACCCGATTCTCATCGCCCCAAAGATCCAGCATTCCGGTAAGCGAATCAAAAACATAGTTTGCCGACTGACCTCCGCGCGTGCCAACTTCTATCAGAGCCTGCTCCAACCGTGAGGGGTCCGACGGGTCGGCAATATGGACCGGCGCATGCACCGCGTTGCGCGCAGGGTCATCAAAAAATTTAAGAAACATCTCGTCGGAATTGCCTTTGCCCGAGGAGAAGCAGTCGATAAGCGAAAACCGTCCGGGAGACATCAGCCTGGCGTACTTGGACGCTATGGTTTGAGGAGAACGGTTGAAGCTCACGTAAACAACCGGAATCCCACCCTGCTCGCAGGATTGAACAAAACTGGAGATAAAATGATCTCCGGCCACGCCGGAGTCGATTTCCCACACCAGATTATCCCCGGTAATCACTCCGCCGATCGCTTTGTCCACTTCAGGTATGCCCGTAGTGGGCTTATATCGAAATGCCATAAAGCCATGTTAGAGCCATGCCCCATCTGCGTCAAGGCATTGGACAAGGTTCCGCCGACTCTGATCCCTATCACATTGACATCCCGCTCTCGGGATTTCATTTCCTCCATGCTATCGCGGCAAATGCGAGTTAAATCCAGCTGCGGATTGCACAAAGACGCGCTTTCCCTCTCGACCTTGAGTGGAGCATGGGGATAGAATATCTCGTGGGAGTTGCAGAGAACCTTGAATTCGCGACCATTGCGGGTACTGACCTCACTTTTTATTCTGGCCGTGCTGACGTTCACGGCACACGCGACCTTTCACGTCAATGTCACCACGGCGGGCTTTATATACCTGCTGCTTGTGCTGGTGATCGCAAGCATCTGGGGATTTATTGAAGCGTCCATCCTTTCCATAGCATCAACACTCGCATTCAACTACTTTTTTTTCCCCCCGGTCGGAACGTTCAACATCGCCGATCCGCACAATTGGGTTTCTCTGTTCAGTTTCCTCGGCACATCGTTGATTGCCAGCCGTCTTTCGACCAAGGCGAAACGAAGAGCTTTAGATGCAATCGAGCGGCAGCAGGACATCGAGAGATTGTACACATTCAGCCGCGCCATTCTCCTAATCGATAATTCAGCGCCGTTTGGGACACAGCTTATCCGAAAGCTGGGGGACATTTTCCAGTTGAGCGCTGCATCCTTATATGATCGGCGGACCGGAGATTTTCACCGGGCCGGCTCATCAGAACTCGATGGCATGGATGACAGGTTGCGCGAAATGGCGGTGCACGGCACAGCCTATTCAAACAACCAATCCGGGTGCGTTTTAACCGCTGTCCGCCTGGGGTCGGAACCCATTGCAAGTCTCGCTATCCAGGGCGCACAGATGCCGGATTCTGTTCTACAGGGGATCGCGAACCTTGTGGCGATTGGTTTGGAAAGAGCAAGAGCACAGGATCTTGCACGGCAGGTTGAGGCCGCGCGACAGAGCGAGCAGTTAAGAACGACGCTCATCGACGCCATGGCTCACGAATTCAAGACGCCTCTCACATCCATAAAGGCTGCAACCACAGCGCTGCTGGCCGATCCCGATCAACTAAAAGAGAATCGCACGGAATTGCTCAATATTGCGGATGAGGAAGCAGAGCATTTGCGGCAGCTCATCGATGACACGGTGGCCATGGCTCGTCTTGACACCGCACATATAGAGATCAACCCGGAAATTTCGGATATTATTGAAATGGTCCATGAGGTGGTTTATTCAATGAGAACCGAGCTTGAGGGGCGTTCTCTGGAGATATCCAACGATAAACCGATCCCGGAGATTGCTTTTGACCGTCGGTTGATAAAGCTCGCGATCAAACAACTGATCGACAATGCCGTCAAATATTCGCCCGCAGGAACTCCGCTGGAGATTCAGGTGCGGCGGGGCAATGACGTAATCGACGTGGAATTGACAGATCACGGCGAGGGAATACCCGAGAAGGAGCAGCGTCACATTTTCGAAAGGTTTTTCAGAAGTCCTTCTGTGCTGCATCAGATACCGGGCTCCGGCCTCGGGCTGAGCATCGCCCATGGCATTCTGCGTGCCCATCATGGAGATTTGACGGTAAAAAGCCGGCCGGGCAGAACGGCATTTCGTTTAACCTTGCCTGCAAACTATGGAGGAGAAGCCTTTGAGCGCGGGTAGAATTCTCGTAATTGACGATGAGCCTCAAATTCGGCGTCTCATGCGCACAACGCTGATCAGCGCCGGATATGAAGTAGACGATGCCAGAACTGGAGAAGAGGGACTTGAAAAAATAGGCGATTATCATCCGGATCTGGTATTGCTTGATATTAACATGCCTGGAATGGGTGGTTTGGCGACCTGCGAAGCTCTCCGAGCAGACAAAAACATAGCCATTATCATGCTCACCGTCCGCGATTCTGAAGCAGATAAAGTTGCGGCACTGGATGCGGGCGCCGATGATTTCGTCACGAAACCATTCAGCACGCCGGAGCTTTTGGCGCGAATACGTGCAGCCCTCCGGCGCGTGCCGGTCTCGCAGGCGTCCCCCGCAAGAATTCAGATCGGCAGCCTCGTCATCGACTTCGTAGCCCGGACCGTCTCAAACGGAGACAAACCGACACACCTGACACCTAAAGAGCTGGAATTGCTTCGCTATCTTTCCCAGCATGCGAATCAGGTAGTTTCCCACCGTGAATTGCTGCAGGCCGTTTGGGGCCCGGATTACGGCAACCAGGTCGATTACCTTCGCGTATTCATTAAAAACCTGCGCAAGAAAATAGAGTTGAATCCCGATCACCCTGAATACATCACTACCGAACCCTGGGTCGGCTATCGATTCAACGGCCTTCCGGAATCTTTATAATTTCTTCATAAACTTTCCATCATCTTCTTTATGTCATCTCCATGAGTTCTTTAGCTCATCCGGCGTATGCTTTTACGCCATGAATAGAAATGGGAAGGCCCTGTCAAATCCCGATCGATCTGCCACAACTAAGGTGGTGGTTGCCAGCACCGTAATGCTTTCGTTCATATCCATGTGGCGCGCTGCAGCCATCGTTCTTAACGACCTTGGTTCCAGTGTGTACTACGCCGGAGGCATTGCAGAGCAAGCGATCGGGCGGAGCGCCCCGTGGTTCATCATGGGAGTGATGCTATTCAGCTTTGCTGTCCGATCCGTGTATATGGAAAGCAGCAGCATGTTCGTGCGAGGGGGCGTGTATGTTGTGGTCCGGGATGCTATGGGCTCATTTGTGGCGCGGCTTTCCGTATCCGCTCTGCTGTTCGACTATATTCTCACGGGTCCCATCAGCAGCGTCAGCGCCGGTCAATATCTCGGGCGGCTAATCAATGAAGCGGCTGCATCAACAAGATTTGGAATACAGGTTTCGCCGGATTCGTTTGCAGTCATATTCGCGATTGCCGTAACGCTTTATTTCTGGTGGCAGAACATCAAGGGAATCCCCGAGTCCAGCACCAAAGCGCTGCGCATCATGCAGGTGATGACCGTGATGGTTGTCATGTTTCTTGTGTGGTGTTCCGTTACCTTGATCGCCAGGGGGACCGGCTCAAATACCGCCGGCGCCGACGCCTGCAAATCTGCAATTCAGCCAGGAAAGCCTCGGATGGTTTCACGGGACGGTATGGCCCACAATTCCAATGATAGCGATCATAATCGCATTCGGCCACTCCATGCTCTCCATGAGCGGCTTTGAAACGCTGGCCCAGATATATCGAGAAATAGCGGCCCCAAAGCTGAAAAATCTGAAGATTACCGGGACGGTTATCTGCATTTATGCCGCAATGTCCACCGGCGTTATTACTCTCCTGGCAGCAATGATCATTCCCGATCAAGCCAGGAAGAACTACGTTGACAACCTCCTCGGCGGACTAGCCATGCATCTGGCCGGCCCGGAACTGCTGCGGCTCGCTTTTCATTTCTTTGTGGTCGTGGTCGGAGTCCTCATCCTTTCAGGCGCGGTCAACACATCCATCATCGGCGCGAATGGCGTCATGAACCGGGTAGCCGAAGACAGGGTCCTCCACAAAGCATTTCAAAAACCGCATCCGCGATTCGGCACGACCTATCGCATCATCAATCTGGTGACAGCGATGCAAATCATCACGATTATCGCGAGTCGCGGCCATATTTATCTGCTCGGCGAAGCCTACGCCTTCGGGATCGTTTGGAGTTTCTTCCTGAAAACTCTGAGCGTGCTTGTGCTCCGATTTCAGCGGAACGATCAGGGATACAAGATGCCGCTGAATATCAGGATCGGCCGTCTGGAAATTCCTCTCGGACTCGGGATCACAAGTTTGGTGTTATTTGCGGTGGCTTTGGCAAATATGTTTTCGAAGAGGATCGCTACCCTTTCGGGCGTTTCGTTCATGATTGTTTTATTCCTCATATTCACAATCTCCGAGCGAATGATGCGTACCCAAAAGCAGGACAGCGGATTGGAGCAGTTTAATCTGGATATCCGGAGTGATGTCTCTGCAGAAACGATGCACGTGCGGCCGGGCAGCGTACTGGTGGCGGTTCGGGATCACAACCGAATGCAGCACCTGCAATCGGTTTTGAATAAAACAAGCGTTCGCAAGCACGACATCGTCGTCATGAGCATGCGCAGAGTCTCCAAAGCGGGCGCAGGTGAATATGAGTTGAGCAGGAATCAGCTTTTCGCGGAATACGAGCAGGTTTTATTTCGCATGTTGTCAGCATGGCGGAGAAAGAGGGCAAACCGGTGGAGCTTGTCGTTGCTCCGGGCTTTAATCCCTTCGATGCAATGGTGCAAACCGCCTCGAGATTGAAAGCTTCGCGCCTGGTCACGGGAGTTTCGGCCCGGATGGTTTCGGAAGAATTGGCGCGCAGGATCGGTCGCGCGTGGGAAAGATTGCCTGAACCCCGACATCCATTTTCTCTGGAAATCATATCGGAAGGCCGGCCATCGATTTTTGTCAACCTGGGACCGCATCCGCCGCGACTCTGGCCGGGAGATATTGATCTCGCTCACAGGATGTGGCTCGAGTTAAGCGCGAAATTTGGCGCAAGACTGCATCATCGGGATGTCATCGGCGTCGCACTGCGCCGCATGAACAAAGACATGCAATCTCTGCACCGGCAAGATGTAATGTCCGACATGTCTGAAGAACTATTGCTCCACTCCGAGCCGCAATCGATCCCAGGATCAAGAGAAAACGGATTCCGACCTTCCTTAGCTTTTCCATTGATCCCAGGAAATCGGTCGCCGATTCCTTAATTAATTCTTCACAACTTCTCCATTGCTTCTTCCCGGCTTTGCTACGAGATCTTCAGGCGTGACGGCGTATGCTCTTTTCATGAGGAGCGTGCATATGCAAGTTGCTACTGATTTAAAAATGTTCGTGGGCATAAAAGCTGAGAAGAATAAACGGAATTCCAACATTCCGAATTGTTCGCGCTCGGTGGTCGTTATATTCACATCTGCGAACCGGACCCTGAAAGCATTAGAGTCGGCACGCAGCCTGGCGAAGACGCTTTGCCGCCCTATCGTGGTTATGGCGACACCGGTGGTGCCCTACCCTCTGCAGCTTGAAGAACCGCAGGTTCCCTTTAATTTCACAATAAGAAATTTCGCTGAAACGGCCAAACAATTTCCCGAAAACATCTCCGTTGTCGCCTACCGCTGCCGCGACCGTATGGAGGCACTGAAGCAGGTTCTTCCACCCGATTCTCCCGTCCTTATCGGCATCAGGAAAAGATGGTGGCCAACCTGCGATGAGCGATTAGCCAGAGATCTGGGGCGCGCCGGTTATTCGGTAACCGTAGTCGAAACGGAATGAATCACTATGATCGACCTTTTTTATCTCACGATTGGAACGGCTGTCCTACTGATTTTTTGGGCATTCACAAAAGCGTGCGACAAGCTGTAGGAGATTGCAATGGAATACGTTCATCGCCGGCCTGATATCCATCGGCCTGTTTGTTTACCTTCTTTATGCTCTGCTGAAGCCGGAGCGCTTCTAAGGAACACACCATGACAAGCCAGGGTATCATTCAGATACTTTTTTATTTTGCCGTGCTGCTTGCGCTGACTGTGCCTCTCGGTTCGTATATGGCGCTGGTTTATGAAGGACGCAGGACCTTTCTCCACCCGATCCTGCGTCCACTGGAGCGCCTGTTGTATGCCTTGGGAGGAGTCAGGGAGGAAGTTGAGCAGCGCTGGACTCAGTATGCAGCCTCACTTCTGGCCTTCAGCTTGATTTGTTTTGTCCTCACGTATGCCCTGCAGCGCCTGCAAGGAGTCCTGCCTCTGAATCCGGCGGCTCTTGGAGCAAAGCAGGCGACGCCGGATGTTTCGTTCAATACCGCCGTCAGCTTCATGACAAATACGAACTGGCAGGCTTACAGCGGCGAAACAACCCTGAGTTATTTCGTGCAGATGCTCGCGCTGACCGTGCAAAATTTCGTCTCGGCCGCGGCAGGGATGGCCGTTGCGATAGCGGTCATCCGGGGATTTGCCCGGCGGCAGCAGAATACGATCGGCAATTTCTGGGTCGATCTGATACGGGGAACCGTATACATCCTGTTGCCGCTTGCATTGGTTGGCGCGCTTATACTCTGTTCGCAGGGCGTGATTCAAAACTTCAGATCCTATACCACTGCCACCACGCTGGAGGGTGAAACGCAGACGATCGCGCAAGGCCCGGCTGCGTCCCAGATCTCGATCAAACAATTGGGCACAAATGGCGGAGGCTTCTTCAACACCAACTCCGCACATCCCTTCGAGAATCCGACGCCGCTCTCCAACTTCCTTGAGAGTCTTTACATCCTTCTGATACCCGCCTCCCTGGTTTTCACATTCGGAAGGATGGTCAAGGACACCCGGCAGGGCTGGGCCTTATTCGCGACGATGAGTCTTCTGTTTTTTGCCGGGATATGCATCTGTTATCCGGCAGAGCAACTGGGCAATCCCAATCTCGCCCGACTGGGCATGCAAATGGAAGCAACGGTGGACCAGCCTGGCGGCAATATGGAGGGGAAGGAAACCCGGCTTGGAATCGCGCAGTCTGCTTTGTGGACAGTGGCAACAACCGCCGCCAGCAATGGCAGCGTCAACAGCATGCTTGACAGCTACACGCCGCTGGGCGGCCTGATCCCGATGTTCAATATACAGACCGGCGAGGTCATCTTCGGCGGCGTCGGCGCCGGCCTCTACGGGATTCTTCTGTTCGCCATCATTGCCGTATTCATTGCCGGGCTCATGGTTGGACGCACACCGGAGTATTTGGGGAAGAAAATTGAGGGAAAAGAGGTCAAGATGGCCATGCTGGCTCTGGTCGCATGCGCAGCCAGCATTCTGGTATTCAGCGCGGTCAGTTCCCAAATCAGTTTTGCCCAAGGCAGCTACTGGAATGCCCCGGGGCCAGCCACCGCCAATCTGAACAATAGCGGCCCGCACGGCCTCTCAGAAATTCTCTACGCCTATTCCAGCGGCACCGGCAACAATGGCAGCGCCTTCGCAGGACTCAACGTGAACACGCCCTGGTACAACCTCACGATCGGGTTGGCAATGCTCATCGGGCGTTTCCTGATCATCCTTCCTATGCTGGCGATAGCCGGAAGTCTGGCCACCAAGGCAGCCGTGCCTGCCACAATAGGCACTCTCCCGACCCATGGATTCCTGTTTGTCGGCCTCCTGGCCGGAACCGTAATCATTGTCGGAGCTCTGACATTTTTCCCGGCGCTATCGCTGACACCAATTGCGGAGCACTTTCTTATGAATAGCGGCCGGCTCTTTTAGCCCGGTTACATAGGGAGAATAGAACCATGTCGACGATGGCCGCGCGCCCGGCTTCAACACAACTGTCTTTCCAGGAAAATATCCCTTCACTACTTCCGAAGAAACTCATGCGATCGCGTTCATTATGGGATCGCGAAATTCTCAGCCGTGCGGTTCGTGCCTCTTTTGTCAAGCTGAACCCGATTGCGATGATGAAGAATCCTGTGATGTTTGTTGTCGAAACAGGAGCAGCGCTCCTCACGTTGTTTCTGATACGCGATATATTTGTGGGCGGAACTCGCATTGGCTTTGCTTCCCAAATAACGATGTGGCTTTGGTTCACTGTGCTGTTTGCCAGCTTCGCGGAAGCTATGGCAGAAGCGCGCGGGAAAGCTCAAGCGGATGCGCTCCGAAAGACACGGACGGAGGCGCTGGCGAAACGGCTGGGATCCGGAGGCAAAATCACCCGCGTACCCGGCTCGGCGCTGCGCAGCGGGGATATTGTGCTTTGCGATGCCGGCGATTGGATACCGGGAGATGGAGACGTGATTGAGGGCATCGCTACGGTCGACGAGTCGGCGATTACGGGTGAAAGTGCACCCGTTATTCGAGAATCAGGCGGCGACCGCAGCGCTGTGACCGGCGGCACCAAGGTTTTGTCAGACCATATCAAGATCCGCATTACTTCCAATCCGGGCGAGACCTTTCTGGACCGGATGATTGCCCTGGTTGAGGGAGCGGAACGCCAAAAAACTCCGAACGAGATTGCCCTAAATATTCTGATCGCCGGTCTGACTCTCATATTTCTGCTTGCGGTGGTTACGCTGCATGCCTACGCGGCATTCAGCCTGGCTCAAACGGATTCGGGAAACGCGCCTTCGGTGACGGTCTTGGTTTCGTTGCTCGTTTGCCTGATACCCACAACGATTGGCGGCCTGTTGTCTGCAATCGGCATAGCGGGCATGGATCGGGTTATGCAGCATAACGTTTTGGCGCTGAGCGGAAAAGCCGTGGAAGCCGCAGGGGATGTCCATTCGCTGCTTCTGGATAAGACGGGGACGATCACGTTCGGGAATCGACAAGCGGTCGAATTCCTGCCGGTCCACGGTGTGAGTCCGGAAGAATTGGCGGATGCAGCCCAATTATCAAGTCTGGCTGACGAAACGCCGGAAGGGCGTTCTATAGTCGTGCTGGCCAAAGAAAAGTATCAGCTGCGGGGACGGCACATTCCTAAAGGCGAGGCTGTCTTCATTCCCTTTTCGGCATATACCCGGATGAGCGGCGTCGATCTGCCGGAACGACGCTTGCGCAAGGGAGCCACGGATGCAATCTGCAAATTCGTGCGCGATTGTGGCGGCCGGGTAGCAGACGAGATCCGGGAAATAAGCGATCGCGTCGCGCGCAACGGGGGGACGCCTCTTGCCGTTGCCGATGGGGAACGGCTCCTTGGCATCATTCACTTGAAGGATATTGTGAAGGGCGGAATGAGAGAACGGATCTCACAACTGCGGTGCATGGGGATCCGTACGGTGATGGTTACCGGAGATAATCCTCTCACCGCTGCGGCAATTGCCGGCGAGGCCGGGGTAGATGATTTCATTGCCCAAGCCACTCCCCAGGCAAAGCTTGAATACATTAAGCGGGAGCAGATCGAGGGCCGCCTCGTTGCAATGACCGGCGATGGCACCAACGATGCCCCGGCTTTGGCTCAGGCCGACGTCGGGTTGGCAATGAATACCGGGACGATGGCAGCCAAAGAGGCCGGTAACATGGTGGATCTGGACAGCAATCCGACCAAACTCATCGAGGTCGTAGCCATAGGCAAGCAGTTGCTGATCACTCGAGGAGCTCTGACCACTTTTTCCCTGGCCAATGACGTGGCAAAATATTTCGCGATCATCCCTGCCATGTTTATGGCGACGTATCCCGCGCTCCGCACACTGAATATTATGGGGCTGCACACGCCGGAGAGCGCCGTGCTCTCTGCGGTCATCTTCAACGCCCTCATCATCATCGCCCTGGTTCCGCTGGCTCTGCGGGGAGTGCGATACCGGCCTCTCGACGCCGCCAGCCTCCTGAGGCGGAATCTGCTGATCTACGGGCTCGGCGGTATCCTCGCGCCCTTTCCCTGCATCTGGTTCATCGACCAAATGATCTGCGCGCTTGGCTTGGCGTGAGGAGAGAGAAATGCTCAAACAAATCATCCCGGCACTTCGAATCGCCCTGGCAATGACCGTTCTTACCGGACTTCTCTACTCCGGAGTCGTCACCGGGCTTTGCCAAATTCTTTTCCATCAACAGGCGAACGGAAGTCTGATTTCGCAGGACAATCGGGTGGTGGGGTCCAGTCTTATTGGGCAGAACTTCACCAGCTCCGGATATTTTCATTCACGGCCGTCGGCAGCCGGCTACGACGCCTCCGCTTCGAGTGGATCGAATCTGGGACCTACGAGCAGGAAATTAATCGACCGCGTGAAAAGCGATATTGAAAGCTTCCGCAAAGAGAATCCGGCGTTCCATGGACCTATCCCGGCGGATCTGACAACATCTTCAGGAAGCGGTTTGGATCCGCACATCAGTCCGGCTTCAGCCCATGCACAGGCTGCCAGAGTGGCGAAAGCCCGAGGCGCCTCAAACGTCCAAATCGAGCGACTCATCGAACGGTTCACTGAAGGCCCAATGCTTGGATTCATCGGCGAGCCGAGAGTAAATGTTCTTGAGCTCAATCTAGCGTTGAATCGATGTGTCCCTCAATGAGATATCGAGTCTTCAGGCCCTAAGTACTGCCTTTCGTAATTACGGTAACGTATGCTGGTGGGCTCCTATTCCGGTGTAAATGAGATTCTGAAGAGCCCACCAGCCCTTCGGGCGCCGGCGGGGCGGCCTCGTCTGCGTTGTCACTCGGCCTCGACGATGTCCCCGCATCGCCTGCGGCCTCGCTCCTAGCATCCGAGGCCGCCGCGCTCCGCGCATACGTCACCGTAATTACGAAAGGCAGTACTAAGCGTATACTGATGAAATTATGAGCCGTGAAATCCGCCGCAAAACGCCGGATGAACTCCTGCGCGAAATTCAGGCTGAACAGGCGGGCACCAGGGGACACCTCAAAATTTTCCTGGGCTACGCGTCCGGTGTGGGCAAATCCTCCCGCATGCTCGATGAGGCGCGCCGGCGCCGTGATCGAGGACAGGATGTGGTCATCGGTGCAATCCAGCCTGTCGTGCCTCCCGAAGTCGCGAAACTACTTCCGGGTATCGAAATTTTTCCCCTCAAGCGATGCCAATTCGGCGCCACGGCCATCGATGTCGAGTCCATCCTCCGCCGGCGCCCAGCCGTTTGTATCGTCGACGGTCTCGCCCATAACAATCCTCCGGGATTGCGGAATCAGACGCGATGGCAGGACGCCCAAGATCTGGTGCGCGCAGGGATGAAGGTGATCGGATCCATCAACATCCAATATATCGAGGAGTTGCGGGAGCAGACAGAGAGCATTACCGGCAAACATGTAACGGAGACCGTTCCGGTTTCATTTATAAACAGCGCAGACGAGATAGAAATCGTGGATGCCCCGGAGGAAGAACCGATGGAGCGTTCGACAGAACAGCAACTGGATGCCGAAAAACGCCGGGAACGGCTGTCCATGTTGCGTGAGATGGCATTGGTACTGGCAGCCGATGTCGTGGATCATCAGTTAAGCAGTTATCTCGAAACGCACGGCATAACGCATCATTTCGGGGCACAGGAAAGAATTCTGTGTTTCTCACGCCCCGTTCCAACTCGCACGCGATGATCAAGAGCGCCGCCACAATCGCGGATAGTTTCCACGCGCAAATCACAGTTGTCTATGTCAAGAAGCGCGGGCTCTCGGCCGCAGACGAAGCAGAATTGCAGGACAGTCTGGCGTTGGCCCGATCAGCGGGAGCAGTTACCGAAATTCTGGATGACGAAGATCCGGTTGATACGCTCCTGGACTTTGCGCGGGTGCACGGCATAACGCAGTTATTCATTGGCCACACTCAGAGATCGAAAGGCTGGAACCGGCATGATCCGGTGCGTCAGCTGATCCGCCGGTCTCAGGGCATGGACATACGCATCTTCCCTCAATAGATATGGCGGAAAAGGCGCGCGGAAAATTGAAGTTGTACATGGGCTATGCCGCCGGTGTCGGCAAGACCTATAAGATGCTGGAAGAAGCTCGGACGCATAAAGCTCAAGGGATGGACATCGCCATCGGCTATTTCGAGCCGCACGGCCGCAAGGATACAATCGAAAAAACAGAAGGCTTGGAGATGATACCGCGGGCAAAGATCCGGTATCGCGACTTAATATTTGAGGAAATGGACACGGACGCCATTTTAGCCAGGCATCCCCAGATATGCCTAGTCGACGAATTCGCGCATACCAACGTCCCGGGATCGCCTCGTGTAAAGCGATGGGAAGACGTCGAGATTCTTCAGAGCGCGGGAATCGATGTATGCACCACTATGAATATCCAGCATTTGGAAAGCCTGAATGATCAGATTTGGCAAATAGCCGGGATTCGAGTGCGAGAAACAGTCCCTGATTGGGTAGCGCAAAAGGCAGACGAGATCGTCGTCATCGACCTGTCACCACGGTCTTTGATTCACCGTCTCCAGCGGGGAGTCATTTACGATCAGGAAAAGATAGAACCGGCGCTCAAAAACTTCTTCAGGGAATCGTCGCTGGCGGCGTTGCGGGAACTGGCGTTGCGGGAAACAGCCCGTGAAATAGAACAACGGGATGTTCAGAGCGAATCCGGACTTACCGTTGAAGACGGCGAGAGCCGGCGCGGCCGCCACAAAATCCTGATTTTGGCAACGGCCGATCCTGAAACCGCAATGCTTATCCGCCGTGCCAAGCGTGTCGGCGATTTTCTCGGCGCCGAATGTTTCGCAGCCGCCGTACAGCCTTCGGGCGACTTGAGGCGGATGCCTGAAGAAAAGCGGGAAATGATCGAACGGCATCTGAATTTTGCGCGCAATATGCGCATCGAAACGCGGATACTCGGGGGAAACGATACGGCGCAATCCTTGGTTGAGTTTGCACGCCGCAATCAGATCACGCAGATCTTTCTCGCACGACCCCGCAAGCAGTCGTGGATTCGGCTGGATTCATACCGGCTGCTGCAAAAAATCGTGAGCCTCGCCACAGATATGCAGATCGTCATAGTTTCGGAAAGAACACCGATCCCAGACCCCGCGCAACAGTAGAAAGCTTTTGATTGAAGCCTGTCGCTATCGAAAACTCTTAAGTAGTTTTGGGCAAAGCGATATACTGGGCATACAACAAGCCAAATAGGGGAGGGAGCGTATCATGAAAAGAGGAATCGTCGCGGCCATTTTACTAATTTCCGTAATGACCGGCTCGGCTTTCGCGCAAGACACATGCGACCGGGCATGCCTGCAGGGCTTTGTCGACCAGTACCTCAAGGCAATCGTGGCACACGATCCATCCCGCCTGCCGCTGGCCAGGAATGCGCGCTATACCGAAAACGGCCAGACGCTGAAAATGAACGACGGCATGTGGCGCGTCGCCACGGCCGTCGGCGATAAGAATCTTTATTTCGCAGATCCCCGATCCGGCCAGGTGGGTTGGCGCGGAATTATTGAAGAAAATGGCCACAAGCAGGCCGTGATGCTGCGGCTCAAAATCGAGAACCGCAAAATCAGCGAGATGGAAGCCATCATCTGCCGCGAAGGAGGCGCTCTGCATAATCCAAAGGGATTGACGGATCATCCGATTTTTGCCGAAGCTCTGCCGCCCGACGACCGGCCTTCCCGCCAGGAACTGACGGCAATTGCCAACTCCTACTTCGAGGGCCTGGAACAGGTCACCGGCAAAATCACCCCGTTTGACCCCAACTGCACACGCATGGAAAACGGCACCGTCACCGCCAACAATCCGGAATCGAAAGATCACGGCCGCATGAGCTGCGGGGACCAGTTCAACATACCGGGATTTTCCGCGGTGATTACAAAAGTGCGCGAACGGCGATTCCCCGTCGTTGATGAAGAACGCGGTCTTGTATACGCCCTAGTCTTTTTCGATCACGCCGGCATCCCGGAAGTGAAATTGCCGGACGGCACCGTGCGCAAGATCAACATGCCTCCCTTTGATGCGCCGTTTACTTTCATGATCGGGGAGTTGTTCAAGATCCGGAACAAGAAGATTACACGCGTGGAAGCCGTGCTGTTTTCCGTCCCATACGGCATGCCCTCCGGCTGGAGCACACATTAGAGCCATCATGTCTTGGATTCTTTGAGTTCATTCAAAGAAAAAACGCGACAAAAAGTGTGTTCTCTCTGAAACTCTCCCGAAGCTCATCCGTAGAAACATCATGCATGCGATGTCGGAACGGCTGATGGATACTGAACGGGATTTTGAAGATATCTATCAAGAGCATCACCGAAAGATATTCAACCTCTGCGCCTATCTGCTGAACTCTCATACTGAGGCTGAGGATGCGGCTCACGAGGTCTTTATGCGCGCCCAGCGCAGAATAGATACCTACGACCCGCACTCCCTTTTTCAAGCTGGATTCTGAAGGTAACAAGCAACTACTGCGTTGACAGTCTGAGACGGCGCGGATTGGAGAAGCGGCTGTTCGGAGTTGACAGTTCAGAATCGCTGGCCCTTTCGTCCGGCAAGCCGGGTCCGCTGGCCCAGATTCTTTCAGCCGAGCAGGGCAAGACCGTCCGGCAAGCCCTGGGATCTTTGCCGGACAGGTTTCGCGTCCCGCTCGTGCTGGCCTATTACAACGAGTATAGCTATGACCAGATCGCCGCTGTCATGCGCATCCCTAGAAATACTGTAGCCACGCTGCTCTTCCGCGGTTGGAAGCTGCTGGCGAGAGAAATTCAGGAAGGAGAAAGACTATGAAATGCCCTAACGAATTTATTCTATCTCAATACGCCGATTGTGAGTTGTCGGAAAGCGAGAACAGGGAATTGGCAGCGCATCTGGAAGCTTGCCTTGTTTGCCGAGAACTGGTGGTGGACCTGAAAGCCGAAAACCGGCTGTTGGTTGAGAGTGTGCAGGGCATCGATTTGTGTGATTCCGTGCGAGAGACCGTCCAACCGCAGCGACCGGAGTTTATGAGGATGGACCGCGTGGCTACTGTTTCTATCGTTGCAGCGATCTTATTGCGCGTGGGCATCGGATTTGTTCGAGATGTGGAGCTTCCTTCAGCACTTCAGTGGCTGCAGCCGTGGAGCTTATCGGGGCTTTTAAATTGGATTGCGAATGGATTGTTTTACATCGTCGAAGAAGGGGAAACATCATGACATCTCTTATCGAAACAACGGGCTTTGTTATTCTGGGATTCCTGATCCTGGGGGCCGCTGATCGCCGTAACTCGCCGCGCAATACGAACAAAGGCCGTTCTGGGATTGATTTCCTTAGTGTTTGTTTTCGTAGTACCCGGCTATGCCCTCGATGTCCGGAAAGCGGAAAGGGGGACAGGCTGGGAGGTATTGGTTGCGGCTAACGAAACGGTAGATGATACGCTAGGGGCTTGTGGGGACTTGGTCAGAATAAGCGGAACGATCACAGGCGATCTTATTGTCTTTGCACGGAATGTCGACATCCAGGGAACGGTTCAAGGAAATGTGATTAGCTTCGGACAGAGAATCGAAGTCTCCGGAAATATCGGCGGTGCCATCCGCGTTTGGGCAATCCATACGGACGGACGGGCAGATAGGACAGAACCTCTGGGGATTCGGCCAGACGGTGACTGTCGGCAAAGATGCCCTGCTGAACCATGACGCAACGATCTTTGCAAATAACTCCTACCTAGACGGCGATATAAGTCGCGATGCCCTGATCTGTTCTCTGCGACGCTGGATGCCGGAGGCAGAATCGGGCGCGACCTTAGCTATGCGGGCGGCGCACTTTCGATTCACGCCCCTTCGGTGATTGGCCGCAACCTGGATAGCATGACGAAGTCCGAAAAAGAGGTGAAAATAGATCCGGGGGTAACCATCGGAGGCAAAAAAAAGCTGGAATTCCTTAAAACCCATCCGAGCCAATACGGCACATTCAGCTTCTACGCCAAGCAGGCACTTCGAATCGGCGCTGCCTTTTTCATGGGATTTTTGCTGTGCTGGGTAATTCCCGGAATGAGGTGAATTTCCACTCCTATCCGGCCGCGCGCTGTTGAATTAGGGCGGAATCGGTTTTTTGGCTGCAGTCCTGCGGCTCCCATCGCAGCTATAATACTGGCGATAACGCTGATCGGCATTCCGGTCGCACTCCTTCTTGTCGTTTTATGGTTGCTGGGTCTGTGATTGGTGAAGATTGTCATCGCAAAATGTATGTCGGCAGCGCAATCCTGGGATCGAGCAAAAGCAACGGATTGTCCCTCCACTCTTCTGCCGCTTCTCCTCGGACTTGTCATCGTCATTATTGCCGTAAATCTGCCGTATATCGGAGGCGTGCTTAATTTTCTTCTGATGATTACAGGCCTGGGTGCCTTGGTGTTAGCTGTTTACCGTATGTGGCCAGCCGCGGCCTCTCAAGATTAGGCTTTTCCCTCACGCGCAATCTGAAAAAAGCAGCCGCAAATCACACAAAGTAAAATTCGTGTAATTTGCGGCTGTTTTGCTTTATGCACTGGGGAGATAGTGGCGAGAGCTGACAGCTACATTCAGTTGCCGATGCGCACGAGCCAGTAGTTCTTCCTCCGCGGCGCAGCACCACGAACTGGCCGTCGATGGCGTCGGCCAGCGTCGCCCTGGACGCCGCGTCGGATACGCGGCGATTGTTCAGATAAATGCCGCCGGCTTCGATCGCGCGACGCGCCTCCCCTTTGGATGCCAGGGCGCCGCATTCCAGGAGCAGGTCCCCCAGCGGCAAGCCTTCCCCCCGGAGCTTCTCCCTGGAAACATTGCCGGAGGGAACGTCGGCGAAGATGTCGGCGACCTCGCCGGCGGACAGGCCCGAGATTTCGCCGCCGAACAGGACTTGTGACGCCTGTTCGGCCTTTTGCAGCGCCGTCTCGTCGTGGACCATGCGCGTCATCTCGTTTGCCAGGCGCCTCTGCGCTTCGCGCTGCTCAGGCCTCTGCGCGACGGCCTCTTCGAGCTCGCGGATATCCTGTTCGCCGAGCCAGGTAAAAAACTTCAGGTAGTTGACGGCGTCACGGTCCTCCGTATGGAGCCAGAACTGGTAAAAACGGTACGGCGACGTCCGCTGGGGCGCCAGCCACACGGAGCCCGATTCGGTCTTGCCGAATTTGGTGCCGTCGGCCTTGGTGATGAGCGGATACACCAGGGCTCCGGCGGACTTCCCCCGCACGCGGCGGATCAGCTCGACGCCGGCCGTAATATTGCCCCACTGGTCGCGCCCGCCGGTCTGCAGGGTGCAGTTGTAGTGATCGTGCAGGTGAAGATAGTCATACGACTGCAGCAGCATGTAGCAGAATTCGGTAAACGATATGCCGTCCTCGCGGTCGAGCCGCATCTTCACCGACTCCTTGCCGATCATGTAATTCACGGTGAAATGCTTGCCGATGTCGCGCAAAAATTCGACCAGGTTCAGCGACAGGAGCCAGTCGGCGTTGTTCACCAGGAGCGCAGGATTCGTCCTGGTTTCGAAATCGAGGAAGTGCGCAAGCTGCTGCTTGACCGTGGCGATGTTGGATTCGATGGCCTCGCGTGACAGCAGCTGGCGCTCCACGGTTTTGCCGCTGGGGTCGCCGATCATGCTCGTGCCGCCGCCGGCGACCGCGATAGGAATATGCCCAAACCTCTGCAGTCGGGCCAGGGCCATCAACGGGACCATGTGCCCCACATGCAGGCTGTCGGCCGTCGCGTCGAAGCCGTTGTAGACCGATACGGGCCCGTGCGCCAGCATCTCCGGCACGCTCTCGGTGTTGTCATAGACCAGCCCTCTCCAGGTCAGTTCCTCGTAGGCATTGTTTCCCATCTCTCTATTCTCCTTCGCAGCAGCGTAAAAACATATCGAATTCGAAGCGCGGCTGCTAGTATAACTTAGTAGTGCCTTTCGTAATTATGGTGACGTACGGTAATTGCGAAAGGCCGTCAGTTGGTCGGCGGGCGTTATTTGAATCGCGGCCGATATCCGGTTCCTTGGAACACGGGAATGGGCTTGACGGCCCGGGCCCGATCAACGACGGACGACGATTAGCAGAGGTTCTTATGAAACGACAATGTCTAATCTGCATCGGCAACGACTGTGCACCGCCGCGTCCTTGCGGGCGCAGCAGCCCCAAGCCAAATTCACGCTTACGCCGGTCGCGGGGCAGATCTATCTGCTTCAGGGCGACGGAGGCAACATCGGCGTCATGGCCGACCCGTCCGGCGCGCTCCTGGTCGACTCCATGTACGAGCGCTCTGCCGCATCGATCCGCGCCGCCATCAGCCCGCTGCCCGGCGCAGACAAGGTCCGTTTTCTGATAAACACGCATTGGCACAGCGACCACACCGAAGGGAATCGTGCCTTCGGCCCCGGGGCCGCCATCGTCGCGCATGCGAATGTCCGGGCTCTCCTCGCAAAACCTCAAGCCCTGATGGGACAGCAGTCGAATGCCTACCCCGCCGGCGCTCTGCCGGCAGTCACCTACTCCGACACCGTAACGCTTCATGTGGGAAACGAACCGGTCCGGCTGGTGCACTACGCGAATGCCCACTCCAGCGGGGACACGGTGGTGTTTTTCGACAAATCCGGAGTCCTGCACATGGGAGATATGTTTTTCCACGGCATGTTCCCGTTCATGGACGTGGACAACGGCGGAAACATCGAAAACTGGGTCCGCCAGCTCGACACGATCCTGTCCAGCGTGCCGGCGGACATAAAAATTATTCCGGGCCACGGCCCCCTTGCCGGCGTAGCCGAGCTCAGGGCATTCCGCCAGATGCTGTTCGACTCGGCCGGCATCGTGCGCGAAGCGATGCGCGACGGGAAAACGCTCGAGCAGATCCAGGCCGCCGGACTGCCCGAAAGGTTTGCGCCCTGGACCAAGGGCTTCTTCACCACGCCCCAGTGGCTGGAACTGGTCCACCGCAGCCTCGAGAAAAAATAGACCGAAGGCAAACAACTAATTAGAGCGTGCCGGACATGTTAAACATTGAACTCACGGCGGCGCTGATCACGGCATAATCGCATACCCGAGCACGAGCCAGGAAGCGGCGGTGCCAGTCTTCAGTTTCTTTGACACAACCGAATAGCCGATCGCCAAAAGAACAATCTTCCAGATCGCAAAAGCGTCAACAGCGTTAGCCAGACCGATCACAAATTTCGGCAGCGCATCATCTCCCATAATGCTCGTGAGTATCGCACCCAGGCTCGAAGCCACTACCGACCCTATATGTGCGAGATCCACTTCTCCCGGGCCCTTTAACTGCATGATCAGAATCGTCAATCCGGATTGTATAACCGATATGGCAATCAAAACATAAAGGGTAACCGACAGGAGAAGCTTAAACCTGCTCTCGGCGCCGGAAAAAACACTCAAAAGCTTGGCATATCCCGCGATAACCAGAGCAGCAAAAGCGATGAAATCATGCTCCCCAGAATCAATTGAACCCCGGCGAACTTCGACAGCATCGCCAACTGCTGGTCCATCTGCTGCTGGGTGATGCTGCCCTGCTGCACTGCGCTTTCCAATTGAGATGCCATCAAGGACTCCAAATCCAGGTTTCTTGTAAATAAAAGCCGACCAGCAGGCTAATGATGCTCAGAATTATCATCGGCACAAACACCCTGGGCGCACGGCCGATTTCCCCGAAAGCGTCACGGGGGGACGCATACACTCCTCCAATGCGGCTGAAAAAATTTCTCGGCTTGGGAGCTTCTTCCATTTCAGACATGGATTCATTCGCGGATTCCGGTTCCATGGATCCTCCTCGTTTAAAAAAAGGAATAGAGATTGAGAGCGCTGTAAGTATACAACAAAAAATGCTTTGAAGTTTTTAGTAGTTCGCCCTCCCAATTTTTTGCTGAATTTAATTTTTCTGCAGTATGATGGGCACAGCGGCATGAATGAAATGCCCGTGAAGAGAAACAGTAATTATCCGGGATGCTGATGAATTATACTCCACGCACAATTTTCCCCTTGCGACAAACGCAAATGCTTCGTCTCAGACAAACCGCCTGGCCGTTTCGCCACACGCCAGGAACGTTCAAGGAGGCCTTTTATGGCTATTGAAAACAACAATGACGGAACCGGACTTAATCGAAGAAACTTTCTCAAGAGCGCGGGCGTTGCCGTAGCCGGAGGCACCCTGGGGGCCGGTTTGAAGCTGACACCCGAAGCCGCCGCAGCGGCTGCGGTCGAAACCGCACCCACGACCATCACCAATTTCCGGTGCCCCCTCTGCGCAAAGGACTTCAATACCTACGGCGGACTGAAAAGCCATTTTGGCACGGCACACCCCGGGTCCGTGCTTCCGGTGACCACCAGACTGAAGGTCAACGGGAAGGACTACGATGTACTGATTGAGCCGCACTGGACTCTTCAGCGCACGCTCCAGTTCAAACTGGGCCTGACCGGGGCCAAACAGATGTGCGACCGCGGAGTCTGCGGGTCCTGCACGGTCATCATCGACGGGAAAGCCGTGCTTTCCTGCTCCACGCTTGCCGTTGAATGCGAAGGCAAAGCCATCGAGACGGTTGAGGGGATCGCCGCCGACAAGAAGTGGAACTCCCTGATTCAGTCTTACTGCAAATGGGACGCGATGCAGTGCGGCTATTGCACGCCCGGTTTCGTGGTCTCAGCCAAAGCTCTGCTAGACAAGAATCCCAATCCGACGGAAGAGCAGTGCAAGCAGGCTCTGGCCGGCAATATCTGCTGCTGCGGGACGTATCCGCGGCATCCGACGGCAATTATGGAAGCGCGCAGATAATGAAGGGGGGCGCGTAATATGGCCGATACCGTTGGAGTTAACGGAGATCGAAAAGAATTTAAAGTAGTCGGCAAGCCCAACCTTCCCGGCAAGTTGTCGTATTCGATCGCAACGGGCATGGCGAAGTTCGGCTCGGACTATGTCTTTCCCGAAATGCTTCACGCTAAATTTCTCCGAAACCCGCATGCGAATGCGGTGTAAAGAACGTCGATGTAGCCGCGGCAAAAAAGATCCCCGGCGTCGTCGATGTTCTTACTTGGGAAGATGAAGAGCTGAAAAATTTCGGCCGTCGTGGCGGAGGAATGGGAGTGGCACCCTCGGGTCCTTATGTCGGCAACACCTTTTTTTTTTTTTTTTTTTTTTTTTTTTTTTTTTTTTTTTTTTTTTTTTTTTTTTTTTTTTTTTTTTTTTTTTTTTTTTTTTTTTTTTTTTTTTTTTTTTTTTTTTTTTTTTTTTTTTTTTTTTTTTTTTGGCGGACCCTCGGGTCCTTATGTCGGCAAACGCCAATATGGAAGATGAGGAGGTGGGGGTAATTGTCGTTGCGGAAACCGAAGAACTCTGCGACGAGGCATTGAAAGCCCTAAATCCGCAATGGGAAGTTCTTCCGCACGTTGTTGACATACTCGAAGGAAGAAAGCCGGACGCGCCCGTCATCCGACCTAATACGGGCGGAGGAGGAGGAATGGGCATGGGAGGCGGCTCCAAAAATCCCCCCCCAAAAGGCAATGTATCCTATTCCATCGCGAGCCGCGGCGATATTGAAGCCGGCTTCAAGGAAGCCGATCAAATCATCGAATACGATTTCAACATGCCCGCATTCTGCGGCCACATTCCCAATCCACCCGCGTCGGTCGCCTATTGGTATGACGATCCGCGGCACGACCCGGAAAAGCAGAGCCTGCGTATAGAAGGAGCCGTATGATCAGGGGAAAGATGCCGTGGGTGGTATGTACGGGCTTCCTCCCGAAAAAGTAATGCAGGAAGGCCTTTTCCAGGGCGGTAGGTATTGCGATTGGGGCTTTCGAAAAACGCAGGAAATTACGCCGCTGCTCGCGAAAAGGGCCGGAAGACCCGTCCGGATGACGTTACCGGAGTCAGATGTACGACTTTAATATGAACCAGCGCTTCGTGCACCTGAAGGTCGGCTTTAAGAAAAACGGTCTGATCACGGCGATCGACGATTTCTCCATTGCCGATGCCGGAGTTCCTCCTGTTTCGACGCTCGGCACTTCGGGCGACCAGGGCTATGGCCCCTATTTCACGACAAGGTGCCTGAACATCAAACAGAGCATGGAAGTCGTCAACAGCAATAGGGGAAAGATGTACACCAGCGGTCAGCATTGCCCTTTAACTGGGATTCGCTGACGATGGCGCTGCACCTGATTGCGGAGAAATTGGGAAAGGACCCAATGGAGATTGCCACGCTGAATCTCCATGGACCTACGGACTATACAGATCCCAATCCAGTCCCCAGCTATCAGGCATGCGTGGAAGCCGGCAAGAAGCTGATGAACTGGAACTGGCATGCGACCGGCGCGAAAAAGCTCGCGGACGGCAGAATGCACGGTGCAAGCTTCCGCTATCAGATGTGTCCGCGGCACTCCTTCTCGTCTTACAACTCCAAACTGGAGCTCAGGAACGGCAAGGTGCATATGGGGACGCAGGGCTGCTGCACCGGCATCTATGCGGTTGAAGGGAATGCAATGGTTGTTGCTGAGGAACTTGGCCTCAAGTACGAAGATATCAGCATCGATTTCGACTACAAGGAGCCTTTTGCTCCTGTGGGCGGCGGCAGCGACGGGACCACGGCCTCAGCATGGGTCACGAAAGAGTGTGCCAATCTTCTAAAAAAACAGATACTGGAAGCTGCGATAAATAACGCCAACAATCCTCCGGCTGCCGGTGGATTCAGCTTCGGCCCCCCCCCCCCAGCCGCGGCGCCCAGTCCATTGAAAGGCTTCAAGGCTGACAACCTGGATATTCAGGATGGGAAAATATTCGTTAAGTCCGATCCGAGCAAATCCGTTCCGTTCGCCGTTGCTACGCAGGGTGCTCATTTGTTCGCAACTTTCTCGGGCAAGCCTCCAACGGCTCTCTGGGCCACAGGCATGGGGAAATATCTCGACACCATGAACATTGCGATGTGCGAAGTGGCCGTCGACGCGGAAACCGGAGAGGTTGAAATTATCCGGTTTGGAGTGGTTGCAGATCCCGGCAAGATAATCCGGCGGACTTCACTCGAAAGCCAGATTGATCAGGTGATGGATTTCAGTGCAGGATGCCAGCTGCAGGAAGATTATTTCTACGACAAGGCAACCGGCGTGAAACTCAACGCGAACATGTTTGATTATAAGAAAATCAGCATGCTGGACATGCCCCGGGTGGACATGGAATTGCTGGAAACGCGCGTCGGCAACGCAGCTTATGGCTCTAATGGGATCAGCCATTCTTTGGCGAATACCCATCTGGTAGTTTGTGCTATTCAAAATGCAATCGGCAAATGGGTCGATCCGCCGGCCACGCCGGATAAGGTTCTCAAAGCTCTGGGCAAGGCATAAAAAACGTTTCCGGTTTCTCGTTTCCGGGTTCACCGTTGAGCTTTTAACGGGAAACCTGAAACCTGAACGGGAAACTCTATAGGAGAAAAGACATGAAACCATTCAATCATACGAACGCGAAAACCCTGGCAGAGGCCAAAACCGCTCTCGCCGGCGGCAAGGCAACCATTATTGCCGGTGGCACCGATCTGCTCGGGACACTGAAGGACAACATTCTTCCCACGTACCCGGCGACGGTGATCAACATCAAGACCATTCCCGGTCTCGATTTCATCAAGGAAGAAGCGGGCATGCTCAAGATTGGCGCCGCTACCAAACTGGGCGATATCGCCGCCGAACAGGCGATCAACCAGAAATACACGGCGCTGGCCCAGGCGGCTCTGCGTGTGGCGACACCGCACGTCCGCGATATGGGGACGATCGGCGGCAACCTCGCGCAGCTGCACCGCTGCTGGTATTTCCGCAAGCCGGAAAACCGCTTCAACTGCATCCGTAAGGGCGGGACGACGTGCTATGCCATGGCGGGGGACAACCGCTATCACTCGATCTTCGGCGTTGTTAATAAGTGCATCGCGGTGCATCCGAGCGACGTGGCCCCGGCGCTGATCGCGCTGAATGCCAAGATCGTCACTACGGCGCGCACGATCGAGGCGGAGAATTTCTTTGATGTCAAAATCGCGAGCAATACCGTGCTGGCTCCGGGCGAGATCATCACGGAGATCCGGGTGCCGACGCCTCCCGCGGGCGCCAAGAGCGCTTTCCTGAAGTTCGCCATCCGCAAGTCGATCGATTTCCCGATCGTGAACTGCGCCGTAATGGTGGGCGGCGGAGCGCCGCGGATTGCGTTGAATGCGGTGGCGCCCAAGCCGTATCGCGCCGTCAAGGCGGAAGCGGCGATCGCGGGCAAGCCGATCAACGAGGCGAATGCGGAAGCAGCCGGCATGGCGGCAGTCGCAGACGCCAAACCGCTGGCCGCGACCAAGTACAAAGTGCAGATCGCCAAGACCCTGGTGAAGCGGGCGCTTTTGGCTACGGTTTAAAAGTACTCAGCCACGAATTACACGAAACCATTATTTTGAAATTCGAGTAATTCGTGGCCTTTTTTTTATTACCGTTGGTGAACCGAGAGCGCTTTTTTGCGGAGGCGGATGGATTTGGGGGTTACTTCGACCAGTTCATCGTCATTAATGATTTCGAGCGCCTGTTCGAGAGAAAGATCCCTGAACGGCACGAGCCGGATTGCCTCGTCGGCGGTTGAGGCTCGCATATTGGTCTGCTTTTTCTCTTTGGTTACATTGACATCCAGATCGACGGCCCGCGCGTTTTCCCCGATAATCATCCCTTCATAGACTTCGGTTCCCGGACGGACAAAGAGCTCTCCGCGTTCCTGAAGATTGTACAGCGCATAGCTGGTAGTCGATCCCGCTCTGTCCGCTACCATGGCCCCAGTCAACCGGTTGTTGATATCCCCGGCCCAGACCCCCCAACGCAAAAACATGGAGTTCAACAATCCCGTCCCCTTTGTGCTGGTTAAAAACTCAGACCGAAAGCCGATCAGTCCTCTCGAAGGAACTTCAAAATCCATCCGCACGCGACCCGCGCCATGATCCACAATCTTGGCCAGTTTCCCCTTACGTCGTCCAAGTGCCTCCGTAACGACGCCAATGAAGTTATCCGGACAATCAACCACAACCTGTTCAATCGGCTCCATGAGGTTTCCGTCAATGGTGCGTGTAATGACGTGCGGCTTAGAGACCTGCATTTCGAAATCCTCGCGCCGCATCATTTCAATCAAGATGCCCAGCTGGAGCTCGCCGCGGCCGGAAACCTTGAAGCTGTCCATCTCGTCAGTCTCCTCAATGCGAATTGCCACATTGGCGAGCGCTTCTTTTTCAAGGCGCGCCCTGAGATGCCGAGACGTCACATATTTCCCGTCCCGCCCGGACAAGGGAGAAGTATTCGAGTGAAATATCATCGATATGGTCGGCTCGTCGACATGGATGGGTCGGCAGCGCGATGGGATCTTCCTCATCCGCGACGGTTTCTCCTATGTAGATGCCCTCGATGCCCGCCAGGGCGATGATTTCGCCGGCGCTTGCTTCGGGGACGGGCTGTTGCTTCAGCCCTTCAAACGTAAACAGCTTGGTAATCCGTGTCTTTTCGATGGAGCCGTCCAGCTTGCATACGGATACATTTTGTCCGACTGCTACTTTGCCGGAAAAGATCCTGCCAATCGCGATTCGTCCGACGTAGTCGTTGTAGTCGAGCGTGGTGACCAGGACTTGAAGCCTGTCGGGAAGAATCGGCTCCGGCGCCGGGATGGTCTCCAGGATCTGCTCAAACAGGGGCCGCAGGTCTTCCGAACTATCGTTGAGTTCCTTTTTGGCAATCCCGTGCTTGCTGACGGCGTAAAGGATTGGGAAATTAATGAGGTGTTCGCCCGCATCCAGGTCTATAAAGAGATCGTAGATCTCATTCACGACCTCCTGAGGCCGCGCGTCGGACCGGTCGATTTTATTGACGACGACGATCGCAGGGAGCTTCAGCTCCAGCGCTTTTCGGAGCACGAACCGGGTCTGAGGCAGCGGGCCTTCCGAAGCATCCACCAGGAGCATCACGCCGTCGACCATTTTCAGCACACGCTCGACCTCGCCCCCGAAATCGGAATGGCCCGGCGTATCCACGATATTGATTTTAACCGATTTATAGTGGATGGCGGTGTTCTTTGCCATGATCGTGATGCCGCGCTCCCGCTCGAGGTCCATGCTGTCCATGACCCGTTCCGTCAATCGTTCGTTCTCGCGAAAGGTGCCGCTCTGTCTAAGCATGGCATCCACTAGCGTCGTCTTTCCGTGGTCGACGTGCGCGATGATGGCAATATTCCGAATATCTTCTCGTTTCATGAATCCTCGTCAAAATGGAGTATAAACATACGCCCAATACACCAATACTCCAAGGATGAAGGTGTATTTTAGAGGAACCCCGATCTCAAACCCCTCGCTATCGCTATCGGAATCGCTATCGGAATCGGGAATCAGCTTTGGTTTTCGCGCATCGAGAAGAAAAGCCGATTGCGATCGCGATTATCGATGCCGATTCCGATACCGATAGCGATTCCGAAGCGATGAGGCACAGTCATCCATATGTGTCAAGATTGCACGGGAGCAGGCGCCATTCCCGCTCTATAAAGCCCTTGCCAATCGGACCCTTTCCGTTTAAATTTAGTGTGGTATTAATAACGGTTTTTGGGGTGAAGTTACGTAGGGTGTGTGGCTTTATGAGTACGGTAGTGCCGCAAAGAAGTCGGGGTTGGTGAAAACATTGAATTTTCCGCCGCAACCAATACCCCTGCGGACTATCTCTGGAAAATCCTCCCGACCAAGAATTGGAGCAAAGGAATGGACCTAAGCGGGCAGGCAACTAATAAAGATGTGTCCCTGCAATCTGAAATATTTCGGATTAGCGGAGAAAAAATACAGAACTGTTTTCAATGCCAGAAGTGTTCGGCAGGATGTCCTCTGAATTTTGCGATGGATATCCTGCCCAACCAGTTATTCCGCCATATCCAGTATGGCCATCAGGATAAAGGTGCTGGCCGCAAACAGCATATGGCTCTGCGCTTCCTGCCACACCTGCAGCGTCCGATGCCCCAACAGCATTGATATCGCTAAGGTTATGGATACTTTAAGGAGCATCTCGAACAAATCAAAGGCCGTTCCCGGGGACAAAAATATCTCGTTGTTTCACAGGATCTTTTTGGGGCTTACGAAATACACCGGCCGGACCTATGAACCCGGGATGGGAATTTATGTGATGCAGACCGGGGGTTTGGGCGGAATGTATGGGATGGACGATGAAAATGTTTCTGAGAGGGAAAATCAGTATTATCCCGACATTTAAAGGCGGGAGACAATTCAGGAAGCTTTTCAGCGACGCTGGGAAAAGGAGGCGCAAAATGAAGGAATTCTCCTATTTCCCCGGATGCTCTCTTCACGGCACATCCAGAGAGTTTGATGAGTCAATCAAGGGCGTCATGGATCTTCTCAATATCAAGCTCCATGAACTTGAAGATTGGACCTGCTGCGGATCGCACTTCCGCCCACTGCCTGGACGAAAATCTGGCCACCGAAATGTCTGCCCGGAATCTGGCGATCGCCGAAAAGAGCGATCGGGACCTGCTGGTTCCCTGCGCCAGCTGCTACAGCCGGTTTAAGGCAGCCGAAATCGAAGTCAAGGAGCACGGGAAAAAGGTCAGCTTCCCGTACCAGGGAAAAGTGCCAATCCGGTTTGCGATGGATTATCTGTGCGACAAACCGGTCATGGAAGAAGTAAAGAAAAAGATGGTGAAGCCGCTCGCGGGGCTTAAGGCGGTCTGTTACTACGGATGCCTTCCCGTCCGGCCACCCAAGCTTACAGGGATCAAGGACTACGAAAACCCCATGCACATGGATCGGCTTCTGAAGCAACTTGGCGTCGAGCCGATTCAGTGGTCCTATAAGACCGACTGCTGCGGTGCCAGCCTGATGGTTACGCGCATGGATCTTTTCAGGCAGCTGATCGGCAAGATCCTGGTCCACGCGAAGGAAACCGGAGCAGACTGCGTGGTTGTCGGCTGCTCGATGTGCCAGATGAACCTGGACACTCGCCAGGAACTCGTGGAAAAGGATCTCGGCAGAAAAATCGATTTGCCCATCCTGTTCTTTTCGGAACTGATGGGATTGGCGATGGGACACAAGGATGTCGGCAAATGGTTCAAGCGGCATTTCAAGGATCCCATTCCGATGTTGAGTGCGAAGGGTTTGATGTGATTGAAAGGTTCCCCGTTCCCGATTCAAGGTTTCCCGTTGATAACCTGAACTCTGAACTGGAATCTGAACCCTGACACCAAGATTGAGAGGAAATAGTATGGCTGAAAAAGTTGGGGCCGTAATGGTGATAGGCGGCGGGATCGCCGGAATCCAGTCATCGCTGGATTTGGCTGAATCCGGTTATTACGTCTACATGGTGGAAACATCCCCCGCCATCGGCGGAGTGATGGCTCAGCTTGATAAGACCTTCCCTACCAATGATTGCTCCATGTGCGTGATATCGCCCAAATTGGTCGAGGCAGGCTGCAACCTGAACATCAACATATTGACGGCCACTGACGTGGAAGGCATTTCGGGTGAACCGGGGAATTTCACCGTTCGCGTTCGCAAACGCGCTCGTTTCGTGGACCTCCAGAAATGCACGGCTTGCGGAGACTGCGCAACGGCGTGTCCGATCTCCCGCCCCAACGAATTCAATGCCCTGATCAACAGCCGCAAGGCCGTCTACAAGAGATATCCTCAGGCAATCCCCAATGCCTACGCCATAGAAAAGCGTGGTGAAGCTCCCTGCCGGAATGCCTGCCCGATCGAGCAACGCGCCATGGGTTACGTAGCCTTGATCCGCGAGAAGCGGTATGCCGACGCGTATCGGACCATTAAAGAAGATAATCCCTTCCCTTCTGTTTGCGGCCGTGTCTGTAACCACAAGTGCGAGCAGGCCTGCACCCGCGGCGACAACGGCCACGAAGCCGTCAACATCATGCATTTGAAGCGCTTCGTGACCGACTGGGCATTCGCGCACCCGGAAGAGATCCAGAAAGCCTATGCCACCGGCGCCCAGAGTCAAGCCGGACACCAGCGGATTAGGCAAGAAGGTGGCCATCATCGGCGCCGGCCCGGCCGGATTGACCGCAGCCAGCGACCTGATCAACAAGAACTACCAGGTAACGGTATTCGAGGCGCTCCCGGCTGCGGGCGGCATGATGCGCGTGGGAATTCCTGAATACCGCATGCCGTATGACCTGGTCCAGAAGGAAGTGGATGAAATAGTCTCCAGGGGCCTCGAGCTGAAGCTAAACAGCCGCGTGGACGACGCCGCCGGACTGTTGGGCGAATACAACGCGGTATTTGTCGCAACCGGCGCCCATGTCGGGCTCAAGACCGGCATCCCTGGAAACGATCTTCCGGACGTCCATGTCGCGACCGATTTCCTGCGCGCCGTGAGTCTCAGGGACATGGACGGCAATCCTACCGACGTCAAGGGAAAGCGCGTGCTGGTACTGGGCGGCGGCAATGTCGCGGTCGACTCGGCCATGTCGTCGGTTCGGCTCGGCGCAAGCTGGGTCGGCATGACCTGCCTCGAAGGCGAAGGCAAGATGCTTGCCCACGACTGGGAAGTGCGCGATTGCCGCGATGAAGGCATCGACGTCATGCCCGGCCGGAACTTCCTGGAAATCACCAACAAGGATGGCAAGGTCACCGGCGTGCGGACCGTGAACGTGAATTTCCGCGGCTTCGTCGACGGGAAGATCGACATGGACGTGATCCCGGGGACGGAAACGGTTGTTCCCTGCGACATCGTCATCTACGCCATCAGCCAGCGGCCGGACAACACACTTTTGAAGGACAAGTTTGAAACGGCGCGCAACCGCATCACTGTCGACAAGAACACGCTCGCGACCAGCGTCCCGGGCGTATTCGCCGGCGGCGATACAGTCACCGGGACCACATGGGTCGTCGATGCAATCGATGCCGGGCACAGGGCCGCGCGCGCGATCGAAGCGTTTCTGAAGGAAGAGGCCACCAAGGCATGGCCGCCTGTAGTGCCCGTTCTCGAGAGACTGCCCGAAGCCGCGATCGATCCGGAAGAGAAAGAGCGGTTGCTGGAGATCTACTCGCCGGTTTCCCGTTTCGAACCCCGAAGCGCGACGCCGCCGAGCGCAAGCACGACTTCAAGGAAGTGGAAGCCGCTCTCAGCGAAGAGGACGTGATCGAAGCCGCTAAGCGCTGTCTTGAATGCGGCATCTGCTCCGAATGCAACCAGTGCTTCTATGCCTGTCGCGCGGGCGCCATCAACCATGACGACCGCGACGAGGTCGTGGACCTGAAGGTCGGCGCCGTGCTGCTCACGCCGGGATTCAAGACCGTGGATGGCAATGTCCGGCCCGAACTGGGATACGGGCAGTATGCCAACGTCGTGACCAGCCTGGAATTTGAACGGATCCTGAGCGCCAGCGGCCCGTTTGCGGGCACGGTCCAGCGCATATCCGACGGCAAGCACCCGAAAAAGATCGCCTTCATCCAGTGCGTGGGGAGCCGCGACACTTCGTGCGGCAACGACTATTGCTCTTCTGTCTGCTGCATGTACGCCACCAAGGAAGCCGTCATCGCCCGTGAGCATGACAATAATATTCAGCCCACGATCTTCTACATGGATATCCGGGCTTTCGGCAAAAACTTCGAAACCTACTATGAGCGAGCCAAGACTGAATCCGGCGTGCGCTACGTCAAGTGCGCGGTTTCAAGGGTACGCGAAGATTTCAACACCAAGAACCTGACGATCACTTACATCGATGAAGCCGGAAAGATTGTCGAAGAGGAATTTGACATGGTCGTCCTCTCCGTAGGTCTCGAGCCGGCCAAGCACACGGTTGCAATGGCCAAGCGGCTGGGCGTCGAAGTGGACAAATACGGTTTTGCCAAGACCGCGCCCTTCACACCGCATACGACGTCCAAAGAAGGCATCTATGTCAGCGGCGTCTACCAGGGCCCGAAGGATATCCCTGAAACCGTGGCGCAAGCGAGCGGAGCGGCCGCCGATGCCATGGCGCCTCTCACCATAGCGCGCGGAACAATGACCGTGAAGAGGGAATATCCGCCCGAAATGGACGTCAAAGACCAGGAACCACGCATCGGAGTGTTCGTCTGCAACTGCGGCATCAACATCGGCGGCGTCGTCAACGTTCCGAAGGTGAGGGATTACGCAAGAACGCTCAATAACGTCGTTCACGTCGAGGATAACCTCTACACCTGCTCGCAGGACACCCAGGCAAAGATCCAGGATGCGATCAAGGAGCATAAACTCAACAGGGTCATCGTGGCCTCCTGTTCCCCCAGAACGCATGAATCGCTGTTCCGTGAGACGGTGCGGTCGGCCGGCCTGAACAAGTACCTGTTCGAAATGGCGAACATCCGCGACCAGTGCTCCTGGGTTCACATGAAGCAAAAGGGAGAAGCCACGGACAAAGCGGAAGACCTTGTCCGGATGGCGATCGCCAATGCGCGCATGATCCAGCCGCTCGGCGAACACGAGTTGCCGGTCATCCACAAAGCGATCGTCGTCGGAGGCGGTATCGCCGGAATGACGTCCGCATTGAAAATCGCCGACCAGGGGTATGAAGTGTACCTGCTGGAGAGAGAGGACAAGCTCGGCGGCAACCTGTGGAACCTCCACTACACTCTCGACGAGCAGGATGTTAACGCATTTGCTCGAAAGCACCATGACCCGGGTCAAAAATCATCCGATGATCCATGTCCTCTATAGCGCGAGCATCGTGAGTTCGAGCGGTTCCAAGGGCAACTTCACGACCGGAGTAAAGTCCGGACCGAACGGGGAGATCCAGAAGATTCAGCACGGCGTTGTCATCGTGGCCACCGGCGCGCAGGAAGCGAAGCCGACCGAATTCCTCTACGGAGAGGATCCTCGCATTGTTACCCAGCTCGAACTGGAAAACAAAGTCGTCAGCAAGTCCGCCGATGTCGCGAAAGCGAAGAAGGTCGTGATGATTCAGTGCGTGGGCTCCAGAAATGCGGAACGGCCGAACTGCAGCAGGACCTGCTGCGCCACAGCCGTCAAAAACGCACTGAAACTCAAAGAACTGAACCCCGAGACGGAGGTCACGGTTCTCTATAGGGATGTGCGAACATACGGGCTGGCGGAACCCTATTACGCCAAGGCACGCGAAAAGGGAGTCCTGTTTGTCCGCTACGAACCAGAAGAAAAACCGGAAGTGAAGAAGGATGGCCGGAAGCTCACAGTTTCCTTCCTCGACAAGATCATCCGGGAGCGGATGGAGATCGAGCCGGATCTCCTGGTTCTGTCGGCTGCGACGCATGCGCGGAACAACGATGACATCGCTTCCGTTCTGAAGATCCAGCGCACGCTGGAAGGCTTCTTCCTGGAAGCGCACATGAAGCTGCGACCGGTCGATTTGGCCACCGACGGCATGTATCTCGCCGGAGGCGCACACGGGCCGAAGCTGATCACCGAGACGATTTCCCAGGCAAGCGCCGCAGCAGCCCGCGCGTGCACCATCCTTTCGAAAGAAAAGATGATGGTTGGAGGTGTTGTGGCGGTTGTAGACGGAGATCGCTGCGCAGCCTGCCTCACCTGTGTCAGGGTATGCCCCTATGAAGTGCCCGTCATTAATATTGAAGGGGCCGCTGAAATTGATGTGGCAAAATGCAAAGGCTGCGGCAGTTGCATGGCTGAATGTCCGGCCATGGCCATCGAGTTGATGCACTTCAGGGAGGATCAACTATGGGCGAAGGCCGGCGCCTTGACAGCTGGCGTCGCCCAATAAAGTTTATGTGAGGACGGCTCGCCAGAGCCGTCCGATGCAAAGACCGGGCGGCTCTGGAGAGCCGTCCTCACAAGGAGCAAAGGATGGAAGCAACACAACAATCGGTGCAGGAAATACACAACCGGCGGGCTTTGAACCGGAAATTGTGGCTTTCTGCTGCGAGTTCTGAGCGTACAGCGCTGCGGACCTGGCAGGTTCGATGAGGCTCAGTTACCCGACGTTCATTAAGGTCATCAAAGTCCCCTGCACGGGCAGAGTAGATGCGTTACCATTCTCAAGGCTTTCGAAGGCGGGGTGGATGGGGTATATGTCGCGGGATGCATGGAAGGAGAATGCCATTTTCTAAAAGGCAATCTCCGGGCCAGAAAAAGAGTGGAATACGCCAAGACGCTCTTACAGGAAGTGGGGATAGAACCGGAGCGGCTGGAGATGTATAACCTGAGTGCCGCTCAGGGACAGCGGTTTGCCTCTATCGCCAACGAAATGGCGGATAAAATCCGCGCGCTGGGGCCCAGCCCCATAAAAAAGGCAAAGGACGCATTCAAAGTATAGTAGTGAGTTCCCAGTTTCGAGTTTCCAGTTCCCAGTTAGCGCAACTGGTCTTAACTGGGAACCGGAAACCGGGAACTGGGAACCTATTAGGAGGACGCAATGATAGTAGGGAACAGGAAGCCACTGGAAGAAATTCTGCAAATGATAAAGCCCTATAAGAAGATTTTGCTTCTGGGTTGCAGAGAATGCATTACCGTCTGCGCGGCAGGAGGAGAACGGGAAGTCGGCATTTTAGCTTCGGAGTTGAAGATGTCTCGGGCAAAAGACGGCCAGGAGATCGAAATCAAGGAATTTTCGCTGGAGCGCCAGTGCGATTTTGAGTATATCGACCTGATAAAGCCATTTGTGGACGAGTACGAAGTGATCGTTTCGATGGCCTGCGGTGCGGGAATCCAGTATACGGCCGAGAGATTTCCAAAAAAGTGGTGCTGCCTGCCATCAACACTACGTTCCTCGGCGTGACGCTGGAGCAGGGATTGTGGAGCGAGCGGTGCCAGGGATGCGGCGAGTGCATCTTGCACCTGACCGGCGGCGTATGCCCGGTTGCCCGCTGCGCCAAGAGCCTGTTCAACGGTCCGTGCGGGGGCTCCTCGGACGGCAAGTGCGAGGTAAACAAGGAAACGAACTGTGCCTGGCAATTGATCATCGACCGTTTGAAAGAGCTGGGTCAATTGGATACGTATGAAGAGGTCATCCCGGTAAAAGACTGGTCGACATCGAGAGACGGCGGACCGCGCACACGAGTGCGGGAAGACCTGAAATTAGGCTAAGAATGAAGCCATTTACGATTGACGATTGACGATTGAGATGCGGCAAATCAATCGTCAATCGTAAATCGTAAATTTCTAAATGGAGGATTGAGGCGGTGAAGACGAAATCGAACATTGAACGTCTCTTGGAAGAGGGAAAGTTTGTAGTGACATCGGAGTGTGGTCCACCGCGAGGGGCGGATCCTGAGGCCATCAAAAAGAAAGGGAGTTTGCTCAAAGGCGTGGTGGATGCCAGTAAACGTCACCGACAATCAGACCTCTATCGTGAGGATGAGTTCCCTTTCCTCGTGCCTGATTCTCAAAGAAATGGGGTTTGACCCGATCTGGCAGCTTGTATGCCGGGACCGCAACCGGATAGCCATTCAGAGCGATATTCTGGGGGCCGCAGCGCTGGGGATTAACAACATCCTCTGTCTGTCGGGGGATCATCAGAGCTTTGGCGACAATCCGAAAGCAAAGAACGTCTATGACATCGACTCCATTCAGTTGATCCAGACAGTGAAGACGTTGCGCGATGAAGGCAAGTTCCTCGGCGGAGAGGAAGTAAAAGGGAAAGCCGAATCTGTTTATCGGCGCCGCGGAAAATCCCTTCGGCGATCCTTTTGAAATCCGCGCCATGCGCCTGGGCAAAAAAGTGAAGTCGGGTTGCGATTTCATTCAGACCCAGGGCATTTATAACCTGGAAAAGTTCTCGAAGTGGATGGAGATGGTGCGGGAGAAGGGGATTGCATGAAAAATGCGCGATTCTTGCCGGCGTGATTCCTTTGAAGTCTGCGGGCATGGCGAAACACATGAAAAAGAATGTGCCCGGCATGGATGTCCCGGATTCCCTGATTGAACGGCTGAAGCGGCGTACCCAAGGAAAAGCAAGCAGAAGAAGGGATCAAGATCTGCGTGGAGATGATCCAGCAGCTGAAGGAGATCAAGGGCGTGCGCGGCGTGCATATCATGGCGATCGAGTGGGAACAGAAGGTGGCTGATATCGCGAAGGCTGCCGGATTGCTCCCCAGGCCGTAAAACGGAGAAACGAGTCAAGAACCCAGAGCCACAAATTACGCGAATTGCCAAAACGGTCAATTTCGTGTAGCTTGTGGCTGTTTTTTTATGGCGAGAATTCTTGTTATTGATGATGACTTGCACATGAGGACCGCTTGCGCGCGCGTGCTCGCAAAGGCCGGGCATATGGTCACCTGCGCCGAAACCGGCAATGAGGGACTCAAGATGCTCGCCAGCAGCGCGACCGGGTTCGAAGTAGTCCTGCTGGACCAGTTGATGCCCGGCATGAGCGGCATGGAAACGCTGGCAGGGATCAAGGTCATGGCGCCGGACCTTCCGGTCATCATTATCACAGGCTCTGTCTCCGACGAAACCTCAGCGGAACTCGTGGACCAGGGTGCCTGTGGTTGCCTGCCCAAGCCCTTCAATCCCGAGCAACTCCGCAACACCATTAACAAAGCTCTCACAGCGAATGTATAAACTAATAAAAGCATTAATCTTCAAGTGGGTCGGGGCTTCAGAGGCTGTCTCAAAACTCGCATTGGGCGGGCCTTCAGCCCTTGATTTTCTTTTACGACTTTTTCCTGGGGCTTCGCCCCAGGCTGGTATGGATCGCGCCTTCGGCGCTTTAAGATCCTAAATTTACAGCAATATAAGCGCCGAAGGCGCGCGCTATATCAGCCTAGGGCGAAGCCCTAGGAATTTAGCGACAACCAGGAAAAGGGCTGTAAGCCCGCTCAATGGGCGAGTTTTGAGACAGCCTCTTCAGCCCCGACGCTTGGGAGAGGTCGAGGCTGGCCGGAAAGGGTCGGGGTTGAAGCCCCGACCCACATGAAATAGATGATTTTTGCATTGTTCTAATGTAACTCTTGATTTCTTGGTTTTGCTTGCAGAATTCGATGACTGTGTGCGGGTTTTGTATTAGTCTTTGGTGACCTTTATGGAGATTGAATGGTAGCACTCATAAGACTTTTCCGTTTTCTGCAGGGATCCGTCGGCCCGCTGACCATTTCGCTGATTCTGCTGCTGGCGTCCACCGGCATCCTACTGGTGCAGCCGGGGCTCATCGAATATGCGATCGACAACGGCATCAAGGCCGGCAGCGTCACCGCAATCCTATGGGGCGCAGCCGGCATCATCCTTACAGCAATCCTGGCTGCGGCCCTCAACATGGCTTCCGGTTACACGTTGATCAAATCCTCGCAGCTGATGGGCTACGAGATGCGCAATGCTCTGTACCGGAAGGTCATGAGCTTTTCATTCGAAAACCTGGATCGCTGGCGCACCGGCGAGCTGATGGTGCGGCTGAACTCCGATGTCAACACGATACGAATGTTCGTGCGCATGGGCATGTTCATGATCGTTCAATCAGTCATCATGATCATCGGCACGGTCATCGCAATGTACCTCAAAGATCCCGGGCTGGCACACATAATGGCGATCTTCATGCCGTTGACGCTGGTCCTGTTTTTTGCCGCCGCCATGTTTATACGCCCTCTGTTCATGAAGGCCAGAACCGCGCTGGACCATTTGAACAACACGCTCCAGGAGAATCTCGCGGGCGCCAAGATCGTGCGCGCCTTCGCGCGTCAGAAACAGGAACTGGACAAGTTCCGGATCCGAAACAAGAACGTGTATGACATCAGCCAGAACGTGGGCTACAAGCTCTCCCTCTTTTTCCCCCTGTTCTTTCTGATCGCTCAGCTGGCTACGGTGATCGTCCTGTGGTCGGGAGGATCGACGCTTGTCCACAACGCATCTGCGGGCATCGCCGGCGGCCTGACGCTGGGCAAGCTGATCGCATTCAACAACTATGCGACGATGGCGATGTTCCCGCTTTTGATGCTGGGGATGGTGCTGAACTTCATCAGCATGGCGATGGCATCGGCCGTGCGTCTGGATGCCCTGTTCCGAGAAAAACCCTGCATCGAAGAACAGCCCGGCGCGCGCAGTCTGAATTCCCTGAAGGGGAAGATCGAATTCCGCGGCGTTTCTTTCCGCTACGGGCAAGGCGAGAAGGCCCTGAATAAAGTGGACATCGTCATCCGGCCCGGGGAAAAAGTGGGTATTATCGGCGCGACCGGAGCAGGCAAGTCCAGCCTGGTGCATCTGATTCCGCGATTTTACGATCCGGAAGAGGGGAACGTAAGGATCGACGATATCGACGTACGCGATCTCACCTTCGACACCCTGCGCACGCGCGTGGCGATTGTCCTTCAAGAAACGGTGCTCTTCAGCGGAACAATCCGCGAAAATGTTGCTTTCAGCGCGCCCGACGCCAGCCAGTCCGAGCTGGAGCGTGCGGCGGAAATTGCATGCGCCGATGAATTCATCAATGAAAGACAGGAGCGGTGGGATGCCTCCGTGGGAGAGCGCGGAGCGGGGCTCTCCGGAGGCCAGCGGCAGCGCGTGGCGATAGCGCGCGCCGTCGCGGCAAGACCGGATATCATCATTCTGGATGATGTGACCTCATCTCTCGATGCCACAACCGAACGGCGCATCGTCGAAGCGCTGTATCGCGAATTCCAGGATCGTACGGCCATCATCATCAGCCAGAAGATCAACACGATTCGTAATGCAGACCGCATCGTGGTGATGGAAGACGGCTGCATTATTGCGGCGGGCACGCATGAGGAGCTGCTGCAGTCTAACGCAACGTACCGCACAATCTTTGAAACACAATCCGGGCTTGCAGCCCCCTATGGGAGGATTTCGGCATGAGCGCCGGCAAACCTCCCGCACAAACGCCTCCAGTTCCTCCACCGCCGGGGGGTGCAAGACACCGCCCGGATCGCGGTGCGATGATGTTTGGCCCGCATATTGAAGCGCCCAGGGATTTTCGCAAATCCCTGCAGCGCCTGCTGCGCTACTTTGGGGGCAACAAAGCCCTGATTATCACGTCGACGGTTTTCATCGCCGCCGGAACTCTGCTGCGTGCGCTGGGACCGGCGCTGATCGGCAACGCAATCAAGTATGACCTGGAGCTGTCGCTGAATCTCTCCGATTTCGTCCATAGAATGGGAATCGTTCTCGCAACCGTTCTCGGCGCCTGGGTGGCCGACGCAGCCTCGGGCATCATGCTGACGTGCCTCTCCAACAAAATCGTCTACCGCCTCCGCGAAGACTCCTTCGCGCACGTGCAAACGCTCTCGATGGGATCCTTCGATAAGCGCGGGATCGGCGATTTTATCAGCCGCATGACCAACGACATCGAAATGGTCTTCAACGCGCTCAACAACGGATTCTCCAGCCTGGTCGGCGGCCTGCTTTCCATGATCACCGTCCTGATCGCGATGTTTATTCTCTCCGTTCCACTCTCGTTCGTAGTCCTGGCCGTCGTGCCGGTGATGGCGGTTCTGACCGGCATTATCGGAAAGAAGATCCGGGAAGCTTTCCGCAAAAACCAGGAGTGGGTCGGCCGGCTGACTTCCAGCATTGAAGAGTCCGTTTCGGGAGTCAAAGTCATCAAGACATTCCGCCGCGAAGAAGCGGAATTCGCCAAGTTTGAAAAAGTGAACGATGAAAGCCAGCGCGTGGGTGTGGAAGCGGAGCTGATTTCCTACGCGTTCATGCCACTGATGAATATCATGACGTCGCTGACGCTTGGACTGATTGTGGGCGTGGGCGGTTACATGGCGCTCAGATCCGCTGCGGCCACCGCCAGCAGCGCAGCAGCCGCTGGAGGAGTCTCCATCGGGCTTTTAACAGCCTTCATTCTGTATTCTCAACGCTTCTTCGACCCGCTGCGCCAGATCACGCAGGTCTACAGCATGATTCAATCGGCCCTGGCGGGAGCGGAACGATTATTCGAAATGATGGACATGAAGCAGGAGGTTGTTGAGAAACCGGACGCGCTTCCTTTGGATGACATTCAAGGAATAGTCGAGTTCAACGGTGTCGGCTTTGCGTATGAGCAAAGCAAGACCGTCCTTGAAGGCATTCAATTCCAGACACAGCCCGGCCAAGTAGTCGCCATCGTAGGTCCAACCGGCGCAGGCAAGACGACGATTATCAACCTCTTGAGCCGCTTTTACGATGTGCGCAGCGGCAGCATTGCAATCGACGGAATCGATATCCGCGGCATCAAGCTGGACGATCTGCGCACACGAATGGGCGTAGTGTTGCAGGAGCCCTTCTTCTTCGCCACCACGATCCGGGAGAATCTGCTGTACGCGCGCCCCGACGCAACGGAAGAAGAGATGATATCGGCGGCGAAAACAGCGAACGCGCATTATTTCATATCACGCCTGCCGCACGGCTACGACACGATGCTGTCCGAGCGCGGCAACAATCTGTCGCAGGGAGAACGCCAACTGCTGGGCATCGCGCGCGCCATCCTGGCGGACCCGCGCATACTGATCCTGGACGAGGCTACCTCCAGCGTGGACAGTCTGACGGAAGCGCACATACAGGAAGGATTGATCCGGCTGATGAAGGGCCGAACCAGCTTTATCATCGCCCATCGCCTTTCGACGATCCGCAATGCAGACCAAGTCCTGGTCCTGCATAATCACTGCATCATCGAGTCCGGCACGCACGAACAGCTCATGAGCAAACCCGGTGGCTTTTATGCAAAGCTCTACGGCATGCAGGATCAGAAGCCGGAAATACTGGAATCCGATTTTGCCGGAGAGCAGGCGTAGCCGTCAGCCAGAAAACGTGGACACCCACTATTTACATAAAGCCAGAAAACGTGGACACCCACTATTTACATAAGAAAGCGTAGACACCGACTATTCATGATTTTTGTTGACTAAATCCGGGTCTCTGCGAGGAAGGGCTAATAGGGATAGAGGAAACGGATGCAACCGGTGGGTAAGACAAACCGACAGAGCAGCGGACTGTAGAGCGGTTTCCGGCATTTAGATAGTCAAATGATGCTGGAAGCGATCGACGGGATCAGAAGATCTCGCGGGATCGGCAGAGGAAGGACTGATGGAGGGATAGGATTCAGGCCGGTTGCGGTGGCGAGACTGCAAAGGAGGTTCGAGCCGAGGCAACGCCCGTGAGCCAGCGTCGGCCGAGCTGATCTGCAAAACTGCGCAGACTGGAAACCAGGCCGGCTGCGAGGCGGAATTTGGATGCGAAGAGGGAAACGGTGTCAATCCACGCTTCGGGCTTGGCACCGATCCGCAGGAGGATCGGTGCCAAGCCGGCATCGATGGCGCCGCGCTTGTCGGACCGAAGTATGCGCCCTGATTTATCCACCAGATCGAAATACTCGGTTGCCGTCATCGGCAGGATGCCGCGGCGCTGGGAATCCGATTGGATAGGACACAGCCAGCAAGAGGAAGGGGCATAAAGGGAATTAAAAGGAAGGCATTCGGGGATAGCGTTGGAACTGTTGGCCCTATTTTCCAGTTTCTGCATGTCTTGGCTGAAAGAGCCAGACTGACTGTTTTGATTGGACTCACCGGGAACGGAGGCTGAGGCCATCATTTCCTTGTGCCATGCGCGGATTCGCTCCTGGATGCTGGTGAAGTCGCTGTCTTCAGGAGTGGCCGCGAGAGCGGCACGGATAGGATTTAGATCGACATAAACCATGCAAGCGGCGATGGCCGCATCGTCGAGCAGGTTCTGGCATTTGAAGCGCGATTCCCAGAACCGGCCCTTGACGCTATCTTCTTTGTTTGCAGCGCGGGCGATGAATTCGTTAAGCCGGCCCATGAACCAGCTCAGGCTGCACAAACGTTTACGCAGTTGGGCGATACGCTCCGGGCAATCGGCGAGGGCGCGGATTTGCTCGTCGGTAGGAGGCAGGGCGGCATCCTTCAAAGGGAAGAGTGTCAGCCAGCGGATTGCCACATCCCAATCGGACCAGGCAGCGACAATGTCGGGACGAGTGCGCAGAATAGAGTGGTAGTGAGTCTCCATGACGGCGTAAGCGCAGACTTCGATGGCGAAAATAGCGGCGAGATGCCGCAACCTGTCGACCAGCCATGCTTTGCGGTGAGAGAAGTCGCGCTGTGTGAGGGTGTCGTAGCCGCAAAGAAACGCCCTGCGGACGCACCGGCTGAAGCAGTGATAGACTCCTTCTTTTCCTTCCTTGACATATTTGCTGCGCGGGAGAGCCATGGTTCACCTCGTTTCATATAACTAATGGCGAACTCATGGAATGAGCCAAAATATATTTATAAATCAGTGGGTGTCCAGGATTTCATAGGATTTCATAGTTCATAGAAGCGGGTGTCCAGTGTTGTCTCCATGTCTCCACAACAGTGGGTGTCTAGTGTTGCCATAATGCCATAATGGCATAAAGAAGTGAGGGTCCAGTGCTTCCAGTGCTGCTGCTATATTTCTTTCCTGTGTACATTAACGGGATGCTATAGTACCTCGCATTGAGCGGATTACAAGCAAAGCGGTTCATCCCGGAGGTTTATATGAGGACTAGTACCGGAGCACCTATCCGTTCATTCAGGATACTGCTTTTTTCGCTGATTGGCTGCCTACCGGCAGTTTCTGCTTTATCGCAGGAAAATCCTCCATACCGCAATCCCACTCTTCCGATTGAACAGAGGGTCGCCGATCTTCTGTCTCGCATGACGCTGGAAGAAAAAATCGCGCAGCTGACCAGCGCCATGGAAAGGACCGTGAACTCCTCCGATCCCAAATCCTCGCTGGTCGACGCCAAAGGATCGTTCCAGCCGGAACGCGCAGCCGTCCTGATCAAAGACGGCATCGGACAGATCTCGCGACCCAGCGGGATGCGCGGACCGCGCCAAATGGCCGAGTTCACCAACTCCATCCAGAGATGGGCCAAGGAGAATACGCGCCTGGGAATCCCGATTTTATTCCATGAAGAGTGTCTGCACGGCCACGCAGCGGTGAAGGGGACGTCCTTTCCACAAGCCATTGCCCTGGCATCGACCTGGGACCCGAAAATTGTGGAGGACGTATTCTCCGCCACTGCGAATGAAGTCCGTACCCGCGGCTCGCATCAGTGCCTGACGCCCGTATTGGACGTGGCGCGCGATCCGCGATGGGGACGCACGGAAGAGACTTATGGCGAAGATCCCTATCTCGCATCGCGCATCGGAGTCGCAGCCGTCAAAGGGTTCCAGGGCACCGGGCCTAAAATCGACAGATCTCACGTGATTGCGACGGCGAAGCATTTCGCGGTGCACGGCCAGCCCGAAGGCGGCGCCAACGTGGGGCCGGGCAATTATTCAGAGCGAATCATTCGTGAATTTTTCCTGAAACCGTTCGAAGCGGCTGTACGGGAAGGCTCCATCCAGAGCGTGATGGCGTCCTACAATGAAATCGACGGAGTCCCGTCGCATGGCAACAAATTTCTGCTCGACAATATTCTGCGGCAGGAATGGGGATTTAAGGGAATCGTGGTTTCCGATTATTTCGGCATCCGGCAATTGAGGTCCAAGCATTTCGTTGTGGGCACCGGCGAAGAAGCCGCCAAGCTGGCCTTGGAATCCGGCGTGGACATCGAACTTCCCTACATCGAGGTCAATCATCTGCTCCTGGACCAGGTGAAGCAGGGCAAGGTTTCGGAAGCGTATATCGACCGCGCTGCGGCCCGCATCCTGCAATCGAAATTCATCACGGGCCTTTTCGACGATCCTTTCGTGGATCCTGACATTGCCGAAAAAGTAACCAACAACGGCGAGCACCAGCAGCTTGCGCTCGAGGCCGCGCGCAAATCCATCATCCTTCTTAAAAACGAAAGGGGTCTGCTGCCACTTCATAAGGCCAACTACAAGCGGATCGCGGTGATCGGCCCCAATGCAAAGGAGGTACACCTCGGCGGCTACAGCGGCACCCCGGGACGCGGCGTCAGCATCCTGGACGGGATTAAAGCGAAGGTCGGCACCGGAATCGACATTCAGTATGCCGTGGGAGTAAAAATTACGGAGACGCGCGGCGACTCGGAGACGATGCCGACGTTTGAAGACAAACTCACGCTCGGCGACCCCGCTCTAAATGCAAAGCGCATCCGGGAAGCAGTGGGTGTCGCCGAAAAATCCGACCTTATCATTCTCGCGCTGGGAGGGAACGAACAGACATGCCGCGAGGCCTGGGCTAATCATCTTGGCGACCGCAACGATCTCGACCTGCTCGGCAACCAGGACGACCTCGTCAAAGCCATGCTTGAGCTGGGCAAGCCCGTCGTGGTGTTCCTGATTCACGGCCGCCCGAACTCCATCAACTATATCGCCCAAACTGTTCCCGCAATCCTCGAAGGGTGGTACCTGGGACAGGAAACAGGGACAGCAGTCGCAGACGTGCTGTTTGGCGACTATAATCCAGGCGGCAAACTGCCCATTACGGTGCCTCGTTCCGTAGGCCAATTGCCAATTTACTATTATCAAAAACCTTCCGCCCGGCTCGAATACGTCGATTCGGCCTCGTCGCCGCTGTACCCCTTCGGCTGGGGACTGAGCTACACCACGTTTAAATATGGAAAAATCACTCTGTCGCCGGATACGATCGGCCTCGAAGGCAAAACAAGAGTTTCGGTGGATGTCACCAATGCCGGCACCACCGGCGGGGACGAAGTTGTGCAGCTGTACATTCGCGACGAAGTCAGTTCCATAACACGACCGGTCAAGGAACTCCGCGGATTCCGCCGCATCACGCTCGATCCCGGAAAAACGCAGACTGTCGAATTCACCCTGGGACCCGAGGAGCTTTCATTCCTCAACCGGGACATGCGGCGGGTTGTGGAACCCGGAACATTCAAGATCATGATTGGCGGCAATTCCGTGGATCTGATCGAAACAACACTTAACGTAATCGCCAAATGAAACGTGCCGGGATTCACCAGATTGCCGAGCTGGCCGGAGTTTCGATCGGCACCGTCGAAAAAACGAAGGATTCCAATCCGGCTTCCGGAAAGACTTCCGCCGCGGAAAAATCGCCGCAGTCCTCGAAGCGCACGAATCAGAAGAAAAGAGCTACCGGAAGACCTGCCAGCTCATCGCGGACCATCCCGATTTGCAGGGCATTTACATGAGCACTGTCAACTGTCTGCCCGTTTGCCGCGCGCTGAAGGAGTAAACATGGATCGAAAACTCAACCTACATCAAGACCGTCTCTTCCCGGCAGATGCGACCCAACGGGCGATTGCGCGGCAGCTCTATGAAGAAGTGCGCGGGCTGCCGATTGTCAGTCCGCACGGGCATACAGATCCGCGATGGTTTGCGGACAACAAACCGTTCCCTGACCCGGCAACGCTGCTGGTCATTCCGGATCACTATGTCTATCGGATGCTGTACAGCCAGGGAGTTTCATTGGAATCGCTGGGGGTTCCAAGGACGGATGGAGGGCCGGTCGAGCAGGATTCCCGCAAGATCTGGCGCTTGTTTGCGCGGCACTGGTATCTCTTCCGCGGCACACCCACACAGATGTGGTTCCAACATGTGCTGCACGAAGTGTTCGGGATCCGGGAACGGTTGACTCCGGAATCTGCCGAAAGAATCTACGACGCTATCGCGGACTGTCTCTCGCGGCCGGAGTTTCTGCCGCGGGCTATGTACGAGCGCTTCAACATCGAAGTGTTGTCTACAACCGAGTCGCCGCTCGATCCGCTGGTGCATCATCAGAAACTGCGCGCGTCCGGATGGAAAGGACGTGTCGTTCCGACCTATCGCCCCGACCCGGTGGTGGATCCGGAATTCGCCGGCTTTGCGAACAATGTTCTGAAACTCGGCGAAATGACGGGAGAAGACGCGACTACGTGGCCTGGATATCTGCGGGCCCTATCGAATCGCCGCCGGTTTTTCGCCGCGCAGGGTGCGACTGCAACCGATCACGGCCACTCCTCCGCAATTGCCTATGACCTGCCGCCTTCGCGATGCGAAGCTTTGCTGGCCAAAGCTTGCGCGGGAAGCATCACTTCCATGGAGGCTCAGGAATTTCGCGGGCAAATGCTGAGCGAAATGGCGCAGATGAGCCTCGAGGATGGCCTGGTGATGCAGATCCATCCCGGGGCGTACCGCAACCATAATCCTTCAGTCTTCGGCTCGTTCGGTCTCGATAAGGGTTGTGACATTCCGATGCGCACGGATTATGTGCATGATCTCAAACCGCTGCTCGATCGCTTCGGGAACGAAAAGCGTTTGACCATCATTCTTTTTACGCTGGATGAATCGACGTACTCGCGCGAACTTGCTCCGCTGGCCGGCCACTATCCGGCTCTGAAGCTGGGTCCGGCATGGTGGTTTTACGATAGTCCTGAAGGCATGCGGTTTTACCGCGAGCGGGTGACGGAAACGGCCGGATTTTACAACACGGTCGGATTTAACGACGACACGCGGGCATTCCCGTCCATTCCTGCGCGACACGATGTCGCGCGGCGCGTGGACTGCGCTTTCCTCGCGCGGTTGGTGGCCGAGCACCGCCTCGATGACGATGAAGCGCGCGAAGTGGCAATCGATCTCGCATACAGGCTAGCCAAACAGGCGTACCGGATCTGATGGCAAGCATGATCCGCACTTCTCGCGGTTTTTTTAGCGAAGCGGCGCAGACGGACGTAGATATTATGGATTTCAGATTCCAGGTGTCAGGTTGCAGGACGCTAGCCGTAGTTAATCTGGAATCTGGAATCTGGAATCTGGAATTGGAATCTGAATTAGCCTGCAAGGAAGATATATGTCTAATGCTTTTAAAATAAAAAATTTGCGCTGGTGGATCGCAATCCTGCTCATGGGCATCACCACTATCAATTATCTTGACCGTATCACGCTCTCGGTCGCGGCGCCAGAGTTCAAGAAGAGCCTGGGCATTGGCGAGGTGGATTACTCCCACATCGTCATGGCGTTCCAGTTGGCTTATCTGATCATGATGCCGGTTGTAGGACGATTCATCGATTGGCTGGGATTAAGGCTGGGATTCACACTCTCCATTATTACGTGGTCCATCGCTCAGATGATTACCGCGCTCGCCACTGGATGGCGCTCGTTTGCCGTATATCGTGCCCTGCTTGGCATCACCGAAGCCGGCAATTTTCCAGGCGGTGCGAAAGCAGTTGCTGAATGGTTCCGGCCAAAAGAAAGGACTCTCGCAACAGGGATCTTCAATATGGGCGCGGGGATTGGAGCGCTTATCGCTCCGCCGCTGGTTGCCTTCCTGATCCTGAAATACAACTGGCAGACTGCTTTTGTTGTGACCGGAGCTTTCGGCCTGTTCTGGGCGATCCTATGGGCGTGGCTGTATCGGTCTCCTGAAAAGCATCCATGGCTTTCAAAAGAAGAGCTGTCGCATATCAGAGAAGGAGAGCAAGAGCTCGCCACTGTAAAAGCGCCCAAAGGGAAAGGAGTTTGGAAAATTGTTTTGCCGCAGAGAAACTTCTGGGCTCTTGGAATCGCTCGATTTTTTTCCGAACCGGCCTGGCAGTTTTTCAGCTACTGGATCCCGCTCTATCTGGCCACCGAGCGGAATATGAATCTGAAGCAGATCGGATATTTTGCATGGCTTCCTTTTCTGGCAGCGGACCTCGGCTCTATGTTCGGAGGCGTGCTGTCGCCGTTTTTCATAAAAAAAATGCGCATGTCCGTGCTGACATCGCGCAAGTGCGCCGCCACCGTGAGCGCTTTCTTGATGGTATTTGCGGTTTTCATCGGCAGAGCGCCTTCGCCCGCATGGGCCATATTCTTTTTCTGCATAGGCACATTTGCGCACCAGTCCATGTCCGCCACGCTGATGACTTTGCCGGCGGACCTCTTCCCGAAAACGACGGTCGCCACAGCGAACGGCCTGTCAGGCACTACGGCCGTGCTCGGTGGAATGATATTCACGGCGATTGTAGGAATTGTTGCCCAGACTATCGGCTATGGTCCATTGTTTACAACTATCGCTTTTCTAGACATTATCGGCGTCGCATTTCTGTGGTCGTTGCTGCGCGAGCCCAAACACTTCGCGGAGGAGAAGTAACTCAGAATCTCGAATCCCGAAGGAGTATATCCAATGCTCTTCAAGACATTGCCGATTTTCCTGACCTTTTTTCTCATGGGACTCGCCGATGCAATGGTCAATTGGAAGGCGACAGCCTTCATCGTGCCTTTGGCCTGCTTTGTATATCTACTTCTGCTTTCTCTTAAAGGAGGACAGCAGACTCAAAAAGCTTAACCCCCATTTATAATTGATTCCTAATTCCTAATTCCTGATCAAATGCCATTTGGAATAGGAATTTATAAATCCGGAATCCGGAATCCGGAATCATTGGAGAATCTATATGGACCTGACAAGCGATAAACGAATTGTCATGACGCTCGATGCCGGGGGGACTAGTTTCCGTTTCTCGGCGATGAGCGGCGGCAAATCCGTGACCGAAACTGTTACGATGCCCTCCACCGGCGACAACCTCGATCAATGTCTGACAAATATCGTCGAAGGATTGACGCGCATCAGAGAAATGTGCCCTGTGTTGCCGTCGGCCATCAGCTTCGCCTTCCCTGGTCCTGCGGATTACCCGAAAGGCATCATCGGAGACCTGGGCAACCTCACCGGATTCCGCGGAGGCATTGCGCTCGGGCCGATGCTGGAGGATCTGTTCGGCATTCCGGTTTTCATCAACAACGACGGCGATCTGTTCGTCTATGGAGAAGCGATCTCTGGATTTCTCCCGTACGTCAACGGATTGCTCGACCAGGCCGGCAGTCCCAAGCGCTATAAAAATCTCTTCGGCGTGACTTTGGGGACGGGCTTTGGCGGAGGCATCGTGCTGGACGGCCAGTTGCTGGCCGGCGACAACTCAATTTCAGGCGAAGTGTGGCTGCTGCGCAATAAACTGGATCCCGGCATGAACGCCGAAGAAGGCGCGAGCATCCGCGCGGTGCGTCGCGTTTTTGCGGAAAAAGCAAATATACCGGTTAGCGAAGCCCCGGAGCCAAAAGAGATTTGCGCTATCGCGTTGGGCAAACTGTCCGGCAATCGGGCAGCAGCGCTCGAAGCGTTCCGACGTCTAGGCGAAGTCGTCGGCGACGCGATGGCGAATGCGTTGACTCTGGTGGATGGGCTCGCCGTCGTAGGCGGCGGCATTTCCGCCGCATGGCCCCTCTTTTTACCGGCGCTCGTGGAAGAATTGAACAGTTCTTACTCCGGACCGGATGGAAAAAAGTTTCGACGCCTGGCATCTGTTGCGTTCAACCTCGAGGATCCCGCACAGGTAAACACATTCCTTGCAGGAGAGACCCGGGAAATCACCGTTCCCGGAAGCCGAAAGAAGATCGTCTATGATCCGCTGCAGCGCATCGGCATTGGCGTTTCGCGCCTGGGCACCTCGGAAGCCGTCGCCATCGGCGCCTGCGCTTTCGCCCTCCGCAAACTCGGCCTGAAGTCATAGAGATGCTCCGTCGCGCAGCAATAGTCTGGCCGGGGAAAGCACCGAAAACGACTCATATCAGAACCAAAGGTTGGCCGCGATTTTTTGCGGAATCACCCACATCGGCCGAAGGCTTTGGAGTGCGCAAGCTTGCTTGCGCTTTTATTTCATGACCCACGTTGAAACGAAAGCGGGCCCAGAACGCAACCGCAACGTGGCCCGCCTGTGAACGGCTGAACCTATGCGATCAATCTGTATTTTGATGTTGTTTTGGCGGGGTACTGCCTTGATAATCGCTCCGCCATTATTAAAAACGAGGCCTGTGGAGGAGAAAAGAAATGGCAGGAAAACCAGATAATTGGAAATCACTGAGTGCTGAAGAAAAAAGGAAATACAGATTGGATGCATGGGTTCGCGGCGACAACATCAAATTCGAAAGCCCCGAAGCCCAGGCGAAATACAGAGAACGCGCAACGCGATTCCGGACAGCCCTTGAATTAGGAGTCCCGGATCGCGTCCCGATTGCCGGGCTTGGCGGCGCCTTTGTCTACCGGCGCATGGGCATCCCCCAAAAGGCAACGATGTATGACCGCTGGGAAGAAGCGGCCAAAGCTGCCATCAAATTCCAGAAGGATTTTCAGCCGGATAGCACCGCGGCCACCTTCATGATGTCCGGCGCGTCGATGGAACTGCTCGGCCAGACCAACATGAAGTGGGCGGGCTATGGCCTTCCTGAAGACGTGCAGTATCAGTACGTGGAACAGGAATACATGAAAGCCGATGAGTACGAACACTTCCTGAGTGATCCTTCCGATTACGTCACGCGCCGCTTTCTGCCGCGCATGTACACCGGCCTAAAAGGCCTGCAGAAGTTTCCCTGGTTTGGCGCCGACGGCATACAGATCGGCGGCAGAATCATCGGGGCTTTCATGGATCCGGAAGTGCAGGAAGCCATCGCGACGATGAAGAAGGCGGCAGAAATGTCCATGATCCCTGCAAAGATCTCGATGCAGGCGGCCAACACAATCCTGGGGATGGGATTCCCGAGATTGTTCATGGGATTCGGAGCCGCTCCCTTTGACGTATTGGGGGACACCCTGAGAGGGACGCGCGGCGTCCTGACAGACCTGTATCGTTGCCCGGATAAAGTGCTCAAGGCCTGCGAAAAAATCCTGGACCTCACTCCCGTCCCTGATATTCCAATAGGCGAACCGCCTTTGATCATGATGCCGCTGCACAAAGGGGACGACAGTCACATTTCCCTGAAGCAGTTCGAAAAGTTTTACTGGCCTACTTTCAAACAACTTATGTTAAACATGGTCGACGAAGGCTTGATCCCCGCGCCGTTTGCAGAGGGGGTGTATACGCAGCGCCTCAATCATCTCACGGAGCTTCCCAAGGCTTCCGTACTGTGGTTCTTCGACCGGACGGACATGCACAAGGCCAAGGACATACTGGGCGGCCACAGCCCCATCATGGGCAATGTGCCGATTACGATGATCGCGACCGGTACGGCCGACCAGGTCAAGGCCTGCTGCAAAGACCTGATCGATTATGTCGGCAAAGGAGGCGGCTACATTCTTTGTTCTGGAACGCAGCTGGACGATGCCAAGGAAGACACAGTCCATGCCATGATCGATTTCACAAAAGAATACGGAGTCTACAAATAAGCGTTAGTCGGCGAGAAAATACATGTGGGTCGGGGCTGAAGAGGCTGACTCAAAACTCGCCCATTGAGCGGGCTTACAGCCCTTTTCCTGGTTGTCGCTAAATTCCTAGGGCTTCGCCCTAGGCTGATATAGCGCGCGCCTTCGGCGCTTAAATTGCTGTAAATTTAGGATCTTAAAGCGCCGAAGGCGCGATCCATACCAGCCTGGGGCGAAGCCCCAGGAAAAAGTCGTAAAAGAAAATCAAGGGCTGAAGGCCCGCCCAATGCGAGTTTTGAGACAGCCTCTGAAGCCCCGACCCACATGTTAATTCTTAACCTATAATGGAATAGAGGCCTCGAAGACTCCGGAGCTCAGTTCGGCAGCCATAGCGGGATTCCCATCAGCAGTTTTGCCGCGACGGATTCGCCGTTGAGTTGTGCCGGTCGAAAAATCCATTTGCTCAAGGATCGCAACACGGGCTCATTCAACAAAGCGTCCGGGCTGTCCTTGATTGAAACCTGCTCCAGTTTGCCCTCGATAGTCACTACGGCGTAGACAATAACCATCGCGTTCAAATATTTGCGGACCACGTCGGCAGGAAAAGACGGCCGCTCTTTTTCAGCCGGGAAAGGCAGGATAAGCCCCTGCTGTCTCCGGCTGGAGCCTGCCTGAGCGGCGGATCCCGGGATTACTGCAAATTCGAGGGTCCAGGAAGGATCCTGGTCCTCTTCAACTTGTCTCATATCGAGATAGACGGTATAAATCTGCTCGTGCGAAAACACCCCGAAGAAGGGCAATCCGCCGCCGCTGTTTTCCGTGGAGATGATGTTCAAACCATACGAGGTCTGCAGCGGCTTGCGCGCCGGAGTCACCGGAGCATACTCAGAATTTTCGCCGGGATCAAAGGACCCGCCCATAATGGTGATCCCGGAAAAGGGCTTTTTCGCGGATCCCTTTCCAGTGCCTGATCCCGCCCCCGATACAGACGAAGAGCCGCGTCCGGCTTTCGATCCCTGATCACCTGCCGTCGCGCTTTTACCTCCGGCGCCCTTCGTTTCAACACCGGCTGAAACCACAGGCGCTTTTGGGGAAGCGGCTTCATCTCCTGCGGGCGCAGATTTTATGTTTCCGATTCCGATATCTTCGGAACGAATGCCCGTTTTCGAACCGGGCTCTTTTTCCGATACTGCAAGATTTGGTTCGGGAGAAATGGCGAATCGGCCGCGAGCCTCGCCGGAAGGAACTTTGACCGGCTCTTTTGTGGAAACAGGCATCGGAGTCAGGGAGAGCAGGTTCCTGGCTCCTTCCGTCGCAGACGATAGCTCGGCTACGGAACGCTCTTTGGGCTTCTCGACTGGCTTGGGTGCGGTTTCTGTCTTTGCCGTTTCCGCTAATTTCTGCGGTGGCTCCGCAGGCTTGGCTGCAGGCTCAGGCGGAGGTTCCGGAGGAGGCGGAAGAGCGGGCGCTTTCATCAGGCTGGGCAATTCAATTTTTTCCGGCCGCTCCGAGGGCTTGGCTTCGATGAGCGGAGGGATACTGGGAGGCAGGATCAGTTTCGGCTTCTCCAAACGCATTTGCGGCGCGAGTTTGAGCTCGGGCAGGACCATCGCCGGTTCTGGAGTTTTGGGCTGGGGCGGAATCTCGGGCACAGGCTCGGGCTTCGGCTCTTCAGGGGACTTGACCTCTTTCGGCGGCTCGGGAGCCGGCTCCGGGATTTTCGGTGCGACCAGAGCAGCCTCCGCTACCTGCACAATATTCGGCAGCGGTATCGGCGGTATCAGGACCGGGGGGTTTTCGATATCGGGCTGCAGGACCGTCTGGATGGAATTCGTAGGATTCGGCGGATCCGAAATAATCAGCTGTGGTCCCGGATAGCTCAAACCCTTGGCATTAGAAGCCTGGGGTTCCGACGATTTTTTCGAGCGCGCCGCCTTTTTGCGTTCCGGAATGCGCATGCCTTGATTTCCCGGGGCAATCATCGTCGGCAGAAATACGATCTTGGGGATTCGAAGATCAATATAGGTAATTTGGTCCACGACAGACGGCGGATCGGGGATGCTTCGATAGATGGAGCCGACAAGCATCATGGAAAGGCCGACCAGGTGGCAAAGGACAGAATAGAAAAATGTGCTGGAGGGAAAATAACCGCGGGTGAGATTTGCCGAGTCAAAGAGAGACGACGGCGCCTGCGGAGGAGTAACAGTATTTTTCGCTCCGGAAAGCAGCTTGAACTTAACCATTGTTTTGCGGCCCGGTCCTATGCCATCCAGCATCCATAAATTGATTCATTTTACCGGCAAGAGGCATATCGGCAAATATCGCATGCATTGCATCAACTAAATTAAACTGAGGCAAAGAATCAGACACATGTTCGTCGGGGCTGAAGAGGCTGTCTCAAAACTCGCATTGGGCGGGCCTTCAGCTCTTGATTTTCTTTTACGACTTTTTCCTGGGGCTTCGCCCCAGGCTGGTATGGATCGCGCCTTCGGCGCTTTAAGATCCTAAATTTACAGCAATTTAAGCGCCGAAGGCGCGCGCTATATCAGCCTAGGGCGAAGCCCTAGGAATTTAGCAACAACCAGGAAAAGGGCTGTAAGCCCGCTCAATGGGCGAGTTTTGAGCGTTCACCGCATCGCTGCGCTAGCTTGGGTCACTAAACTATGTTTAGTGGAGAGACAGCCTCTGAAGCCCCGACCCACTTGTTGTTACGCTTCACAAAGAGCAGGTTGCAGCACTCCAAATCATAGCGGCATTCAGCGGGATCTAGGTTCCCTGCCCTGGGAAATAGAACTGTCCGGAGCCACGCTCTCTGTCAACCAGACATTTCCGCCGATTACCGAACGCGCCCCGATGGTGATTCTGCCTAGAATCGTCGCGCCCGCATAAATGATAGCGTCATCTTCAATGATCGGGTGCCGGTCGATTCCCTTGATGGGATTGCCTTTCTCATCGAGCGGGAAGCTCTTCGCTCCGAGCGTGACCCCCTGGTAGATGCGCACGCGATCGCCGATAATCGTCGTCTCGCCTATAACGACGCCCGTGCCGTGATCAATAAAAAACTTTTTTCCGATGCGCGCGCCCGGGTGTATGTCGATTCCCGTGGCGCTGTGCGCATCCTCACTGATGATGCGCGGGATCACCGGCACGCCAAGTTTGTACAGCTCGTGGGCGATCCGGTGATTCGTGATGGCGAATACTCCTGGATAGCACAGGATCGTTTCGCCGGGGCTTTGGGCGGCCGGATCTCCCTCATACGCCGCGTGGACATCCTGGCCGAGAAGCGTCATCACATCGGGGAGACGGGCAAGGAATGTGCGGGTGAGGTTCTCCGCTCTGTCGCTGCAGCGTTTTTCCGTGCTTTCGTCCATGCAGCCGAAACAGAATCCGCGTTTGATCTGCTCGCGCAGATTGATGGCGATCAGATCCAGGATGGCTCCGAGATGGAAACCTATGCCTTCGTCGCTGAACTCCGAAAGATGGAAGTAGCCCGGGAACAAAATGGACCGGAGTTGTTGCATGATTTTCAGGCAGCTGCCGCGCGACGGGAGTTCCACTTTGCAGGTATTTGCGCTTTGCGCATGGAATGAGAGTCCCTGGCTCGCGGCCACCAGGCGGCTGACAACCGCCGTTATTGAAGAATTATCCAAGCTATCCATTCCCTTCACCTCGATAGTCCAAACCCATTCCTCTTGCCATTACGCAAATTCACTATCTTCTTTCCATTCAAGTGAGTCCGGGCTTTATCCCGGACCCACTCGAATGATGGCACATGTCTTTGCTATTTGCGAATTTGAAGGGCTATGGCACTCCAATTCGGGCCGCTATTTGGCGTCGAATGTCAGGTTAATCATTGTGCCTTCCTCCGTGCGGGCAGCCGTCAAATTGACAGTCCGCTGGGTTTTGCTGTCCGAAGCGGAAATGATTGCCATCGATCCCTGGTTGGGAATCTCGGTCGTAGTTTTTTGGATTTCGAATCCTGAGTTTTTCAGAGCCTTCTCGTAAAAGGCGGCGACCGTTTCAACGGAATCTCTGGATTTGAAGGAGAATGATCCCGATTTGCCCTGGTCCGCATTGATTACGAAAGCTCCGGAGCTTTCCGCACTCGGGTAGGATGGCAGCCATCCCGGCAATTGACCCTTGATATCAGCCCCCATGCGCATGCTGCCATCGGCGGACTTAATCTCGACGGCGGCGTTATCCCCTTCACCTTGTGTTTGGATTTCCACCTTCTGGTTTTTTTCGTCGGTGAAAACGATCTTTCCTTTCTGCGCGTTTTCCAGATCCACGGTCATGGTTTTGCCCGTTTTCTTTTCCCGGACCCGGATGATACCGCGATCTTCATCTACTGATACGATTTCGATATCGGGATTGCCGCTTAGCATCATTTTCGCAATCGCAATTCCCGGATTACTTTTCAGCATTCCGGAATCGATCCCTGTCTTGCGGGCAATGAAAAGGCCGGTCGAAAAAATGATGATCGCGGTAATTACGATCAGCACCAGGCAGCCGCCCAGCGCCCAGAAAATGAACCGTCCCTTCTTGGGCGCCTGCGCGGGCGGCGGCGGAATCACAATGGGAGAGGCTGCGGGCGCGACCGGTGGAGCCGGGGTGCCGGACGCCTCCGGCATGTCTGCTTTGGCGCCGCACTTGGAACAAAAGGCGCCTTCAACAGGAGATCCGCACTGCACACAAAAAGCCATAGAAACCTCCTTCGTCATTGGAGCGTTCAAACCCCTCAGTTCACTTCATAGACAAGAAGGCCGGAGGCACCCCGAGCTTACGTGTACTGGCCATATTCCCGGGTAAAGTCGACCATGGCCTTCAGGTTTTCCGCTTTCACTTCATCCACTACCGAGCCCGGGCCCATGATGAATCCGCCGTCCTTGCCGACGACATCAATGAGCCATTTGCAGTATTTTTTAACTCCCGCCACATCGCTGGTTTGCAGTAGCGACGCGGGCACGTTTCCTGAAATGCAGACGTGGCCACCCAGTATTTCCTTGGCTTTGGCCATGTCCGATCGGTCGAAGCGCGCGATCACTTTTCCCTTCGGCAGTTCGCGCAGGTATTCAAGACGCTGCGTGTAATCGCCTTCGAAGAATATCTCGGGCGTGTATCCCGCTTCCACGAGAGCGTTCACCAGTTTCATCAAGTAGGGCCAATAGAATTGCTCGAACTGTTTAAGCGACATGAAGCCGTCGGCTCCGCGGTGCAGAGCGATGAAAGCGGTCGTAAACTCGGTGACCTTCGGACCCATGGCGATTCTCTTGAGCGTCTGTTGCGACATCTTTTCGATGGCAGCCATCAGCTTGTCCGGGCACCGGTACATATCCAGCATGGCGCCGCGCATGCCGCGCAGGAAATCGGAAATCATATCATAGGGCACGCCACCGCCTGCCAAGGCGGTCCGTCCGGGGAAGCCGCACTCATTCAGCGCCGCAAACATATCCATGACATGCTTTTGCCACTCGACGGCTTCGCGAGCAATCTTCGCAATCTTTTCCATCATACCGGCAAACTCCGGCGTCGCTAGCACGTGGAACGGAAGCATCATCTGTATGGACTCGAGCGGAGGCAATTTGGTCAGCGGTTCCAGGAATCCGTAGGAACGGGGCAGCAAGTACCGGATGTTGAAATCCGACTGGTCATTCAAATACAGGTCATACTCTTCCGCCTTCATGTACTCGCCTTCCACCCACTGGTGCGAAGAATTGACGCCGATTCCATGTCCCGGCCAAACTGAGGTTTTTGCATCCAGCGCCTCCATAACCCGGCCGGACTGAGTCGGGAAGTACTCACAGCGATCCGGCTGGAGCCATAGGGCGGTCTTGACGTAGGCCTCTTTCCATTTCGGAAAATCGTAATAGGAATCCTTGTAGGTGATGCCGGTGAACCGGGCGGGAAAATAGCTTAGGTGCACGGAAGTCGGAACCCTATCCGGTATCCTTAGTTGCACGGCATCGATAAATCTTTTTTCTCTTTCATGGTAGAGTTGTCCAGTTGCCTTGTCCATTTTGGTTCTCCTTGCCGGTATCGGTTCTCACATTGTTATTAGCTGATTATGAAATTAAGATTGCCATGTTGGGAATGGGATCCGGACCAATCCTGACGGTCCCGAAAGCCTACTATATCACAGAGAAAAACAAGACAGGTCGAAATTACCTGCATTTTTGGCAGCCGCATTCTCCAGAATACTTGGATGCTTTCACAGGCCGGAAATGATGGTAGTATTATGCTTCTCAAGTGGATTGTATGGATGGCTGCGAGCTGAAAGCTGTTTGCGTACAGCCTCCATCAATCTCGAGTATTTGGCCGCAGCTCCGGCCGCGCTAGGAGAAAAAAGTGACTGCAACAACTTCCCGGATACCTTTTGATTTGCTGGAAGCATTTATAACGGACGTCTTCAAAGGAGTGGGAGTCCCCGGGGACGAAGCCCGGTTCTGCGCCGAGGTAGTGGTCGGCGCCGACAAACGGGGCATTTATTCGCACGGCGTGGGGCGCTTGAAGCCGATTTACTACGACCGCATCGTCACGAGCAGGGTCCAGCAGCCGGTCACGAAATTCGAAGTAGTCCGCGACTGCAAAGCCACGGCGGTAGTCGACGGGCATCACGGCATGGGCATGGTCATCGGCAAACGCTGCATGGAAATGGCTATTGAGAAAGCCCGTGTTCATGGCATAGGAACCGTGGTCGCGCGCAATTCGACGCACTACGGCTACGCGGCACATTACCCCCTGATGGCGGTCAAAGCGAATATGATAGGAGTGACGGCGACCAACGCCCGGCCCTCGATCGCCCCGACCCACGGCACGGAAAATATGCTGGGAACCAATCCGCTGGTATTCGGCTTCCCCACCGATGAAGAGTTCCCGTTCACCAACGATTACGCGACTTCCATTATTCAGCGTGGAAAAGTCGAGGAATATGCCCGAGCAGGAGTGCTGTGTCCCGAAGGGCTGGTGATCGACGAAGAAGGAAAAACGGAAACCGATCCGAACAAAATCCTGGTCGCCCTTATCAAGGGCAAAAGCGCGTTTACGCCGGTGGGTGGCATGGATGAGGAAACGGGCAGCCACAAGGGGTACGGATTTGCCACTGTGGTCGAAATCCTGTCGGCGTCGCTGCAGCAGGGATCGTTCCTGAAGCAACTGAACGGCGTGAACGAGAAAGGCCAGTTGGTTCCGTACGGCCTTGGGCATTTCTTCATGGCCATCGACATTGAATGCTTTGCGGATATCGAATCGTTCAAAAAGACCACCGGGGATATTCTGCGCGAGCTGCGCGCATCCAGAAAGAGGCCGGGAAGAGAGCGCATCTATACTTGCGGCGAGAAAGAGTACCTCAGCTGGCAGAAGAACAAGGATCAGGGCGTGCCGGTGGACGCCGTCATCCAGAAGGAATTGTGCGCAATGCGCGATGAGCTCGGGCTGAAGTACACGTTCCCGTTTGAGAAAGCTTAAGTGGCGGAGGAAGTAGGATTTTACCTGCCGATAGCATTTTGCATATTTAGGGTCTGATACAGTCTGACTGAGGCCATATATCCCGCGTCACTATTGGCTTTTACGCCATCTCCCCCCCACGACTGTAATAATTTTATTGTCCAATCGCGTTCGATGAGGTATGCTGACACCCACCATTTATTGGTGGTTGGAATGGTGGGTGACGGGTTTGAATCCCGATTCATGAGATCCGATGAAAACACCCAATAAATAAGGGGAGAGCAGATGGCGCACAAGAAAAAGCACATTCCTAAGAAGCACCCAGATAAGGCACTGACGCCCGCGTTTATTCGCAACGCGAAGCCGGGGAAGCATGCCGATGGAAACGGTCTTTATCTGGTCGTAGACGAATCCGGAGCGAAGAGGTGGAGTCTACGCACCGTCATTCACAGAAAACGCCATGAGCTTGGCCTGGGAGGACTTAATCTAGTATCCCTATCCGAAGCTCGGGAGGAGGCGGCGCGATTGCGGAAGATCGCCCGCAGGCATGGCGATCCGCTCGCCGAGAGACGACGAGAGCGCACCATAACTCCTGCCTTCGAGGCTGTAGCAAAAGAGGTTCACGCCTCCCACAGTCAGACCTTCCGAAATCCAAAGCACGCGGCACAATGGATAACAACGCTTGAAACATATGCCTTCCCGACTATGAGAAACATTCCAATCGATAAAATTGAGTCAAAGGAGATACTGGCGGCGCTCTCGCCTATCTGGATTGAAAAGCCGGAGACGGCGCGAAGAGTGAAGCAGCGCATGAAGACAGTGTTCGACTACGCGAAGGCCAAGGGCTGGAGATCGGGCGATAATCCAGTCGAAGGGATTTCCCGAGTGCTACCGAAGCACAGCGGCAAAACCAAAGATCACTTTGCAGCATTACCCTGGGCACAAGTACCAGAATTTATCCAAGCTCTTAGGGCGTCCAAAGTTCATGAGGCTGTCAAACTTGCTTTTGAATTCCTGATTCTCACCGCTTCTCGAACCAGTGAGGTATTACATGCCAAATGGCAAGAGGTCGACTTCGAAGGCAAGGTTTGGATTGTTCCGGCTGAGCGAATGAAAGCGAAGGTTGAGCATCGCGTTCCGTTGTCAGCACGCAGCCTGGAAATACTGAAAGCAGCGAAGGACATGTCAGACGGCGGCGAGTATGTCTTTCCTGGCCGGACCCAGAACCATCCACTATCGAACATGACGTTTCTCATGATTCTCAGACGCATGGATAGAACCGATATCACAGCTCATGGCTTCCGCTCATCATTCCGAGACTGGGCAGAAGAGAAAACTAACACGCAGCGCAGCGTTGTAGAGGCGTCGCTTGCCCACACAGGTGGAAAACAAGGTTGAGGCGGCTTATCTCAGAACTACGTTATTCGATAAACGTCGACGTCTCATGGATTCATGGACCGCATTTGCATTGACGAAGCCTTCAGAAAAGGTTGTTAAGATTAAATCATAGCGGGAAACTTCTGGCCTTCTGCAAAAAGTAAAATCAACGACACTTCGGGAGAAGCTCTCCGCGCGCTTCTCTCTTTTTTTATCACTGTAATCCCTTATAGCTCAACATCATCCCGCCTTGGACGCTAGCAGTAGTACCCATGACTCACAATACAGGATTTAGACTCGTAGTGTCGGGTTTAGCTTATCTCAACTCCTGGCTTCGGCCAGATTTCAGAAAGGATATTTGATATGGGACAACGGTTTTACAGATTGGACGAAGTGATAGGCAATCGCAAAAAGGGCATTCTGCCGATCATCCCTGTTTCGAAAGCATCGTGGTATGCGGGAATTAAAGACGGACGGTATCCCCATCCGTTCAAATTATCGGAGCGGTCGGCAGCGTGGCTTTCAACAGACATCGAGGCGTTGATCTCAACGCTTACTGGAGGTGCATAATGTTCGTTTCTCAATTCAAAGAAGCAATGGCACATCGTTTAGGAAAAGAAGTGCCATCGATTATCCCTGCGACCGGGGATGTCCACACTTTCACGGCTGAAGGAAAACCATGGTATCACGTCCTGTTAGTAGAAGGCGGCGAAGCGGCTGGCTATTTCGGTACGCTAGCTGGAGCAGGCGAGGACTATGAATTTGAATCCGATCCTATTGATAGATACCTCGGTAACAAGCTCTGGGAGCGGGTTAATAATTCGTGGTGGGATTTCAAAAGTAAACGGCGGCGTGAATATCAGGAATGGTTTGGTACTGCGTGGCAGAAACTTGCAGAGCATCGGGATGGCTGCCACAGGGTGCATGGCGAGGCTCTGTATAGACCTGTCAGATCCTTGGATGGTGAAATCCGGGGAATGGCCCGAACCTTCCCAGAATTCCAGATTATTGACGGCTCTGATTTTAACGGGGGATTTATTCTTCTGGGGGATAATCTCAATGCCCAAGTAGAGCGTATCGTGATTGCTCACAAATGGGACGAGGCAGAAACCATCCACAAAGCCACTGGCCTGCCCGTGCTATTTGTACCTAACTTTGAGAGCGCTTGCGATTTGACGGAATATATTTCAGAACATCTGCCAGAAACGGAAGCTCTTATCGTTGACGATCCGACTTTGTTGTCTACTTCTGAATGGAAAGCTCGTCCTGACGGAATAGAACCTCGCGACTGCGGCCATGGCCCGTTATGCCGACATCGTTTGGTTACTGTCGCTCAGATCACGGGGATCGAGTCTCAGAAAGACGATTTCGATCTAACCCCACTCGCGGCTCCGGAATTGAACTACCGCTTGGTGAATGGCGCTACGGTTGCCGCAAATGCGGATGAAATATCCTTCATTGCTGAGGGCTTCATCCCAAAGCAATCTCTAATTGAATTTCACGCACCCCCAGGGGAAGGCAAAACGACGCTTGCGCTGCAAGCGCTGGGGGCAGTTGCTGGTGGTGGGACTTTCCTGGGATCGAGGGTTGAGAAGCGTCCGGTTGTGGTCTGTAATTACGAGAATGCACCATCGGCCCTCAAGACTCTTATTGAACGCATCGAGGGCGCGGATAAAATCCACTTCCTTGAAGACCCGCCACAGCTCGATCAGACAGAGTGGACAAAGCTGAAACTGATCGTGTCAAAACTCGATAAGCCAGTAATTCTTATTGACACCTTGGCATCAGCCTGTGCTAGTTCAGACATAGGTTCAAACGCCGACTTTGCTCCCGTCATGCAAAAACTTATGGAACTCCGCAACATGGGGGCGACCGTCATGTTCCTCAACCACACGCTCAAGCGCGATGCGCACAAGTTTATCGGCGCACAGGTGCTTATGTCGCAATCTGACCACGTAGTTTCACTGACACCCGATGCCGAGGACTCATACAGACTCGGCACATCCGGAAAAACAAGGTATGGCTATTTCGAGATGGCCATAAAATTTGATCCAGAGAGGAAGCTGTTTGTGGCGGCGGATAACCCTGACCAGGCTGCCATCGATTCGATCCTGTCCGCCTTAAACCCGGAGTCTCCTGTCGGCGTTCCGCAGATATCGGCCAAGACCAGCATACCAGAAAAAAAGTTGCGGGCCCTCCTGGATAGATATGAGGATAAGTTATGGCAAACAAAGCGTGGCAACAAAAACTCGAAACTTTATTTGCGCGTTTAACCATGGGGGGGCAGTCTTCCTGTTTTCCTGTTTACTCGTGCTCGACTCTCTGTCCCCTGTTTCTCCCCCTTAAAGGGGGGGGGGGAAACAGGGAGAACAGGGAGAGCGGGAAAGGAGAGCTGATGTGGGAGTAATATCTAACTATCTATGGATATTAAGTTTACAGTTACCTTATGGAGATCTGGGGAGCACGGGAAAACAGAACTCAAAAAAGGAAAACATTGATGCAAGCTATTGATATATTTGAGTTTTCCTGTTTTCCAAACCAACTGTTCAAGCTTACAAATAGATGCAAATGGTTGATGTAATTTGGCTTACGGTTCTTTTCGGCACAAGTTGTCGTTTCCCGACGTGGACGTAAACAATTGATGCTGTTTAGTTTCCTGTTTTCCTGGCCGAAATGGTCGATTTTCGTGTCCGGAGGATATTCTGAATGAGAGAGAAAAAGTCATTACAAGCGGCTCGCAAACAAAATGAGGCCACGAGAAGTCGCCTAGTCGCGAGGCTGTCCAGAGAGCAGCATGACCGCACAGGATCAATAATCTATGCTCGTGAAGCCCAGAAGCTGGATGCTGAGGCCGAGGCCTTGCTCCGACCAGACCATCAGGTCATCATCGGAACAGGCGGCGAGGCCGTTCAGGCGGAGCCTGAGAACTGGGTAACCGACCTCTTTAATCAAAGACCCGAGCACTGTTTCTCTCGATGCAAGCGGCCAACGGCTCGATCTACTGGAGAAGGTCGACGCTATAGCCCCGGCGCTTGATGCGGCTGATTCAATCGGGGCGAGAAACTCCCTGGAAAAGATGCTAGCTCATCAGATGGCGGTGGCACATGTTACGGCGATGGAATTTGTTGGCCGAGGCGAAAAACACTCGCCGAGACGTCAAACAGCCACAACGCTGAAATACTCGCGCTCAAAAAACAGAACATGGCTCGAGCTGTTCATGGATGTGTGAAAGCGACAGATGGAAGCTCTGGCGAGGATAAGATCTGGTGGCAAACAGAGCATTACGTTGTCACCCACAAGAACTGTCAACGTCACCGGCGGGCAGGCCATAATCGCCGATCAAGTGACATCTGGGGGGAGGATAGGGGGTCAAAATGAAAGGTAACTTCACCCCATGCGGGGCGAAATCTAGAAAAGGTACGCCATGTAAACAGCCGGTGGTTCCTGGGCGATCGAGGTGTCATTACCACGGCGGAAGAAGTTTGCGTGGGAAGGAAAGCGCCACATACAAGCATGGCTACTATACGAAGGAGGCTAAGGCCAAAAGGAAATTAATGCGGAATCTAATCAGGATGATGCGGGAGTCGCTCGAGTAATAACGCCAATAACTTTATCCATTAGCCGTGTTGTTCCAACATGGTTCAGGCCGGCCCAAGTTCATTCGAGCCGATGTGCATCCCGCTTGGCGAGACTCAATACCTCAAGAGTTTTGCCGTATATTAGACTGCGAACTGAAAACCGTGAGTCTTCTTATTTCTGCTCGGGTTTAATCCCCCGGAACGCTGGCTTCGTCTAGGCGGCGATTCGAACACGCCAGTACCTGCCTGGCATCAGGTTGTTCTCTGCTCGGGCCTCACGTGAGGATGGCACGTGATTCGTTCACTTGGTCCATCAGGACACCGTTCATGCCTGCGGGGGCGTTGAGCGCGTACCCGATGAAGAGGAGTCCGGCTGTGCAGTACGGGTCTCCGCGGCGAACTTCTGCCTTGTCCTTGCCATAGAGGACTGCTCCTTGTTCAATTCTTGCAGTCCCGCCGGAGTACGGTACCGTGAACTCGCCGGTCGGTGCAGTGCCGCCGAGCACTTCTTCTCCTGCATCGGAAACTCTTGCGGACTCGGGCAGCCCGCTGTTGACGGAAACTGTTGAGAACTCAATCTCGCCGATACGCGTTTGACTATAGTGCATGCTCGCATAGCTACTGTTTCCGGCGATGAGATGCATCTGTCCTTCCGCCATCGTGAAAGGTATCGTGTTGTCGATGCGGATGTGCGCGCGCGGGCTCAGGCTGTTCTGGTACGCGATCTTTTCCTGGAGTATCTCCATGGTTGTTACTCCTTCGGGTCCGGCGTACGTGATGCTCGGTATCGCGACGATATCACGAGGATTCCTGAAGCCGGCACGTTTGACCAATGCATCGATGAACTGTTCGAAGTGCGCCTTCGTGTGAGTATCCGAGGTCTACGCTCGAGCCGAGGACGCGCGCCACGGGGAGGTTGCACTGCACGATGTCTCTCATCTGTTCAACGTGGACTCCCATCGTGCTTCCTTTTGCTGCGTTGACGGTGAACTCGAGGTTTTGGTTCGCGTCTTCGAAGCCGAGGATGGTGTTGACGTCTGTTGCGAGGCTCGCGACGGTGATGCCTGTCCGGTTGCCGTTGCTGTCTCTGCCGTAGTATTGCGGGTGGTGGACCTGGAGCGCGAGTCTGCTTCCTGGCGGCGTCCAGAGGTCTGCGCCGGTCGCCGGGAGCGCGACTGTTAACCAGGCGCCGTTGTCGATCTTGTATGTGAGCTGTGCGTCGCCTACGATTGCGGGGGTGCCATGAGCGAGGCCTGGTCCAATCGTTTGAGGAGCGAGAGGTGGTATGGCTCGAATGTGTAGCAACACCATATCTGACGTGTAGCCGCCCTCGGCGATTGTCCAGTTCTGGTCCGCTACCGTCGGCATGCTGCCGCCTCCCAAGACCATCACCCCATCCAGATACCAGATGTAGTTTTCTCCCGTTAGCGTATTGCGCCACAGAATATCCGCATTGCCGTCATTATTGAAATCTGCAACAACCGCGATCTTCCAGCTCTGATCCACCACTCCCGGCAGATGGGCACCTGCTACTACAGCCACTCCATCCAGATACCAGATGTAGTTTTCTCCCGTCGACGTGTTGCGCCACAGAATATCGGTTGATTGTCCTTGTCGAAATCCCCCACCCCGGCAATCTTCCAGTTCTGGTCTACTACTATTGGCAGATTGCCGCCTCCCAGGACAGCCACCCCATTCATGTACCAAACGTAGTTGTCTCCGGTGGATTCATTGCGCCACAGAATATCCGGCTTGGTGTCTTGGTTGAAGTCTGCTACGCCTACGATCTTCCAGTTCTGGTCCGCTACCGTCGGTAGATTGCCTCCTCCCTGGACGGTCACTCCATCCAGATACCAGATGTAGTTGTAGCCCGCGGATGAATTGCGCCAAAGGATGTCAACATCGCCATCATCTGTAGAAGTCCGCTACCCCGACGATTTTCCAGTTCTGGTCTGCAACCCTCGGCAAGGCACCGTCTCCCAGAACAGTCACCCCATCCATGTACCAGACGTTATTGTCCCCTGTGGATGAATTGCGCCACAGAACGTCCGGCTTGCCATCCCGTTGAAATCAAACGATACGGGTAATTCCCCCTGCGTCGCAAAACTCCACCATGTTCCGATGTTGGCATTGGTAGTTCCTGCTGCATTTCTTGCCCGCACCTGCCAGTAGTAGGTCGTGTAGCGCACCAATCCGCTGATACTTGCGCTCGTAGGAAGTTTCCCACGCTCGTCCAGGTGCTGTCACAACTGCTGTTATTACTCGTGTCAAGGCAGTATTCGTAACTTGTAGCTCCGCTGCTGCTTCCCCAACTCAGCACGAGGTACGTCCCTTGTCCTGTTATTCCGTTCGATGGGCTTATCTTCGAAAATGGCAAAGGAACATCCTGAGCAGCTAGTGTAGTGGAGATGAGAAAAATAATAGTTAAATAGCTAACCACAGTTTTTTTCATTTTGTTTGCCTCCTGCATCACCTTGCCAGACCAAATTTATTCTCTGTGGTTTTCACCTACAAATTGCGACAGGTTTGATGAAGCGGCTACCCATCTAGAGCTACCACTAAGGGGAATGCTGTGAATAGAGCGACTCTAGCACAGGTGTGCTAGAGATCCAATAACGTAATTGGATCTTTAATCACCTTAAAATCACGGGCTGGCCATACCTTATCCGCCTTAAAAGTGGATGTATGCGGCGCTTATCGCAGAAGTGGCTCGCCGGGATTGCTGAATAATATTCGGTTCCACCTTTCGCTCAGGCGCGCGCCCTATATCCATACCCGTATGCGCCGCCTCGCTGCGAATTCTGGGGTTCACCAATAGATCTGCGGCACGATTGTCCAGTTCTGGTCCGCTACCATTGGCAAATTACCGCCACCCAAAACCGTTACTCCATCCATGTACCAGACATAATTGTCGCCCGTCGCTGCGTTGCGCCAGAGAATATCCACATTGCCGTCACTGTTGAAATCTGCAACACCTGCGATCTTCCAGTTCTGGTCCGCCACTGTTGGCATGCTGCCGCCGCTTAGGACCGTCACTCCATCCAAGTACCACACATAGTTATCTCCGGTGGATACATTGCGCCACAGAACGTCCGGCTTACCGTCATTGTTGAAGTCCGCTACCTCGACTATATTCCAGTTCTGATCTGCTACCGTCGGCAAGTTGCCTCCTCCGAGGACCGCCACTCCATCCAAGTACCACACATAGTTGTCCCCGGTGGATACATTGCGCCAGAGAATGTCGGGCTTGCTGTCATTGTTGAAGTCTGATACTCCGACAACCTTCCAGTTTTGGTCCGCTACCGTCGGCAAAACGCCGCCTCCCAGGACCGTTACTCCATCCATGTACCAGACATAATTTTCTCCTCCGGATACGTTGCGCCAGAGAATGTCCGGCTTATCGTCATCGTTGAAGTCTCCTACTCCGACGACCTTCCAGTTCTGGTCTGCTACCGTTGGAAGATTGCCGCCTCCTAGGACCGTCACTCCGTCCATGTACCAGACATAGTTGTCGCCTGTCGCTTCGTGGCGCCAGAGAATATCCGGCTTGCCGTCATTGTTGAAGTCGAACTCCCCGTCAATAAATGGACTCAATGGCTTAACTGCAAATCCGAAATTTGAAGAAGTTTCGCCCGCCGAACTTACCGAAATATCAATTAAATCAGCAACTGCTATCAGGTTGGCTGGCACAGTGACCATTAATTGTGACTGGCTTATATATGTTGTCGCCAATGCAGAGCCATTCCATAACACAACGGCATCAGGACCGAATCCATTTCCCGTGACCGCGAGTGTGATGGACGGGCTCCCTGCTGTCGCCGCGTCTGGAACTAGCATCTCTATCGTTATATCCAACGGCTTCGCGGAATAAGCCCATACGCCCCCGTTTCCACTGGCGTATAGAGTGTGCTGGGGAGAGGGATCCATTGTAAGATTAAAAAAAAGGGTGTCCGCGGGCAGGTTTGGAGTGATATCACTCCAGCTAGTTCCTTCATTCGAGGATTTCAATATTTTGCGGCCGCTATTGGCGGCGACATAAATAACACGCGGACTTCCCGGATCAATTGCCAGTGCATCCACACCGTATTCACTATAAATCGAGCTCCACGTCTTGCCACCATCGATGCTTTTTAACACGCCATCACAACGAGTGCCGATATAGACGGCATGAGTCTCCGGATCAATCGCTATGGAGTATATGCCGCATTCCGCCAAGCCAACGCTTAAGTCAGACCAATGACTTCCGCCATCCGTGCTTTTATATAATTTAAGCAATAAAGGATTGGAGGCATAAAGTATATTAGTCGATGTTGGATCAATCGCCAGAATGCTTGCTTCTTTTGTTAAATCCTTCCAGGTGCTTCCGTCATCGGTGCTTTTGAAGAGATGAGATTGCAGGCTTGTCTTCATACTGGAATAGATGATCCGGGAGTCTTTGGGATCCCTCATTAAAACCGCGCCACCACTGTCTGCAACTGTCGCCCAGTTTGTCCCGCCATTTATGCTTTTGAATAAATACGTATAATCCGATCCATAAAGAGTTTGGGCCGATTTCGGATCAGTTAGGATGGCTGCGCCATAGTTCAAGGGACTGTAGAATCTTTCCCAGCTTCTTCCACCGTTCGTGCTTTGAGATATCCATCCGGAAAGCGCATCACCGGCATATAGGATTTCCGGATTTGCCGGATTGATGGATAGAGTCGAAACATTTACGCTTGGCAGCCCGTTAATCGTGGTCCATGACTTGCCCCAATTCATGCTTTTCTGCAATCCGAATTGGGATATTGCGGCATAAATGATTTGCGGCATCGAGGGAGAGATTGCCAGGAAACTGGCGTATTCATCGCCTTCTGTGACTTTTGTCCAGCCATTTCCACCATCTGTGCTCTTGAACACACCATTTTGAATGCCTTCTGCGGCGGCATAGATTGTCTGGGGTGCCATCGGGTCAATTACAATGCTTCGGACTGTAGACCCGCCTAAACCGTTGTCTATTGCATTCCAGGTCACTCCCCCGTTTGTGCTCCTGAAGATGCCAGAATTCGGCGTGCCGGTACCAGTGCCCCACCTGGAAGTTCCAGCATAAATTGTCTGCGGATTTTTGGGATCAATGGCCAAGGTATAGATGTGGGTCGTGGGAAGCCCTGTGTTAGCCAGGTTCCAACTTGCACCGCCATCCGTGCTCTTATATAGCGTTCGTATAGTCCCTGCATATATGATTTGGGGCGATAATGGATCGATTGCCAAAGAGAGGAACTTCTCATAAATAGTCAGTACATTGCTCCAGTCACTCCCTCCATTGGTACTCCTGAAAATGCTGGGTTTTAGCGACATACCGTCGATGCTATAGAAGTCAGTGCTGGCGTATACTATCTGCGGGTTTTGGGAATCAATCGCAAGAGCAGTGGGGCTCCAACCAGTTCCGGCAAACCGAGACCAGGAATTACCTCCATCAGTGCTTTTATCGGTACCGGCGTAAATGGTCTGAGGAGATGCAGGATTTATGACCAGGGGAGCATCATTCATGGCGGCTTTGATTTGAGTCCAGCCATTGCCTCCGTCAGTGCTCTTGTACAATCTGTTTGTGCTATTCAGAGGACTCCCTATAGCATAAATATTCTGTGGCGTCGTTGGATCGACCGCGATTCGCACAAAAATGCTGCTGCCATCCGGACCCAACGGGTACCACTGACGATCTTCGGCTTGAATGCCATCAGCGAGGCCAACCATCATCCGTAAAACTACAAAGAAAGAAATCCTAATTGTGCCGGGCATTATAATTACCCTTTCAAATCAAACCATTTATAATTTCATCGCAAGAAAGAAACTAGATTGACGCCTGGATTCACACTCCTCCGAACATCATTCTGGGAAGCTACTGCAGGCCCGCGAGGGATCACGCCTGCCCACACAATTTCATCGGCAACGAGCTGCTACTTCTTCAAGCTCACTGGTTCCTGGCAATGCGCGCCGGCAGAAAGGTGAATCTCGGTTCACTCCTCCAGCACAATACTGTTCCTGCATTCAATATAAAATATGATAGCGACCATACCCCGATTGCCCTCGGAAGTCCAATCTTGATTGGCAATCTCATGTGTCACATGCCGTTACAGAACAGCAACAGCTTTCTGTTTTATGGAAGGAGGCCATATAGCCGGGGACGAATGCTTAAGCTTTGAAGATTTCGCTGAATAATGGTGGGTGAAATGAGAGGTGAATATTAGATACGTGAAATAAGTCTTTTATTGTTATATAGATACAAGATTGTCTGGCGGAGGAAGTAGGATTCGAACCCACGAGGGGGTTACCCCCCTAACGGTTTTCAAGACCGCCGCCTTCAGCCACTTGGCTATTCCTCCGCGATCTAAGCAGTGGATCATATTATGCATCCCCGCCCAAATTTTTCAAGGCATGGAGTGGCGGCACCATGATCTGATGTTCTCCGCAAAGCTAAGAGCGTGCTCTTTATGGAGCATTTTGTGTATGAAATCAGTACCAGCGTCATGATCACGGCTTCGGGACCGCATTTCTAAATTTCATAATGTATCTGTGGTCCATGAGTCACTCAACTCTTGGAATGTGGAGATACGGCTCTGAGCACTCGCTTGCTCCGGGTGGTGAGGGTGAGGTCCTGCGCCCATTGAACAGCTTCGAAGTAAGCTTCCGCGATTCTCTCCTCGCTCAAGTGAAGCTGCGCTGCAATATCCGTGACCTGCTCCCATTGGCTCCGTTCGTACGCGCAAACCAGATTATGGACGGGCAGATACGGACTTGCTTTGCCAAGAAGAGTATTCCGGATTTCAATTGAAATGGGTAAAGAGAACAAAAGCTTATCCATCGGTTTGTCCAGGATGGCGTCCATCAGCGAAAAGAGCCCCATCAGAAAAAGCTCTGTCGTGTGATGACGGAGAGGACCGGCATGGCCGATGGATTCGCAGAATTTTCCCCGGATTATGGAAGTGACCACAAGGGCTTCGGGTTTGTCTTCGCCCATACCGGCGAGCATCACCAGTGAGATCCACTTGCACACCGCCTCCAGACCCAGGAGCGAAAGGGCATGACGCACAGAGATAATATCGCCGTGGAAATAAAAGGCTGCCGAATTGAGATATCGCAGCAGCTTATAGCAAAGCGAGGGTTCGCGCATCAGCACCCGTTCAATCGCATTCAGGTCCGGGTCCACCGCGTTCACTTCCCGAAGGAGCATCATGCAACTTGTCTGGATGGCCGGAATATCCCGCCCCGTCAAGATCTCCGGTTCGCAGAAAAAGAATCCCTGGAAATAGCTGTATCCCATTTCCAAAGCCTGACGGTATTGCTCGTGCGTCTCAACCTTTTCCGCCAGGAGCCTGATCCCTTTGGGGATGAGATCCGCGGCCAGCTGTCGGCATGATTCCAGCGGCGTGCCTAGCCAATCCACTTTTACGATATCCACAAAAGGGATCAACGGCGCCATGCGTCCGTCCAGCGGAAAATCATCCAATGCAAGGACATACCCTTTTTGTTTTAGGGATTTGCATGCCTCTATGGCGATTCCATCCGGCGCCACATCTTCGAGAATTTCTATGACAGCCTGTTCGGGCGGAAGGAATGTGGCATATTCCCGTTCGAGCAGATTGTGAGTGAAATTGATGAAGGCCTTGTGACCGCCCGTAATCGATTGAAGGCCGATAAGAAAGACGCTGGATACAAGCACATTGGAAGACGCATGATCCGGAAGACCGGATTGGAAGAAGTTTTCCAGGCTGGAACGGAACAGGAGTTCGTAGGCAAAGATATTTTTATGGCGATCCAAAATTGGCTGCCGGGCAACGAATGTCTTCCAGGAATTACCTACATGTTCTTCCATGGTTTCACTGCCATTGTGCTGCCCGAGAAGCTAAGTCACTATTCGAAATGGAGATTGCGCTCGAAGTCCGCCGCGGAAGTCGCCGCCGACTTTGCGACTTCCAGTGTAATGGCCTCCGCATGATACAGGTCGGTAAGGTGCTGGTCGAAAGTCTGCATTTTGTAAAACTCCCGGCCCTTTTCAATATACTCCTTGAGCATGAAGGTTTTGGACGGCTCCGCGATGCATTCCTGGATAGTCTGCGTCTGGCGCATAATCTCGCAGGCTGCAACACGGCCGTTGCCGTCTGCCCGCGGAATCAGACGCTGGGAAATGATGGCCTGCAGGGTTTCGCTCAATCGCTGGCGCATCGCCACCTGCTCGGTCGGATCGAAAACACTGAGGATTCGCGAGATCGTCTTGGGCGCATCCGTCGTGTGCACCGTGGACAAAACCAGGTGCCCGGTTTCGGCGGCTTTGATCGCGATGTCGATGGTTTCTCTGTCGCGCATTTCTCCGACCAGGATGATATCGGGATCCTGGCGCAGCGCAGCGCGCAGGGCTTTGGCAAAATTCTCCGTGTCCGATCCGCATTCGCGCTGCACAATGGTGCATTTGTCGTCGCGATACACAAATTCAATCGGGTCTTCAATGGTGACAACCTTGCCCTGCCTGGTCTGATTGAGCAGATTGATCATAGCGGCCAGCGTCGTGGATTTCCCGCTGCCTGTTATGCCGGTCACGAGCACGAGTCCCCGTTCAGCCATTGCGATGTCTTTCAGAACCGGAGGCAATCCGAGTCCTTCGATAGTAGGCAGTGCGTACGGAATATGCCGCAGAACCAAAGCCAGGGAGCGCCGCTGGCTGGAGATGTTGACCCTATAGCGGCCCAACCCTGGGACTGAATACGAGCAGTCATAATCTGTGATCGCTTCCACGTACGACACCATGTTTTCCTTGGTGCATTTGCGGCCTGCCAGCAGTATGCCACCCGTAATTGAGGCTATTTCATTGGGAGTCAGCGGCGCCGTATCCGGAGCCTGGACGAGCGATCCCAGGATGCGAATTCTGAAACCGCTACCGACGGATATATGAAGGTCGCTGGCTTCCTTCTCATACATCATCTTTAGGACATTATTAAAGCGCCCAAACGCGCTGGGCCGCACTTCTCGCTCCATTGGAATGCTTTCGGTTGCCATAATCTTCTTGTTATCGGCCACTCTCGCTGATTTAAGTACTACTTTGCGCGCACTTTTTTGTCGGAGGCGTCTTCAGCAGAAACCTGCCTGCAGTCTGGTTTCCATCAATTCTGCTCTTCTGACGCTAGCCCGCATTTCTCACGGGCTAGACGAGGCAAATTTTAGCCAGTCCGGCCAGTTCCTGTGTTAGATTGATTCCTGAAATTATTGATGGTGAATGCGATGTACCTAATCATAGACTGCGAAACAACCGGACTTCCAAGGAACTGGAAAGCGCCCATTTCGGACCTGGACAATTGGCCCCGCGCTATCCAGATTGCATGGTCGCTTTTCGACGGATCCGATACGCAAATCGAATCAGCAACGCACCTGGTGCGGCCCGATGGATTCATAATCCCTGAAGATGTACAGCGCATTCACGGCATAACCACGGAACGCGCAGTGGCGGAGGGGAAAAAGCTGGCCGATGTTTTGCATGAATTCAGCGCGGCAGCCGGAAAATCCGAGATCATCATTGCGCACAATTTAAGATTTGACGAAAGTGTGATTTCGGCGGAATACCATCGGCTGCGACTTCAACCGCCATTTGCGAGCAAAAAGCGTATTTGCACCATGATGCAGGCCACCGATTTTTGCAGGATCCCGGGCTCATACGGCTATAAGTGGCCGACCCTATCGCAACTGCACCGGGAACTCTTCAAATGCGGATACGAGGAAGCCCACGACGCGGGGGCGGATGTCGCGGCCTGCGCCAAGTGCTTCTTCGAACTCAAGCGGCGGCACATTATTTTTGCCTAACTGCCAATTTCGAGCTTATGGTGACTATCACTGAAATTTCGACGCACCCTACTATCTTCGTGAGTGGCGGGGCTTCAGCCCCGCCACTTTCCGACCATGCTTGACACTCCCAAAGCGTCGGGGCTGAAGGCCCGCCCAATGCGAGTTTTGAGACAGCCTCTTCAGCCCCGACCCACATGTTGGAGGAGCTGACACCGTGCCGTTTTCGTAATGCTTCGTCCATTCCTGATCTGGACAGCCTCAAAAAACCGGGCTCACATGTTTTACGCAATTATCGCTGTTTAATACGAAACTCAAGAACGCACTTTGATGGTCGTGGTGGCTATTACTTTGTGCCCAGCGGAATCTTCTGCAATAAGCCTGTAAACGGTGCCGCTTTCGGGGGCGACTTCAACACAGCGGCTGAAGGAAGGCCAAATATTTTTAATCGGCGGCTCGATGCGGACGGTCTTCGCATTGGATACGCCATAGCAAAGCTGCGATTTCTCACCTCTGCGGATGGTTGCAGGCGTGGCATAAAATCCCAATAGAGTCAGGCGTCCACCGCCGTGTGCATCTACGATCGCCCGATCCTGCGCCGCCTTCGGTTCCGCCAGGCGCCTGACGAATGCTTGGTTTTCGCTCCATCTCGAATAATAAATCCAACCGAGATAGACGCAAGCCAGAGATGCCGTCACCAGTGTCACGCTATACACTTTGCGCATCCAAAAACTCTTCAGAGAACACACCGTAAAGCCGAAGCAATCACACTTGAAAATCCGCAAGAGGATGTCGATTCCGTATTCCACATACCGATCTCTCCCTTCTTGGTGTAGCCGTTAGCGAGAAACCACATGTGGGTCGGGGCTTCAGAGGCTGTCTCAAAACTCGCATTGGGCGGGCTTTCAGCCCTTCATTTTCTTTTTGCGATCTTTTCCTGGGGCGTTGCCCCAGGCTGGTATGGGTCGCGCCTTCGGCGCTTTAAGTCCCTAATTATACAGTATGTTAAGCGCTGAAAGCGCGTTCTATATCAGCCTAGGGCGAAGCCCTAGGAATGGAACGACAAGCAGCGAAAGGGCTGTAAGCCCGTTCAATGGGCGAGTTTTGAGACAGTCTCTTCAGCCCCGACGGCCCCGACGCTTTGTTAGTCCTGCTTATTCGAAAAATGTCGGGGCTGAAGCCCCGACCCACATGATTTGCCGGTTTTGGCTGACAGCTGATAGCTGAAAGCTATTTACGATTTCTTTTCCCCGGCGCCGGCGTAGACCGGGGAGATATCGATCGGTATGTCCTTCAACCGGGGAATCACTTCCTCCATTTCCGGAGTCGACACAGCGTACTTTTTCAGCAGGCGATCGGCCCGGGCGTAGTCTCCGGTAGCTTCGATCAGTAGCAGTTCGGTTGCCAGAGATTTCACGGCCTCGCGATATTTTGCAGCATCGACCTTGAACCGTCCGTTCGCCGCCGGCACGATCGCGCCTTTTTCCCTATACCAGTTCCATTCCAGGCCTGCACCGCCGCCGTGCGCCTCCCCGATCCCGAAGCGCATTGCGCGGAACGATAGTCCCGCATCGGTGACGAACAGCTTTTCCGCATCAAATGAACCTACGAGCTTCCGATCCAGTGCATAAAGCAGGGTCCAGATTCCCACCACGTCCGCCTTGCACTCCTCGATCGTAGAGTAGAGGCTCTTGAGGTAGATGCGATTTTCCTGCATCTTGCCGTCCGGCCCCTGGATAATGCCCGGGCCCAGCGAGTGCGACAACTCATGGAACAACGTGTGTGCGAAGTATGCGTCGAATGAGAGCAGGGATTCCTGGGACGGATCCAGCACTCTCCGCGCAATAGGCTCTCCCGACTGGGCGAACTTCGCCTGCATCACGTTCTTCAGCAGTACGTTCTTGGAACCTTTTGTCTGCCGGATTATTTCATCGTTGGGCAGATTGAAGGCCGCCGTTTGGACTCCGCGGCGCGCGTCTCCGGAAGTGAAGATCTCCTGCACCACTTTAATGGTCGATCCGCCGCCCCGCTTGAGATTCCTGTACTTTTCCGGAATCGGCAGGGATTTTTCCATGTCCGCCAGGTGCTTGATGTAGATCTTGAGTTTCTCGCTTTCTGGCTTGTCCACGACGGTGACGAACGCCTCGAAACTTGCCTTCGCGTTGAATAGCCCGTCTTCGTAAACTTCGTAGGGACCGATCACGACTTCGATCGGTGAATCCATTTCCACCCAGGCGACGTCGCTGTCTTCGTAGTTGTTGGTCAGGAAGGCATCCGCGCGTTTGAGGAGGAAGTTTTTCAGCGAGGCGTTGCTTGTGAGGGCGGCCGCTTCGCGGAGCTTATCCGCCGCAGTCTCGAGAGATTCCCGGTAGCAGTCGGCGTAGGGAATGGCCGTAAGTCTTCCCTCCTTGCGCCGGATCACTGTGTACAGGCTCTGGAATGATTTCTGATCTTCGGGGTGGGCCGCGATCCACTTTTCAAACTCCACCGCGGTCATGTCCGGCGGGTAGAAACCTGCTCCGGCCGGCTTGGCACCTGCCGCGCCAAAGGGCGAGATGAAGGACGCGTCGTCCTGTAAGCGGTCCCACCGCCCCATCATCAGGTCAAAGTAGAGCAACCCGCGGCGATCGAAAGCCGATTTATCCGCAAGCGCAACCAGCTCTGACCGGAGCGCGGGATTCTGCTCGGAGACCTGCCGCAGGAAAATGTCGTGGATCGGGCGCGCGGCTTCGATGAGCTTTGCGGCAACCTTCTGCTCTTCCGCATTCAGCAGGCTACGGTCATAATCGATTAAGGTCTCAGGCAAACTGGATAGTCTTTCCCGAATGTCTGGGACAAGCTGCATTGCTTTTTCCGGAGTAACTGAATTTTGGCTGCAACTCATAAAAAACAGTATATACGGCAAGAACCATAACATTCCAAGTTTATGCATGATTTGCTCCGCGCGGCGTTTATGGTCCGCCGCAAATGATCCACGCAATTGCCTTACTTTCTTAGGCGCGAAACAGAAATTTTACACTATTGCGATAAAAATGTCCCTTCGGGACATCCTCACTTGCTTATAGGTGGGCCCGGGCTTCAGCCCAAGCTTGTCCAAATTAGATTTTCAAAACTTTAAATATGCCAGACAGGCGAACCATCCATCGAATCTCTGGCACCCTGAGTTAGCGGATAGGATTTAGATAAAGCCCTGCAAGGCATGCCCGTCAAGCTAAGAGGAAGCGCTGAAAGCGCGGAGCAGCACAGCCCAGGGTGGAAGAGCACGCGATGCGGGCTCTGGAACCCTGGGTTACGAATAAGATTTAGGTTAAGCCATGTAAGGGCGATGCAGACTGCACTGCCCCTTCAGGGCTTGTATACTTTTCATGCCTACCCAGGGTTACGGCCGCTTCGCAGCCTCCACCCTGGGCTGTGCTGCATCGCGCTTTCAGCGCTGTATTATGCAAATTTCAATGCACCCATGCTTCAAGGCAGCGAACACATCCTTGTTGCTTACCGGGATGGTCGGTATATGAGCGACAACCTCATTGACCGTCAGGTTTTTGGGTTTGTCTAAATTTTATGAAACCGATACAAGATTGACGATTTGCCCGCTAAACTGGATAGGCTTGGGCCTCAGCCCGGACATCTTCCCCGCAGACCATCACGTTTGCGTTGTTGCCATTAATACGGACCTCAACTAATGTAAAAGATCAAAGAGAGGACACTTCCCCATGAGATTAGTGGCACTGAAAAAATCTCCCCTGATATATTTGCTGGCTCTTCAGCTTTCGTTGTCTGTTGGTGAGGCCATAGCGCAAACAGATTTCGCCGTCGAGAAGAGGATTGTGGATTACCTGAAGCAAAACGTCACGCCCGGAAAGCCGCTTGTCGTATCCGAGCTCTACAACAGCGTTTTCAAGGATCCCGAGGAGAGAAAAGCCCTTGACCGCCTTTTCAATGTCTTTTTCAAAATCCCGATCTTTGTCGCCCAGCACAAAGCCGGCACCAACCGCATCCCAACGCTTGCAGACATCGCGCGCCAGTTTAATCTGCGGGTTCCCGGTGAAGTCCCAATCCTTCTTACCATCATGGAAAGCGATCCGCGAATCCCGAAATTTATGTCCCGCGACGCCAAAACCGGCGAAATTATCAGCGTGGATATTGAGGCCGTGAAAAGCGACAAGCGCTTCAGCCAGGCGATCGAACGCACGATCGGGGGGTGGGTGGGCAAGAATGCCCCGGCCTTCACTCTGGATTTGCTGAACGGAAATACGCTGAGTTCGTCAAGCCTCGCCGGCAAAAACTACTTGATGTACTTCTGGTTCTCCGGCTGTCCTCCCTGCCTTCAGCTTGCGCCGCATCTTGCCGGGATCGAAAAGCGGTTTGGAGGGAAGAAATTCACAATCGTCGCCGCAAACGCGGACCGATTCCTGGAATTGGACGCGACAGATGCAGAACGTGAATCCTATGTAAAGAAGCAGGGATTCAAGTTTCCCGTTGCCCACGTGAATAAGAAGATGCATGAGGACTACGGAAGCGTCAGCGTGTATCCGACGCTGTTTCTAGTGGATGCACACGGCGTCATCCGCAAGCATTATGTGGGCTATCAGCAACCGGAGGTGCTCGTGGCCGACATCAAGGATTTGATTGCTGCAAAATAGAAGAATAGTCGTTAGTCGCTGCAGTCGTTAGTCGGCAGTAAGGCTTCTCTTAAATACAGACTAACGACTGCCGACTAACGACTGCCGACCGCTGTCTACCGATCGGGAATGAAATGGTCGGCCAGTTGGCTCGACGTGAATCCCACGGATGCCGATTTAGGGTCGTTCAGCATTGTTTTGTTCCACGCGTCCCAATCAGCCATGAGCCGCTTATAGACTTCCGGCTGCCGTTCTTTGAGATTCGCTCTTTCCAGCGGATCTTCCGCGAGGTTGAACAGGAATGTGTTTTTCCCTATCCGGAGAAACTTCATGTTGCCATCGCGCACAGCACTTTGAGAGTTGAATTTGTAGCGCCAGAAAAGCTTGCGCGGCATCGGCTTGGCATTCCGGGTCAGGACAGGCAAAAGATCTGCGCCGTCGAGCGGATAGTTCGGCGCGGGGCCAACTCCGGCAGCCGCCAGCAGTGTCGGCATCCAATCCATCGAGATGCAGACCTGCTCCGTAGTGCGCCCAGCCGCGATGCGGCCCGGCCATTTTACCAAGGCGGGGACTTTCAGGCCGCCTTCGAGAAGCTCTGTCTTCTTTCCCGAATGCGGCCATGTATCCGAAAAACGCTCGCCGCCATTGTCGCTGGTAAATATTACGATCGTATTTTTGGCAATCCCCGCAGTCTCCAGCGCTTTTAGCACGCGGCCTACTTGAAAATCCAGCCGTGTAACCATGCTTGCGTAGGTCTTCAGAGAACCATTGTCAAAACCGTATATCGATCGGCGCTGACGGGATGCTTCTTCATCGTTAGGCCCCTCCCACGGCCAGTGCGGCGCATTGAAGTGCAGGCTGATCATGAAAGGCTTCTTTGCCCGGGCGTAGGTATAGATGACGTTGACCGCCCGATCGCCCAGCAGGTCCGTCAGATATCCGGACGGCTGAATTCTGTTATCGTCATGCCAGAGTTCGCTGGGGGCATCTTTTGCAGGATTACCCTTATGCGAGAAGTAATCGACGCCGCCACCATAAAAGCCCCAGAAATGGTCGTATCCGCTTTTGCGGGGGCCATAATTCGGCCTATTGCCCAGATGCCATTTGCCGATCAGCATCGTTTGATAGCCTGCCTTCTTTAATAAAGAAGGCAGTGTCGGATGCTCGGGAGGCAATCCGACATCTCTCATGCCGATCGGCTCATCCAATCCAACGGGTATGCGATATTGATAGCGTCCTGTAATGAGGCCTGTGCGCGTGGCGGAGCACACGGCGGAGTTCGCATACGCCTCAGTGAATTTCATGCCGCCGGCGGCGATACCATCAATATTGGGCGTCTTGTAATCGCGCCGTCCATAGCAGGAAAGATCCGCATATCCGAGATCGTCGGCCATTATAAAAACAATGTTGGGCGGCGTGTCGCCGGCGAAAGAAAGCCTGGAACCAAGCGCCAGCAGAAATGGCGCGGTCGAAGCTTTCAGGACATCCCTGCGTGTCATTGACGATGTATCGGTCATGCTTGACTCCTCATTCATACGGACTGGCCTCCTGCTTCTCAATGGTATTTGTACTCGAACTACGGACTGTTTAGTAGACTACTATGGATTAAAGAGAATCGCATCGGTTTTTTGAAGCGGTTCACCCGGAGGACCTAATAAGAACAAAGACTGCAGGCGCTGGTTCCGCATGATTTTCGCCCGGAGTAATGCTATCCTCGACCGTCCCGGGAGAAGGCAGCGAACGACTCTCAATTTGTGAGGTGTGACGATGGCGGATATTGAATTAAGCGGATTGGCGAAGGCTGAAAAATATTATTCCGATTACGGGTCGCGGGCCCGTGAGCTGAAGGATTCGGGCAGGAAGGTCATCGGTTATCTGTCCGCGCTCTGCCCCGTGGAGATTTTCACGGCGGCGGGCGTCGTCCCCATCCGGCTGAAAGGGAGCGTGTCGGAGGCGGTCACAAAAGCGGACGCCTATATGGAAACGATGATATGCCCCTTTGTCCGAAACGTCTTCGATGTGGCGCTCAAGGGGAGATATGCATTTCTGGACGGCGTGGTCCTGTCCCACCAGTGCGACAGCATCGATAGGACATATGATGTGTGGAGCTACAACCTGGGATTCCCCTACTGGCATTTCATCAATTATCCGCATTTGGCTGACGATCCTTCCATCAAGTTCACAGATGAGATCCTGCGCATCTTCATCCGAACCCTCGAGACGTTCACAGGCAGGACTATCACCGATCAAGCCTTAGCGGAAGCCATCCGGGCACATAACGAAAACCGGCGCGCGATGCGAGAGCTTTATGAACTGCGCAAAGAAGATGCGCCGCGCATCTCCGGCGCGGAAATGATGAAAGTCCTCATGGCCGCGACCAGCGTGCCCGTAGACGAATCCACGGCGCTGATCAAGAGTGTCACCGAAGAAGTAAAAAAACGGGCGCCCGCATCCGGCGGCGGCAAGCCGAGAATCATGCTCGTGGGCGATCAGATTGACGACGTAGCGATCGTCAACGCCATCGAGGGAGCCGAAGCTTTTCTGGTTATGGATGACCTTTCGACTGGAAGCAAGATGTACTGGGGAGACGTCGATGGTACTGCCGATCCTGTGCGGGGCATCACCGAGCGGTACCTGAAGAAACTGAAATTCCCCACAACCTTCGTCACGGGGGATACGTATCCGGAAACCCTGGAAGCCCGGTTCGGCCACATGAGGCAGTACATCAAGGAATTCAGGGTCACCGGGACGATTCTATTCATCTACAAATATTGCGATCCGTACGGATTTGAAGTCCCCGCGATGAAAAGCTTCATCGAATCGGCCGGCACGCCGGTTCTTTACATCGAAGATGAATACAGCACGTCCAGCCTCGGCCGTGTGAAAACCAGGATCGAAGCCTTTTTGGAAATGATTGCGTAACAGGGATCCGTCAATGAAGGAGACGTATGGCTGAAATCAGAAAACCTAGACCACTGGCGACACAGGCGGCGGGAAAAGCCGGGAAATTCGGCAGAGCCAACCTGGCTGCAACCTTAAAGGCGAAAGAAGAAGGCAAAAAGGTCGCCTACACGTACATCAACAACGCACAGGATGAGATCATCCGGGCTATGGACATCGTTCCTGCCTGGGGTGAGAACTTCGCCGGCGTCTGTTCCGCCAAGCGCGACGCGGAGAAATATCTCCAGAAGGCCGAAGCGGAAAATTTCTCCCGGTCTCTTTGCACGTATGCGACCTGCACCATCGGTTTCGACATGTGGCGCGAGGAATTGGGCGGCGAGATCCCTCCGAATACGCCGTGGGGCGGAATGGGACGTCCCGACATGATCATCGGCAGCGCGCAGCAGCTGTGCGACCCGAGAATCAAATGGCCCCAGGCGACACAGCACTATTTGCAGGACGTCCCGGTATGGATGGGAACGATGTACTACCCTCCGTGGGATCCGGCCGTCGACCACAAGGAGCAGGAGAAGCTCTACGTGAAATACGCCGCCGAAGAACTCCGGGAACTGGTGCGCTTCTGCGAAAAGCATACGGGCAAAAAGATGGACTGGGACCGGCTTGCCGCGCTCGTCGATCTTACCGATCGGACATGGGACCTTTTCATCGACTGCTACGAACTGCGCAAATCCATCCCAACGCCGATGGATACCGGCGACGCAATGAATACGATGGTGCCGCTGACATTCAATCTCGGCACCCAGGAAGCCCACGATTTTTACAAGGAGCTTTATGCCGAGCTCCAGGAGAAGATCGCTCAGAAAAAGGGCGTCGCTGAGGATGAGAAATATCGCCTCGTATGGGGCGCCGGGCTGCCTTCGTGGTTTGCGCTGGGCGATTTCCAGTATTTCAATGACAAGGGGGCTGTCTTCCCGGTTGAAGTAACCTATCGCAATGCCGAAAAAATCGAACGGCTCGACCTGCCGAAAACAGGCGATCCGCTGGAACACATCGCGTGGAGATGGGTGCGCTTGTGGACGCGCTGGTACGACAAGGCTCGGCAGCGGACCGGTTCGCTGCCAAAGGTTGAGCGTATCATCGAGTATATGGAAGACTATCAGTGCGACGGCGTGGTTTTTCATTCCGCTTTCTCCTGCCGCAGTTGGCATGCCGGGATCGTCCAGCAGGCGCAGGTGCTGAATAAAGTGTACCGCGACGTTCCAACTCTTATTATGGAAGGGGACATCGTCGACATCAGCTCCTACAACGAAGTGGACACGCACAACAGAATCGACGCCTTCATAGAAACTCTCGCGGCCAGGAAAGCGAAGCGGCAGTAAAATTGCGCCTGCAGGGCCGCCATCTCGACCAATGCCGGATCCTGGGAACGCCGGCGTCCCGCAGGCAAGAGCCGCCGAGACGGCGACGTTCCCAGCTGAATGGATGGCTAATATCGCATATTTTTTGCAAGGCGAAGCTTTCGGAGTGCGGCAGCTTGCTGCCGCTTTCGATAAAGAGGTGAAAAACATGGGTTTTGAGCGTTTTTAAAAGCGGCAGCAAGCTGCCGCACTCCGAAGGCGCCCTGAGGGCGCAAAAAGTATGCGGCATTGGGCGAGACGCCGGCGCTCCCAGGAAGTCATGGAAATCAACGCTAAGATAAACTACTTCGCCGGTGTGGACATCGGGTCGACGATGACTAAGGTGGTCATTGTGGGCGGCGGCAAGGAAACCGCTTTGATAGGGCCCACGGGACCGGAGCACCGGAAGCTGGCGAATCGTGTGATGGAGCAAGCCCTGGATCAGGCGCGCATCGCATTCAGCGATGTGACATACATCGTCGCAACCGGATACGGCAGAATCAATGTGCCATTTGCCGACCGGCAGGTTACCGAAATTACCTGTCATGCAAAGGGATTGTCCTTTCTCCTTCCCTCCGCCCGCACCGTGGTCGACATCGGGGGGCAGGACAGTAAAGGCATACGGATAGAAAACGGCAAAGTCGTCGATTTCGTCATGAATGACAAATGCGCTGCCGGAACCGGTCGTTTCCTGGAAATTATTGCGGAAGCCCTCGGCGTTCCCCTTGAAAAATTGGGAGAGATCTCTTTGGCAGCGGAGCGGCCGGCGGTGATCGGCAACATGTGCACAGTCTTCGCCGAACAGGAGGTCATCTCGCAGCTTGCGGGCGGAGAACCCGTGCCTAACCTTGTAGCCGGAATCCACCAGGCAATCGCGGGCCGCATATTTGCCCTGGTAAGCAAACTGAAGATCAAGCCGGATGTGGCCATCACCGGAGGAGGGGCTAAAAACATCGGGCTGGTAAAAGCCCTGGAAGCCAAGTTCGGTTGCCCCGTGCTGGTTCCCGTGGAACCGCTCCTCACGGGCGCTCTCGGCGCCGCCCTGGTTGGATGCGAGATGTATGAGAAAGCCGCAAATACCGGGAGAGCACTTGTCACAAAGCCGCGTCAATTGAAAGAGGCAAGCCTTTTTAGCTAGTCGGCAGTCGGCAGTCGTTAGTGGGTAATCGTTAGTGGGAATGAAATACGGACTTGGAAAATTGAATTGGCGCAGAAACCGATGGCTCACGACCGACTGCCGACTAACGACTACCGACTATTCAGGATAGTTGCATGAAATATTCACTAGGGATCGACGTGGGATCGAGTTTCGCCAAAGCCGTTGTGCTTGGAGAAGGCATTTTGTTGTCTTATGCGGTCTCGCCTTCTGGCGGGAACTTCGCGGAAGCGGCCCGCAAAGTCGCCGACGCGGCCCTCGAAAAAGCAGCTCTCTCCGAGGCAGACATCTCCACAACAATCGCAACAGGCTACGGGGCCGCGACCGTTGATTTTGCAGGCCGGACGGTTGCCGACATCACCTGCCATGCAGCGGGAGTTTTTCATCTCGTCCCTTCGGCCAGAACCGTCATGGATATAGGCAGCCAGTTTTGCCGGGCTATAAAACTGGACGGCGACGGCCGCGTAGCCAATTTTGTGCAGAACGAGAAATGCGCCGGCGGAAGCGGCAAATTCCTGCAGGTCATCGCACGGATACTTCATATGAAGGTCGAGGATATCGGCGCCCTTTCTTTGGAAGCGACAAACCCGGTGGAGTTCACAACGGGATGCGCAGTTTTCGCAGAATCGGAGGCCGTGTCGAGAATCGCTGAAGGAGCGAGCCCTGCGGATATCCTGGCGGGCGTTCACAAGGCGATGTCGGCAAAGATCGCAAACCTGACTGTTCGTCTTGGCCTTGTTCAGGACTGCGTGATCACGGGCGGAGGCGCCCGGGATATTGGTCTCGTACGGACGCTGGAAGCGGAATTAGGCGCGAGAGTGCGGGTCCCGGAAGAACCTCAGATCACCGCCGCCCTCGGCGCCGCGCTCCACGGAATCCCAACCTGACACCAATTCGCTATTTCTTTGTTTTGGCTTCTTCTCTGAGTTTGGCGTAATAGGCGTCAAACGCTCTAATTTTATCCATGTTTGGATGTGGCCTTGCGCCGGGCGTCTTGTCGATGAACATCGTCTTCTGCTCTTGTTCATCGAAGGCCGGCCAAGCCGGCAGACCCGGACCGTTCGGATCGCCCTTCGTCGCGAAGTTGACCCAGAACGAGCTTATCAGCTCAGACAACGCCTTATCCTCCGGTCCGTTCCCTCCGCCCATTCCTCCCAGATTGCCGAACACATAGGATATCTCGGCGGCATGATTGGCGCCATCGGGCGATGCGGGCGTCCGATGATCGAAGTAGTAGACAAAGGCTTTATTCTTGCCATTTCGGGACTGCAATGTGGCCCAGGCCCAGGTCGGCCAGGCGAACATGGAATCGCGCATAATATCTTTTGCGGCCCTTGTCGCCTCGGCATCCGTGGCATGCGGATAGGCTTTTAGAATAGCGTCCGCGCCCGCCTCATACTGGCTGCGGATCATTTTTTCAAATGCCGCGCTTGTGGTTTTTTGCGTCGCAAACAATCCGCCTTCGTCGGAATTCGTGCCAATAAGGATGGGTGTGTCGTTGAATTTGCCGGCCTCGAACAGGGCGTATTGATTTTCCACAATAGTTGCGCCGTCGGCGACCGGCCAGAAGCTGCCCATGCCTTTGGTTTCCTTTTGAATCGTTTCCGCGCTAAGAGCGCGCGCAGCCTTGATGTCATTGGCGCCGAGCTTGCTTAGGTAGGTTTTCCCCTGCTCTTCCGCGACCTTCAGGGATGCGCGAGGCGGCGTCATTGAACCGCCGCTTTCGGAAATGGCGCGGTGAAAGAGACCCTTGGCCATAGGAGACGCCGTGAGCATGCTGACGGAAATACCGCCGGCAGATTCGCCGAAGATAGTCACGTTCTTAGGATCGCCGCCTAACTGTGCAATATTCGCCTTCACCCACCTAAGACCGGCAATCTGATCCTGGATGCCGTAGGCACCAGAGCCTTTGCCGCTTTCTTTGCTGAGTTCAGTATGGGCCAGGAAACCCATGGGCCCGACGCGATATGTCACGCTGACCAGAACCACGCCTTTCCTGGCAAGGTTGGTGCCGTCATACGTCGGCGTGCTGGTCATGCCTATGCCGAAGCCGCCGCCATAGATCCACACCATGACCGGCCGGTTTTCGCCGGCCTTCTTCGCACCGGTCCATATATTAAGGTAAAGGCAATCTTCGCTGATCTTCTGGGGACCGCCCATCATGGCGCCAAAGGACGCATCCTGCATGGGGCCAGGCCCAAATTCATTCGCTTTTCTGACGCCCTGCCACGGCTTGACCGGCTGCGGCGATCTCCAGCGCAGATCGCCAACAGGCGGAGCGGCAAAAGGAACACCCTTGAAGGAAGCAATGCCGTCCTTCACAACACCTTCAACAAGGCCCCCGGTGACCTTCGCCGTCGAAATCTGGGCTAGAACCGGAATGGCGGCGCATAGGATTATGGCTAGTGCCGCGACTAAATACCTGGAATGTTTAAAAATCATTGAGACTCCTTTATTGGATGTTTAAATCATGGCAAATGCAGCATCATTGAAACACAGCCGGACTCATATTTCCAAATTCCAAAATTTGAGTGCTTCCAGTCCTATCAGCGATCACTAAAGCTTGGAGATAAGCGCCCAAAGACCTGGCCGGATCGTGAAAAAATGTCCGCCGGGATTCCAAGATCGTGCTTGAGGAGTATATCCGCATCCCAGGGATTCCGTACCCATAAGATGGCATATAACTGCCGCGGCTTCAGCCGAGAGAAGTAATACCATGGAGAAACGAGAGCCGTGTTGATAAACGGGAAATCTGAGCCATACATCAGCCGGCCCGAGAATTCGGACCGCGTCAGAGCCTTCTGAAGATAAAACCGCTTGTTCAGCTGCGTCAGCGAAGAAATATCAGAATACAAATTGGGATACTCGCACATCATCCGCGCTAGTCGGCCCGTGCTGTCCTCACCGCCGTATTCCCCTGTGGAGGCAATGTGCGCGGCGATTACCTTGACTCCCAGGCTTAACGGCAGGCGCAGCTTCTCCGGATCACAGTATTCATCGATAGAAGCGGAAAAAGAACGCTCCTTGCCCGCATGCGTCAGCAGCGGCAGACTCAATTCGACAAGCCTGCGGTAGAACGGCTCCAGCCGCGGATCGGCGGGATCAATCTGCATTATCGAGGGGATCCACTTTATCAGCACCGCGCCCTTTTTGGCTGCCCACGCCAATCTCTCCAGCGCATCTTTACGGTATGGATTTACGGACGCGCCGAAAAGAAGGTTTGCGTGCCGCGCTGCAGCATCGGCTGCGAATTCGTTGGGCACATAAAGCTGCGTTCGCTTCGCGTCAAGCGATCCATCTTCGGCGATGACCCCATCGAGAGCAAGAATCACCGCTTTGCTTGCATACGAGCTTTCAGCCAACAATTCTGAAATGCGACCGGGTATCAGACGGTCTCCCTTCTCATTCAGCTCTTTTTCGGAAACGCCGAAGCTTCGCAAGTAGATTCCGAACTTCCAGCTATTGCGCAATTCCTCCGAAACAAAGCATCCGCTGCCGCCCGCGCCGATGCCTGCCACATGACAGTGCATGTCCACGATTCCATCCGGCAAAGGCTCAGCGGGGCGATACGGTCCGGCAAATGACCAGACGAATGCGACGATGAGAATTGCACTAGTCCCTGCAATCGCCCAACGGCATCGTCGCGAAAGTCTCCGGGATTCCATAAGACTGATAGTAGAAACAAGTCGCAAGATTTGCAATACGCGCTGCAATAATCCCCGAATCACTTCAAGCCATTGATTGTATAATGAAATCAGAATCCGATTTGTTTGGCATGGCTGCCGCCATGTGCTATGGATGGAATGGCAAACGGGGGGATAAATTATGGATTCCTATACCAGGGGCAAGCTAGGCATTATGGCGTGCGATTCCGGCAGGCCCTTTGCAGGGAAAGTGATTGCGGAGTTGAAGGCGATAACCCGCAAGGAGAATCATGAGACAGCCTTTGCGATTATTAAAACCAGGGAGACACGGTTCAGCAACGGCGAGATCAAGACTGAGATCGATACGAGCATCAGAAACCAGGACGTGTATATCTTCCAGGATGTTGAAAACAAAAGTTCCGGCTTGAATATTAACGATAATGTCATGGCCCTAAAGACCGCCATCCAGGCTGCCAGGATGGCGGATGCGCAGCATATCACTGTGGTAATCCCGGCGTTCCCCTATGCCAGACAGGACAAGCCCAAGACCCGGGAAGGCATCACTGCTGCCATGATTGCCAGGGAACTGGAGGACACAGGCGCGGCGAGCATAATCACTCTTGACATACACAACGACGCAATCGCCGGTTTCTTCAGGAAGGCCAATCTTGAGAACCTGAGAGCTTCAAAGAATTTTGCGGATTATATCAAAGAGAAGATTGGGCTGAAGGACCTTGTTATTGTAGCGCCGGATGCCGGCGGAGCAGCCAGAGCCAACTTCTTTGCTAAAAAGCTGGGGGTGAAGCTGGCGCTAATTCATAAAGAGCGCGACTACTCAAAAGCGAACGCCATTAACAGCATGAGTCTGATAGGAAATGTTAAAGGCAAGGTGGCCTTTGTTGTAGATGATCTGATAGACACCGGGGGCACGGTGGTAAATGCGGCCAGGAAACTCAAGGAATTCGGGGCAAGGAAAATATACTTTGCAGCCAGCCTGGCAATGCTCAACGGACCCGCTATCGAGCGGTTTGACAAGGCGCACAAAGAAGGCCTTATAACCAAGGTTATTGGCACCAATGTCATTTATCACGGAGAGGATTTGAAGAAAAAGCACAAATGGTATGAGGAAGTCAGCCTGGCCAAATACTTCGCCAGAGTCATATACAACATCAACCGAGGCATAAGCATAAGCCGGCTGCTGGAATGAAAGCATAATGGAGCCTGGCGCTAATTTCGCTGTACTTGTAACTACCCTACTGAACCGAAAATAATCTAGACAGGTTCTCCCGCGTAAGGAGTGAAGCATCCTGCGGGTGTTCCAAAAATGGATGGGCGTCGCCGGCAATATCCTTAATGTTGATTGACGCCAGACGATTCCTCACAAGGCTTTGCCACTCATGAGCATCGTATTTGGCTGAACGATGAGTTTGGTCCAAAGCCTCCTGAAGCAATTTTGTGTTCGGTTCAATCGGCGGACGTTGGGTCCTGTACCACAAGAGATCATACCAGTCGCGGCCTTTGACATATTTTCGGGTTATGGCCGCATGAAGTTTGCCTGCCATCATTGACGACAGATCGTAATGCTGAACAAGAAAGGTTACAGTCCGGGTAATGATGCTTCTTTCGCAGAGTGCTCCTGCAGGTGGACGAGTATCGATTTCCAGCTTAATGGCCAACTTCTGATCCGGCACTCCGGAAATGCCGGCGTCATAAAGCAGCCCTGCCAGCCTGATCCACCCTGTATGAACAACATTGCGATCATTCCAGGCGAGGTGGGGATCGAATCCTGCCAGAGACAAATCGCGTTTGACCTTCTCCAAGAATCGCCAGATAGCGATCATAAGCAAAGATCCGGTTTCGCCTTTTTCCTGTGAGTTCGCGCGCGATGCCGCTCTCTGCAAGCAAATCCATTCCTGTCCCTGTAGCGGGAAATGAAAGATCAGCCCTTTGTGCGGTCTGCTGAAGGGTTAGAATTGGTCGTGTCTTCAATATGTCATAAACGCGCAATGCAGATCCGGCCCGTCGACCGCCTGTCTGAATCTTCTTTCTATCCTCATCAAAAAGCGCTACCAGTCGTCTCGCCGTCGCCACTGCACTGTCGGCAGTGCGGGCGACGCCTTCCAGGAAAAACATGATCCAGGCTTCCCAGTCGCCTTCTTTTCGAATGATGTCCAGGAGCCGGTAGTATTCATCTCTGTTCTGTTTGAAATATACGCTTAGATAAAGCAGCGGCTCTCGCAAAATACCCGCATGGCAAAGCAGAAAGGTGATCAACAGGCGTCCGACGCGGCCGTTCCCGTCAAGAAATGGGTGAATGGTTTCAAACTGCGCATGAACCAAAGCCGCTCTAATTAGAATTGGCAAGCTGCTGGGATCTTCATGGATAAATTGCTCGAGGTCTGAGATGCAGTCCTGAACAACCGTATAGGGAGGAGGAACAAATACCGCATTTCCTGGTCGACTGCCACCAATCCAATTCTGGCTTCGACGAAACTCCCCTGGGTCTTTGGAGCTCCCGCGTCCTCCGGCGAGCAGCTTGGAATGAATTTCCCGGATTAATCTTGCGCTGACAGGAAAACCGCCTTTGAGACGATCCAAGCCATGTTCCATAGCGGCAACATAATTTGATACTTCTGTAACATCATCGAGCGGAACGCCCGGCGCCTGCTCAAGTTCAAACAGCAATAGGTCGGAAAGAGACGATTGCGTTCCTTCTATTTGTGATGACAGCACTGCTTCCTTCCGAACATAGGCATAAAGAAAGAGGTTGGGATCGGGCAGAAGCGTGGATACGCTGTCCAGGCGCCCAAGAGAAAGATGCGCTTGTTCGAGAAGCAGTTGAATGGGACCTTGTAGGACAAGCGGTGGATCCGGAGGGAGCGGGTTCGGTATAAATGCCCGAACTGTCTCCCCTCCAACAGAGGTGGTTTCATACCGCCCGGTCAAATTCCGCTTCATAGAAAATCTCCATAATGAAGGAAAGTTTAATAAGTGTTCTTCTTATTAATATTTAGATGCTATCTTTAAATAATCATGCGTGTCCAGTCAAGAGGAAAGAGCCAAAGAGATAGGGAGTAAAAACAGGAAAGCTTAATAAGAGATTTTATTATTCAATGTTTGTCGTTATATTTTAATACCATGCATCCCAAGTCAGACGGAAGGCACGCCAAC
>CAVRAD010000022.1:0-30333 GCA_963718845.1 uncultured Acidobacteriota bacterium
TGAAGGAAAACGATCGCAATTTTCAGCCGCCGCTGCTTCAGTGCTTTTGGAATGACGGCGAAATATGTCATATCCATATATCCATAATAAATGCCGCCTGAAACAGAATAATCAGGATATTGGGCATCAAAATACGTTCTCAACCCCATGATGTATTCCATCAATCCTCTGTAAGCTTTTTGAATCGCCCCCTTCTCCAACTGCTTTCGATATTCATTCATATATTCACGCAATGATCCCATTTTTGACTGCCCCCCCATTTTCAAGAGTACCTGGTTATACTGTCCCTCCGGGGTACAGATCCTCTCCCTCCATCCTGTTCTTTTTGAGGGGGGACAGTATAACCAGGCACGGGGATATCTACCCTATTTGTTCATTAAAAAGCGGTCGATGGAACGGGCGGCGGTGCGTCCTTCGGCGATTGCCCAGACCACAAGGGATTGGCCGCGGCTCATATCGCCGGCCGCGAACACGCCGGGAGCCGAAGTCATGTAATTTTCTTTGACCGCAATAGTGCCGCGCGCGTTCAGCTCAACTCCCAACTGTTCCAGCATCGCTCCTTGAGCGGGACCGGTAAATCCCAAGGCCAGCAAAACCAGATCCACTTCCAGCGTGAATTCGGAATCCGGAACCGGCTCAAATTCCGGCGGAGGACCCACGCGCACAGCGTGCAACTGCGTCACGCAGCCCTGCTCATTGCCGGTGAATCGCACCGTGGAGGCGCTCCACTCGCGCCGGCCTCCTTCCTCGTGCGAGCTCTCCGTCCGCAACATGAGCGGCCAAAGAGGCCAAGGTGTTTGGGGCGAACGCGTCTCCGGAGGCAGAGGCATGATTTCAAGCTGGTGCACCGCAAGAGCTCTCTGGCGATGCGAGGTGCCCAGACAATCCGCCCCGGTGTCGCCTCCGCCGAGGATCGCCACCCGCTTGCCCGTCGCCAGGATCTCTTCCTTCGAATCGACGCGATCGCCGGCGCAGCGATGATTCTGCTGTGTCAGGAATTCCATGGCGAAGTGAATTCCCTTCAGTTCCCTGCCCTGTATATTCAGATCCCTGGGCTGCTCCGCCCCCCCGGCAAGCAGGATCGCATCGAATTTCCTGCGCATGTTTTGCGCCGGCAGATCGACACCGACATGCACGCCGGCCTGGAATTCAATCCCCTCTTTCATCATCTGATCGAGCCGTCGATCCAGCAGCGCTTTGTCGAGCTTGAAATCAGGGATTCCGTAGCGTAGCAGGCCTCCGATCCGGTCGGCCTTTTCGAAAACAACTACCGTATGCCCGGCGCGGTTCAGCTGTTGCGCCGCCGCCAACCCCGAAGGACCCGAGCCGATGACGGCCACGCGCTTGCCCGTTCGATATTCGGGCGGTTCCGGACGGATCCATCCTTCATGGAAAGCGTGCTCGATGACGGCGCTTTCGATCTGCTTGATGGTTACCGGCGGATCCGTGATCCCGAGCACGCAGGCAGCCTCGCACGGCGCGGGGCACAGCAATCCGGTAAACTCGGGGAAATTGTTGGTGGCGTGCAGCGCGCGGATCGCATCCTGCCAGCGGTTCAGGTAGACCAGGTCATTCCATTCCGGGATGACATTGTTCAGCGGGCATCCCCAGTGGCAGAAAGGGACGCCGCAATCCATGCAGCGCGCGCCCTGCAGCCGCAGTTTATCTTCGGGAAAGGGCTGATAAATTGGGAAAGAAATCCTGGATGCGCTCCTCCACGGGCCTTCTTTCCGGCGTTTGCCGCTCATATTCCAGAAATCCTGTTGCCTTACCCATGGACAGCCTGCCTCGCTTTCTTGACCGCTTCGGCGTTTCCACGCAGGACCCGTTTGTATTCATGCGGAAACACTTTGGTGAACTTCGGCAACAGTGCGTCCCAGTTATTCAGGATGTAGCTGTGCCCGGGCGCTCCCGGTCAAAGCCTGGTGGCGGCGTATCAGTTCCTGAACCACGGAGACATCCTCCGCCTCGAGAGGTTCAAGATCCACGGAGGCGCGGTTGCAGCCCGCCGCGTTGAATTCTCCGGTCTCATCGAGAACATACGCGACGCCTCCGGTCATGCCGGCCGCGAAGTTCCGTCCTGCGGGCCCGAGCACGACGACGACTCCCCGCGTCATATATTCACACGCATGATCGCCGACCCCTTCCACAACGGCCGTGGCTCCGGAATTCCGCACGGCAAACCTTTCGCCCGCCATGCCGTTGAAAAAGGCCTCGCCGCTGGTGGCGCCATACAAAATCACATTGCCTACAATGATGCTTTCTTCCGGTGAGAATGTTGAACCCTTCGGCGGATAGACAACAATTCTGCCGCCCGACAGTCCTTTGCCGACATAGTCGTTCGCCTCGCCTTCGAGCGTAAGGGTGACGCCCTTGACCAGGAATGCACCGAAACTCTGGCCGGCCGAACCACTGAAATGGAAACGGACGGTATCTTCAGGAAGCCCGGCAGAGCCGGTGCGCCGGGCAATCTCGCCGCTCAGCATGGCGCCGACCGTGCGATGGGTGTTGCGGATCGGCAGCTTCAGTTCGATAGACGTCCCTCTTTCCAGAGCTTCGCGCGCGTAGTCAATCAGCTTGTAGTCCAGAGCCTGTTCCAATCCGTGATTCTGCGGCGTCAGATAGCGGCGCCCGACGCGCCCCGGAACCGGGGGATTGTGAAAGATCGCGGAGAGATCGATTCCTTTCGCTTTCCAGTGCTCGATCGAATCGCGCATGTCCAGCATGTCCACCCGGCCGATCATCTCATCCATCGTGGCGAAGCCCATTTCCGCCATCAACTCCCGCACTTCTTCGGCCACAAAAAAGAAGTAGTTGATGAGGTGCTCGGGCTGGCCGTCGAACTTTCGGCGCAGCGCGGGATCCTGGGTGGCAATTCCGACGGGGCATGTATTCAGATGGCACTTGCGCATCATGATGCATCCGAGCGAAACCAGAGGCGCAGTGGAAAATCCAAACTCCTCGGCACCCAGCAATGCGGCGATGACCACATCGCGGCCGGTCTGCAGTTTGCCGTCGGTCTGCACTCGAACGCGGCTGCGCAGGTCGTTGATCACAAGCACCTGCTGCGTTTCCGCCAGCCCCAGTTCCCACGGCGCTCCGGAGTGTTGGATTGCCGTCAGCGGCGAAGCGCCCGTGCCTCCGTCATGACCGCTGATGAGGACGACATCGGCATGCGCTTTGGCCACTCCGGCTGCCACGATCCCCACGCCGACTTCCGCAACGAGCTTCACGGAAATCCGCGCTTGCGGATTCACGTTCTTCAGGTCATAGATCAGCTGCGCCAGGTCTTCAATCGAATAGATATCGTGATGCGGCGGCGGAGAAATCAGCTGGACGCCCGGGATGGAGTACCGTACGCGGGCGATGACTTCATCGACCTTATGTCCGGGCAGTTGCCCGCCTTCGCCGGGTTTTGCGCCCTGCGAGATTTTGATCTGGAGCTCTTCCGCATTTACCAGATAGTTCGTGGTTACGCCAAAGCGCCCCGATGCCACCTGCTTGATCGCGCTGCGGCGCCAGTCGCCGTTCGCGTCGCGGGCGAAACGTTCTTCGTCTTCGCCGCCTTCGCCTGTGTTGGACTTGGCTCCGATGCGATTCATGGCGATCGCCAGGGTTTCATGAACTTCCTTGCTGATTGAGCCGTACGACATCGCACCGGTGGCAAACCGTTTGACAATCGCGTCGGCGGGCTCCACTTTGTCCAGGGGAAGCGCACGCGCGGCTTTCTTGAGTCTCATGAGCCCGCGCAAAGTGCACAGCTGCATGCTTTGATCGTCGATCAACTTCGAATACTCCTGATAGGTCGCGTAGCTGGACGTCCGCACCGCATGCTGCAGCTTGCTGATGGTCGCCGGATTGAATAGATGATATTCCCCGTCGGCGCGATATTGGTACTGGCCGCCCGTTTCAAGTTCGGTATTGGAATCGGTGATCGCCTGGAATGCGTATTCGTGCCGCAGTCTCACTTCTTGGGCCAGCACATCCAGGTCGACGCCCTCGATGCGCGAAGGCGTCCCGGTGAAATACTGTTCGACGATGGATTTGTTCAGCCCGATCGCTTCGAATGCCTGGGCGCCCTGGTAGCTCTGGAGAGTGGAGATGCCCATTTTGGAAAGGACCTTCAGCAGGCCCTTTGTTGATCGCCTTCGTGTAATTCTGCAGAGCGTCCTCAAAGGTGAATCCCCTCGGGCAGCCAGTTCTGTCTGTGCAGATCTTCAATCGTCTCGATGGCGAGGTATGGATTGACGGCGCTGGCGCCGTAACCGAGCAGAAGGGCGAAGTGCATCACTTCGCGCGGTTCGCCGGACTCCACGATCAGCGCTACCTGGGTGCGCGTTTTTTCGCGAATCAGATGGTTGTGCACCGCCGTCAAAGCCAGCAGACTGGGGATCGGCGCATATTCTTTTTCGATGCCGCGGTCTGAAAGAATCAGGACCGTGTACCCCGACTTGATGGCCAGCGAAGCCCGGCGGCACAATCCCACGAGAGCTCTCTCGAGCTCCTTCCCTCCGCCTTCAACCCGGAAAAACATCGGCAGCGTCGTCGCCAGAAAATCTCCCCACGAGAGACGGCGCAATTTTTCCAGGTCGTGATTGGTCAGGATGGGATGCTTGAGCTTCAGCGTGTGGCAGTGTTGCGGCGTTTCATCCAGGAGATTGCGTTCGCGCCCGATGAAACTCGTGAGCGACATGACAAGCTCTTCGCGAATCGGATCGATGGCGGGGTTCGTCACCTGGGCAAAGAGCTGCTTGAAGTAATTGAACAGGAGCTGCGGCTTATCGGACAGGCACGCCAGAGGCGTGTCTGTGCCCATGGAACCCACCGGCTCCTGACCCTGGGAAGCCATCGGGATGAGGATGCGCTGCAGTTCTTCGCGCGTAAAACCGAAAGAACGCTGTCTTTGCAGCACGGACTCGAAATCCGTCGGGATCCAGCGCGGAGGTTCCGGCAAATCGTCCGGCGTCGCCTGGTTTTCTTTCAGCCACACGCCGTACGGTTGCCGTGCGGACAGCTTCTCTTTGATCTCCTGGTCGGGGATGATCTTGCCTGCTTCCAGATCGACGAGGAACATGCGCCCGGGCTGCAAGCCGGCCCTTATAGCGGATTTCTTCGGGTTTAACGGGAAGGACTCCGGCTTCGGAAGCCATGACGGCGAGGTTATCGTACGTGACGAAATATCGCGCCGGGCGCAGGCCATTGCGGTCGAGAGTCGCGCCGATGACGCGGCCGTCGGTGAATGCGATCGCGGCCGGGCCGTCCCAGGGTTCCATCAGGGACGCGTGATATTCGTAAAAAGCTTTTCTTGCCGCAGGCATCGTGGGATCGCCATCCCAGGCTTCCGGAATGAGCATCGCCATGGAATGCGGCAGGCTGCGTCCGGACATGTGGAGCAGTTCTACCACGTTATCCAGGATCGGCGGAATCGCTCCCGTCGGGCATTGCGATGGGGAAAAGCTTTTTCATGTCTTCCCCGAACAGCGGCGAGGTCAGTATGGACTGGCGCGCGTCCATCCAGGCCTTGTTGCCGCGCAGCGGTATTGATCTCTCCGTTGTGGCAGATGAAGTGGAACGGGTGAGCCAGCTTCCAGGTCGGGAACGTATTGGTCGAGAAACGCTGGTGCACCAGGCACAGGGCGCTTGCGGTCAAAGGATCGGAGAGCTCCTTATAGAAACTTGCGATTTGGGTCGCCAGCAAAAGCCCCTTGTATACAATCGTCCGCGACGAGAGCGACGGGATGGCGAAAAAGCTTTTGTCGCGCACATCCGACTGCTCCACTTCCGCTTCCGCGCGTTTGCGGATTATGTAGAGCTTGCGCTCCAGCGTGTCCTGATCCATTCCCGGGGCGTGCCGGATGAAGATCTGCTGGATGTAAGGCTGGGAGGCGCGCGCAATCCGTCCAATGGCATCGGCCGCGATGGGCGTATCCCGCCAACCCAGGGTCGTCAGGCCTTCCTCGCGCACAATCCGCTCCAGGATGCCTTCGCAGATCAGCCGCTGGTTCCGTTCGACCGGCAGAAACACCATGCCGATGCCGTATTCGCCCGGCAGCGGCAGGGTGAAACCGAGCCGGACACACTCGCGTTCAAAAAAAGCGTGCGGGATCTGTATCAGAACTCCGGCGCCGTCCCCGGTGATCGGATCGCTGCCGCTGGCTCCCCGGTGCTGCAGGTTCACGAGTATCTGAATTCCTTTGAGGATGATATCGTGCGACCGTTCTCCCTGGATGTTTGCGATGAACCCGATGCCGCAGGCATCCCGCTCAAAACTCGGGTCGTATAACCCCCGGCCGGTCGGGTACCCGCCGCTATTGCTCCGCTCTTCCATCAAAGCCATACCTTTCCCCGCGGGGGCACCTTCACGTTGCCCTCCTGGCGCCTGAATGGGTCTTTGGGCTAATCCGCATTCGCCAAAACGGTAAATGCTTTCCACACAAAATTCAACAACTTCATTATACTCTAGCAACCGGGAAGAGATCCGTTTGGAGGTTTTGCTCCGCAAATATAGTAAGATTTTCCGGAATTGGAGGACGGGCCGATGATGGATGTCAGAGTGCTACAGGAAAAGCTGCAGGAACTGGTCGACAGAAAATGGGATTTACCGGCGATCGAAGCCAGGTGCCAGGCTATTGCCGCACAAGGGATTCGCCGGAAGGAATTGAACCGCAACGAGATCGTTGCCGACAGACAGCGGATCCTGGACCGCGTTCAAAGGCGGGGAGAAGAGTACAATTTTTTTGCAGGAAATTGCGCCCGCAGTGCAGCGCTCGCGGTGATGGAGGAGTTCGGCTTTGGCACCATGGAAGTAATGAAAGCCCTGTCTCCGTTTCCCGGCTTCGGCGGCACCGGCTGGATGTGCGGCGCGGTGACCGGCGGACTCGCCGCGCTCGGTCTGTATGCCGGCAGTGAGGATCTGCGGGACCATGAAGCGATGCGCGCTACGATCGTGGCCGCAAAACGGTTCATGGCGCGCTTCGAAGAAGAAGCGGGTGGCGTGACCTGCCGCAAGATTCAGGAGGATGTCGTATTCGGCCGGTACATGGATCCCGGAGCCAGCCCGGAAAACATGAAGGCTTTCGAGCAGGCGAAGGGCTTTGAAAAGTGCAGCCTGCTTCCCGGAATCGGCGCGCGGCTCGCAGCCGAAATCATCATCGAAAGTATGGCCCGGTCAGAATAAAAAACCGGGTCCCGCTAGCGCTACCGACTCCGAGGCGTTCGGCCGGCGAACCCTACACGCGTTTGTATTCCGGAGCGAAGAAGAGGTCGTGGAACAGGATTGGCTTCTTGGGATCGTTGATCTTCTTGAAATTGAGCGGTCCGTGATACAGGCCGGCCGGAATGAAGATCATCGTCGCTTCGGTAATAATCTGAGTTTCTATATTCTTCCCGTCCTCGCTCAAACCGAACTCCACCACACCGCCTAAGTCCGGCATGTTGGTAATTTCTCCTCCGGCGAAGATGATAAACTGATCAAAGTCGTGCTTATGGCAATCCTCCACCATCACAAAGGGTTCGGTAATCGCCCACCAGCTCATCGCGAAATTTGGATTGCCGAATCCTCCTCCGCTCTTCAGTCCCAGGCGTGGGGCTGTGACTTCAGAATGGGGCGTAGGATCCGTCATGACACCTTTTTTTACATATTTTGCGAACTTTGACTCGGGCATTTCATATCCTCCTTATTTTGTCTCAACACCGCGCCCGGAGGGCGCCTTCCCCAATAAAGACCAACACTTGTTTTCTAGAATAGTGCCCAGTTAATTAAATCTTACCAAGCGCTTTGAGAACTCTGTCCGGATTCGTGGGGTAATCGAGGACCCACTTGCCGGTGGCATTAAAAATGGCTGAACCCGTAATGCCCGACATGGAGGCTCCGATGTTTTCGCCGATTCCGTATCGATTCCCATGTCGCTGCGGACACCGATGATGGCGGCCTTGCCCTGGCGCAGCGCCAGGCACGCGAAGGAAACTCCCGGGACCGGGGCAGGTCAATGCCATTCATTGACGTGCATGAAGCCCAGACCGTGCATCTTTCCATTGGCCAGCTTTTTAGTGCCCGGCGGATGCCACTTCTCAGCCCACCCGATGGCCTTCTTGCCCTTCTCGAGCACTTCCTTGAGGCTCCACCTCTGAGGAAAACCATTTTCTTTCTGATACCGCGTCACCCACTCCCAGTCATGCCCTTTGCAGCCGTCGTTCTTCAGGGCAACGTCCGTCGGATCCAATCCCAATTCCGCTGCAACCCTCTCGAACATGACATTGTGCGGCACACACGTACGCGCACCATGCCGGAAGCACATGGCATGTCCCTTATTGATCAGCGCCCACTCCTGGGTGCCGAGGATGTTGGGAATTTTGGTGCTGACGTGAGTTTTTTCAATAGCGGGATTTCTTATTCCCAGCATGTGCCAGTGCACCGCGGTGATCGTGCCGTCCTTCTTCGCTCCCACTTTGCACCGGCACGTGCCTGCGTCGTCGCCGCCGCAGTAGTAATTGCTTTCGTCATACAACAGCTTCAAAGGTCTTCCGGAGCTTCTCCGGGCGAGAATGGCGGCCAGCCGGACGAATGCGACGGAGTAGGCAAGCCATGAGAATCCGCCATACCAGGATCCCTGGTAGGGCATGGTGACGCTGATTTTGGTCCAGTCGGCGATCGGGGGCTGGGGCGCATCCCGGCAGGTGGCCGAGGACGTCAGGACGCTCTGCGGAATGTCCTGGTGATGGATCCACAGATCCAGGAATTCATCTCGCCACTGCGCCACGCACGCGATGGCTTCGACACCGGCCGTGGAATTGCGCGCTCTTGTGACCGTGTACTCGATTATTTTGTCGGCCTCGGCGAATCCTTTTTCGACATTGCCGATCTCGACCCGATCGGTCCTCACTGTGTTCGGCTCTTTAGCCAAGGGATTGAGGCGCTTCACTTCAGGCATTATTTTGGGAGCATCCGGTTTCAGCGCATCCTCCATTTCGAGGATGAACGGCCGCTCCTCCCACTCGATCTTCATCAGGCGCAGCGCCTGATCGCATATCTCTTCGCTGTCGGCCACGACGGCGACTCCCATGGGATGCTGAAAGAAATCGCCGGCCCTGGGCAGGGTCAGAATATTGTATTGGCTGGAGACTTCAAATATCGGCCCGTTGACATTGTCGGTTGCGATATCCGGATCGGCGTACGTGAGGATGTCTCTGACACCGAAAAGCGCCGCGGCTTTGCTCGTATCGATGCTCGCAATCCTGGCGTGCGCGTAAGGCGAGAGCAGGATTTTGCCGTACAGCATCCCGGGAAGATAGACGTCGCGCGTGAACACCGCCTGCCCGCTGACCCTCGCGGTCGCGTCCTGGCGGGTGATGCTCTTTATTGTGCCGGCACTGTTTTCAGGGACCTTCCAGGTCCACGGTCGATAATCCACTTAGGGGTAACCTCCGAATAAAAACAAAAAATTCACTGCTCTGCGCAAGAAGAGTTGCACTATTGGAAAAGATGCTAAATCCCCGGGAACGCCGGCGGCCCGCTTAATGCCGCATACTTTTTGCGCCCGGAGGGCGCCTTCGGAGTGCGGCAGCTTGCTGCCGCTTTAAAAAACGCTCAAAATCCATGTTTTTCACCTGTTTATTGAAAGCGGCAGCAAGCTGCCGCACTCCGAAAGCTTCGCCCCGCAAAAAGTATGCGGCATTAGCCGAGACGGCGGCGTTCCCAGGCACGGTTAACGGCGCTGCTTACGGCGTTGCGGCGAGCGCTGCAACGGCATCTACAAGGCCTGCGCCTGTGGCGTCTGCGTCCCAGCACACATTTGTTGTCTGTCCCACATTCGGATCCATAATATTGCGGCAACCTGCTGGGAGAGGTATCGCCGAGGACTCTAGGAAGACTTCCGCTTGTCCGGCAGTTAGCGTAGGATTTTTTTGAGCCAGCAGGGCAACAATACCTGTGACATGCGTGCCATGCGAGTTCTGGTCATGTTCCCATTTGTTGGGCTGCGTCGAAACCGTCCCCATAAGGCCGCCGCCGCCGCCAAAGCTGACCGCATATTCTTCGGCGATTCGTTCTTCGGGAAAATATTGCCGCCAGGAATCGAGCAAGCCGGTATCCAAGACAGCAACGTATACGCCGGTCCCATCATAGACAACTTGTCGGTTGTTTGGTCCAGGATTGGTGACGTTGATTGCATCAAGATCCCAAGTGCCGAAGCCACTCAAAAAATTAGTGGATGCAACAGTGTCTATCGGTGCGCCAGTGCGTTCGGCATCCGGATTAGCGGCCGCCACATAGGGCAGGTCCTGAATTGCATCCAACTCGCCGTAGCGGGCTTTGAGCATAACCGCATTGATTTCATAAAACACATTCAGCACGGTCCCGTGTTTTCCGAGGTCGGACAGGATGGCCTTCGTAACGTCCGTGTTGAGAACGACATTGATGCCTATCATGGTCTTTAGGCTTTCGCCCGAGGCCGGGAAATACATGCCTGCTAAAAGGGTCGTCAATAGCAGCGCAAACGCAATTCTCCTAGTCATGTTTTTACCTCCGAATTCTCAAAGATGCCGGTGGCATTGCGTTTTTTTATATCTACGGGTAAGAGGGCTGCGCGCGTATTTTTTTCCAAGATAAACATCCAGGCAAAGCGGTTTTCTGCCAGCATCGGTTTTCCAGCTAATCCGTTGAGCTGACTATACACCAAAATCGAAATGGCATTAACCTTTCGTCATTTTAGGGCAGGAAACTAATGCATAGGCTTGGTCACAAATACATGGACACCCTGATATCTGGGATGTGGAATCCTAACAGATATGCCCGGATCCGCCACTGCAGTAGAAAGCCCGCGAGAAAGGCGGGCTAGCGAGCGGGCCTCGGTGAGGCGAGAACGCTTTCTGCCGAAACATAGCATTCCATCGGTTCCAGGATTTGTTTTCGCAGAAACTGCTCCGTCTCTTCCCGGTTTTTTGATTTCGGTGCCAGGCACTATTATCTCGTAGTGCCTGGCACCGAAATCAAAAAACCAGTGACAAAATTCAACTTATTGAATTTTGACTTTGGTCATCCGATTGGATCCGGTGGCGGAAAATTATAAGTGTTTTATATTTAGGCACTTGGAGGGCGAGCTGGAATGAGGAGGCTCTGGCATAAAACATGCTTGAATAAAACACAGCAGCAAATGTTATCCAGGCCCAGGCCCTGAATACATGGCTCAAGTGTTTGAGAGATATTGCGGACCCTTTCCGTGATGCCAGGGAATCTCAAGCAGTTGAACTGCGGATCAGGGCCGGACCTGGTAACTCTTCCCGGCACAGCTCTCCCCCGAACATGTCAAGCGTGGCAGGTATCCGGCGGATTGATATCTTTGTTCCAGGCTACTTCATTTCCGGGAGAATATTGATGTAGGCTTCTTCTCTGAGCTGATTGACGTATCGTTCCACCTCCGGACCTCTTTTCCTGGCATGAATCCGGTTTTTAATCTGGGTTCTTACTTGATCCAATGGGACTGTCGCGGCCACCTTGCGCGTGTCGATGCGATAAATGATAATCCCTTCCTTAATTTTTTGCGGCTTGGATACGTCTCCTTCTTTGAGGTCGGCAATCACCTTGACGGTATCCGCATTTAGCTTGGACAGAAGGTAGGATCCGATGCTGCCACCCTTGTTGGCCGTAGATCCCTTGGAATACTGAGTGGCAAGATCCGCGAAGGATTCTCCCTTTTGCAGTCGGCTGTATATGTCGTTTGCCCGCGCCTGTGCTTCCGCCCCGTTTCCTTCGTCCGCGATCAGTATTTCGCTTAAAGTCACTTCCTCCGGAGTTGAAAACTCCGCCTGATGCTCCTGGTAATACTTCTCAATCTCCGGCGTGAGCAGCGTAATCCGGGAGTCCACAAATGCATAGATCAGGCCCTGAATTATGATTTGTCTCTTCATGCCCTCTCGATACTCTTTGAGGCTGCGTCCCGCATCCTCAAAATATTTCTCCAGTTCCTCTGTATCCTTGAGGTTCAGTTCTTTCACCAGCCCCTGGACTTCCTCGGTAACCCTGCTATCCACATCTGCGTTGAAGCCCAGCTCCACGCCTTTTTGATACATCAGTTTTTCACTGATCAGGTTGTCAAGCGCCTGCTGCTCCGCTTTCTGGATCAGTTGTTCAAGCTGCTGCCCGCTGTATTTGGATGCCAGCTCTTTGCGGAATCCCGCCGTTTCCCGGTTAAGCTCGGACATCGTGATAATGTCGTCGTTCACCTGAGCCACAATGCGGTCCACAGTCTTGGCCGGCGCGCTGAAGCATGCTAATAAGACGGCTGGGATTGCCCATAGCAGACTTTTCATCGGAATCTCCTCTTTTTCGAAGCCATTTTGGGCTCCTCCAATATCGGCAGCCCTTAATGATACCGGAAACCACCCTTCAAACGAAATGACGATTTTCGAATTGACGAATGACGATTGAATCCGTTTCTTTGCATTCGTCAATCGTAAATCGTACTCAATCGTCAATTTATAGTCTGATTTCCTCGAGGATTTTATGGATGGCGCTGAAAAGCTGGGTAGGCGGCATTTCCGGAACATCGAGCGTCAGCAAGCCTTGCGGTGAAAATGTCGCCTTTTTGTTTCGAGTCACAAGCTTCATCAGTTTTTCCGCGCTGACCTTCGAGTGATCCACAAAGCGGAAAAACACCTGGTTCTTATTTTTCTCGACCGATTGAATCTGGAGCGCAAGAGTTTCCTGTCTCAACCGTGCATAACGAAAAAGGTTTTCCACCGGCTCCGGGTACGAGCCGAACCGGTCCACCATCTCCTGGCGCAGCGCATCCAGTTCCTCGTCTGTCGCCGCCGACGAGATCCGTTTGTACATGCGAAGCCTCTGGCCGGAATCCGCGATATAGTCTTCCGGAATCCGGATGTCGAGATTGAGATTGATGCTGGTGGATATTTCTTCCTCCGACTTTTCTCCGCGCAGTTCTTCAACCGTGTTCTCCAGCAGCTGGCAGTACAAGTCAAAACCTACGGTCTCAATGTGACCATGCTGTTCCCCTCCAAGCAGGTTGCCTGCGCCTCGTATTTCCATGTCCAGAGCCGCCACACGGAACCCTGTCCCCAGATCGCTGAATTCGCGGATTGCGGCCAGTCGTTTACGGGCCACTTCGGTCAGTGTCTCATCGGAAGGAACCAGCAGATAGGCATACGCGCGTCGGTCGCTGCGGCCCACACGTCCGCGAAGCTGGTACAGCTGTGACAGTCCGTAAAGATCGGCGCGGTCCACAATGATGGTATTGACTCTTGGTATATCCAGTCCATTTTCAATAATCGTCGTGGACACGAGGACGTCGAGTTCATCCTGCACGAACTTCAACATGATCCGTTCCAGCTCCTGCTCGTTCATCTGGCCATGAGCGATACCGATTCTGGCCTGGGGGACAAGCTGCTGCACCTTGGCCGCAACCGTGTGAATGGTCTCAACCCGGTTGTGGACAAAATACACCTGGCCGTTCCGCGCCAGTTCCATCTCTATTGCGGAGCGAATCACATCCGAGCTGTATTTGAGAACAGAAGTCTGGATGGCAAGCCGGTTTTTGGGAGGGGTTTCGATCGTCGACATATCCCTCAGGCCCAGCAGCGCCATGTTCAAAGTCCGGGGGATCGGCGTCGCTGTAAGAGTCAGCACATCCACGCGTGTTTTCATAGCCTTGAGTCGTTCTTTATGCGTGACGCCGAACCGCTGCTCCTCGTCCACGACAACAAGTCCGAGATCCTTGAAGGCGACGTCTTTGGACAGGAGCCTGTGTGTTCCCACGATGACGTCGACGTTGCCCATTTCCAGGTCTGCGACAACCTGTTTCTGCTCTTTCGGAGTCCGGAAGCGGGACAGGAGCTGAATGCGCATCGGAAACGACGTAAAGCGCTGCCGCAAGGTGTTGTAATGCTGAAACGCGAGGACGGTTGTAGGCGCAAGCACAGCCGCCTGTTTTCCATCCATTACAGCCTTGAACGCCGCCCGCATCGCCACCTCGGTTTTGCCGTAACCGACGTCGCCGCACAGCAGCCGGTCCATCGGGCGCGGCGCTTCCATATCGCTCTTTACCGAGGCGAGCGCATCCACCTGGTCCCGGGTCAACTCAAACTCAAAAGCGTCTTCAAATTCCTGTTGCCAGGCGGTGTCAGGAGAGAAGGCATATCCCGGGACCATTTTGCGCTGCGCGTAGAGCTTCAGAAGCTCCTCGGCCATATCCCGCATGGATTTTTTGATTCGGGATTTTGTTCGTGCCCAGCTTGTGCCCCCAAGCCGGTCCAGCGCTGGACGCGAGCCGCCCATGCTGCTGTATTTCTGAATCAGGTCCAGCCTTTCCACCGGAACATACAGCCTGGCATCGTTCTGATACGTCAGCAGGACGAATTCTTTTGATCCTTCATTAAGCCCTAGCGTCTTCAATCCGTTGAACAGGCCAATGCCGTGATCGACATGGACGACATAATCTCCCGGCTTGAGGTCGCGAAAATCGGAAATGAAAAGGTGGCGCTGGCTGGATTTCGTTTTCTTCTGCCCCAACCCAACATCGGATTCGTCGAAGAGATCCTGGCTGGTCAGAACGCGAAGGTTTATCGCAGGAAGATAATAGCCCGCGTGAAGATCCCCGATGCCCAGCAATACCAATCCGGGCGGAGGCAATCCTTCCGCCGGCGCCTGTTCACCGCTGCGGCACAGATGGGCGGGGATCTCATATTCCTTCAAAATATCGTTCATGCGTTCGGCGCGGCCGAGATTGGAAAGCACAAACGCTATTTGTTCTCCCGACTCGCGAAACTTGTTAAGATCGCTTATGAGTTCGCGAATGTTGCCGTGGTATTTCCGCGTGGTTTGCGAAGAAAAATAGATCGGCGCAGACTCCGCTTCCGCGACATTGAGTTCCTCAATCTCCAGGCGCGGGAACCGGTCCAGTGAAGCGCGCATCTCATCGGCTGTGACATAGATTTGTTCCGGAGCGAGGACGGGCTTGTGCGCTTCCACGCGGTCCAGAAACCGCTCATAAAGCTCCGCGTGCTGTTTAGCCAGAGCGTTTTCCAGTACTTCGCGCTCCAGGGTAATAATTCGATACCCTCGAAGATAATCGAATAGCGTTTTATCCAGGGGATCAACCGCCGGCAAGAGGAATTCGAAAGCAGGAAAAATCTCACCCTGCCGCGCAAGAGCCAGCTCCTCTTCAAGGTGCGGGAGAAAAGGAGCGCTCCACAGCGACGGGACTTTTTCAGCCCACTGACGCAGCAGCTCGCGCCTGCAGCAGTATTCCCGCATGGGAATAATCTCAATGGTGTTCACCGTCTCTACGGATCGCTGCGAATCACTGTCGAAAATCCGGATGGACTCGATTTGATCCCCAAAGAATTCCATGCGCACGGGCTTTTCCAGGTGCGGCGGAAATATGTCCAGGATGCCGCCGCGCAGAGAAAATTCCCCGGGATCCGTTACGGGATCGTCTTCAACATAGCCGGATTCGAAAAGATACTCGCGTATCATCTCCGGCGACATCTCCTCCCCGACTTTCAGCATCAGACAATAATTGAGGAGACGCTCCGGCCCGTGCAAACGCACGGCAGCGGACTGGACAGAGGCAATAAGAATTCTGGGCTTGTCCTGCAGCATCTGCCAGATGGCCTTCGCGCGTGCCGCGGAAATTTCCGGATGCGGAGACAACCCGCGATAGGGATCCACTTCGAGAGCCGGCAGATGCGTGATCTCAATCGGGTTCTGCGAAAGCAGATCGAGGTAGAATCGGAGTTCCTGGGTGAGATTCAGGGCCTCCGCATTCGAAGGAGTGATCACAGCTGTAGAGCGGTTCTCATCCAGAACGGATTTGGCAATCGTCAAAGCTTTGGCGCCGCCGGCCGTGCCGGATACGGTAACGACACGACTCCCCTCTTTGAGGCGCATCGCCAGCTGGTGCAATGCGCCGCTCCCCATCGCTTCTTCGAACGTTCGCTTAAGCTGATTCACCGCTCTTAATCCGGATCTCTAACGTAGCCGCTGCAAAACAATAGAACAAGAGGGTCCGGGCTAAAGCATCTTAACACCGCGCCCAGAGGGCGCTTTCGGAGTGCGGCAGCTTGCTGCCGCTTTTGATATCCGCCCGATGCGCCCATTTTTCAAGGATTGGCTTGAAAGCGGCAGCAAGTAGCCGCACTCCGAAAGCTTCGCCTCCCAAAAACTATATATTGATTAAGCATTAACAATCGCGTCCGTCACATCCGCGACTTCCCGTATCGATGCGACGTCATGCACGCGGACAATGTGCGCTCCATAGATAATGGACGCAGCCACGGATGCGCCGGTTCCCAAAACCAGCTCGTGGGCCGGCTTTTTCAATAGGGAGCTGATAAACGATTTGCGCGATGTTCCCACCAGAATCGGAAATCCTGCAGCAACCAGGCGGTCTAAATGTCGAAGAATTTGCATGTTCTGCACTGGCGTCTTCCCGAATCCAATCCCCGGATCCAGTACGATCCTATCGTTGGAAACCCCTGAACCCTGCGCACGCGCAACCGCCTCCTGCGCCCAGGCTTCGATATCGGCAAGGACGTCGGCGCTGGGAGGGATAGTCTGCATGGTACCCGGTTCGCCTCGCATATGCATGAGGACCAGCGCCGCTCCGTGTCTGGCTACTTCAGGTCCGATCCCGGGGTTCTTTTGCAGAGACGAAATATCGTTGATCATAGCCGCGCCGCATTCCAGCGCTGCCCGGGCAACTTCCAGTTTCGTCGTGTCTATGGAAATCGGGATGGGATATTTTTTGCCTGCAGCCAAAGACTCAAGCGTCGGCATCACCCGCTGCAATTCTTCCTCCGCGGTGATGCCGGCCGATCCCGGTCGAGTGGATTCGCCCCCGATGTCGAGGACATCTGCGCCTTCCTCGGCGATTTGCCAGGCCCGGTCTACGGCCGCCTGCCGTTCAAAATAGCGCCCCTTATCCGAAAAAGAATCGGGAGTGGCATTAAGAATGCCCATCACGAGAGTCCGTGCGCCCAGATTAAGAGTCCAGTTCCCTGCCCGGAGCGTAAACGCTTTCCTTGGGCACGCATTAGTCATGGGGTGTGGCTCCCAGCGAAAAAAACAACCCCAAAATGTATGAATCACGCGAACAACCATCCATCAAATATTCGCGTGATTCGTACATCCCGTGGTTGTTTTAAAATCCTATGCCGGCGCAGGCTTGCCCTTGGGATTGATAAGTTGGGGCAGCGGAGTGTGCCCTGGCGTCTTCTCCCGCGCGGGTTGTCCCGGAGTATCTATATCGGAAGCAACGGGCTCTCTGGGTTTGATTGGCTGTCCTTTCATGATCAACTCAATATCACAGCCGTCTAACGTTTCATATTCCAGGAGGGCTTCAGCCAGTCGGGTCAGGCTTTCACGATTCTCCTCCAGCATTGTATGCGCCCGCGCGCAACACTCCTCCACGATCCGCTTGACTTCCCTGTCGATTTGAATGGCAGTGTCTTCACTGTAGTCACGGTGCTGGGAGATCTCCCTGCCAAGGAATATCTGCTCCTCTTTTTTCCCGAAAGCCATCGGACCCATAGAAGGGCTCATTCCCCACTCGGTAACCATTTTACGTGCCCGCTCGCTGGCAACCTCGATATCGTTGGCCGCGCCGGTTGTTTCCAGGTTCAGGAATATCTTCTCCGCACAACGTCCACCCATGAGGATGGAAATCTGTCCTTCTATAAACTCCTTGGTGTAGTTGTGCTTGTCGGTTTCCGGAAGCTGCTGGGTCAACCCCAGAGCCATCCCCCGGGGGATGATGGTGACTTTGTGCAGCGGATCGCTCCCCGGTATCATATAGGCGACCAGTGCATGTCCTGCTTCGTGATAGGCCGTGACTTTCTTGTCTTTTTCGGTGATGACCATGGATTTGCGTTCTTTGCCCATCAGAACTTTATCCTTGGCCCCCTCGAAATCACTCATCAAGACGACTTTCCGGCTATACCGGGCTGCGTTCAGGGCTGCCTCGTTTACGAGGTTGGCCAGCGCCGCTCCGGAAAATCCCGGGGTACCCCGCGCGATCACCGAAATTTCAACATCCTCCCCAACGGGTATCTTGCGCGTATGCACTTTCAGGATGCCTTCCCGTCCACGGATGTCCGGCAGCGGCACCACTACCTGCCGGTCAAATCGTCCGGGCCTGAGGAGCGCCGGATCCAGAACATCCGGCCGGTTGCTGGCAGCAATCAGGATCACTCCGTCGTTAGACTCGAATCCATCCATCTCGACCAGCAACTGGTTCAGGGTTTGTTCTCTTTCATCGTGCCCGCCGCCAAGTCCTGCGCCTCTATGGCGTCCCACGGCATCGATCTCATCAATAAAGATGATGCAGGGGGCGTTTTTCTTGCCTTGTTCAAACAAGTCGCGTACACGGCTGGCGCCGACGCCGACAAACATTTCTACAAAATCCGAACCGCTGATGGAGAAAAATGGGACATTGGCCTCGCCCGCGATGGCCCGTGCGAGAAGCGTTTTGCCGGTTCCCGGAGATCCCATGAGCAGAACGCCTTTAGGAATGCGACCTCCAAGTTTTTGAAATTTTTGCGGTTCCTTGAGAAACTCGATGATTTCGGTGAGCTCCTCTTTGGCTTCTTCCACTCCCGCTACATCCTTGAACGTAACCTTTTTCTGCTGGCTTGACAGAAGCCGGGCGCGGCTTTTGCCGAACGAGAGGGCTTTGTTGCCTCCGCTCTGCATCTGTCGAATCATGAAAATCCAGAAGGCAAACAGAAGAATAAAGGGAAGCCAGGAGGACAGGAAAACATACATGATCGAGGAATTGGAGGACTTCTCAAATTTAATGGCGACGCCATTCTGCCGCAGATCCTTCGTCAGGTCCCCGACGGCCTCAGGAGAAATAACGGTTTTGAACTTCTTGCCGCCTGCGTCTTCTCCTTCAAGGTCTTCTCCCAATATCTTGACGGATTTGATTTTTTTTGCCGTCACATCCTGGTAGAAGGTCGTAAAATCCCTCTCTTCAATGTTGACGCTGCGGACGTTGTTACCAGTTGCCACAACAGGATCAGCGTAACCCCAATCGCCAGCCAGATGAGAACATTCTTTAAATTAGTGCTCAAAAGAAAGACCCCCCTTTAGAACTTCGCAATATCTCATTCTCTTTCATCGGCTCAAGCCGCACAACTTGCTACGAAGTCCAAGTTGTCATTATACCAGAGCCATAGACATAAATATAAGACGCAGCTTTTAAGAATGCAGGGTCATGATTCTGTGACCGGCGCATCACAGACAATCTCAACCAGTATGCAGCGTGGAGACTCGGGCCGGACGGCATAGGTGCTCGCCGGTCTAAATCCGGGGATCCAGATAACGTCTTTTCCTGCCGCTACCATAGGCAGATCAGAGCGCTCCAAAAGCGGGACTTTGCGGTCAATCAGTATCTTCTTTACCTTCCGATGGCTCGGGCCGCCATAGCGGTCCCCCGGCTCCCTCGAACGGATAGCAAGAAATTCCGGCAATGTACGCGGATCGAGAAAGGCTTGAGTGGCGGACTTTCCCCGGATCATCTTGAGATCAGGGGTGTTGCAGATTTCAGATCGGAAAATGACTCCCGCTTCAGCAACCCGGCATTCTCCGGGTATATCGAGCTTATAGGCAAATGACGGTTTCTGCTCAATGGGATGTTTCGTCAGCAGAAGCGTATCGAATTGCCGGACTGCGATGCTCTGGCGAGAAATCCGGATTTGACCGCCGCTCTGCCCCGCCCCGCAGAGAGATAGAATTCCGTCGACGAGCCTCGCATTGACTCCCCGCAACGAACCCAGGCATTCTTTCAAAGCCTGCCGCAACACTTGTTTCTGCAACGCGGGATGCAGCCTTGCCAGACTATGCAGCGCAATCGAAATACCGGTATCGTCCCGGCGGCACAGCCTTCCAAACGCCTGTTTGGCTTCCGCTTCGATGAAAGCCCATGTTTCGCAGGACTGGAAGGCCTCCCGCGCAAAAGTTTCGATCAGCCGCGGATTGAAGTTCTTTTCCAGATAAGGCACAAGTTCCATCCGGATTCGATTCCGCGCGAGCTGAACATCTTTGTTTGTGGAATCATCCCGGTAGCTTGCACCTTTCTGTTTCAGGTATTCGACGATTTCTTTGCGGGAACAATCCAGCAACGGCCGAATCACAAGTCCATCGACGACCGGATGAATCGCCGATAGCCCTTCGATACCGCTCCCGCGGATGAACCGGAAAAGAACAGTCTCCGCCTGATCGTTTAAGTTATGCCCGACCGCTATCTTCTGCGCCCCTACCCGGCGCGCCGTTCGGCGGAGAAATGCGTAGCGCTTCAGACGCGCAAGCTCCTCGAGGTTATGCTTACCTGCGATTGCCTGCTTTTTCACTTCGATGGCTTCCGAACAAAAGGGGAGATTCAGGCCGGCGCTCAGGCTGCGCACAAAATCCTCATCGGCATCTCCTTCCTGCCCCCTGATGCGATGGTTCAGATGAGCAATGGTCAGAGAAAGAGGAAGTGTCCGAGCGAGCATGTGGAGGCAAAGCAGCAGAGCCACCGAATCCGCTCCGCCGGAAACCGCAACCAGCACGTGATCACCCGGCTTGAGCATGGAGTGCTTTTCAATAGTTTTCCGGACGCGGATTTCAAAGCGACAAAGCTTGTTAGAATGCTTTTTAGCGGACATTGGCTCACTTCTACCACAAATCTCCAGCAATTTACACCCTGTCACTGATTCCGGATTCCAGATTCCAAATTCCAGATTCCGGAAGGAATCAGGCTACGGGATAAATATTTCAGTTTGGGATTTGAAATTGGAGATCAAAAGCCAATCTCGAATCTTGAACGCGCTATTCAGGCGTGCCGCAAACCTGGCAGCGCCTTCAATCTGGAATCTGGAATTTGGAATCTGGAATCAAAGGTTAATCCGGAATCCGGAATCCGGAATCATAGCGCATCCGAATACTGTGTTATAATTTCGGTTTTTAGCGGGCTTTCCGCGTCATTCGCCCTAAAAAAGGAGGAGCGCATGACCTTCCCGATTACCCGCCCCAGACGTCTTCGCATGAACGAGCCCATTCGAAAGATGGTGCGCGAAACTCGTCTTGCGCCGGAGCAGTTTGTACTTCCTCTGTTTGTCTGCCCGGGCACTGGAATAAAGAAGGAAATTTCCTCCATGCCCGGCAATTATAACTGGTCCGTGGATATGCTGGTGGAAGAGGTCCGTTCTGCAAAGTCTTTGGGAATAGGCGGAGTGATGCTTTTCGGCATCCCCGAAAAAAAGGACGATCTTGCCAGCGGCGCGTATGCGGACAATGGCGTTGTGCAGCAGGCTTTGCGCGCGTTGAAACGGGAAGTCCCGGGCATTCTGCTTATTACGGATGTTTGCCTGTGCGAATACACGGCCAACGGCCACTGCGGCCTTGTTTCGGGCGACGAGATTCTGAACGACGAAAGCCTGGACCTGCTGGCCAGGACAGCCCTGTCTCAAGCTAAAGCCGGCGCGGATATCATAGCCCCGTCAGACATGATGGATGGCCGAGTCCGCGCGATTCGAAAACTGTTGGATGAGAACAACTTTCAAAATACACCGATTCTCTCCTACGCCGTGAAATATGCCTCGGGATATTACGGGCCTTTCCGCGAAGCGGCGGCATCGGCTCCGGCCTTCGGAGACCGGCGCAGTCACCAGATGGATCCCGCGAATGCCCGTGAAGCTTTGAGAGAGGTGGAGCTTGATATCGAAGAGGGGGCGGACATATTGATGGTGAAGCCGGCGGGCCCCTATCTGGACATCATTCGCATGCTGCGCGACCGCTACCACGCTGCCCTTGGCTGCCTATCAGGTGAGCGGTGAATATTCCGCCTTGGTGGCGGCGGGGCAGATGGGGTGGCTGGACCTCCCGCGAACCATGCTCGAATCCCTGATAGGGATTCGCCGCGCCGGCGCGGATATAATTCTTACGTATTTTGCCAAGGAAGCGTCAAAGCTTTTACAGTAAATTCGGAGTTGGGTCGATAGTCTTTGACTTGAACGCAGGAGGCAAATTCTACAGACGTAATTCCCCCTCGAGATTGGAGCTGATCCAGTGAATCAACGATCCAAAGTCTTGTTTGCGCGCGCCCAAAAGTGGATACCCGGCGGAGTGAATAGCCCGGTTAGAGCCTTCCGAAGCGTCGGTGGCAATCCCCGGTTTATAAAATCAGGGAAAGGGAGCCGCATCGTGGACGTGGATGGCATGTCCTATATAGATTATCTGGGATCCTGGGGGCCCCTGATTCTCGGTCATTGTCCCTCGCCGGTCCAGGCAGCCCTGCGCAGCCAGATTCAGCGGGGAACCAGTTTCGGCGCTTCAACCGAGAATGAAGTCATTCTTGCGGAAATGATCGCCGCGGCCGTTCCGTCCATTGAAAAGGTACGCCTCGTCAATTCAGGCACGGAAGCGACCATGAGCGCCATCCGCCTGGCACGCGCATTTACGAACCGGCCCAAGATCATCAAGTTCGACGGATGCTACCACGGACACGTGGACAGCCTGCTGGTCAAGGCCGGATCGGGCGTCGCGACTCTCGGTTTACCCGACAGTGCCGGCGTTCAGCAGCAGGAGTGCAACTCCACAATCTCCATTCCGTACAACGACTGCGACACGTTGCAGCAGGTGCTCGAACATAACCGGGCGGAAGTTGCCGCAGTAATCATTGAACCGGTTGCCGGAAACATGGGGACCGTGCTGCCTGCGCGGGGCTTTCTGCAGCGACTGCGCAAGCTCACGCGTGAACACGGCGCGCTTTTGATTTTTGACGAAGTGATGACCGGTTTTCGATTGTCTTATGGTGGAGCGCAGAAAGTCCTGAACGTCAAACCCGATCTGACATGCCTCGGAAAAATCATCGGTGGAGGGTTGCCGGTGGGGGCTTATGGAGGGCACCGGGAAATAATGAAGTGGGTGGCCCCGGAAGGTCCCGTATACCAGGCAGGGACACTCTCCGGAAATCCCCTGGCGGTCGCGGCCGGAATCGCGACTTTGCAAGCTCTGAAAAAGCCCGGGACCTACGCAAAGCTGGAGCAATTGACGGCGGAACTGACCACCGGATTGCTGATTGCTGCGGAACGCGCGGGAATCCCTGTTCAGATCAACAGCATCGGCTCCATGTTCACGGTCTTTTTTGCGGCTGCCTCGATAACGGATTTTGAGAAAGCGAAGACCTGCGACACAGCCCGATACGCCAAGTTCTTCCATGCGATGCTCGATACAGGCGTTTATCTTCCTCCGTCGCAGTTTGAAACCTGCTTTATGTCGCTTGCCCACACAAGAAACGACATCAAAGCCACGCTTCTGGCGGCTCGGGACGCATTTAAAGCCGCGGCTGAATAAGCAAAGTACAAGTGGGTCCGGGCTTCAGAGGCTGCACAAAAGTGCGACACTGAGAGCGTCGGGGGCGTCCGCATAGGGTTTGCGCCCGCAGGGCGCTTTCGGAGCCAGCTTGCTGCCGCTTTTGAGTTCCAAGTTCAGAGTTTTCAGTCCCCAGTTAAAGATTGCTAACCAACTGGGTACTCCAAACTGGAAACTGGAAACATTGAAAAGCGGCAGCAAGCTGCCGCACTCCGAAGGCTTCGCCTCCCCAAAAACTATGCGGCATTATAGAGATTTAGCGCGAACTGTCAGGCTTGGGCGGCGGATTTTTGGTGCGGACGCGGATGGAAACCAGCTTGAATCTTTCGATTTTTTCCATCGTGAAGGTCAGGCTTTGATACTGAACGGTCTCCCCTTCCAAAGGCAGCCGGCCGGTCAAGGCCGCGATGTAGCCCGCGAGAGTCGTGTATTCCGGGGCTTCCGGGATTTTCTCATCAAAGAACCGGTTGAAATCTTTTGCGGGCAATTTCCCTGCTACAGAATACAGATTCGGACCCAGCTCGCGGATATCCTCGATTTCGGTGTCATGTTCATCGCGAATCTCTCCCACAATCTCCTCGAGGAGATCCTCAAGCGTGACGATGCCCTCAACGCCTCCGAATTCGTCCACGACGATGGCCATATGCAAATGCATCGACTGCATTTGGCGCAGCACGTAGTCGAGGGGCGCGCTGCTCGGCACGAACTGAGCGGGACGCAGGAGCGCCTGGAGATTGATGTCCTCGGCTTTCTGGACATACTGCAGCAGGTCTTTGACGTTGAGTATGCCCAAGGGATTATCGAAATTCTGCCGGTATACCGGGATGCGGGAATAATTTGTTTTTTTGACCAAATCCAGGACTTTGGGTATGTCGTCATTGATCTCAATCGCCGTCACCTCGACGCGCGGGATCATCACCTCGCGGATCTGGGTGGCCCCGATTTCGAAGATATTGTGAAGCATCTCCTTCTTTTCGGACGGCATGCTCGCTTCGCTGGATCCCGCGATCATGGCCTTGATTTCCTCCTCACTCGGTCCGTGCGTAAAAGGGCTGACGCGCGAATCCAATCCGACGAGAGAGACAATTCGGTTAGCAATCCAGGATGCCGACCTGGCGAACGGGAAAAGGATCCGGATCGTAATCTTGATGGGCAGCAGAAGCATCCGGGACATCTGCTCGGGATGGGCGGCGGCGATGATTTTGGGCGTTAATTCGCAAAAGATGAGGATCACGAAAGAAAATACTAGGGAGCCTGCGAAGCTGACCACCTCGGAATGCTCCGAAACTGTCCGGGACGTGATGACATAGGTGACAATTCCGGCAGCGGCAATTTCCGACACCGTGACTCCGAAGAGAATGACGCCGAGCAGACGATCCGAATTTGAGAGGATATCCTTGATAGCCTCGGCTTTTTTATCCCCGGCCTCCGCCTGATATTTGAGACGCAGGCGGTTTACGGCCATAAACGCGGTCTCGGCGGCGGAAAAAAACACCGAGAGCATCATGAAAAAGATGAGCAGAACGGTGTAAAGAAGAAATGGCGACAAGGTTAGGCAGGGGTTTTCACCGAGCGTGAATATGCCTCGGAGAGCAAACGGTCTATTTGGTCTTCGACAGACTTCTCGTTCAATCCGCGGACGGTTGCCACTTCACTGATGATAAGCTGTTTGGCACGATCCAGCATTCGTTTCTCGCGAAAAGAGAGGCTTTTCCTGTAGCTGAGGTATACCAGGTTTTTCAGGACTTCGGCGACCTGAAAGATGGAGCCGGTGCGCATTTTCTCGGAATGATCTTTGTAGCGGCCCTTCCAGTCGGCTTCGGGCTCGAAGAAATCCTCCTGAAGCAGCTTGAAAAGTCCGTCAACATCGGCTTTCTTAATAATGCGGCGCAACCCGACGCTTTTAACATTGGCGGTGGGAATCATTACTACGGATGAATTAGAATGAATCCGGAGCATGTAAAATTCTTCAGCGGTACCATTGACGGAGCGGCTGCTAACTTCTTCAATGATGCCTACTCCATGATTGGGATAGACAACTTTTTCACCTATGCGAAAATCCATAAAACCTCCGGAAAACATTATTATAGCAGAAAGTGGGGCTTCTGCAGCAAAAGAAGCGGCCCGGTTGACTCGGAGGGAGTGGTTAGGCTACTATTTGCGACCACATCAGTATTGCGGTATTCGTAAAAGCCGAAGTGGCGGAACTGGCAGACGCACAGGACTCAAAATCCTGCGCCCCTTGCGGGCATGAGGGTTCGACCCCCTCCTTCGGCACCATTAAAATCAATCACTTAAAGTAATTCAATTTGCTATTTTGGGATGCCAAAATAAAATCGCGGCAATTGAAAAGCCTTATGGCGCAGCAAACTCGGCGGCTAGCCGGACGCCCCAGTATACAACCCAGAGTATTGCGGTCATACCGACAACCCGGCTCCAAATTTTTCCGCCGGCCCATAAGGTATATCGTCTGCCCCTGATCGTTTCCGCGGCGAAGTTCACCAGGCAAAGCAGCATCCCAAGGAATACAGCCGGACCGAACAAGTGGTACCGGATAGACGCAGCCAAGTCTCCGTGCAAAATTGCATGGAGCGATCGAGTCATGCCGCATGTCAGACAGCTATGACCGGTGATGGAGTGAAAGGTACATGCAGGCAAATGAAGATTGGTCGGCGGCACAATAAAAGGACCAGGAGGCCTAAGAACAGGCCTCCTGCCAGGAAAGCCTTCGCGACCCGGTGCTCAACCCGCATATATGTTCGGCAGATCATTTTCATTACAGCCTTCATATAATGGGAGGCACTGTTTCCGGAGGATTGGCATCCGGTTTCCGAAAAACCTGATACTCGGGCCCGAATTGCTCGAGAAATTCAACTGGGAAGGCCCGCATCGCATACGACACGGGCAACAGCACGACCGCATTGATATAGGGGATCGCCGGACCAGAAACCCGATACAGCAGGTGATGCATCCGCAAATGAAGATTCCAACAATGATGAGCACCGACACAAATAACCTGAAAATTCCATAGCCGAAAAAATGGAAAAATTGCGAAAAGAACAGCGGCAGGAACTTTTGCATCGCTTTCCATCCGCTGATTCGGTCCCGGTACATGATCTGGACGACAAAATCCCTGAGCAAAATGAAGATGAAAGCGCTGAAAATCGAAATGGCAAAAAAACCCAAACCGGCAAGGACGGCAGGCAGGATCAGCGTTCTGCCATTTCCGCTGCCTTCATACACAGCCTGCAGATAGACAAAGCAGTAAAAGATATAAGCAACAACAATCGCGGAGAAAATGACAAGCCAGAAGAGGTTCCACCAGAAAAAGGAATTCCCTTCTTTTCTATATTCATACCACGGCGCCACGATTCTGGCTTGGCCGCGAACCACGTTATCCAGGAACATGAACTTGCCCCTGGCACTCAACCAGGTAATCACAACCATGAACACCGAAAATAGAAATAAGGCAAAGGCGATCAGCATTGCCCATCCGGGATGGTTGCCCAGCCATTCCCAAGCTCTTTGAGGGAAGTACAACACTGCTTCCAGATCGAAATTTGATTTTTTCCTTATCCCGTATTCGGCACACCGCCGGACAACTGCACGTCCGTAAGTGTGGCCAGGAAGGCCGAAAATCCGACAACGAACCATTTCCTCGGATCCATGGGATTAAAAAGCGCCTGTTTGGTCCGCGAAATCGCTCGCGACAACGGCTCAATATAGTGAATACTCATAGCCCCGCCCCTTTGTCGTTACGCTTGTTTCAGGAAAATACACCGTCTAATCATTTTCAGGATGCACACATCATAAGCCAATCAATACTAAACCGGATCCAGAAAAATAGCGCCTAAATGAAAGCTCCGTCATTTGTTTTGAAAAGATCTTTGCGGCCGGATGCAATAGAATAGGCAGGCATCGGAAAAACCGTGGTCGCACCGCGGCAGTTTACACAGGAGGCGCTCATGAAATCAAAGACACATATGACGTTGTCGTGGTAGGAGGCGGGACTTCAGGCGTTGCGGCTGCAATTGCTTCCGCCAGGACAGGAGCGAAAACTATCCTTATCGAGCGGGTCGGGGCCCTCGGCGGCCAGATGAACGTACGGGGCCGCCGGGCTTCTCCTATGCAAACCTTTACAATGAAAGGGGCGAGCGCATTATCGGCGGAATCATCACCGAAACCCATGAACGCCTCCTCAAAGAAGGCCACGCCCTTCCCCATATTGAGCCGGACTTCCGCGGCTGGTATACCTTCGCCTATGTGGACCCGGATTGGTGGGGCTGCTGGTGTTCGACATGATGCAGGAAAACAATGTCAGGCTGCTGCTCCACTCTCTCGCCGTCGACGTCGTCAAGGAAGGCAACGCGGTAAAAGGCGTCATCGTCGAAAACGTTTCAGGAAGGCAAACGGTGCTGGGCAAAGTGATCATCGATTGCACCGGCGAAGGCGAAGTGGCCGCGCGTGCCGGCGCCCCGTACGAAATCCTGCCCCGGGACCAGATGGAACCGCATTCCCTTTCCTTCACCGCCGATGGAGTTGATTGGAAAAAAGTCCTCGACTACGTCAAAGCAAACCCCCAGGAATTCGAATTCGAGCGTTTCCAGGAGAATACCCGGCACAAGTGGACCTACGACGAACTGGTCGCCCGCATCCGCAAGGTCGAATGCATCGAGGAGTTCGGCGAAGTGATGGGATACCGGAGCCTTAAGATGAAAGGGCTCGAAACCGGCGAATGGCACGGATACAGCGGTGTCGGCTTTTTCCTGATCCCGCGCGAGGGCGGCGTCATCCAGGCGCACTTCCAGCACTCGTCCCAGGTGGGCAATTGCGATGCCACCGACGTCGATGATCTGACCTTCGGCGAGATCGAATGCCGCAGGCAGAATGTCATCGCCTGGAAGTTTGTCAAAAAATATCTGCCGGGTTTTGAAAACGCCTACATCACCCGGGTCTGCCCCGAAATGCGGATCCGCGAAGGCCGGCGCATCATGGGCGATTATGTTCTGAAAGGGGAAGATGTCATTGAGGAGCGGAAATTTCCCGACGTGATCGGCAAGAGCGCCTTTCCCGCGGGCGCCGTCCACGTCGTGGGCCCGGGAACCCTGGGAACGATGAAGCCTCCCGATGTCCCCAAAACCGGCGGCTCGCACGACATCCCGTACCGCTGCCTGGTGCCAAGGGAGATCGAGAATCTCCTCGTGGCCGGCAAAGCCGTGTCCGCCTACCGCGAGGCGTATCAGCGTTTTTTGATGCAGACGATGGTCACGGGGCAGGCAGCCGGAGTGGCGGCCGCTCTGTGCACGAAACAAAATATCACGCCCAGAATGCTGGAAGCCGACGTCACCGAACTCCAGCGCATCCTGGTCGAGCAGGGAGCCATCCTCACCGGAACGCATTGATGAATTGACTGGTAGACCGAACGCTGGCCCGGAGGGCCGGCAGGGAATTGAGGCCCGAGACTGTCAGGGAATAGGCCCGAAAAGATCAAATAGGAGACGTAGAAAAAGCGCCCAAGGTGCCGCACTCCGTTCATACCGCCCTCCGGCCCGCTTATTTTCCTACCTCTTCCGGCCTTACTATCCAGGAGGTATAACGATCGGCAGGAACGACAGAACGAAAATACGCACACCATCCGCGATCGACGTCGAGAGAATATTGACGGCTCCAAGCTCAACAGCGTGTCGCTCCGCGTCATCCTGCTTTGCGGCCTCATCATGATCATGGACGGGTACGACTACACGATCATTAATCAGGCCGCGCCCGTCATCATGAAGGAATGGAACATCGGGACCGCATATGTTTTCGGCCCGGTATTTTCGGCGGCGTTTTTAGGATATTTGTTCGGCGCCATAGTTTTCGGCACGCTCTCGGACAGGATCGGAAGAAAAAAGACGCTCATCCTCGCATCGTGCGTTTTCAGCGTCGGCACCCTTCTGGCCTATTTTTCACATTCCATGGGAGCCTGATTCCCATACGCATCTTCACCGGCTTCGGCATAGGAGGCGCCGTCCCCTGCGCGATTACGCTGACCAGCGAATATGCCCCGCTGAAAGGGAGAGGCAAGTACGTGTCGATCATGTATTCGGGATTCCTGATCGGCATCGTTTCGGCGGGTATGCGGCCGGTTTCCTGCTGTGGCACCTCAGCTGGCGGTGGCTGTTTGTTGTCGGATTCCTGGCTCCCGTCCTGGCGATCCTCCTGGTTTGCTACAAGCTGCCGGAATCGGCCCGCTGGCTTTCAGTCCAGGAGAGCCAAGAGCGAAAAAAAGAAGGCAAGCCTCGTGCAAATCATCAACCGGATTCAGCCGGGAATATCAGCGGACGCAAACACACAGTTTGTGTCCACCGGCGGAAAAAAGAGCCGCGCGTCCTTCAAGGAGCTCTTTGCAGGGGCAGACTGGCATGGGTCACGCCGACGGTCTGGGCTTATTACCCGATCAGCTCCATCGCGGTGTTTTTCGTCGGGAGCTGGGCTCCGCAGCTGCTGGTCATCAAAGGATTTTCCCCATCCGCGGCAGGCTATATCAATGGCACCGGCAACATACTTATCGCGGCCGGATGCCTGCTGAGCGGCTTTTATTTCGACAAAGTCGGCTTCCGGTGGGGGTCGGTGCTGCACGTCATTGCGGCCGTGTGCGTCTTCTTCTGGGCGGACTCGGCCGAGGGCCTTCGTGGTGCTCCCTTCTCAGCGGTTTCTTCATCAACTCCGCGCACATGGATGTCACAATTCTTGCGCCCATCGTCTATCCGCCCGGCTGCAGAAACCAGGGTGCCGGCTCAGCCGTTGGGTAGCGAGAATCGGCGCCATGATCGGGCCGTCGATCGGCGGCGTTTTGCTTGCCACGAAACTGCCGATGGAAAAACTGCTGGCACTCGTGTCCATCCCGCTGCTGATAGCCGCCGTCCTGTGCTACATCGCCGGCCGGCAATACGATTTCCACTTCAGGGCGCTGTATGCGGGCAAAA
>CAVRAD010000023.1:0-50348 GCA_963718845.1 uncultured Acidobacteriota bacterium
GATTCCGCTGGCGATCCGTGACGTAGACGCGGCCGGCGGCGACGGTGGGACCGCTGTACCCGCTGCCGATCGATGCTCGCCAGCGGATGGCGAGTTGGGATCTGGAGGAGAATTTCTCGATAATCCCTGCCTCCCGCCAGACCCCATCCCGTGTCGGGCCCCGCCACTGCGGCCACTCGTCGGCGGCCAACGCCAGACCGGCGAGAACGGGGCAAACGAGAAAAGCGAACAGCGGCAAGGTAAGCCGGGTTGCGTGCCATGCGGTTTCTCTCCTGGGAAAGTGCGAGTCCGTAGCAGTCGTGATCGTATCATTTCCCGCTCGGAAACCAAGGTCTTGGGGCTTGGGGCGAGCAAGGTGTTGACATTCCGAGAAGGAATGAGAGAATTCTTTTTGTCTCTTCGCGGTTCAATTGGGGAGTACCACTATGAAAAGTGACCAGTTTCGTTCTGGCCGGCAGTTTCGCCGCGCGCTGGCGGCAATGTTCGTTGGTTGCGGCGAGTCTCCCGCCGCCCGCTGTCGTGGAAGCGCCGCCCCAGCCAGCGGCGCCCTCCGCCGCCTCCGCCGCCTCCGCCCCCGCCGGCACCGGAAGCCGATTCAGTTGGCGGAACTCAAACCGCTGACGTTGGAGTCGGTGCACCGGCCATGAATCTGCCCTGCAGGTCGAACGCAACGAGAACAAAGGACCGATCCAGGTCCGCATCGAAGGGGCGCAATCTGAGGGAGTCACGGTCAAGAGCCAGGAGATTGCCTACGGCCAGTCCAGCGGACAGTTGGAGCTAACACCGCGCCATCATCCTGAGACCTATTGAAATGGAGATGGGAAATGAAATCAGTGATGATTTTTACCGGAGCGATAGCATCGATTATTTTATGCGTCGCGTTTATGTTCCAGGATGACGCATCGGATCGCGGCAGGGAAGTGTATGCGATGCAAAAGTGCGCGCTTTGCCACTCCATCGCCGGCATAGGCGGAAAGAAAATGCCGCTGGATCGCGTCGGCTCCAGGCTGAAATCCGAGGACATCCGGAAGTGGGTGAAGACGCCCAAAGCCATGAAGGCCGATTCGACCATGAAATCCTATCCGAACCTGCCGGAAAAAGACCTCAGTGATCTCACGGCATTCCTGATGACTCTCAAATGAAGGGAAGTGCCGGGAGCCCTGGAAAGCGTTCCAGGAATCCTGGATTGGAATTGTTAAGCCCCTGCAAGAGCCGCTTGCAGATCCGCTTCCACGGTCGTGGTCGGTTTGATAGCGAACTTTTCCACAAGCACATTCAGCACAGCTGGAGTGACAAACGCAGGCAGCGTCGGGCCGAGGCGTATGTTTTTGATGCCCAGGTGAAGCAGGGTCAGAAGGATGGCGCAGGCTTTCTGCTCATACCAGGAGAGTATCATAGAGAGCGGCAGGTCGTTGACTCCGCAGCCGAACGCCTGTGCCAGAGCGCCTGCGACCTTGATGGCGGAATACGCGTCGTTGCACTGACCGCAGTCGAGCAGACGCGGGATTCCGCCGATATCACCAAAATCCAGTTTGTTGAAGCGATACTTTCCGCAGGCGAGGGTGAGGATCGCGCAGTCTTTGGGAACCGCTTCGGCGAATTCCGTGTAATAGTTGCGGCCGGGTCTTGCGCCGTCGCAGCCGCCGATCAGGAAGAAGTGCTTGAGCTGGCCTGCTTTGACCGCGCCGATAACCTTGTCGGCCACGCCGAGAATCGCGTTGTGGCCGAAGCCCACGAGAATGGACGCCTCGGGTAGCGTCCGCATCGAATCCGGGGGCCGCCAGCGCGGCGTCGATCACCGGTTTGTAAGTTGCGGTTGCCGATGTGCATCACTCCCGGCAAGGTAACGAGTCCGGCCGTGAATATGCGGGCTTTGTAGCTTGGCTTAGGGGTCTGGATGCAGTTTGTGGTCATAAGGATGGCGCCCGGGAAGGCGTCGAATTCTTTTGCCTGATCCTGCCATGCGCCGCCGTAATTGCCAACAAGATGGCTGTACTTTTTCAGCTCCGGGATAGCCGTGGGCGGGCAGCATCTCCCCGTGGGTGTAGACATTGATGCCCAATCCTTGCGTCTGTTTGAGCAGTTCTTCGAGATCCTTCAGGTCATGTCCGGAGACAAGGATCGCCTTTCCTTTCACCGGAGTGACGCGTACGCTCGTCGGTACGGGATTGCCGTATGTGCCGGTATGTGCGGCATCGAGCATTTCCATGACCGCCAGGTTTATTTCGCCGCACTTCAAGTTTAAGGCCAAGAGTTTGTCCACGGCCGGATTCGGCTGGGCCAGGTAATCGAGCGCCTCATGCATGAATGCGTATGACTTTGTCATCTTCCTTGCCCAGCTTGCGCGCATGATCCGCATAGGCGGCAAATGCCTTTCAGCCCGTAAGTCAGCAATTCCTGCAGAGCCCGGCAATGTCGTCTCCCAAAGCTGGATCTTGCCGAGGTAATGCCAATGCTTGCCGCTTGGGTCAACAAACCGTCCTGTGTGGCCGCCGGAGTCCACTGGGCCGGTCCTTCAAGCTTTTCCGGCGCTTGCCGGCACCGCTGCATGCGTGTTCATAGGGCCTTGTGCGTTCTTTTTAATCGTCGCCGCTTTGCGAAGCATGGCCTCCACGCTGGCGGCATCAAAGTTTACATTGGTCACCGGTCGTGAACAGGGCCTCGATGACAAATACGTCCACTTCGTCGATTTCGTGCCCAACTGGCGCGCTCTTGTTTGCATATTGGCTGATACCTTTCGTCGCATAAAGCAGCAAATCCTGCAATGCCGCTGTAGTCGCGTCTTTTCCGCATACTCCCTGTTTTTCGCATCCGCGGCCCCCGGCCGTTTGTTCGCATTGGTAACAGAACATGTCCATTGTTGGCTTCCCCCTTGAATTAGTTTGTTATTGCTCCATCACACGCGATATCTTACCCCGCTTGTCCGGCCAAAAATTGATATGGATCAAGAAACCGAATATATTTCTATAGACTATACTCAATTCCCGATTGTACAAGGATGCAGGATGATGGACATTTCGCGGATACTGGATCAGACAGGTTTTTTGAAGGAATCTCTCAGGGCAGCAAAGAAGCACTGTCCAAGTACTGCATGCCGTGCGAGCGCCATAAGCAGACAATCATTTTTCGTGAAGGGGAACCGGGGGAGGCGATGTATCTGCTGGCGCGGGGACGCATCTCGCTGAATAAGCTGTCGCTGGAAGGGCACGAAACTGTCATCAAGGTTATCAAGCCCGGCGAAGTATTCGCCGAAGTGATTTTATTTGAACAGAAACAATACCCGGTCACCGCTCTGGCTCTTACCGATATCCTTGTTTTCAAGCTCCTGCGCCGGGACTTGCTGAGTTTGCTGCGGCAGGAGGATTTCCGCAACGATTTTATTGCGATGCTATTGCGTAAGCAGCGCTATCTTGCAGACAGGATCCAGCAGTTGACAAGCCAGGATGTGGAGCAGCGCCTGAGGGCCTTTCTGATGGAGCAGTACGGCAGGCAGGAGCAGATTCAGGCGGAGATTAATAAGAAACAGCTGGCTGCCGCGATCGATGCCACTCCCGAAACGCTGTCGCGACTGCTTCAGGATCTCAAGCGACGCAAATGCCTGGTTTGGAAGCAGGGGATTATCACCGTTTCTCCCTCCTTCTGGAAAGAAGATTGACCGCACCTGACACATTTCGGCATCGCTTGCTGACATCGATAATCAACACACGTCGGTATCGGCATCGCTATCGGAATCGGTATCGGGAATCGCGATCGCAATCGGTTTTTCGTCTTTTAATTTTGACGCCCAACTCAGAAAAAAGCCGATTGCGATTGCCGATTGCGATACCGATAGCGATACCGACATGTTTGGTTGTGGGGTAATCCAGCGCAGTTACTACTTTTTGGTTTTCTTGTTGGCGGGATCGGGCTCTTTGGAAATGCCGGATTCGGCTCCCTCACGAGCACCTTTACTGATATCGATTGCTTTATTCACGAGATTCCAGAGCTCTTCTTTGTTTTTTTCTTCAGCTATTGTTTTGAGTATTTCAAGCTGTTTGAGCGCGCTTTCCATTGCTTCTTTTAGCGTCTTCAGTGCCCTTTGGACCTTGCCCTTCTCCATAAGATCGGTTTTCTGGTAAGCATCTTCCAGGTTCAGCATGACGCTTTCGAGAATGCGATAGTAGCCGTCCAGCATATCTTCCGGAGTGAAGAACTCAAATGGATCGCCCGGCTCGGATTCTTTGCCCGAAAGCCTTTCTTCTGCAACCTTCAAACGGGATGCCGCAAAATCGAGGTACCGCTTGACGCGGATATGGATCTCATTGCTATCCTGGATCTGCTCGATTTCTTTTTCCGTCAGAAATTCCCTTTTGGGACTTCCGGAAGCCGCCAGGACCGCAAAAACGCAGGCGAGGGCTGAAAGGAACGGTACAAGAAATCGCTTTATGGGATGCCGGTGATTCACGAACGTTTCTCCATTACCGGAATATTATATCGACGAACTTTTTCCGTATTTTTTCGGCGCCGGCAATCTGTGCATCGAATGCGTCCTGTTGATCCACAGGCGCTTTGGTTTTATATCCTCGAAATGCAGAGTTCGCCTTGCGCACCTGAATCTCGTAGCGGATCAGGGCTTTCGATTTCTTATTTGCCTTGAGATTGGCCTCGATATCTTCCAGGGAGCCGGAAAGAAGCGCAACCCATAGTTTCAGCGCATCCGGAACGCCCGAGAAATCATGGCTGCTGACGGCAGCGTCTACCGACTGCTGCATCCTTTTGGATGCGGAGTGATACACCTTGATCCGGTCGTCAACCGATTGAGCCCTGTTAATTCGCGCTTTCTCCTCAACATTTAAAGTGTTCCCCTCGAGGAGAGGCACAGAAGCTACCTGAAGGAAAGCATATAAAAACAACGGGAGCAATCCAAACAGCGGCATAACCATCACATTTTAGGCGGAACTTCGCATCCCAGCAAGTAAAGCGCTTCCGTCAGCTGCCGGCGAACGATATCCGCAACGAGAAGCAGATGCTGTTTTTTGCGCGCGTCCGTCTCAGAAAGAATATGGTGCTTGTGATAAAAGAGATTGAACTTTTGCGCCAGGGAGAAGGCATATTTGCAGAGCTGTCCCAGTTCCAGAGACTGCGCAATTTGCCGCACAATTTCCGGCAGCCTTGCCGCCTGATACACGGTTTCCCATATTTCATTGTCTCCGGCAAGGAACTCTTCGAAGCCGGCATCCGGATTTTCCGCGGGTTCTTCCCCGGACTCGGCGAGTTTACGGAAGATGTTATTTGCACGCACGACTGCGTATTGCACATAGGGGCCGGTCTCGCCCTCAAAGCTGAGCGCTTCCTTGAAATCGAAGGCGATCACCGTATTACGCGCAAAGCGCAGCAGGAAATAGCGCAACGCTCCTACGGCGATGATGCGCGCAATTCCTGCGGATTCCTCTTCCGGCAGGGAATGGCGCGCGCGAACTTCCGCCAACGCTTTCTGACACAGCGCATCCAGGAGGTCGTCGGCTTTAACGCCCAGGCCTTTGCGTCCGGAAACCTCAACATAAGGACGCTTCCTGTCCTGTTCGGACAGAGGGAATCCGAGTTCGTCGCAGCAGGCCGGGGTGAGTGCCACCATTTCATAGGAAAAGTGAATGGAATTTGCCGCCTGTTCCTCGAAGCCCAGCGCTTTCAGCCCTTGAACCACAATGTTCTGCAGATAGGCCTGGCGGCTGTCGATGACATTATAAACCCGACGCGCGTGTCCGAATCCGTGGAGGGGTGGCACCGGAATCGGCTTCAGCGGTTGTGATCCAGAGTGGATGATTGCCGCTGTGTGTCATACAATTTGTAGTGAAAATCCAGGCCCAGGAGACCGAGCTTCCATAACTGGTACGCGATGTCCTTGCCGACATAGGTGACGGTCCCATCCGACCGGACAATTATCTTTTCATCATCCTCCGCCTCTTCACGCGTAGTCTCGGCCTGCGTGTCTCCGGTATTCATGACCCAGCAGCCGCGGTTTTTCCCCTCGTCAACATAATAGATGGCCCCGCGGTCCTTGAGGAGCCGATACGCTTTTTCCCAGAAGTGAAGGTGTAGGATTTCGCTTTCGCGCGGGAGCAGATCGTACTGCACGTTAATGCGCTCCATGGTGGCCAGGTGGGCTTGGACAATGCGCATGGCGACGTGCTCCGCCAGTTCCGCGGTCGGGTTATTGCCCGACTCCACGGACTGCAGCGTCAGGCTGCGCCACTTTTTGTTTTCCTCGGATTGCTTATAAAAGTCCGCGACTTTGGCATAGACATCCCAGCAGAAATAATCGAATTTTCCCGCCGATCGCCCGCACTTCAGGGAGAGCCATTCCCTGCATGCGCTCCAGGCCCACGACCACATCGGCAACCTGGACTCCGGTATTATCCAGGTAGTTTTGCACTTCGACCTCATGGCCCAGAAAGCGGAGGCAGCGGACAAAGGAATCCCCCAAGGTGGCGTTGCGCAAATGCCCGATATGGGCTGCTTTGTTGGGATTAATGTTTGTGTGTTCCACTATGATTTTGCCGGTTTCATCCGGATCCGAAATTCTGCCGAATTTTTGTTGTGCAATGCTTTGCGCCAGCGCCAGCGCAAAAGCTCCCCGATCGAGATGGAAATTGAGATAGCCGGCGCCGGCCACGTCCACCTTCCCGATGCCGGGAATCTCTGCCGCGTCCGATGCGAGTTCTTTGGCTATTTCAACAGGAGGACGCCGGACCTTTCGTGCGAGATCAAAGGCTACGGGAAGCGCCAGTTCACCCAGCTCGATCTTTGGAGGAATAGTAAAATTCAGGGAGTTGTATTGAACTTGATAGCGCTCGGCAATACGTTTCAGAAGAGCTTTTTCCAGGTTTCGTGTAAGTGCAAGCAGCATTGTCTTCTTTCTCTCTAAAAATGCAGAATATAGAAATCAAAATTCAGGACACCGAATTCATAATACATGATACCGGCCACGCGATACAGCGGTCAGCATTCGGCACAGTCTCCAGTCGGCAGTCGGCAGTCGGCAGTTCAGAACATCCTTTTTCGAAACGCACGACTGCCAACTGCAACTACCAACTACCGACTGACGACGCCGACTAGCTGACTGCCGACTGCCGACTATCTTGACTTCGAAGCACACCCTCCCTAGACTCACTTCGAAGCTTTACGGGAAAGTTGGTGCGAACGCATATGCATACTAGTGATCGGAAAACCCTGTTTCTTGAGCCTTTCTCCGGCATCAGCGGCGACATGATGGTTGCGGCTCTGCTCGACCTTGGCTTTGATTTCGAAGAGTTGCGGGCTAAATTGAGTCTTCTCCCGCTGCATGGATATCAGCTTTCTTGCCAGAAATGCACGCGTTCAGGCATTCAGGCTATGAAGTTTGACGTCGCAGGCGGGGCATTCGCATGCCCATAGAACCTTCTCGGACATACAGGGGATGATCGAGACGAGCGGACTGTCGCCGTGGGTTCGTGAGAAATCGATCGAAGCATTCCGCAAGCTTGCGGTGGCAGAGGGGAAAATACATGGCCACCCTCCGGAAAAGGTCCATTTCCATGAGGTGGGAGCCGTCGATTCGATTATAGATATTGTGGGCACCATGATTGCCATGGAGTCCTTTCTGCCTGCCCGGGTCATCTCTTCTCCAGTGAACGTTGGAAGGGGCACTCTGGAATGCCAGCACGGAATTTACCCGGTTCCGGGCCCGGCCGCGCTGGAGCTTCTCAGCGGCATTCCGACATTTTCCAATACTGTAGACGGAGAGTTGACGACGCCGACAGGTGCCACCCTGCTTGCGACGCTTGTTGAAGAATTCGGACCGCAGCCTGCCATGAAGGTTCGAGCGTCCGGATACGGCGCCGGGACGCGGCAGACTCCGGGCAACGCCAACGTGCTCAGGATCAGTCTGGGCGAGGCGATGGCGGAAGCCGCCGTGTCTCCGGAAGAGCAGGTCGCCGTAATGGATGCCACCATCGACGATATGAGCCCTCAAATCTATGGGTATTTCCAGGAAAAAGCTCTGGCGGCCGGAGCGCTGGATGTCTATTCCACTGCTATTTATATGAAGAAAAACCGTCCGGCTCTGAAGATCACCTGCGTATGCGCGCTTGCGGACGTAGACCGGATGGCCGAATTGGTTTTTGGTGAAACCACAACCATTGGTATCCGGTATACCGTTGCGCAGCGCAAGACTCTGCGCCGCGAATTCCGGAAGGTCCAGACGGATTTTGGCGCGGTCACGATGAAAATTTCGCACCTGGAAGACCGCCCGGTCAACTTTGCGCCGGAATTCGAGGATTGCCGCCGACTGGCGATAGAGAAGGATGTGGCGATTAAAGAAGTGCAGTCCGCGGCGGTTCATGCCTACCTGCAGACAAAGGAAGATAATAGCGCGCGCAGCGAAAGACCGGGAAAAGCACAGAGTCAAATATATACTTTTGGAGCAAGTGAAAAAAATGTCCGAAGAGTTGCTTTCTCAAATCAATATTGAAGATTTTGCCAAAGTGCAGATGCGTGTGGGACAGGTTCTGGAAGCCGAAAAAATTGAAGGCTCGCGCAAGCTGATCAAGCTGAAAGTGGATATTGGCACCGAAGTGCGACAGGTTGTCGCGGGGATTGCGGAAGCCTATGAGCCCGCGAGCCTGCTGAACCGGAAAGTAGTGATTGTGGCGAATCTGAAGCCCGCGAAACTCATGGGTGTCGAATCCAATGGAATGATCGTGGCCGCGTCGGTGGATGGCAAACCTGTCCTGGCTACTTTCACTGAAGAGGTCTCCATCGGCGCGCTGCTCCGGTGAAATTGATGCCTCTCCTTCGGGTACCTATGATAAGATCCCTGTCGTTGGTGTTTGTTTTGATGGCGTCTTATCTGCTCTTGAGAGTATTGAATTGAATCCGCACGAGATCTACAAACTGGTCGAAAATGGGATGACGCAAGTGGAAGAAGAACTTGCGCGCCAATCCAGTTCCTGCATTCCTCTAATTGATAAAATAGGCCAGTATATCTGCGACAGCGGAGGCAAACGGATCCGTCCGGCTATCCTGCTGCTGGGCGCCCAAATGTGCGGATACGACGGGCCGGTCGGGCCGAGACTGGGTGCGGTAATTGAGATGATTCACTCGGCAACGCTGGTGCATGACGATATTATCGACAACGCCAGCGTCCGTCGCGGCCGCGCATCGGTGAATGCACAGTGGGGAAATGAGATCACCGTCCTGATGGGCGATTGGCTCTATATGACATCCTTCAGCATGGCGCTCGGCGAGCGGCAGTTGAAAGTACTCGATGTCCTGATTGCCGCCACCCGGAAGATGGTGGAAGGCGAACTCCTTCAGCTCACCTGCAACGGAAATCTTGATATCACCGAAGAGCAGCATCTGGAAATTACGATGCGCAAAACCGCTTTCCTTTTCTCTGCATGTTCTCAGCTCGGCGGAATTTTGAGTGCCGTAGGGGAGGAAAAGGAAGAGCTTCTGCGCTTATATGGTTTGAATGTCGGACTCGCGTTCCAGCTGGTCGACGACGTGCTGGATTTCACATCGAACGAAAGCACTTTGGGGAAACCGGTCGGAAGCGATCTAAAGGAAGGGAAGCTGACGCTCCCTCTTATTTACCTGATGCGTGAAGGGGAACCTCTCCATCGCGAACTGGTCCGGGAGGTGCTGCGCCATAACGGCCCGGATGCGCCAAACAGAGATGCCGTTCTGGCGTTGGTCCGCGAGTACCGCACGGCGGACCGTGTTCTGGAAAAAGCGCACGATTACGCGCGTAAAGCTAAAGCCTTCCTGCAAGATTTTCCCGCCTGTCCCGCAAGGGACGCGTTGCTGTCCATTCCAGATTACATTGTGGAAAGAGACCGGTAGCGGAATTAGAAGGACGAATCACGAATGACGAATTGAAATATACACGCGCATCCTCTGTCCATGGCCGGGATGTGCGCTGCTAGGATTTCCCCATGAACAGAGAGATGGGGAGAAATCCGGGCAACGGCTGAAGCCGCGAATGATGAGTTCGTATGTTTCAATTCGTCATTCGTAATTCGTCATTCGTAATTTCCGTTTGGGTGCTGCGGTTTGGAATTGCTCGACCGGCTTGTCTTTCAGGATGGCCCGCATGCATTCGATCCAAATAGGCAGCGCGACGACGGCTCCGGACTGTTTTTCTCCCAGAGTCTTTTTCCCGTCGAATCCGATCCAAACGGCGGCGGTCAGCGAAGGGTCAAACCCGATGAACCAGGCATCCGTGAAATTATCGGTGGTTCCTGTCTTTCCTCCGAGCGGGCGCCCCAATGCCGTCGCCGCTGTTGCCGTGCCATGCTGCACGACTCCCTGAAGCAGGCCGAGCATAGTCTCCGCAATTTCAGGGCTCAGGACCTGGCGTGTCCGAGGTTTGCGCTCCTCCTTCTTCATGCGGTCATAATCTTCGACTCTGCGTATGAAATACGGTTCCGCTTGCATTCCGAGATTCGGGAAAACAGTGAACGCGGAAGCCATTTCCAATGGCGTCGCTTCGCAGGCTCCAATCGCCAGGGGCAAGTACGGATCCAACTTTCCTCCGAGCCCGAAACGCCGAGCCATGACGACGACATTCTTGATCCCGATAAGCGAAGCCACCTTGATCGTGGGAACATTCCGCGATTCCGTCAAAGCCTGGCGAATAGTGATCTGTCCTTTAAACTTCCCGTCATAATTGCCGGGCCGCCACGTACGGCCAAGGGTATCCGTAAAACTGATGGGGCTGTCCTGGATTGTGCTGTCGGGAGTCATCCCCTTCTCAAAAGCGGTGGAGTAAACGATCGGTTTGAAAGTCGAGCCGACCTGGCGCATGGCCTGCGTCGCCCGGTTGAATTCGCTGTGCTCGAAATCATATCCGCCCACCATCGCCTTTATTTCACCGGTGCTGTTCTGGAGAATGATGATTGCCCCGTCGATTGCAGGGCGCTGCTCCAGCAGAAGGGACGCCGTTCGGAGCTCGGGATCCAGTGCGATAATCTTAAAATAGGCCAGGTCTCCGGGCTTCAGGATTTGAGCTGCCGCCGCCGCTCTGGTCCATGCAATTTCCTTTGGCCCTATGCTGCCGCGGTATTTGCCAATGCGCACAGTCGCTTCTTTCCCCGCAACCCCTTCTATCAAACCGACAGCGATATCTTCGGGGTACAGAGGGGCGCGCCAGTCCGGGTGAGAATAAGTCGCAAGGTTGCTGGCGGGGTCTTTCAGGATGTTTCCCGCAGCTCCGCGCCATCCGCGCGCCTTGTCATACTTGCGCAATCCATCGCGCAGGGCCCGGAGCGCGGCATTCTGCATCTCTATGTTGAGAGTGGTATAGACTCTTAAACCCTTGCGCCATATCTCCTCGGTGGAATACCGATCGGCCAGGGATCGCCGCACCCATTCCAGGAAATGCGGCGCGAGGGCAGCGTTGCCGTGCGCCGGCGGTTTCAGGACCATCGGTTTGGCTTTGGCCTCTGCCGCCAGCTTCGCGGAGATCATATGCTCGGAAGCCATTCGATCCAGCACGAAATTTCTTCGAGCCAGAGCGGTGCTTGGATGCAAGCGGGGGGAATACACCGTTGGATTGCGGGGCAGTCCCGCGATCAGGGCGCATTCCTCGATCGAGAGATCCTTCGGCTGTTTCCCGAAATAATAGTCCGCGGCCGCAGCCACACCGTATACGCCGGGCCCCATGTTGTGCAGATTGCAGTAAAGTGTGAGGATCTGCTGTTTGGAATATTGTTTTTCGATCTTCCAGGCAATCAGCAGTTCCTTGATTTTGCGGTCCGGTGTCTTTTCATAATTACCGAGGAGCATGCGCGCCAGTTGCTGCGTAATGGTGCTGGCCCCTTCGGACCAGCTCATTTTGATGATGTCTTTATAAATAGCCCGGACGTTGGAAAAATAATTGATTCCGGAATGGTGGTAGAACTGATCATCCTCCGTGGCGACAATGGCGAGCTGAAGGTACGGGGGGATCTCTTCAAATGGAACGACGATCCGTCTTTCAATGAACAACTCGCCGATGACCTTATTGTCATCCGAGTAAACGTCGGTAATGACATCCGGTCTGAAATCTTCGAGACTCTGGATTTTGGGGAGGTTGTATTCATAGCCCCGCAATATGCCGAAGCCTGCCCCGATTACAATGAAGAGAATAATCAGCAGCCCGTAAAAAATCCAAAGCCAGGCAGGCAGCCTGTTCGTCCGTTTTCCGGAAGGCAATTCGCTTCGCGAGGCCATAATCAGTTGGGCATTATAGCATACGAATCACGATTCACAATTCAGGACGCAGGCATTTCGTCAAAAGGGTGCTTCAGTTTCCGTGACGGCGGCAGATTGCTCTGAAAAAGCGCCGCCCTTGGAATCGAGGAAAGTCACGCGGGCCGCAACGACATCGGTAAAATAATGTTTTTCTCCAGGGGCTTTTTCCCATGTGCGTGTCTGAATCGAGCCTTCAACGCACACCAGCCGACCTTTTTTCAGGTATTGATTGCATTGCTCCGCGATCTTGCCGAAACCGATAATCCGGTGCCATTCCGTGGTTTTTTCGCCGTTGCTGCCATGGTACACGTCTGTGGCCAGGCTGAAGTTGGATATGCGCAAGCCTCCCGCTGTTGTCCGCTCCTCCGGGTCTTTTCCCAGCCTGCCGATAAGTATGACCTTGTTCATTGTTCCCATAGTCTGTTCCCCCTGTGTAACTAACTGCGCCGGGAATTCTTGGGCCAAAAAAAATTACAGGTTTCCCGCATGCAACGAGCCATTTAGGCCTGGATAGGGGGGTGGCGCGCATTCTGCTGCTTTTTTTATGCGGCAGAATAGATATAAAAACGGGAAATGAAGACCAAACGGGGCACAAAAAAGCCGAAAACAGGAAAATTTTGCTGGAAACGCCGAAAATCTGCCATTTCGGATGCAGAAAGCCGGGGTTTGGTGCGGGAAGATGAAATTCAAAGAATCTCTAAATGTTTCATTTGCTTGACATGATTCGGAGGGTTTGCTATATTCCACGGGTTTTTCGCTATATAAGCATTGGCCGGGAATGTTAATTTTGTGTTGTCATTCCTGACGGTGCAATGACTATTTTTTTAAGGAGAGCAAAGTTTGCCGACCTTCAATCAGCTGGTACGATCTGGCCGAAAGAAGATTCGTTTTAAGACGAAGAGTCCAGCTTTGCAGGGGAGTCCTCAGCGCAGAGGTGTATGCACGAGGGTGTACACATCTACACCCAAAAAGCCTAACTCTGCTCTGCGAAAAGTCGCGCGTGTCCGGCTCACCAACGGGATCGAGGTCACCACCTACATCCCGGGAATCGGGCATAATCTGCAGGAACACTCCATCGTTTTGATACGCGGTGGACGTGTCAAGGACCTCCCCGGGGTTCGGTATCATGTGGTGCGGGGTACGTTGGATTCTGTTGGAGTTCAGGATCGGAAGAATTCCCGCTCAAAATATGGTGCCAAGCGGCCTAAAAGCTAATCACTCCTTCATAACTGTTGTCACAGGGTGGACGATTCATACCCGCCGAGAATCTTCAATCGGTGCTAGCCAGAAGCCGACAAGATTCGTTCTAAGGGGGTGAGTCTCACCCTATGCAGCGACTACTAGCAGGGCTTTGGGAGATCTTTAAGTATGCCGAGGCGAAGAGAAGTTCCGAAACGAGAGACGTTGCCGGATCCTATGTATGGAAGCACGCTCATCAACAAGTTCATCAGTTGCATGATGATTCAGGGCAAGAAGAGCGTGGCCGAAGGGGCTTTCTACGGCAGCCTCGAATTGGTCAAAGATCGAGCAAAGGAAGATCCCGTAAAAGTCTTCAAAAAGGCCATGGACAACGTCAAGCCGGTCCTCGAAGTGAAATCCCGGCGAGTTGGCGGCGCAACCTATCAGGTTCCCATCGAGGTGTCGCAGGAGCGCAGGACCTCGCTGGCGATCCGTTGGCTTATTACCAATGCACGGGCGCGTGGCGAAAAAACCATGCGCGAGAAGCTGGCGGCCGAATTTCTGGATGCCTCTAACAATCGCGGCGGCGCTATTAAGAAGAAGGAAGATACCCATCGCATGGCGGAAGCCAACAAGGCTTTTGCCCATTACCGTTGGTAAAGAGGTTCCTCCGTGGGTCGTCCAGTACCGCTAGAACAAACCCGGAATATCGGCATCATGGCGCACATTGATGCCGGTAAGACGACGACCACAGAGCGGATACTTTATTATACGGGCATCACGCACAAGCTCGGAGAAGTACACGAAGGCACGGCCACGATGGACTGGATGGAGCAGGAACAGGAGCGCGGCATTACGATTACGTCCGCTGCAACTACCTGCTTCTGGAGTGACCATCGGATCAACATTATCGATACTCCCGGCCACGTGGACTTCACCGCTGAAGTCGAGCGGAGCCTGCGCGTTCTGGATGGTGCCGTCGCTCTTTTTGGCGCGGTGGAGGGCGTCGAGCCGCAATCGGAAACGGTGTGGCGGCAGGCGGATAAATACAGCGTTCCACGCATTGGGTTTGTAAATAAAATGGATCGTCCCGGAGCCGATTTTCCGCGAGTGCTTGAAATGATGCGCACCCGTCTGCATTCTGTTCCCGTGGCCGTCCAGATCCCGCTCGGAACCGAGGATGAATTCCGCGGCGTGATCGACCTGATTACTCAAAAGGCTGTAATCTTCCAGGAAGAAAACCTGGGGTCGGATTTCGAAATCGAGGACATTCCCGAGCGAATACGTGGAGGAGGTCCGCAAATACCGCGACCTGATGATCGAATCTGCCGCGGAGGCTGACGATCGCCTGCTGGAAAAGTACCTGAAGGGCACCGAAATCGCCAACGAGGATATCGAGCCGCGCTGCGCAAGGGGACGATCGAACAGAAGTTCGTCCCCATTCTCTGCGGCGCCGCATTCAAGAACAAAGGGATTCAGCAACTGCTCGATGCGATTGTCGCGTATCTCCCTTCTCCGCTGGACGTCCCGCCGGTTACGGGTGTCGCCGAGAACGGCGGAACTGCCTCCTGTCCGGAAAGCTTCGGACGAAGAGCCGTTTTCGGGTCTGGTGTTCAAGATCATGACCGACCCGTTTGTCGGGCATCTGGCGTTCTTCCGCGTGTACTCCGGACAGCTTAAGTCTGGAACGAGCGTTTACAATTCGACCAGGGATTCGGTCGAACGCGTCGGCCGCTTGCTGAAGATGCATGCGAACAAGCGCGAGGAGATTAAAGAGGTTTATTGCGGGGATATTGCGGCCGCTGTCGGGCTCAAGATCGGTCAGCACCGGAGATACGATCTGCGAAAAGCAGAATCCCATCGTGCTGGAGGCGATCGAGTTCCCGGCGCCTGTGATTGCCGTCGCCATCGAGCCGAAAACCAAAAGCGACCAGGAAAAGCTGGGGATTGCGCTGGATAAGCTGATACGGGAAGATCCCACTTTCCGGGTTCACACGGATCCCGATACGGGACAGACAATTCTTTCGGGCATGGGCGAACTCCATCTCGAAATCCTGGTGGACCGCATGGTCCGCGAATTCGGCGTCGCGGCCAACATCGGCAAGCCTCAGGTGGCGTATCGCGAAACGATTCGCCAGCATGCCGAGGCGGAAGGCAAGTTCGTCCGCCAGACGGGCGGGCACGGACAGTATGGGCACGTGAAGATCTGCGCTCGACCCGCAGCCGGCAGGCGCCGGATTTGAGTTTGTCAACGAGATCGTCGGCGGCGCGATTCCGAGAGAATACATCGCTCCCGTGGAAGCGGGCATCCGGCAAGCCCTGGAAACAGGCGTTCTGGCCGGCTATGAAGTGGTGGACGTGAAGGTGACGCTGACGGATGGTTCCTATCACGAAGTGGATTCTTCGGAAATGGCATTTAAGATCGCCGGTTCCATGGCCGTGAAGGAGGCCGCCAGACGGGCCAAGCCCGTTCTCCTGGAGCCGATGATGAAGGTGGAAGTCGTCGTGCCGGAGGAATTCATGGGAAGCGTTACCGGGGATCTCCATGCACGCCGGGGGCGGGTGGAGTCGGCGGAGAACCGCCTCAGTTCGACGATAATTCAATGCAAGGTCCCTCTTTCGGAAATGTTCGGTTACTCCACAGACTTGCGCTCGATGACCCAGGGACGGGCGACGTACTCCATGCATTTTTCGCATTACGAGGAAGCGCCAAAAGCAGTCAGTGAAGAAGTGATCTCCAAGATCCGCGGAAAGTCGTTCGAGTTAATTAGGATACGGAGGGAAATATGGCCAAGGAGAAATTTGATCGCAGCAAGCCGCACGTAAACATAGGGACGATAGGGCACATAGATCACGGGAAGACGACGTTGACGTCGGCGATCACGATGGTGCTGCACAAGATGGATCCGAAGATCGCGGTGCGGTCGTTTGACTCGATCGACAACGCGCCGGAGGAGAAGGAGCGAGGGATCACGATCGCGACGGCGCACGTGGAGTATTCGACGGCGAACCGGCACTATGCGCACGTGGACTGTCCTGGTCATGCGGACTACATCAAGAACATGATCACGGGTGCGGCGCAGATGGACGGGGCGATCCTGGTGGTATCGGCGGCGGACGGGCCGATGCCGCAGACGCGGGAGCACATCCTGCTGGCGCGGCAGGTGGGGGTGCCGTGCATCGTGGTGTGTCATGAACAAGGTCGACATGGTGGACGATCCGGAGCTGCTGGACCTGGTGGAGCTGGAGGTGCGGGAGCTGCTGACGTTCTACGAATTTCCCGGGCGACGAGATTCCGGTGGTGCGGGTGAGCGCGCTGAAGGCGATTGCAAGGGGATGCGGAAGCGGAGAAGCAGATACTGGCGTTGATGGAAGCGGTGGACAAGTACGTACCGATTCCGAAGCGGGAGATGGAGAAGCCGTTTTTGATGCCGGTGGAAGACATATTCACGATATCGGGACGCGGGACGGTGGCGACGGGGCGAGTGGAGCGCGGGAAGGTGCGGGTAGGCGAGGAGATCGAGATCGTAGGGATCCGGCCGACGGTGAAGCGCGTGGTGACGGGCGTGGAGATGTTCCGGAAGCTGCTGGACGAAGGGCTGGCGGGAGACAACGTAGGGCTGCTGTTGCGCGGGACGGACAAGGAAGACGTGGAGCGCGGGCAGGTGATCGCGGCGCCGGGGAGCATCACGCCGCACACGCATTTCAAGGCGCAGGTGTACATATTGACGAAGGAAGAGGGCGGGCGGCACACGCCGTTTTTCAACGGGTACCGGCCGCAGTTTTATTTTCGGACGACGGATGTGACGGGAGTGGCGGAGTTGCCGGCAGGGCACGGAGATGGTGATGCCGGGCGACAACGTCAAGCTGACGATCAAGTTGATCACGCCGATAGCGATGGAAAAGGGATTGCGGTTTGCGATCCGCGAAGGCGGCCGGACCGTCGGCGCCGGCACCATTTCTGAATTCATGGAATAAGCAGGACAACCATGTTGAATGAAAAGATAAGAATCAGGCTGAAAGCTTACGACTACAGGGTGTTGGACCAGTCCACGTCTGAGATCGTCGAAATTGCCAAGCGCACAGGATCCAGGGTGTCAGGCCCTATTCCTCTGCCGACGCTCAAGAACAAGTTCTGCGTCCTCCGCTCGCCCCACGTGGACAAAAAATCGCGGGAGCAGTTCGAGATCCGGACGCATAAGCGGCTGGTGGACATCCTGGAGCCTACGCCGCAGACCGTCGATGCTCTGATGAAGCTGGACCTGCCGGCGGCGATCGACGTAGAGATCAAGGCTTTCGGCACGGAACACAAGTAATCGCGAATTGCGAGTGACGGATTACGAATTTGGAAGCCCACCGGGTGCATATATGGTTGATGGATTGATTGGAATAAAGGTAGGGATGACTCAGGTCTTCGATGAGAACGGGGTACGTGGTCCCGGTCACGGTCATCAAGGCCGGCCCCTGCGTCGTGGTTCAGAAGAAGACGAAGGAGCCGGACGGCTATGAAGCGGTCCAGCTGGGTCTCGTGGAGTTCATTCGTCCTTCGCGGGTGAACAAGCCCAGAACCGGGCACTTCAAAAAAGCCGGTGTGCCGCCTTGCCGCGTCCTGCGCGAGTTTCAATCGGTGGAGAGCGAAACGCGCTGAAGGTGGGGGATCAAATCCTGGTCAACCAGGTGTTCCAGCCCAAGGACAAGGTGGATGTTCGCGGGAACCAGCAAGGGGAGAGGATTTGCCGGCCTGATAAAGCGGCACCATTTTGCCGGCGGAGCGGCGACGCCACGGTTCGATGTTTCACCGCGCTCCGGGATCGATCGGCGCTTCGGCATATCCGAGCCGCGTTGCTGCCGGGCATGCGAGCCGCGGGGCACATGGGAAGCGAGACAGTTACTGTTCAGAACCTCCACGTAGTTCGCATCCAGGAGCAGGAAAACATTCTCTTGGTGAAGGGTGCGGTCCCCGGTCCTAACGGCAAGTATGTAGTGATCAAGAAAGCGTAACATAATGACGAGATTCGAGTTGCGAATTACGAATCTGAATGTCGAACTCGTAATCGTCGAATTCGTAATTCGGAAGAGGTTGATGATGGCGGAGATTGAAGTAAAAAACCTTGCCAATGAGGTAGTCGGCAAGCTGGAGCTTTCCGATGAGGTTTTCAAAGCGGAATTCAACGAGCCCCTCATCTGGGAGGCCGTGAAGCACTACAATGACTCTCTTCGATCCGGGACGGCCGGCGACCAAAGTCCGCGGAGAGGTCAGCGGAAGCGGCAAGAAGCTGTGGCGCCAAAAGGGAACGGGGCGGGCGCGGATCGGCAGCATTCGGAGCCCCTTGTGGCGGCACGGCGGCACGGTCCACGGGCCGCAAGCCCAGAGAGTTACAACTACGCGTTTCCCGCGCAAGAAGCTGCGCGGCGCCCTGCGATCGGCGCTCTCGGCCAAGCTGGTCGAAAATTCGGTCGCGGTCGTCGAAGGGTTCCCGCTGGAAAGCCACAAGACCAAGGATTTCCAAAAAATACTCAAGGGCTTGGGCGGTACCGGGAAGGTGCTGATGGTGGATTCCGGCTTGAATAGAGAACCTTTAGCTCTCATCGCGGAACCTGCCCAAAGTCAAACTGGTCCCGGGCACCGGAGTCAACATCTTCGATGTCGTGAACAGCAATGCGCTGCTTTTTTCCAAGGATGCCATCCTCCAGATGCAGGAGGCCTTAAGCCGATGAACCGACAGAGAATATGTTTTAAAACTCCCTGTCATCACGGAAAAGAGCACGCTCGTCAAAGAGAACTCTGCGGACCGTTGACTTTCAAAGTTTCACGTGATGCAAATAAGATAGAGATTAAGGACGCCGTCGAGAAGATTTTCAAGGTGAAAGTCGAAAGCGTGCGGACCGCGAACTTCCACGGCAAGAAGCGGCGCCAGGGCCGGCATGTCGGGCGCAGGCCGGACTGGAAAAAGGCCTATGTCACGCTCAAACAGGGCGAAAAGATGATCGAATTCTCTGAGTCCGTATAATAAGCAGGAGCTGGGCGAAATCATGTCCTCTATTAAGACTTACAATCCTACGTCACCGGCGAATCCGGTTCCGGACAACCCTTGACACCAAGGAACTCTCCACCGATCGACCGCTCAAGCGCCTCACGCGAGCCAAGCTGAGAATTTCGGGGCGCAACAATAAGGGGCATCTCACGATCCGGCATCGGGGCGGCGGGCACAAGAGAGCTATATCGCATCATTGATTTCCGGCGCGACAAGCGGGAAATCACGGCGAAGGTCGCATCGCTGGAATACGATCCGAACCGTTCCGCCCATATTGCTCTGCTGTCTTACGCGGACGGAGAAAAGCGATACATCCTGGCACCCGAAGGGTTGGCGGTCGGGATCTACCGTAGTGGCCGGCGATGGCGCGGATATCCTGATCGGCAATGCGCTGCCTCTCAAGAATATCCCCCTGGGCACGATGATTCATAACATCGAGCTGAAGAAGGGGAAGGGCGGGCAGATGGCACGGTCGGCCGGGACAGCCGCGCAGCTGCTGGCGAAGGAAGCCGGGTATGCGCAGATCAAAATGCCTTCGGGCGAGACGCGGATGGTGCATCTGGACTGCTATGCCACGATCGGGCAGGTCGGGAATCTCGATCACGAAAACGTTTCGATCGGTAAAGCGGGCCGTACCCGCTGGCTTGGGATCCGGCCTACCGTGCGCGGAGTGGTGATGAACCCGATCGATCATCCACATGGCGGTGGCGAAGGCAAGACGTCCGGCGGCAGACACCCGGTCAGCCCCTGGGGACAGCCGACAAAAGGTTATAAGACCAGGAACAACAAACGCACGCAGCGCTTCATCATCAAGCGGCGCGGCAAAGTAGGGAGCAGCATGACCAGATCAGTCAAAAAAGGCCCTTTTGTAGATGAGCATTTACTCAATAAGGTGAAAGCCGCTACCGGCGCCGGCAGCCGGACGGTGATCAAGACCTGGTCCCGGCGCTCGACGATTACTCCGGAGATGGTGGGGCTGACGATCGCCGTGCACAACGGCAAAAAGTTCATCCCCATTTATATATCGGAAAACATGGTCAGCCATAAACTCGGTGAGTTTGCGCCGACCCGGATGTTCAAAGGGCATACAACCAAGGTAGCTGAAAAAACAACAGCGGTAAAGCCGCCCGCAGCGTAAGAAAGGATTTCCGATTCGAGGAATTTCGGTGACAGTCACCCAATTCTGAGTCCCCAGCGTATCAGCCTGGCACTGAGGAATTAGGGTGACTGTCACCGAAATTCCTCGAATCGGAAATTGAGAAGAGGTTATGGAAGCTATAGCAAAAGGCAAATACTTGAGGGGGTCGCCCCAGAAGGCCCGGTTGGTCATCGATCTGATTCGCGGCAAGAATGTGCAGGAGGCCCTTGCCATCCTGCGGTTCACCAACAAGCGGGCGACAAAACCGATCGAGAAGGTTTTGCTCTCTGCGGTGGCCAATGCGAAAGAAAAGAACGCCGCGGCCGACGTCGACCAGTTTGTTGTGGAGCGCGCCGTGGTGGATTCCGGGCCCACGAAATTTCGCCGGCGAGTACGGCCTGCACCAATGGGACGGGCGTACCGTCAGCAGCGCCGCTACAAACACATGAGCATTATCATCAAAGGCAAGGACATCGAAGAAGAGTAGGGAGGTAATCCGTGGGTCAGAAAGTTCATCCTTACGGTTTCAGGCTTGGCATTAATAAAACTTGGCGTTCCCGTTGGTTTGCTCGAAAAGATTACGGCGCCCTGCTTCATGAAGACCTTCGCCTGAAGACCATGCTCAAGAAGAAGTTTGCCCATGCGGGAATTTCCCGAATAGAAATTGAGCGCGCGGCGAACAAGTTGACCATCATCATTTTCACTTCCCGCCCCGGGATTATCGTGGGGAAAAAGGGAACCGAGATCGAGAAGCTGAAGAAGGACCTGCAGCTTCTTACCGGAAGAGATGTGAATCTGAAAATTCAGGAAGTAAACAAGCCGGAACTCGATTCCCAGCTGGTTTCCGAGGGAATCGCGCAGCAGCTGGAAAAGCGCATCGCCTTTCGGCGCGCAATGCGGCGGGCCGTCGACGGCACGCTTCGCTTCGGGGCCAAGGGGATCAAGGTGCGCTGTTCAGGGCGATTGAACGGTGCCGAGATCGCCCGCACCGAATGGTACCTGAGCGGCCAACTGCCGCTGCACACCATTCGCGCGGACATCGATTACGGATTCGCCGAAGCAAACACTACCTATGGAAAAATTGGCGTTAAGGTATGGATTTACAAGGGCGAGGTTTTTGAAATGCAGAAGCCTGAAAAGACCGCTCGGTAGCCTCGAGGAGTTCATCAGTCATGTTGATGCCGAAAAAAGTTAAGTATCGAAAACAGCAGAAGGGGAAACGCCGGGGCAAGGCGTGGCGGGGTTGCGAGGTCACCTTCGGGGAATATGGTCTGAAGGCCATGGAGGTCGGGTGGCTAAGCGACCGCCAGATCGAAGCGGGACGCGTGGCTATTACCCGTTTCGTAAAAAGAGGCGGAAAGATCTGGATCCGGGTGTTTCCGGACAAGCCGATCACCAAGAAGCCGGCTGAAACCCGTATGGGAAAAGGTAAAGGAGCGCCGGAGGGATGGGTCGCAATAGTCCGCCCGGGCAAAATCCTTTATGAAATGGAAGGCGTTCCCGAAGATCTGGCCAAGGAAGCGATGCGCTTGGCCGGCAATAAGCTGAGCGTCATGTCGAAGTTTGTTAAAAGATTCGGAAAGGAGGAGGCATGAAGGCTTCCAAGATGAGGGACATGTCCAAAGAAGACTTGATCCTGGAAGAATCCGAATTGCGCAAACAGCTCCTCAAATTGCGCTTTCAGACTGCGGCAGGCCAGATCGAGAGCGCTCCGAAGTTGAAGGGCGTTCGCCGTGATATCGCCCGCATAGCAACGGTGCTGAAGGAAATGGAACGAACCAAATGACGAATAACGAATTACGAATGACGAATGCACACAAACGCTTCTGAAACTCGTAATTCGTAATTCATAATTCGTAATTTGAATGAGGAAACGATGGGTACTGAAGAAAAAAGAGGACTCCGCAAAAGTCAGGTGGGCACCGTGACCAGTACGGCGATGCAGAAGACTGTTACGGTCGCCGTGGACAGGCTGGTACAACACAAACTGTACAAGAAGATTCAGCGGAAAACCTCAAAATTTCTGGCACACGACGAGGATGGAGCCTGCAAGATCGGGCGACCGCGTGCGCATTGTCGAAACGCGTCCGTTGAGTGCGCGGAAAAGATGGCGAGTGGAAAAGGTGCTGACCAGCGCCGCTACTGTGGACTAAAGAATTACGAATGACGAATTACGAATGACGAATTGAATCAGACTGTTTCAAGAATTCGTCACCAGTCATTCGTAACTCGTAACTCGTAATTCGAGATGGGGTCATCATGATACAGATGAGGACGATTTTAGATGTTGCGGATAATTCAGGAGCTCGTAAGATTTCCTGCATTCACGCATTGGGAAACCAGGTGGGACGCGTGGCATCTCTCGGAGACATCATCACGGCCAACGTAAAGGAGGCCTCTCCGGACGGCACCGTTAAGAAGGGGCAAGTGGTCAAGGCAGTGATTGTAAGAACGCGGAAAGAGTATCGGCGCAAAGATGGCACCTATATTCGCTTTGACGACAATGCCGCCGTGCTGATCAATGATCAGAAGGAGCCGATCGGCACGCGCGTTTTCGGCCCGGTCAGTCGCGAATTGAGGGAGAGGAATTTTTTAAAGATCGTTTCGCTGGCGCCAGAAGTGCTCTAGCACAGTGATTCGAAATTCGTGATTCGAAATTCGAGATTGAAGGCCAACCGATCTCGAATCTGAAATCTCGAATCTCGAATCAAAAAGAGGATGGAATCCGATGCCCAGAGTGCATATTAAGAAAAACGACATGGTTTATCTGCTGGCAGGAAAAGACCGGGGCAAGACTGGAAAAGTGCTCAAGGTTTTCCTGGATAAAAACAGGGCTGTGGTTGAAGGGTTGAACTATATCCAGAAACACACCCGGCCCAATCCGCAGAAGAATGTAAAGGGGGGGATTCTGCCGAAGGAATCTCCGATTCACATCTCCAACCTGATGGTTGTCTGCAAACGATGCAACAAGCATTCACGCGTGGGATCCAGCATCTTGCAGGACGGCCGCAAGGTCAGGATCTGCAAGAGCTGCAACGAGCTATTGGATGAATAAGGGCAAGACGAGGTTTGAAAGGTCAGATCATGAGTAGACTTCGGGAGTTATACAAGACGGAAGCCATACCTGCCCTGATAAAGCAGTTTGGATACAAGAATGTCATGGCAGCGCCCAAGATGGTTAAAATCAACGTGAATATGGGCTTGGGTGAGGCCATTTCTAATGCCAAGATTCTTGATGTTGCGGCCGAAGAGCTTTCCGCAATCACCGGCCAGCATCCTGTGGTGACAAAAGCCAAGCAATCCATCGCGGCTTTCAAGCTCCGTCAGGGAATGCCCATTGGCGTTACCGTCACCCTTCGGGGCGATCGCATGTACGAATTCTTCGACCGCCTCGTGAGCATCGCTCTTCCCCGGGTTCGCGATTTTCGCGGTGTTTCCGCAAAATCCTTCGACGGGCGGGGAAATTATACGATTGGGATGCGGGACCAGCTGATCTTTCCGGAAATCGACTATAGCAAAGCGGACAAGGCTCGGGGCATGAATATCACCATCGTCACGACAGCAAAATCGGATGACGAGGCGTATGAGCTTTTGAGGATTTTGGGAATGCCCTTCGCCAAAAAGGGGCAGCAATAAAAAGATTCCAGATTCCAGATTCCAAATTCCGGTACTGATCCGGAATCTGAAATCTGAAATCTGGAATGTTGAATCTGACGGGAGTTATTGTGGCAAGAAATTGCATGAGAGCCAAAGCCAGACAAACGCCGAAATTCAAGGTGCGGGCCCATAACCGGTGTTTGCGCTGCGGACGTTCGCGTAGTTATTACCGTAAATTCCAGTTGTGCCGCCTCTGTTTTCGTTCTCTGGCACTGTCGGGAGAAATCCCCGGAGTAACTAAGTCGAGCTGGTAAGAGTGATTGACGTTTTACGATTGACGATTTACGAAGCATACTTTTATCGTGGTTTGCAATCGTCATTCGTCAATCGTAAATAGTAAATTTTAGGAGTAGATCATGACAATGTCCGATCCCGTATCCGATCTCCTGACGCGGATTCGCAACGCCAGTGGGGCGAGGCATGCAACTGTAGATGTACCCTCGTCGCAGCTCAAGCTGGAGATTGCGCGAATCCTGAAAGAGGAAGGGTATATTTCCAATTTCAGCCTCGCTCAAGACAATAAGCAGGGGATGATACGCATTCATCTCCGCTATGCGGCGGGAAAGAGCCCCGTCATTACCACTCTTGAGCGAGTAAGCCGCCCCGGTTGTAGAGTCTATGCGCGAAAAGACGAAGTTCCCTCGGTTCTCGGGGGCTTGGGCATTTGTATCTTGTCCACGTCGCAGGGCGTTTTTACCGGGAAGCAGGCGCAGGAGAAGGGATTGGGCGGCGAGGTGCTCTGTACCATCAGCTGATAAACAATTCCAGATTCCAGATTCCAGATTCCAGATTTGGTTTGTCAGTCTGGAATCTGAAATCTGAAATCCGGAATTAATAAGAAGGTGTTTTATGTCTCGAATAGGGAAGAAACCAATCAAAGTGCCGAGTGACGTCAAAGTGACGATCGGCGAAAGCCAGTTGGAGATCGAAGGCAAGAAGGCGAAACTGTCGGCTCCGATACCGCCCGGTATTCGCTTTGAGTTGAACGGGGACACTTTGACGGCCATCAGGAATTCGGATGAGAAGCCGTATCCGGCATATCACGGATTGGCGCGTGCTCTGGCTGCGAACTGCGTCCGCGGAGTCGCTGAGGGTTTCTCGAAAAACCTGGATCTGGTCGGAATCGGCTACAAGGTGGATGCAAGAGCCAAAGCCATCACGTTGACTCTGGGGTATTCGCATCCTATTGAATATCCGATTCCGTCGGGGATCACTATTAAAGTGGAAAAGCAGGTCAGGAATATTCAAAACTACGTTTCCACCATTACTGTCTCCGGGCCGGACAAGCAGATGGTAGGGCAGTTTGCGGCAGATTTGCGATCTTTAAGAAAGCCGGACGCATACAAGGGGAAGGGACTCCGATATACGTCTGAAGTGGTCCGACTCAAAGTCGGGAAGAAGGGTGCGTAATGTATATACCAATTGACCGCGACAAAGAGCGCCGCAGAATCCACAGGCGAATCAGGGCGAAAGTCTCTGGCAAGCCCGATCGTCCCCGGCTTTGCGTCTTTAGAAGCTTGAAGCATACATACGTCCAGATTATTGACGATGCGGCCGGAAAAACCCTGGTTGCCGCATCCACCGCAGAGAAGTCCGTGCGAGGAGACCTGAAACAGGCAGGCAATATTTCAGCTTCAAAGCTGGTCGGCAAAGTCATTGCCGAGCGCGCCAAAGCTAAGGGAATCGATACGGTGGTCTTCGATCGCGGCGGATATCTGTATCACGGCCGTGTCAAAGCAATCGCGGAGGCGGCTCGGGAATCGGGATTAAAATTCTAGTCGACAGTCGACAGGCACCCGTCAGCAGCGACTGACGGTTGAAAACGCTACCGACTGTGTTAATGGAGGAAGGCTTGGATAAGTTCGATCCGAATGCGCAGGAATTTAAGGACCAGGTTGTTTCCATCAATCGTGTGACCAAGGTGGTCAAGGGCGGAAAGAACATGAGTTTCAGCGCTCTCGTGGTTGTGGGCGACCAGAATGGGCATGTCGGGTATGGTATGGGGAAAGCAAAAGAAGTGCCTCAAGCCATCCGCAAAGGAGTCGAGCAAGCGCGAAAAAACATGATTACCGTTCCCCTGAAGGGACGCACGATTCCTCATGTCATCCTGGGCCGGTATGGAGCGGGACGCGTCATACTGAAACCCGCCTCGGAAGGAACGGGAGTTATCGCCGGGGGGCCGGTGCGCGCGGTGGTTCAGTCCGCCGGTATTTCCAACATCCTCACAAAGTCACTTGGCAGTACCAACCCTCACAATGTGGTCAAGGCGACTTTCGATGGTTTGAAAAGGCTGAGGGAGCCGAGTCAAGTGGCCAAACTGCGCGGCAAACAGGTCGAGGAATTGTAAGCGATGGTATCCAAAAAGAAAGCTGCAGGCGAAACCGGCACAATGTTGAAAATCCAATATTATCGCAGTGAGATCGGGACGCCCGATAAACATAGACTGGTTATCAAGAGCCTGGGATTCAAACGCCTCAATCAGGTTGTGAGCCGTGAAGACACTCCTGCCGTTCGGGGTATGGTTGCGCAGGTGCCACATCTGGTGCGGATTTTAGAACAGTAGGGAGTCGATAGTCGGCAGTCGGCAGAATTTTTTTGCTGCCGACTGCCGACTGCCGACGGCCGACTTCGACATAAGGGTTACATCTATGTTAAGTATTAATACTTTAAAGCCGGCCCCAGGGGCGAATCGCAAGAACAAGCGCGTGGGCAGAGGAATGGGCTCGGGCCACGGAAAGACGGCAACCCGAGGGTATAATGGACAGCTGTCGCGCGCCGGCTCCAGCATGCGTCCCGGATTTGAAGGTGGACAGATGCCTCTGTACCGCCGACTCCCTAAACGGGGTTTTACCAATATTTTTCGCAAAGAGTATCTGGTGGTAAATCTGGAGAAGCTGGCCGGATTTGAAGCTGGAGCCAAGGTGGATCCGGAAATCCTAAAGAGCAAAGGTCATTATAAAGAATTTCCGTGACGGGGTGAAGATTTTGGGTGTCGGAGAAATGCCGCATGCGCTTCACATTCGAGCGCACAAATTCAGCAAGAGCGCCGTGGAGAAGATTCAAAAAGCGGGCGGCACTATTGAGGTAATTGCATAAAAGAATCTAGGGAGGAACTCCCTGATTTCTGAAGGACTGTTAGTTCTGAAGATTCAGCAGCGCGAATCTTAGAGGCCCTGAAAAGACGATGCCGGAAGAAAGAAGTCCAATTTTAAGCTCGATACAAAATATTTTCAGTATCCCCGACTTGCGGAAGCGTGTCCTGTTCATGCTGGGCTTGCTTGCCGTCTACCGCGTGGGAGCTTTTATACAATGCCCGGGCATCAATCATGAAGCGCTGGAACAACTGTTCGAAGCGCAGTCCGGCACGATCTTTGGATTTCTGGACATTTTCACCGGCGGAGCGCTAAAGCGCTTTAGCATTTTCGCCCTGGGGATAATGCCGTACATCACGGCCTCGATTATTCTGCAGCTCGCCACTGTTGTGGTCCCGTTCCTGGAAAAGCTTTCCAAAGAGGGCGAGCTGGGACGCAAGAAAATAACCCAGTACACCCGTTATTTGACCGTAGCGCTGACCCTTTTTCAGGGATTTATGACGGCAATCGCGCTAGAACGTTCGGGTGGCGGTGGCGGGGCCCAGATCGTAACAACTCCGGGCTGGGGCTTCCGTTTCATGGTGATGATCACGCTAACCACGGGCACCGCGTTCATCATGTGGATCGGCGAACAAATTACCGAACGGGGCATAGGAAATGGAATCAGCCTTATCATTTTTGCAGGCATCGTGGTCGGTTTGCCCCTAGCTATTCAAGGCATGATTGAGAAGGTGCGGTCAAGAGAATGGTCTCCGTTCACGGTAATACTACTTGTCGCGGTAATGGTGCTGGTGGTCGCCGCAGTGGTATTTGTGGAGCGGGGGCAGAGAAAAATCCCCGTACAATACGCCAAACGCGTTGTCGGAAGGAAGGTCTTCGGCGGACAGGCGACACATCTCCCGCTGAGAGTGAACTCGGGAGGAGTGATCCCGGTGATCTTCGCGGCTTCCATCGTATCCATCCCCTCCACGCTGGGCATGGTCATGCCGTACAGTTTCATGAAGAGCCTTTCCGCACAACTGGCCCAGGGAATGCCGCTCTACAATCTTTTGTACATTATCGGTATCGTCTTTTTCTGTTTCTTTTATGTCAGTATTATTTTCAACCCGATGGAAGTTGCGGATAACATACGCAAGTACGGCGGTTACATTCCGGGAATCCGTCCGGGCCATAGAACCGCCGAATATATTGACAGGATATTGAGCAGGCTGACGCTGGCCGGGGCGATTTACCTCGTACTGATCTGTCTCCTGCCGGAATTTTTAATCAGCGGGTTCAAGGTTCAGCCGATTCCATTCATCGGCCCCAGATTGGATGACCTGCTGAGTTCTTTGAATATGAGCTGGCTCACTACCGGATTGGGTGCTACTTTTTATTTCGGCGGCACGTCTCTTTTGATTGTTGTCGGCGTAGCCATGGACACGATTCAGCAGATCGAGTCGCAATTGATCATGCGCCACTACGATGGGTTCCTTAAGAAGGGCAGAATCCGCGGCAGAAGAGGCTAAAATGGAATTACGAATTACGAATTACGAATTACGAATGGGGAAACACCGCATTGGTTTTCATTCGTCATTCGTTATTCGTCATTCGTAATTTGAGTAGCGATGAAAACTGGCAGAGTGGTGATAATCATGTTGGGGCCTCCGGGCGCCGGCAAGGGAACGCAGGCGCGGATGATCTGCGAGGCATTGAAGCTTCCCCATATTTCAACGGGGGATATGCTTCGCGAATCGCTTAGGAACGAGACGGAACTAGGGAAAAAGGCTAAAGCTTTCATGGAATCCGGAGCTCTGGTCCCCGATGATCTGGTGGATGTGTTCGTAGCGGAGCGGCTGGCACAAAGCGATTGCAGTCGCGGTTTTATTCTGGACGGGTACCCGCGCACGATTCCCCAGGCCCGGTTTCTTGAATCCTTATTCGAGAAGAACAACGCGAGGATTCTGAGCATCGGAGTTGAGGTCGGTGACCGGGTTTTGATCAGCCGGCTTTCGTCGCGGTGGACATGCCTCAACTGTGGCAAGATGTTCAACTCCGCATCGGATCCCCGGAAAGCCGGGGGGCGGTGTAACGAATGCGGCACGGCTCTTGTACAGCGGAAGGACGATACCGCGGAGGTGATTGCCGAGCGCCTTCAGGTATATCATAGGATGACGAAGCCGTTGATTCTGTATTACCAGGAGAAGGGCGCGTATGTCGAGGTAAACGGCGACAGACCGGCCGTGGAGATTTTTGGTTCAATTATGAACGAAATTGCGGATTACGAAGGACGAATTACGAACTCAAAACCTGTATGGGGCAATTCGTAATATGTCATTCGTCATTAGGTAATATGCCCAAAGAGGATGCGATTGAAGTAGTTGGAACGGTGGTGGAAACGCTGCCGAATGCTATGTTCCGGGTCGAACTGGAAGGCAAACACATGGTTCTTGCGCATGTTTCCGGCAAGATGCGCAAAAATTTTATCCGGATTCTGCCGGGGGATAAGATCTTAGTTGAACTGTCTCCCTATGACCTGTCACGGGGCCGGATAGTATATCGATACAAGTAGGAATACATATGAAAGTACGGGCATCAGTTAAGAAGATATGCACCAAGTGCAAGATCGTGCGCCGCAAGAGAGTTGTTCAGGTTCGGTGCTCCAATCCCAAGCACAAGCAGCGTCAGGGTTAAGAGGGAGGTAAGAATTGGCTAGAATCGCAGGCGTGGATCTGCCTCTAAACAAACGGGTCCAGATTGGTCTGACCTATGTTTATGGCATTGGCAAGAGCAGGGCGACCAAGATATGCCAGGAAGCAACCATTGACGTCAATACCAAGGTGAAAGACCTGACTGAAGACGAAACGGTGCGCATCCGGAATATTATCCAGAGAGATGGTATGGTGGAAGGGGATCTGCGCAAGGCGATTTCCCTGGATATCAAGAGGCTTATGGAAATCGGTTCGTATCGCGGCTTGCGCCACCGGCGCGGGCTTCCGGTTCGAGGGCAAAGGACGCATACCAACGCGCGGACACGCAAGGGACCGCGACGAATAGTTGGAAAAAAGTAAAAATCTTGCTGGAGTGATGAATGGCAGAGAAACAGGTAAAGAAAACCGCCAAGCGGAAAACCGGCAAAAAGCGGGAAAAAGTCAATATCCCATCAGGGGTTGCGCATATTCTCGCGACGTTTAACAACACAATCATCAGCATCACGGATCTGGAGGGCAACCTCCTGGCGACGTCGAGCGCCGGTGCCGTGGGATTTAAGGGTTCCCGAAAGGGAACGCCCTATGCGGCGCAACAGGCCGCGTCGATCGCCGCGGGAGCCGTCAAGGAATACGGCATGCGTACGCTGCAGGTTCATCTCAAGGGGCCCGGTGCGGGTCGTGAGTCTGCAATTCGGGCGCTCCAGGCAGCCGGTATGGAAGTAAAAACGATCCGGGACATCACTCCCATTCCGCACAACGGATGCCGTCCGCCCAAGAAGCGCCGCGTGTAGCGCAATGACGAATTACGAATGACGAATTACGAATGGAAAAGCACGATCCGGTTTTCATTCGTAATTCGTTACTCGTAATTCGCAATTTATGGATTGATGGGAATTTTAGAAAAGGAGCAACAATTGGCTAGATACCGCGAAGCAAAATGTCGGCTTTGCCGGCGGGAAGGCATAAAGCTCTTCCTCAAGGGAGACCGCTGCTTCAGGGATACCTGCGCCGTCGAGAAGCGCAATTTTCCTCCAGGACAGCACGGCCGTGACCATCGCCCCAAAACAGTCGGATACGGGATTCAGCTGCGCGAAAAGCAGAAGGTGAAACGCATCTATCGCGTCCTGGAAAATCAATTCGCCAATTATTTCAAAAAGGCGGAAAAGAAAAAGGGAATTACGGGCGAGATCTTGCTTTTGAGCCTCGAACGCCGCCTGGACAATGTGGCCTGCCGGCTCGGCTTTGCACCTTCGCGCGATCAAGCCCGCCAATTGGTGACGCACGGGCACATCCTGGTCAATGGCAAAAAATTAAATATTCCGTCTGCTCAGGTGAAGGCCGGAGACGTTATTGCACTGCGCGAGAAGTCCAGAAAGAATCAGCAAGTGCTGGACTCTGTCGGTTCTGTCGGCGGTCGCGGTGGAATCCCAGCCTGGCTGACACTGGACGCAGAAGGCTTGAAAGGCACTGTGGTGGCATTACCCAAGCGCGATGATATTCAGATGCCTATTGACGAACAACTCATCGTCGAACTCTATTCGAAGTAAGGAAAAGAAGAGGTAAGGGGAAAACTATGATTAGAGCTTTTCAGAAGCCAAAAAGGCTGATTTGCGATCTTGAGACTTTAAGTCCGACCTACGGCCACTTTTTTGCCCAGCCCTTCGAGAGAGGCTTCGGCACAACCATCGGGAATGCGTTGCGCCGGGTCCTGTTGTCCTCCATCGAGGGGGCTGCTATAACCGCCGTGAAGATCGAGGGCGTTCTACATGAGTTCACGCCGATCCCCAACGTGACGGAAGATGCGACCAACATTATCATGAATTTGAAGCAGGTCCCGATGCGGCTCAACGTGGATCATGCTAAGACAATTTACTTAGAGTCGGATCAGGCCGGGGAAATTACTTCCGCAAACATTACGGCCGATCCGGATATCGAGATCCTCGACCCGAACGTTCATATCGCAACCGTCGGGGAAGGGGGCAAGCTCAAAATTGAAATGCGCGTCAAAAAAGGACGCGGATACGTTCAAGCGGACGAAAACTTCGAAGAAGACCTGCCAATCGGCTACATTCCTCTCGACAGCGTCCACTCCCCGATCAAACGGGTCAATTACTCCGTGGAAGCCGCGCGTTTGGGACAGACCACGGACTATGACAAACTTGTGCTAGACGTGTGGACGAATGGATGCATCCCTCCGCAAGATGCCATCGCCCAGGCAGCCAAGATAGTCAAAGATCACATGTTCATCTTCATCAACTTTGAGGAAGCACCGGAGCCCGAAGAAGAGGAAGTGGATCGCGACGCCGAAAGGATGTACGAGAACCTGAAACGCTCGGTAGAGGAGTTGGAACTGTCTGTGCGGTCCTATAACTGCCTCAAGAACGCTGATATCAAAACGATCGGCGAACTCGTCCAGAAGACCGAAGCGGAGATGCTGAAAACCAAGAACTTCGGCCGCAAATCCTTGAACGAAATTAAAGAGATTCTTTCCGAAATGGGCTTATCCTTCGGCATGAAACTCGATCCGGAGGGCAGACCGGTTCCTGCTCCCAAGGCAGATTAGTAGGAAGAACCGCTGAAGCAGATCGGAGACTGGATTCATGAGACATCGAGTTGCTGGAAAAAAGTTGGGAAGGAAAACCGCCCATCGCGTGATGATGTTTCGCAACATGGTCACGTCACTCTTCGATAAGGAACGTATTCGAACGACCCTGGAGCGAGCTAAAGCGGTTCGCCCCATAGCAGAGCGCATGATTACCCTTGGAAAGCGCGAGACGCTCCATGCCCGGCGCCAGGCTTTGGCTTATGTCATGGATCCGGCAGTTGTTGCCAAGTTGTTCGATACCCTTGCTCCGCGTTTTTCTCAGCGGCCCGGAGGATATACGCGCATCATCCGGCTCGGATTCCGGGATGGCGATGGAACCCAAATGGCCTATCTGGAATTGGTCGGAAGCGAATATAAACCGGCGAAAAAAGAGGAAGGCAAAAAGGGGAGCAAGAAGGGATCGAAAGAGGCTGCCGCTGGGAGCGAGAAGAAGGAAAAGTGACAAAAGCACCAGCAAAAAGCCAGGCGCAGCCCCGCCGTTCCATCCCTGCAGTGAAATTTGACAAAGTTCCCCGCGCCAAGCTTCCCACACGGTTGGGCGAGTTCATAATCTGTGGATTCCGTGATCTCAATTCCGGGGAAGAGGCTGTCGCGCTGATCTCGGGAAACCCCGATCCCGGAAAACCTGCTCTGGTCCGGATTCATTCCCAGTGTTTGACGGGGGATGTTTTTGCTTCAAAGCGCTGTGATTGCGGCGATCAGATCGAAGCTGCTATGACGCTGATTGCAAAAGCGGAAGCCGGCGTTCTTGTATATCAACAGAAGGAAGGCCGGGGAATAGGGCTGATCAACAAGATTCACGCGTATGAACTGCAGGACCAAGGGCTCGACACCGTTGCTGCCAACATCGAACTCGGCTTTGAAGCAGACATGCGAGACTATCGGATGCCGGCCGAGATTCTGAAATACATCGGCGCCACGCGCATTCACCTGCTCTCCAATAATCCCGAAAAGGTCCAGGGTTTGGAGCAGGAAGGCATCATCATCGAAAAACGAATTCCACTTGAAATTCCCCCTAGTTCCCAGACTCGACGCTACCTGAAAGTGAAAAAGGAAAAGCTCGGGCACATCCTCAGCAACGTGTAAATACTGTCTGATTCCTGATTCCTGATTCCTGATTCCGGATTCCGGAAATTCGGTGGTTTTTGACCGGCAATCTGGAATCTGCCGTCTGCAGTCCTAAATCAGGAATCAGGAATCTGGAATCAGGAATCAGCGGGTGACGGTGTGGCGGATGTCGTCTGCAGTGCCGAATTTGCCGTCCGGACCGGCTGAGCGCAACAGGATCGTCTCTGCGTTCGGGCGTTCCGCTTCCAGTGGCTGTCTCCAGGAATCAAGACGAATCAGAGGCGTCAGATACTGCGGCGAGAGCTGATCTGATAATGCGATGTAGTCCTTGAACACGGGTAAGTTTCCGGTGCTTTCCCGGTATTTCCGTACTGCTCCTGCAACCTGGTCCAGCATCTTTTTGGTCTCGTCGGCTTTTACTGCCTCCAGAGCAGCGGCAAGGCTGTTCACTTGCTCCCATTGGCCGTGCCCGATGCGCACCTCGCGGACAATCCATACACCCTTGACTTTTTCCAGGCGGAACGCCGTCTTTAGCTGAGTTTCGGCAATCGCTTCCGTCCCGCTAATCTGGGAGACCTTTGTGACTTTCACGTCCTCTTTTTCCAGTGTGCTTTGAGGCAGCTCTAGAATCACGTCTCTGGCGTTGTTGTTGCCGATCTTGCGCCCGGCGCACCCGGCTGTCAGCAGGATACATAGCAGAGGAAAAAGAAATCTCATGCAGGCAAGATACCGCATACGGGATTCCTCCTCAAGGGAATGTTATTTGCCCAAGGCTTCCTGTATCCTGCATGCTGAGATCTATGCAGACAACAAAACTTATCGAGCAGCGCAGCCTGGAGGACGCCGTGCAGTTCCTGAAAGGGATCGGGCCGCGACGTTCGGAGATGCTTGCCGCTCATGGCATACGAAGAATCGGCGATCTGATCGAGTGCCTCCCCTTTCGCTACGAGGATCGAACTCAGTTCCGCTCCATGCAATCCCTGCGCGAAGGGGAATGGGTTCTGGTGCGGGGCGAAGTGTTCAGTATCGGCGGCTTCGATGCGCGCCGAAAAGGATTTTCCGTTTTCGAGATGCTGGTGAGGGATGACCGCGGCAGCGTGCGGGTGAAGTTTTTCAATCAACCCTACCTTCGGGGTGTGTATAAGGCCGGCTGCAATCTGGTCCTCTACGGCCAGGTTAAAAGAGATCCATACGCGCATCAATCGCTGGTGTTGATGAATCCCGAGTGCGAAATCCTCGAAGAAGATCAATCCGGACTTTCGCTGCATTCCGGCCGCGTAGTCCCGATCTATCGCAGGCTTGGGGCATTGCGAACGCGTACACTGCGCCAGGTTCTGTATTCTCTCGTGTCCAGCCTTCCCGCCGACATCCCGGACGCAGTCCCGTCCTATCTTGGCAGGCAACTGCGTCTTCTGCCAAAAGCAAAAGCGATTCAGCAGGTTCATTTCCCCAGGCTCAGGGGCACATCTCAGGAGGACCGGGCGAAAGAACTCGATCTTCTCAATGCCGGGATTTCTCCGGCGCACAAGCGCTTGATTTTCGAGGAGCTTTTTCAGCTCCAGGTGGCGATCCGCATGGTGCGCGAGCATCGCGTGCGGCATGTCAAAGACCGGAAATTCCAGCTGGGCGAAAATGTCCGGGTAGCCATAAAAAAGATCCTGCCTTTTCATCCTACCGATTCGCAGAAGCAGTCGCTGAAAGAAATAGCGGAGGACCTCTGCTCTCCGCACCCTATGAGCCGCCTGCTCCAAGGAGATGTCGGGTCAGGCAAGACGATCGTGGCGGCGCAAGCAGCCATCATCGCCGTGGAGAACGGAGCTCAAGTCGCCATTATGGCGCCGACGGAAATTCTGGCCGAACAACACTGTTTTTATTTCCGCCGTCTTCTCGCTCCGATGGAATACAGGATCGAGCTGCTCAAAGGGAGTCTGTCGGCGAAGGAAAAAAGGCAGGTGCATGAGCGCATCCGGAGCGGGGAAACGCAGATCGCCATCGGCACGCACGCGCTAGTCCAGGAAGATGTGGAGTTTAAAAACCTATCTCTGGTTGTCATCGATGAGCAGCACCGTTTCGGCGTCGCGCAGCGCAACATTCTCAAGGAAAAAGGGAAGCATCCGGATGTGCTGGTCATGACCGCAACACCAATCCCGCGCTCCCTGGCGCTAACGCTATATGGAGACCTGGACGTATCGATCATCAATCAGCTCCCTCCGGGGCGTAAGCCAGTCGAGACGCTGTGGTATGAGGCGAAAGACCGCGCCAAAGCTTTCAATGCAATCCGGAAAACGGTATCGGCCGGACACCAGGCGTATATTGTGTATCCACTGGTAGAAGAATCCGAAAAATCGGACCTGCGTGCCGCCACGGAAACGGCAGAGCATCTTCAGACCGAAGTGTTTCCCGATCTGCGGGTCGGCCTGCTGCATGGGCGAATGAAGAGCGCCGAAAAAGAGGCAACCATGCTGGCCTTTGCGGCGGGAATAATCCAGATTCTTGTCTCGACCACAGTTATCGAAGTGGGCGTGGATGTGGCGAACGCCACGCTTATGATCATCGAGCACGCCGAGCGTTTCGGGCTTGCCCAACTGCACCAGCTGCGCGGAAGAGTGGGGCGCGGCGCGGCTCAGTCCGCGTGTCTCCTGATCGGTGATGCGGGCAGCAGTCCGGAAGCGCGCCGCCGAATGGAAATCATGTGCGAAACCAACGATGGATTTCGGATTTCCGAAGTCGACCTGGAATTGCGAGGCCCGGGTGAAATGATTGGGACGCGGCAGTCTGGGCTCCCTGCGTTCAGATATGCTAACCTTGTACGCGACAAGCGGGCGCTCGACGTTGCGCGCGTCGAAGCCGAGCGGTTCCTGCGACTAGTGCGCGCCCGGCCCGACGACGAATGTCGCAAAATAGAGCTGTTCATCCGCAAACGATGGGAAGAGTATTTTGGGTTGGCGCTAACAGGGTAAACGGAATTACGAGTTACGAATGACAGATTACGAATTAAACTGCTCGTCATTCGTCATTCGTAATTCGTCATTTGTAACTTTATGAGAATAATATCGGGTAAATATCGAGGCAGGAAATTATTGGGGCCTTCCGGCTTGGATCTCCGTCCCACCGGCGATCGGCTTAAAGAATCTCTGTTCAGCATTTTCGGCTCCGAAGTGATTAGCGCGGTCGTGCTGGATGTCTTTGCGGGCACGGGCGCTATCGGCATTGAAGCGCTGAGCCGCGGTGCGCGGCAAGCGGTGTTTATTGAAAGCACTGCGAGCGCATGCCGGCTGATTCGGCGCAACGCCGAACTCTGCGGCATCGCGACGGGATATCGTATTGTCCAGCAGGATGTGTTCAAAGCCCTGCGTTTCCTCGGCCGCGAAGGTTTCAAAGCAAATATCGTGTTTTTCGATCCCCCCTATGATTTTGAGCCCTATGGCGACTTGCTGGATATCACATTCACGCGAGGTCTTGCGGCGCAGACGGCGCGGGTTGTGATTGAGCACCACCGCAAAGCCAACATTCCGGAATCGGGCGCGGGCTTTCGCCGTTCCCGCATCATTCGCCAGGGGGACCACTGCCTTAGCTTCTATGAGGAAGCTGACTTCTGACTCTTACTTTCCGCCACTCTGCAAGTAACGGCGGAGACTGCGCAATCCCTGCTTGCTCCGGTGGCGCAACGTCGAATACGGGATTCCATTGTTCATGCCTGCATCCCGGATCGACGATCCGCGGCTTTCAAGAATAGTGAGGCGCAGCGCCTCATACTGCTTCGATGGGAGGTGTTCCAATCCTTGACGTACAAGGCCGAGCAGCCTCTCTCTCTCGACACACTGTTCTGCCTGCTCCATGCGGTCGTATGGACTTGTACTATCCGCCGACATGAGTACTTGCTCATCCACGGGCATTTGCCTGAGCCGTTCACGTTTCATGCCTTTGTATCGTTCAAATGCGGCGTTGCCGATCGCGCGCCCGAGGTACATCCGAACCTGCTCTTCGCTGCTGAAAGGCTTGTCGCGCACCAGCACCCGGCGTACGGCATTCTGTACAACATCCTCTGCATCCGCATCGTTTTTAAGAATCGCGGCGATGAATCTCTGCCACTTGCCTCTGTTCTGATCGAGGATCGATCCGAGGACTTCTCTCACATTCTGAGTCGGTTCAATTTCTGGAGTGTGCATGTTTTTTTAGCTCAATTACGTTTGCGATCGTTAATAAGAAGACATCACGGACATCTCTATTGTTTCATCCGGCGGCTTTTTATTTCACAAAATCTGCGGAGGCATACGATTCAGGAACAAGCTGCGGGAAAGATCCAAAGCGAACTGCTGTTTGCCCTCGAGTCGGCACGGATGCGGTTCTCTGTTGCCATGGCCATGGAAGCGAAGTCGACGCCGCGGGAGCGCTGGGAATATTATCTCGAAACAACCCACCAGATGGGCCGGTTCATAAAAAAACTACGCAACACCGATTTTGAATTGCAGAGAAATCCACCAGGGTGGGGCAGGGCGGTGGAATTACTCTGCAACCTTCCTATTCAGGGTAGGGCATCGCGTCTTTGCACAATACTCCGGGATATTGTGAAAGAGCTTGAATGAAACGCCCGAGTGAAGCTTGCATTTCCTATTCTCTTGAACCTATAATCCATCGTACTTTGCGGAAGAGAATGAATATTGCCTATGGATACTCGAGCTGTTTATCCTGGAACTTTTGACCCTGTCACGAATGGTCATTTCGATCTCATACAGAGGAGTTCTGCGCTCTTTGACCATGTCATCGTCGCGATCCTGAGGAATACGGAAAAGATCCCGCTGTTCAGCGTCGAGGAACGCATCGAGATGTTAGAAGAGGCGACGCGAGGCCTGAAAAACGTCTCCGTCACATCTTTTGCCGGCTTGCTCGTAGATTATGCCGAGCAAATGAAAGCTTCCGTGATTATCCGCGGCATCCGAGCGGTCTCCGATTACGAATATGAGCTGCAGATGGCTTTGATGAACCGACGTCTTTCCAATAAAGTCGAAACCGTTTTCATGCTGCCTGCTGAATCTTACTCTTTCCTGAGTTCCAAGCTTGTCAAGGAAATCGCGGGGCTCGGGGGGGCAATCCGTGGATTTGTTCCTGCGGATGTAGAGAGCCGGCTCCGCAGAAAATTTCCAATGAAATAGGGGTTTTGGCGCTCGCGCGCATTTCCCTTGTCTTGTCCGCCTAGAGGTGAACTGATTGACACATAGTCCACTTTCCTTTGCGCCGGAGAAGCGTGGAAGGTGTGCCCGCATGCGGGATGCCGTTCGGCATGTCTCGGGCCGGCACCGGCTGGAATTCCTGATATCGGCGTGTCTGTTTTTTGGGCTGCTCGCCTTGGCGGCGCACCCGCAACTAGGGTAAATGCAGCGCGATCGAAACGCGCAGGCAAAGAACAAAACGCTGCCGGCCTCCATTTTGCTTCCTGTTCCGGAATTCACGGAGGTCATAGGCAGCTTCCAGCGAAATCAGACGATTACGCAGGTACTGCTGCAGCAGGGCATTCCCGCCGAAGTGGTGCATCAGATAGTGGAGTGCGCGCGTCCGGTTTACGATCTGGCAAGAGTAAAAGCGGCGCAGTTCTACTATCTTTGCTTTACGCGGGAAGGCAGGTTTAGCAATTTGCGCTACCCTGTCGACGATGAGCGCTACCTGACCGTTTATCATGATGTGGCCGAAGAATCGCATGATCCCCGTCATGAAGAGCTTCAGGTATGAGACGCGAGTGGAACACGTCTCGGCGGAAATCGAGTCTTCACTTTTTGCCTCGGTCATGAGCATCGGCGAAAAGGACCAGCTCGCTCTGGACCTGGCGGAAATATTCGGCTCCGACATTGATTTTTATACAGACATTCAGAAAGGGGACTCATTCCGGGTCCTGATAGAAAAAAAATATCTGGACGGGCAATTTTCAAAATACGGTGCAATCCTGGCCGCGGATTTTACGAATCAGCAAAAGGTACTGACGGGAATCCTGTTTGAAGACGAGCACGGCAAGCCTGCCTACTATGCGCCAGACGGCAATGCTCTGAAAAAGTCGTTTTTGAAAGTCTCCGCTCAAATTCGGGCGAATTACCTCGAGATTTTCCTTCGCCAGAAAACACCCAATACTGAAGATCGTGCGGCCTCACCTTGGCGTGGACTACGCGGCTCCAACTGGAACTCCGGTCCAGTCTGTGGCGGCGGGAGTGGTGACCAATGCCGGCCGAAGCGGGGGAAATGGAAATATGGTGAGGATACGGCATTCGGGTGGATATGAGACGACGTATCTGCACCTGTCGCGGATTGCCGTAAGGTCAGGTGCCCGCGTCGCACAGGGGGATGTCATCGGCAATGTGGGCTCAACCGGGCTATCTACCGGTCCTCATCTGGACTTCCGAATCCGGCAACACGGCAAAGCGGTCAATCCGACTAAAATCATATTCCCGCCTGGAGCGCCCGTCCCGGCCGTTCAATTCGGCCGTTTTGCCGCGCTGAGAGATAAACGGATTAGCGATTTGCGATTGCCCATTGACGATTCCAAACAAGCCTTCGCGAAACCGGACTCTCTTCGGTGATTTGACGCGGAGCCTATAATCCAGGCATCTGTTTAAATTCGTCATTCGTAATTCGAGATTCGAAATCAAAGGCTCTAAAATCTCGAATCCAGAATCCAGAATTCAGAATTCGGATTCCGGAATCAGGAATCCGGAATCAGGAATCAGGGATCAGATGGGATCAGGAATCGGATCAGGAATCAGGAATCAGGAATCACGAATCCCGAATCATCTATGAATCTTACAATCATCGCAAATCCCATAGCCGGCCGCGGACGGGCGTACAAGTCCCTCCAGCGCTATATCCGCCAATGGCCCCATCCGGACTGGCGGTTCGAGCTGCTGCCTACGCGCGGGCCAAACCATGCCGGGATTCTTGCCCGGGAGTTGCTGGCGCATCCTCCGGATCTACTTGCTGTCTGCGGTGGAGATGGCACCATGAATGAAATCGCCACCGCTGTTCCCGATCCCCCGTTTCCGGTTGCGCTGCTGCCGGCAGGTACCGCCAATGTCCTTGCAAGGGAACTGGGCTTGCCGCTGAATCCGGTTCGTGCATTGAAGATTGCCTTGAAAGGAAATGCACGAAAAATAGATTTGGGATTGCTTGGTCCGGGATTGCGACGAAGGTTCCTATTCGTAGCCGGGATCGGATTCGACGCCTATGTGGTCTCTCAAGTGCGTCCCGCACTTAAGTCGAAGCTGGGCATTATTGCCTATGCGGTTGCCATTCTCGAATTTTTTCAAAAGTATCACTTCTCTGAGTTCCAGGTCTCGGCGGGCGGTCGGACGTTTACTGCGACCAGCTGTCTTATTTGCAATTCGAAACGATATGGCGGCGGTCTGCTTTTTTGCCCTGCAGCCGACATGCACGATGGATTTTTGGACATACTTATCCTCAATGGGCGGAGCCGGATTGCGCTGGCGGGATTTCTTTTGCGGGCATGGCTGCAACGACCAATGAAGGATGACTGGATTCATCGTCTGCGGTCCGAGGACCTCAGGATTGAGGGCGCCGAGGGGGTGTCGGTCCAGGTTGATGGCGAGCTTGCCGGCGGTCTTCCTGCGGATATCAGCCTCACGCCTTCAGCTTTTCCTCTAATAATCCCATAAAAGCTCCGAAGTCCGGCCCCCGCAGCAGAAAGCCTGTGAGAAATGCGGGTTAAAAATGATATGCTGTAAACATGGGTACATTGCGGGATTTTTTCACAGTCCAGGCTCGCCGGTTTGCCCGTGAAACGTTTCTGAAATTTGGCGAACAGCAATATTCCTATGAAGATCTGGATGACTGGACGGATCATGTCGCTACGGGGTTGAACCGGATGGGGCTGAGGCCGGGCGACAGGGTAGCACTGCTTTTATCCAATCGCCCTGAATTCATATTTTTTCTTTTGGGCGCGCCCAAACTTGGATATCATCCCGGTGCCGCTCAACCCGGACGATTCCTATGACGACATTGCATTTATCCTACAGCATTGTGCCGCGGCAGCCGTCGTTACTGAAAAGCGTTTCAGCGGTTTGAGGCCGAGAATTCCAAAAACAACTTGCTGGATTGAAGTGGATGACGAATCTTTTGGCAAACCGCCTTTCCAGAATCTTTCTTGCGGGTCTGTGCTCAGCTTCTGGCCCGATCTGAGCGCCGACGATCCCGCCCTGATTCCTATGCACGCGGGACTTCTGGGCAATTGAATGCTGTTGTCTTGACGCACTCGAATCTGCTCAGCAACGGCTCTCAGATGCTGCTGCCTTTCCGGTTCAATGAAACGGACCGTTTCCTGTGTTCGTCGCCGCTGCATTCCCTGGAAACCGAGATTCTCCTGGTGTTCGCTCCGCTAGTGGCAGGCGGATGCTGTTTGCTTCAGGAATGCGGATCACCCAGAGTAGTCGAGGCGATTTATGAGAATCAGGCCACGGTCTTGGCCGGAACGCCGGAATTTCTTAAAGGCGATTTCGGAATCAAAGTCATTCTCGGTCACGGATCTCTCTTCGCTGCGCCTTGCCATCTGCTATTCGGGACCGGCTGGCAACGGAGCTCTGGTGGCATTTCAGAACCGGCACGATGCCCTTGTAGCCGAGGTTTATAATAGGGCGGAAGCCACATGCTTGATTTGTGCGAATCCGTATACCGGCGTGCGCCGCCCCGGTTCTCTTGGGTTTCCGCTGCCGGGACAGGAATGTGCCATTATGGATGCGCAGGGCAGGGAACTGCCTCCCGGAATCCCGGGAGAAATTGCCGTGCGCGGGCCCAACGTGATGAAGGAATACTACAAGGATCCGGAAGCGACAGCGCGGGTGCTCAGAGAAGGTTGGCTGCATACCGGGGATGCCTGCTATATGGATGCAGACGGTTACTACTGGAGGACTACCAGATTCCAGATTCCGAGATTCCAGATTAGTTCCCAATCTCGAATTTCGAATCTGGAATCAGGAATCTCGAATCAATTATGTTTCAAGTTGCGATTGTTGGCAGACCGAATGTTGGAAAATCCACGCTATTCAACAAGCTGTGCGGTTTCCGGAAATCGATCGTGGGCGATGAGCCCGGGATTACGCGGGACCTCATCTATGGCTCGGTGGAATGGAATAACAAATCCATTTCATTCCTGGATACCGGCGGTTTGATGCCGGATACGCGCGAGATAATTCCGGAGCAGATTCTCAATCAGGCCGAAACGGGTCTTTCCGAATCGCAACTGGTGCTGATGGTGGTGGACGGGAGGGCCGGGATCACTCCGCTGGACGAGCGGCTTTTACCGATGCTCAGGAAGAGCGGGAAGCCCGTCTGGACGATCGTAAACAAGATTGATGCTCCCGAGCTCGAGATGCATGCCGCGTCTTTCTATAAATTCGGCATGGAGCATGTCTTTGCGATTTCAGCCGAGCACAGTCTTGGGATGGCGGACCTTCTCGATGCGATTGCCGAGCGGGTCACGGAAGAGCCGCTCGCAGCGGACGCCGGGGAGGAGAAAGAGATCTCCGTCGCAGTGGTCGGCCGGCCCAATGTCGGCAAGTCTTCGCTGGTGAACCAGCTTCTGGGCTTCGAGCGCTCGATCGTTACCGATGTGCCGGGAACGACGCGGGACGCCGTCGACACGCTCGTGGAGCATGACGGGCGTGCGCTACCGCCTTATCGATACGGCCGGGATCCGGCGCAAAGGCAAGACGGAAGGGCTGGCCGAAAAGATCAGCGTCGTAATGGCGCAAAAAAGCCTGGTGAAGGCCGATGTCGCGCTGCTGCTGCTGGATGCCGAAGAGGGAATTACCAAGCAGGATGCGGGAATCGGCGGCTATGCGTCGGAATCGGGCTGTTCCATCATTGTCGTTCTCAATAAGTGGGACCTGGTCGAAAAAGATACGCACACACTCGAAACTGTCACCGATTCGATTCATCGCCGGATGAAATACCTGGCGTATGCCCCGATTATCAGCGTCTCGGCTCTCACGGGGCAGCGTGTGTCGAAGCTGTTCGACGTGATCCGTCAGGCGCACGAGGCGCGCCATGTGCGGATTTCGACCGGAACACTCAACAATCTGTTTGTCCGCGATCTGGAAAGTGACTTTGCGGCGCAGGATCCAAACCAGAAGCTGGGGATCCGCTATATTACGCAGGCGAGCATCAATCCTCCGACATTCGTGGTTTTTGTCGCGGGCCGCGAGCGCCTGCATTTTTCGACCGAACGATATCTTGTGAATCGACTGCGCGAGCAGTTCGGCTTTTTCGCGACGCCGATTCGAATCCATCAGCGGTTGAAACCTCCCAAACCCCATGGCTCAAAGACTGAAAAAAAATGAATAAAAACGATCTCAGCAAAAAAGTGTATGAAACTCATGGTGGATTGTCTTACGCTGATTCCCAGAAGATTGTGGATTTGATGCTCGAAATTATTAAGAAGCGTCTTGTGGGCGGAGAAAAGGTACTGATCAGCGGTTTCGGTTGTTTTAGCGTTATGCGGCGGAAGGATAAAAAAGGCGTGAATCCTCAGACCGGAGAGCCGATCATCATTCCCGGCAGGAATGCGGTAAAATTCAAACCATCTAAGTATCTGGAAACGATCTGATTGCCATGTCGTTCGTTCCGAACGAAGCTTTATTACAAAATCAGGGAAGCATGCGAGATAGTCGGCGTGGAGGCGCATGTCCTGCGCTTCTGGGAGTCGGAGTTCCCGGCTTTGGCGCCGCCCAAGAGTAAGACCGGGCAGCGTACGTACCGGCCGAAGGATATTGAACTGCTCCTGCGCATCAAGAAGCTTCTGTATGATGAGGGATTTACGATCTCCGGCGCGCGCAAGCGTCTCGGTGCGGGTGCCGATGAGCCGGAATCTCCCGCAAATACTGCTGAAAATCCCAAGCCTGAAACAAATGAGACTCCGCCTTTGGACCGTCTGCAGGCTGTCAGGCTGGAACTTGAGAAGATATTGACTTTGTTGTCGCGCGGGTGATACTGTTCGATTCTGCGGTCGGGACGTAGCGCAGCCTGGTAGCGCACACGCTTGGGGTGCGTGTGGTCGGTGGTTCAAATCCACTCGTCCCGACCATATTTCTTTTATTGTGACAGTTATTCTTCTTACCAATGATGACGGGATCGTAGCCGAAGGGCTGAAGACCTTGGAAAAGGCCCTAAAGGATCTTGCGCACCTCGTGGTTGTGGCGCCGGATCAGGAACGAAGCGCCGCCAGTCACGCGATTAACCCTCCGCACGCAACTCCATCTCAAAGAAGTCAGCGCCGATCACTACGTCATCAACGGGACTCCCGCCGATTGCGTGATTTTTGCATTGCGGCACCTGTTTGTACAGCCTCCGGACCTGGTGATCTCCGGCATCAATCACGGCGCCAATCTGGGTGACGACATCATGTATTCCGGAACAGTAGCTGCGGCGCGCGAGGCGGCGCATCATGGCGTGCCCTCGATCGCCATCTCCCAGGCCTATGACGACAAGCCGATCCGTTTCAAGGAAGGGGCCGAGTTTGCCAGGGGGATGGTAGAAGCCATACTGCGCAACGGGCTGAGCGGTGAGATCTGCCTCAATGTGAATATTCCCATCCGCAAAATCAAAGGAATGAAGATCACAAGGCAGGGTTGTGCGGAGCATACTCCGCATTTCAATGCGCTGGACCGAGCGGAGGACTACGGTGCGGTGCCTCCGAGTCCGGCTGCCGGGACAAGACTGAGCTCATGTCCGACCACAGCGCAATTATGGAGCACTACGTTTCAATCACGCCGCTGCAGCGCGACCAGACAGATTATGCGCCGCTCAATCGTTGATGCGCGAGGCGGCCGCGTTTTTTTCCTCAAAGTGATTTCGCGATTTGATCATCCTTGATCGCACAGGCAAATTAAGCTAGGATTTGCACTTCCTGTCGGGGCGTAGCGCAGTTTGGTAGCGCGTACGGTTCGGGACCGTAAGGTCGGAGGTTCGAATCCTCTCGCCCCGACCATCCTTTCTTCCCGAAACCATTCATAATAAGCTGCTTACGAATTTCTCATTTCCTGCTAATTTTTCACTGAACTGTTCCCAGTCCATTTTTGGAACAAATTGGGAACAGATTACCGAAAACTGCCTTCTCCAAGACCTCGGAAGCCTCTCTCTGCGCTTCGGTCGATGTGTGCGTGTACAAGTCAGCCGTCGTGCTGAGGTTTGAATGGCCGAGCAGGTTTTGTGCTAATTTCAGATTGCCAGTCCGATTGTTGATCAGGCTGGCCGCGGAATGGCGGCTATGTCTTGCAAGACATAGCCGGCACAGCACCGCCATGTCGCTTCTTCATAATGGCGTAGATCCAACGGTGATCGCACTCTGGCTCGGGCACGAAGCAGTTGAGACAACACAGGTGTACATGCATGCGGATCTTCGTCTCAAAGAAAAAGCATTAGCTCGCATGGCTGACACAGTTCCGGCACCTGGCCGATATCGCCCCGATGACCGTTTACTTGCGTTCCTGGAATCACTCTGATTATGCCGCATGGCCGCGTCGATCCGTGCGCCTTTCCGGCCAAATACGCGATCGGCGCGGCATAATCCGGGTTTCGGCATTATGACCTTTATGCCGATATCGGCATAAAGGTCAATGGCGTGGACGCGGAGCCGAACTGCTGGGACTCAGCGGAGAAGTGAAAATCAAGGAATTTGAGTTCTTGCGGCAGGCCTGCCATCCGGAGACAGGCGAGTTTTTACGGCAACGGCAGAGCGCCGACCGCACATCGCCAGACGGAACGACTCAATCAAAGGGAAGGAATCTTTATGATTTTACGATCTCGGCGCCAAAATCGGTTTCGATTATGGCTACGCTGGGTGGCGACAAACGGCTTTTGCAGGCTCATGAAGAGGCTGTGAATGAAGCCCTTCATGAGCTTGAAGCGAATGCAGCCACTCGCGTGAGGCAGGGAGGTGTCCAGGATGACCGGATAACGGGCAATCTTGTGATAGCCGTTTATCCCCACGATACCAGCCGGGAACTTGATCCACAGATTCACACTCATGCCGTGGCGGCTAACCTGACCTATGACGGTACAGAAGGCCGCTGGAAAGCCCTGCAGGCCTCCGGAATCTACGAGAGGAGGGCTTATCTGTCGGAGGTGTACCGAAATGCCCTGGCCTGCCAGGTGCGCCGGCTTGGGTACGAAATTGAGAATCATCGTGACTCCAAAGGGCGGGATTGCGGCTTCGAGATCCGGGGCATTCCTGAAGAACTTTTGGAGAAATACAGCCAACGCAGCCGGCAGCGCGATGAAGCCATTGAGCAGTTCACTGCCACAAACGGCCGCAACCCAACTGACAATGAAGTGGCTGTGCTGGTCCGGGAGTCCCGGGCGGATAAGCTGATCGAGATCTCAACCAGTGAAGTTCATGCACGCCAGCGTGAACGTCTGAATCCGGATGAAGCTCGTTTGCTTACAGAATTGCACCATAAAGGTGAGGTGACAATTACTCCGGAATCTGCTGCACCATCCTTAGCATATGCCCAGGAGCACATCTTTGAGAGGGTTTCTGTATGTCAGGATCACGAGGTTCTTACCGAAGCCCTCCGCCACGGACGTGGAAGGATCAGCCATAAACAGTTGAAGGCCAGCCTTTCTCTGCAGGAATCAGCCGGGACCATTCTTCGTAACGGAAATGAAATAGCAACAACAGCCAGCCTGAAGCGTGAGCGGGAGATAATCGAGTCCATCAATCGCGGAATTGGTGGCTTTGAGCCATCTGGGTGGAAGTAACAGATTTATAATTTCCGACCGTTTGAATCCTGAACAGAAGCATGCAGTTGAGTTTGTACTGGGATCTCGCGACAGAGCCGTGAATATAACGGGCGCTGCCGGGACCGGCAAAACTGCCACTCTGCGGGAACTGCATCGAGGGCTTCAAGAAGCCGGTCGAGAGGTTCTTGCCATTGCCCCTACGGTCAGCGCTGTTGAGGAATTGCAGAAAGTTGGATTCAAGGACGCGATAACCATTGAGCGGCTTTTGCAGGATCAGAAGATCCAGGCAGGAATACAGAACACGGTACTTGATTGTTGATGAAGCCGGAATGGTCTCCGGGCGCCAGATGTGGGAATTGCTGCGTCTTGCCGAGAAGAACTCCGCTCGGATTGTGTTTAGCGGAGACACGCACCAGATCCAGAGTGTTGAAGCCTGTGATGCACTGCGGATCCTGGAGAAGGAATCGAGGCTCAAAAGCACTTCTCTCACGCAAGTTCAACGACAGACGGCAAGCAGCTATCGCGAAGCAATTCAGGAATTGAGGCGAAATCCCGAACAGCGGTTTTGAAAAACTGGATGAGATTGGAGCGGTTCGTGAAATCCCCTTCCTGGATCGGCCCCAGGCAATTGCACAGGCTTATATAGAGTCAAAGCCGCAGAATGCTTTGGTGGTTTGCTGCAACCCACGAGGAAATTGACCGCGTTACGGAAGCAATCCGCTCAGCCCGGAAAAAGGCTGGCGAACTTGGCGAAGAGCGCCCAGCTGACAGAGATGTTTCTCTGAACTGGACCACCGCCCAAAAGAGCGAAATAGAAACTTCCGTCCTGGGCAGTTGCTCGGATTTCATCGAGCCGTTAAGGGCATCCAAAAAAATGAAACCGTTGAGGTGATTCAGGTTGAGAATAAACGCCTGATCAGTTCGCAATGAACTTGGCCGGACCCAAACTGCTTACCGCCAGGCAGGCAAAAGCTTCGATGTGTTTGAACGCAAGGACATCGAAGTCGCATCCGCCGACAAGCTTATGCTGAACGCAAATTTCCGGACGCAAGGATTCCGCAGCACTAACGGCGAAATCGTCACAGTCTCGCATGTTGATTCCAAAGGCAGGATTCATCTTAAGGACGGCCGCATCCTGCCCCGCAAATTTCAGACAATTCACTCATGGATATGCGGTGACGGCTGCATCGCAGCCAAGGGAAGTCGGTTGATTCGGTCATCATTTCAGCCGACGGCATGCGGAAGGAGTTGTTTTATGTAGCGGCCTCCCGAGGAAGAAAAAGCGTGCTGGTTTTTACTGGAGACAAACAATTGCTGCGCGAATCGGTTGCACGATCCGCAGCAAGGCAATCTGCCTCTGAGTTGGCCAGGAAAACAAAGCCTGGGATTTGGCCGAGGCATCCATCGTGGCCTGGCAACTGCGCGGCAGATGGCTAAACGCGCAGCCATGTATATGTTCTTGATAATAAGGAGAGAGCTGCCTCTTCAACATTTGGTGAAAACAACCCAGAATGGAGCGAGCACATGACCACGGGATCAGCGATGATCGAACCCTGCACATCGGACCCAGTTGGACCGCCCACTCGCCCTGCAAGTAATTATGCAGAAACAAACCTATGTTTTGCCCTGGAGCCAGTTTCTCTATGCAGAGGGAGGCAATGATGAGGTGCGCCTTACCTTCGCAACCCACGATGTCCTCGTGAAAGGCAGCAATCTGAACGCACTGCTTGCCGCCATTTCCGCTCATGGATTAGCGTTGATCCAGGAGCCCGTCAGGCCGGATAGATTTACTACCGGAGCCGGTCCATTCATTCGTGAAATCTCCGTTGAGAAAATCGAGTCAGGATCAGGCATAAGGAGCCCATCGAAAATGGATTTCATTTGGCCAACCCCAATTCTTATTGAGAAGACACCATCCCTAAGGCTTCGCCTTAGGGTTGCGCGGATCGATACTTCGCGCTCCCTGTCCGGGCCTTGTCCGGCATTTGTCCGGAGGCTGTCCGGCCTTTGTCCGGCCGCAGGTACTACTATTGATCTGCCCTCCGAGCGGGGAGAACAATGACAAACAACAATGCATTTAAAGGCAATTCTTGATTCTCTTCCCCCAAAGCCGTGTCGATCCCGATTGGAGCCATATTGCCGAGCTGATCCTTGAGCTCTTCCGACGCGGTCGAACCTATCGGGAAATTGCACGAATATTGTCAGAGCGTTGTGATATTCAGACCCGCGTAGCACGGTGAACGATTTCATACGCGCTCGCTCGCAAAGAACACGAAATTCACAAAAGTGCGGATCGCATAAGAAAAATGCTCGCTCCCAGAATTCTGTCTTGTTACCTAAATCGAAAATCGCAACAGAAACGGGGTTAGCCATGGATGAAATCCAAAAGCGGATAGCAGATCTAAGACGCAGGTCGGTGCCCACTAAAGCGGAGTCGCAGCCCTTCAATTATGATCCAGGCAAACCTCTCTACATCCCGCCGAAACCGAAGAAATCCTGATGTGAGGAGTTGTGGAGTAACAATCGAGGAAATGGCAAAAACGTTGTGCGGAATCTTCCAAATGCATTTTATTCATCACGATCAGGAACACAGCTAAATTTATAGTATGGTGTATTTTATTGACTTATTTATGCACTATATGCCGGTTTTTGCACTGCATAAAATACTTGTGAATATAGCGCGCAAAATGCTTGTAACTGAACAACATAACAAGGCTGCAATGGCCCGAATATGTGAGAAGCTATTGAGAACCAGCCCATGTGACTGAGCTCTGGTCGGAGCTCTGGCGAATTTCCAATTCTATGCTGCGGTTTTGTATTACGATGACAATCCTGGATGGGTGCTACGGTCGGTCAATATAATTGTCGCCTATCCCCTGCCAAATGCTCCCTTATTTT